>NZ_CAAJGM010000209.1 GCF_900996235.1 Paraburkholderia sp. BCC1885
GCACGCCGGTCATGAAGACCAGGCCGAATGCGAGCAGATATTCAAAAGGGGAAGGATAGGTAGGCATCACGGCTCCCGGGGAGGATTCGCCAGCACGGCATTGCGCGGGCGGAGTGGGCAGGCTGTTGCCGTGCTCGGGGCAGTGATATAGGTCTATCTTTCGTTTGAATCGGGATCGTTTGCATGCCTCCTATAGCTTCCGTCTCAGTCGACCTGAAGCGGCCCTTCGCAAACCCGAACAGCTTGCCCGAAACCAGACGTTCGGGCGCGCCCGAGTGAGTCGATTCCGCTGCGTAGCCGGCGACGTGAACGAACTAGTCTAGCTACATGCTGCGGACGACTCACACTGTGAGCCGGGGCGCTGAAACGACTGCTCCTTGGGAAGCGAGCAGCCGATTTCTCCCATTGCTCGAATCTCTCAGGAAGTGGATCGCGCGTGGGCGAAATCTTGCCGTGCTTGCACGGCGTCACATTAGCCGCTCGAGCGCGTCGACGAACGCGGTAGCTGCCTCGGCATGACGATTGGAGCGCTTGATGATCGCCGCGAACCGCTCGACAACCCCTTGGGGCTCCGAGGGCGAACTAACGGCCTCAAGCTTTTGCAAAGCTGCAAGCAACTTTTGCAAATTGCCGCTATCCCTTTTCATCTGGCCGTTTTCGAAGCGCGATAGTTGGCCGACGTTCACGGAAGTGATCTCGGCGATTTCCGTAAGCGTCTTTCCGAGGGATTTTCGCCGCTCACGAAGCTCTGCGCCAAGCGCCTTCGGATCGGCGACAGGCTTGCGTCGCTGTTTCATTTTGCATATAATTATGCAAATAAGTTTGCGAGAAAGCAAGTATGGCCATCTACGTTGACGACGAGCTGATTCCCTGGCGCGGTAAGCTCTGGTGCCACTTGGTAGCCGACACCCTTCCGGAACTGCATGCCTTCGCGCACCGATTGGGACTTCGCCAAGCCTGGTTCCAGGCGAAGTCTGCTTATCCACACTACGACGTGACGGTCAGCGTACGTGACCGCGCATTGGCCATGGGCGCTAGCATGGGCGATCGTCAGACCATCATCACGTGTGCAAAGCTCCTCAAACACGAGCTAAGATCAGAAGAACAGGCTGCGTCTTAGTCCTGACACCGATGTGGGGCGGGGACAACGTATGAAGAATTCTGGAAGCGCAGGCAACAGCCAGCCGCCGATGTCATTGCAGGCGTATCAGGCTCGAGCGGACGAGGCCAATCAGTTCAAAGGTAAGCCTGATGCGCTCAGCCAGCTGAGGTTTGGTCTCTTCGGCGAGGTGGGCGGCCTGCTCGCTGCAGTGAAGAAGTCGTATCGCGACTTCGGCATGGCCCAGCAGGCGGTCGTCAAGGAAGAACTCGGTGACTGCTTTTGGTACTTGACCGAGGTCTCTGTCGAGTATGGGCACGCGCTGCCCGAGGTCGGAGCGGCGGGACTGATCGAATTGCAACGCCGGTTCAGCGTCTCCAGTCCGCCGTCAATGAGGCAACTCACGTTCTTGCCGTTCGATGGCGTCCACGCAATGTGCCATGAGCAGCTCCCCGCGCTCGACCGCACCAAACAGTTGTCCGACCTCGGCAGCCACGTCGGACAACTCATGAGCATCACCGGCACGCCGGATCTCGTGAGTTCGACGCCCTTGGCGTTGCTCGCCGAACTCTTGGCCGACCTAGTGACCGTAGCGTGGATGTTCGACCTACGATTCGCCGATGTGGTCAGTGCCAATCTTGCGAAATTCGAATCCCGTTGGCCACAGGGGCGCGCACAGTACACCGCCCCGTTTGACAGTACGTCGCCCCCCCATGAGCGATTCGAGCGCAAATTTGATGTGAATTTCATTGAGCGCTTCTATCACGAGGGCCAAGAAAATGAGCGGCCGTACGTCATTCAGCAAATACGAGGGGTCAACATTGGCGACCGCCTGACGGACAACCGCACAGAGCCCGACGGCTACCGATTTCACGATGTATTCCACCTTGCCTACATCGCGCATCTGGGGTGGTCGCCGGTCATCCGGGCCTTGTTAAAACTTAAGCGCAAGAGCGATCCGAAGCTTGATGAGAATGAGGACGGCGCCAGGGCCGCAATCATCGAAGAAGGTATCGCGACATGGATCTTCAATCACGCCGACCATCGTGATTTCTATGAGAACACCGAGGTCGGCAAGCTCGAATACGGCTTGCTCAAGCAGGTGCAAGACATGGTCGAAGGCTACGAAGTCGCGGCCTGCCCGCTTTGGCAATGGGAGCAGGCCATCCTCGAGGGTTTCAAGGTTTTCCGACAATTGCGCGACGCCGGCAGTGGCATCGTCACCGTCGACATGGACGCGCATTCCATCACCTTCACCCCTCTCGAATTGCCGCCTGAGGCCGTCCTGCCGCCGAAGCCGCGTCGACCAAGGGAGATCGGTGCTACTTTGCCTCTCAAACCAGAGACGAGATCATGACTCCACGAGCATTCGTCGCCGCACTCGCGGACGTCCAATTACACGATGTCTTTAATCCCTATCGCGACCATTGTGACGTACACGATCTAGCCAATGCGCCTGCGATGCGACGCAAGAATCTGCGCGACTATCTCGCTGCCGTCGAGAGTCTGGGCACGGACACGATCTGGATGGGCCGCGACCTCGGGTACCGGGGCGGCCGGCGCACCGGTTTAGCACTCACAGATGAAGCGCGACTGCCAATGTTTGCGGCGTACTATCCAGGGGTCGTGCCGAGCAAGGCCACGAAAGGTCCATCGGTTGCCGAACGTACCGCAGCCGAGATCTGGGCGGTGCTTGCACGCCTGGAGCGACCGCCGCTGCTTTGGAACGTATTCCCGTTCCATCCGCACGATCCGGACGATCCGATGACTAACAGGCGGTTTGCTGCACGCGAACTATCGGAGGTCACCGATCTCAACCGAACGCTCATCACTTGGCTGGGCATTCGACGCATTGTGTGCATCGGGCAAGATGCCACGGCGTATGCGGCGACCTTCGGTGTCGAAGTGGAGTGTGTCCGCCATCCCAGCTACGGAGGCGTCACCGAGTTCCGGCAAGGCATGCAACGCATCTATGGCAACGAAATGAAGCCGGTTGAGGCTTCACCGCAAGTCGCGCTGTTTTGAGGGCTTGCCGAAACGTCACGCGTTTATGACGGCGTTCGTCGCCTCTACGCCGCCCCATTCGATCACATCGAGTTCCGCGTGCGTCGACAGGCAGCTGAGCGTTCCCACCTCGAGACCGCTCTCCTTCGCGACGAAGGACAGGAGTTGCCCCAAGCCGATTAGGTTGCCGAGCGCTCGTGCGCAGTAGTGATGCGCACGGTAAATCGCAGTCAGGTCGACAGCGTGGCCCTCGCCGCGGGGCACGCGTTTGAAGCTCAGATGCGAGAGGCAAGGAAGGCCTAGCCACTCCCGCATGTCGAAGGCCGGGTCGTATGTCGGTACATCCCCGCCAGCGTCAGTCTGAAGCTGCAGGTCTTCCTCGGGGTCAGCCACGCTCAACTCATACGTTGCAACGAACGAGACCTTCTTTCCATCCTTCCGCTGAGGCTGGCCTTCGGCGGCCAGCTTGTTCACCAGGTAATCGAGGGGATTAATCGTCGTGCCGGGCTCTCTGCCCGGCCGTTCGATCATCCGATGCGCGTAAGTACCCCAGGTGTTGGCCTTCTGTCCCCGCTTGAGCATCTCCTTGTACTTCTCGTAGTACCCCGGGCGTCCATACTGCTGGTACATCGCGACCGGAAAGATGGTCCCCGCGACGGTCCGCAGGGTTAGATTCTTATGGGCTAGCGCCTGATCGACCCTGACCATCACTGCGTGGTCGTCCTCGGTCAGATCCAGAGGATGGGTGATCTCTAGCAGCAGGTTTTTCGCATGCCGTCCTCGCTGCGCGTTCAGATGACGTGCAGCGGCCAGCCAGGTGGGAACAATGCGTTCGTGGGTGTGGAACAGCGTAGCCATGGTTAGATCAGGAAGCCTTCAACGAGGAGGATGTCAAGGAGCGCCATGGGCATCCAGGCGTGACCCGCGAGGCCCCACGATGCTCCCCAGGAATTGCGCAAGAGCACGTGGCCTTCACCGGTGTCGGAGCTGATGCCCACTCCAACACCAACGACGGCATGGTACTGATCTGGAAGGACAAAAGGATCGAAATCAATGACGCCGTCCTTAGGGGCCGTGAGCGCTTGGCAAACTTGGACGACCAGGCCGACGGGTTTTCCACCGGTCAAGTGCGTTACCACTTCTGCTGCCGTCATGTCTTGCCGACGCGCTGACGGGGAAGCGTACAGCTCGAACTCACCCGTCGGCTCGGCGAGAGGTGTGTCGTGACTGTCCTGCTGGTAAGGATAGAGCGTCTCGAGCGGCTGGCCCGGAGCGCAAATCGCGCCGAGGACATGGTCCATCTGGAAGCCGCGGCCCGGCTGCCAGTCACCAGACAGCTTTGCGGCGTAATGGCAGAGGAACTCAGCGCTCAGATGCGCGATGCCCTTGGCTGCGGCATTAAGGTCAGATCCAGCGAAGACCAGGCAGGTGGGTCGCTGCCCCTGGTCCCGAGCGATGCCTATGCTGGCTGAGAGATCGATTTGAGTCGTGATCATCAGGCGCGCTGCGTCCTCGCCAATCGCCGATCACGCTCGGGCTGGGGCAAGCCGTCCTCGAGCCGTTCGAACTCCGCGAACAAGCTGAGTTGATGGATGGCGGCCTGCTCCGGATGCCACGGTGCACGTTCGCTGAGCGAAATCGTTCTCTTCCTCGACTCCAACGTCGGTACAACCTCACTGTCATTGCCGTCGCCAGGAGATAGCAACTCGAGAGAGGTCGTCAGCTCGTAGCGCAGCGTCGAACCGTCACCGCCAACGGTGATTTCTGCCCCACGGCGCGGAGGCACGTGGCGCGCGTCGCGCACAAATGGTTTGAGCAAGAAACCCTCGCTTTGGGCTTCGTCGACTGACCAGAGGCGCCCCGCGCCGGCGTGGTTGGGCAGGTCGAAAACCATTTGGTCGCCCAGACCCGGCTCAAGGACGCGGTCCCGGTCCGCGTCCGTCAGCATCCAGACGTCGCTTCGAGAGTTGTTGGGAGCAGTGCCTCCGAGGATGTCGCGCTTGAGCGTGATCGGCTGGACCTCGACGATCCCGAGCGCCTCCGAGACGGTCAAGTGGCCTAGACGATTGAGCGACCACACCATGGCCTTGTAGCTCATGCCCAGTCGCAACGACATCTGATAGACGACGGACGGATTGCGCAAGCTGTCGCGGCCCCAGCGTTGGCGGCGCATCGTCTGCGCAACCAGCCAAGAAGGTGCCAGCAGGGCGTACGCGAATTGATTCGCGGTGCGCTCAACAAGTGCTGCATTCTTTGAGACGTCAACCGTCGTATCGGCGGTGCTTTCGTGCCCGAGCGCGAAATGGCCGAGTTCGTGGGCGCAAGTCATGTGCACTAGGCCGCGCGGACGGTCCCAATTGACGATGATTCCAGGTGTTCCGTCCTCCAGCAGAAATCCGCCGAGCAGGAGTTCGAATTTCCGATACATGACAACGACGTCCGAGGCTGACGCAATGTGCTCGGCGTCGATCCGGGTGTAGCCCGCTTCGATGCGTTTTTTGGCTTCGAATTCCTCGAGAACTTCGGCCGCTCGGCGCGCCGCGGCCATCAGGGCGTCGTCGTCGGCCTTCATGGCGCGCGCCTCTTGGATTTCGGCGAGTTCTTCAGAAATGCCGCAAAGCGGGCAAGCTCGTCCATGTCGCTGTCAGACATGCCCTTTGTTGCGCGCGCAAGGAAAGCAACGCGTGTATCGTCGGCGGGAGCGTTTCCCGTCAACAAGTAGTCCACGGTTCTGCCGTACAGCTCGCTCAGCTTGTTTAACTCGAACGCCTCGACTTTTCGGGTGCCGGATTCAATATGACCTACAGCTGGCCGGGAAACCGAGAGCGCGAACGCCACCTCTTCCTGCGAGAGGCCGACGTACTCCCGAGCTTCCCTCAGACGCCGGCCCAGCTGCATTCGGTCTGGCTCCTCGGGGCCGCCAGTTACGCGGCTCATGACTTCGACTTCTTGGCTACATAGGCCAGTGCAGTCGCGCCAAGCTTGTTGACGAATTCATCCTTCGTCTTGTAGCCGCCAGCCTGAATGATGGAATTTGGTAGCTTCATCCCGGTGATCTTGTCCAAGGTCACTAATACCTCGACCGCGATCATGGATTCGACTGGGCCGACGAGCTCATCTACTGTGGTCGCCGCTCCGTCTTCCGCGGGAATCGCGTGCTCCTCCCAAAAATCTTCCAATGCGGCCTTGATCTTATCTGCCAGTTCACTCATCTCGGCCTCCAATAAATCGACATTCAATGTACGAAAATCGTACATCAAGAATCCAGCGGGCGCAAGCGATCGACGACGTGCAGTTACACTGCGGACGTTCGGTGCCCAGAACCACATGCGTTGGAAACAACTTTCAGCGCATCGAACGACGCGGCCCCTGGTCGGTCGCCAGCCAGAAATCGACTTCCGTGCTGGCGCTGGTATCGCGCCATTGGCGCGTGAGGAGGAAGCCTTGTTGAAGCTCGGTCAAACCGAAATCCAGATGTATACGTTCCGGGGGTTATTGTGCATCGAATAGACCATCCGACCTCGTCGCCGTTTTTCTTGGCGGTGAGAATGTCGTGCGGTTATAGGCTTGACCCAAGCCCTTTGATAATCGCCTCCGTAAAAGCGACGAATGCACGCGCCTTGGCGCTTACCATCTTTCCTGAGGGATAGACGGCCCACATTGACATCGAGGGCAGGTTCCAGTCGGTGAGGGCAGCGGTGAGCTGTCCGTTGGCCAGTTCATGGGCAAACATCCACTCGGATGAAATGGATAGACCCAAACCGGAGAGCACGGCTGCGCGGACGCCTTCACCCGAGGAAATGCGCAGGCGTCCAGCGACCGTCGCAGTGACTTCGGACGCGCCGCGCTGAAACAGCCAGGTATGGGTACTGCCACGATGGTCGAAAACGATGGCCTGATGATTGGCGAGGTCGGCGGGAGTCAGGGGTTCAGGGTTTCGCGAGAAATATTCCGGGGTGCCGACAACGAGGCGCTTGCATTCACCGAGTTTCCTCGCCGTCATGCTGGAATCGCTCAAATCGCCGGTGCGCAGCGCGACATCTACCCCCTCTTCCTGAAGATCGACACGACGGTCGTCCAGGATCATGTCGAGTTCGATGTTCGGATGCACATCCAGGAACGAGTCGATTACTGGCACGAGATGCAGGCGTGCGAACGTCACGGGCGCACAAATACGCAGGCGACCGGAGAGATCCGAGCTATTGGCGCTTACGGATAGTTCCGCGGCATCCGCGTCCTGAATGACCTGTTTGATACGTTCATAGAACTGCAGACCGGCGTCCGTCGGCGTCAGTCCACGGCTGGAGCGTAGTAACAGGCGCGTGCCGAGTCGCTGTTCCAGCACGGCGACAGTCTTGGATACGGCGGGTTGGCCGATGCCGAGTTTTCTTGCCGCCGCGGAGAACGATCCTGTCTCCACCACGCTGGCAAAGGTTTCCATGGCCGTCAGACGATCCATTTTGCTCCTCGATGTCGGTCAGTACACATTTGCCGGGTGTTCCGGGTACGCCACGACGGATAAAGGCGGCGAATCAGTCCGGAGAGTCTAAGGTAGCGATCGTGCGCTGTCAGCATGGCTCGAATTCCTGTCAGGTTGCAGTACCTGGGCAAGTGCGGTGACGTATGCATCCTGAAGCGCATGCAGACGCAACGCGGTATCGAGCTTTAGTACGTATTCCGAGTTTGAACCGAGCGGTCCGCTTGCGCCGAGAATAGCGCTGGCAACCGTGGCAACGGACGTGTCGATACGGTGCTGCGGGTGATCCGGATTCGCGATGAAGACGAGCGCCATGATGGATTGATCATTATCGAGCCGGACCGGCTGCCACATCGGGATGTACGCGCCAGTCGGCATTTCCCGATACCAGACGAGTCGCAACTCATGCTCATGCATGGCATCCGCAAGCCGAAACACGATGCCTTGCGTCGTGCCTCCAGGTTCCAGTGCAAGCATTCTTCCCGGAGCCGCAGGGGTCGCGCGTCCCGCAACGGTCTCAATACAGAAACTGCGGCTGAATCCCGGCAATGTAGCGCGCGAAGTCTGCGTGTAGTTGATCAGGGGGTTCCAGATCAGGGAGCCATATCCAAACAACCAGATATCCGAACCGACTGGGCGGACACGCAAAGTTTGCTGCAGGGACCGCTCGATCTGTTCCGAACTCCAGCGGAGATTGGCCGGAAGCGATTCGAACAGGTCGAGGTATCGTCCGGAGGCGAGCGAGCTTCTGTTCAGTATGGTGGTCATCGGGAAGTTGCACCGCACTGATCGCTGAACGTTTTGCGCATACGGGATTCGGTAAGTAATGTGACTTGAGCCACGACTCTACGTGTTCATCCACAGGTCAGCTACGTCGCAGAATACATACGCTGTATTCCGCTTGGGCATGACGGTGCAACCGAATGAATTCCGGGCGCTGCGACCGGATATTCCGGCGGGGAATGTGGAGTATTCCTGACGAGGTAATGCCGTCCGGTTCTACCCGCGTATACAGTGGCGGAGCGTGACTGGATACGCACGTCATTCATGCTGAAAATCTCGGGAGACAACTGGACGATGCCTGCGGACACGATCAATATCGACGCGATTCTGAAGGCACTGACTCATCCATTCAGACGGCAGGTACTGATATGGCTTGCCGATCCCGAAGCCTATTTTCCCGTGCGGGATCACTTGTCCTCGGCCGGTGTTCCGGCTGGGATCATCGGCATGCGTAGCGGCTTGTCGCAATCGACGGTCTCAGTGCATCTGGCTCAGCTCGAACAAGCGAGATTGGTCGTTACGAAACGACTCGGGCAGTGGGTGCTGCTGTCCCGAAACGAGTCAGTGATCCATGATTTTGCCGACTGGGTCGACGCCACAGTCGCAGATGGAATCGAACGGCATCGCTTGCGGTCACGATCGATCACGCAGCGTCGACAGTCTCGTGCCGCCAAGCGTAATCTGGGTACATGATGGAGACGATAGTGGAGCAACGTTTATCGATATTCGTTGAGGACCCGGCGGGTCCCTGGCATGTTGTGGCACAGCACGCGATCGTGGGGGATCCATTGCCCGCGATCGAAGGGCTGGGCGTTTACGCACAACCGAATCCGCACGTGCAGGACGCGGGTCGCTGGATGCTGCGTGGCATCGCGAGCAACGAACGCTACGCTACGCGTGACGAGAAGACGCGCCTTGTAGCAGCACAGGAAGGGTTGGGGCGACCGGAATCGACCCGCGCGGTGCTGATTCCAATCCGGAAGAATGCCCAATGGTGGGCGCTCACACAAGACGAACGCCGGGCGATTTTTGAGGCGCGTTCGAGCCATATCTCGACTGGACTTCGCTATCTGCCCGCGGTTGCGAGAAAGCTCTATCACTGTCGCGACCTGTCGGATACCGAGCCATTCGACTTTCTTACATGGTTCGAATTCGCACCCGAAGACGAACCGCATTTCGACAATCTGCTTGCAGAGTTGCGAGCGTCAGCCGAATGGGACTACGTTGGACGTGAGGTAGAAATCCGGCTAACGCGGCGCTAGGGGTGCTCTGACAGATTCCGCCCTTGCAGGGCGGAATGCCGTTCGACGATCAGGCCTTGGCGACGGGCTTTTTCCACTCGTTGCCGGCCATGAAGCCGTCGTTCTGCGTATGAGCGATGTGGTTGGTGTAGTTGCTGATCGTCTTGGTCGCGACGCCAAGCACGACTTCAAGCGCGTTGCGGCGCGTGTAGCCGGCGGCCAGGAACGCATCCGTGTCTTGATCCGAGACCCAGCCACGATTGCGCACGATCTTGGTCGTGAAGCTGTGAAGCGCTTCGAGCTTGGCGTCGGGGATTGCCTGGCCGGCACGAACGGCGTTGATGACGGCCTCGTCGATTTTGAACATCTTCGAAAGCGTCGTATGACCAGCCATGCAGTACCGGCATTCGTTTTCGAAGCTGACCGTCAGATAGACCAGTTGTTGTTCCGTGGCCGAGAACGTGGTTTTTGCGAACAGATCCCAGAGCGCGCCGTATGCTGCCAGCAGCTCCGGCGATTCAGCCATGTTGCCGGACAGGTTCGGAATAAAGCCGAAGTTCTTCTTTACGTCTTCGAGTGCTGCCTTCGATGCTTCCGGTGCGTTTTCAGCGGTGTATGTCGTGAAGTGAGTCATGTGTAGCTCCTTGAGTTTCCCGTGCCGGATGACGTCGGGTTGGAGCGCATGATCCATTGCCAAAGCGCCGCGCGGTAGCGGGTAGGTCGGCATACAGACTATTCTCTGGCGGAATGCTCGAACAGGTTCTTCCTCCTATTCTTGGCGGGAATGCGGACTATTCCTTTCTCACGGCTACTGGCCTGGTCTCGACTTCGGTAGCGTACCGGTCTATGCCGATAAGGCGCCACCGAAAGTCAACGAAGGAAGATTCTGCAATGGAAAAAGCTCTGGAAAACAAATTGGCGCTCGTAACTGGGGCATCGCGCGGAATGGGGGCGGCGATGGCCATCCGTCTGGCCAGCCTGGGCGCTTCGGTCATCGTCAACTATGCCGCGAGTCCGGCGCGTGCTGAAGCGGTTGTCGACGAGATTCGTCGTGCAGGTGGAAAGGCGGAAGCGGTCAAGGCTGATCTCAGTACGCTGGAAGGCGTGACTGATCTCGCCAATGCTGTCGATTCTGTTTTCGGCGGCGCGTTTGCCGGCCGGCTCGATATCCTGATCAACAATGCCGGTACGGTCGAATTCGGCCCGTTCCTGGAGTCGTCGGATGCATCCTACGACAAGCATTTCAATCTCAATGTCCGCGGTCCGATCGAGCTGACGAAGAAGCTCGCTCCGCGCATGGTCAAGGCGGGTTGGGGGCGCATCATCAACATCAGCTCTGCATTCGGTGAGGCTGCGCCAATGGCCGGCGTCACGATGTATGTCGCAACCAAGTTTGCTTTGCACGGCTTCACGCGCGGTCTGTCGAGAGAGCTTGGGCCGCACGGCGTGACGGTCAACGGTATCCAGCCCGGACCGATTGCAACTGAGCTTGCGCCTCAACCCGGCACGCCAGGATACGACGCGAACAAGGCGCTCACCAGTGTCGGCCGTTACGGCAAGGTCGAGGAAATTGCGGCTGCCGCAGCGTTCCTGTGCAGTCCGGAGGCCTCCTTCGTCAACGGCGAGAATCTGACGGTCGACGGCGGCTGGAACGCCTGATCCGCAAGCGTACGGAGGCTCGGGAGCGGGTATTCCGTACGCCGCTACATTGAGCCATCCGCACGACAAAAAAGATCAACAAGGCCTTGCCATGATGGAACGGGTATCAGGTATTTGCGCAGACGCGCTGGATCGCAGCGATCGCATGCCCTGGTCGGCATTGCTTGCCCTTGCGACGGCTGCGTTCGTCACCATTCTGACCGAAGCGCTGCCGGCGGGTGTATTGTCGCAGATTGCCGCCAGCCTGCGGGTTTCCGAATCGCTGGCCGGACAGTTCGTGACGTTCTATGCACTGGGTTGCGTGGTTGCCACCATTCCGCTGGCCCAGGCTGTCCGCCGCTACCGGCAGCGGAGCGTGATACTCGTCGCTATCGCGGGTTTTGCCATCGTGAACGCGGCCACCGCCTTGTCCGACTCTTATCCCTTGACGCTGATTGCCCGTTTTCTCGCCGGTGCCATATCCGGTCTGCTCTGGGCCCAAGTCGCCGGTCAGGCCAGCCGTATCTCTCCCGCGCATCTGCGGGGGCGTGCGATCTCGATTGCCATGCTGGGTATCCCGGCAGCCTTGTCGTTCGGCATTCCGGCGGGGACATTGATCAGTCTGTCGATCGGCTGGCGCGCGACGTTCGGCATCATGAGCGGCGTCTCCTTGCTGCTCATCGGATGGGTGGTGTTCGCCGTTCCGGATCTGCCGCGCGACGAGAGCGTCAAGCATTCGCCGATCTGCAAGGTCATCGGTATAGCCGGGTTTCGTTCGGTTCTTGGCGCGATGGTGTGCTTTGTGCTGGCACATAACGTCCTTTATACCTACATCGCGCCGTTTGTCGCGCCTTCGGGGCTTGCCTCGAATGTCGACGTGGTATTGCTACTATTCGGCGCGGCTGCGCTGGTTGGCATGTTCGCGACCGGCGCGCTGATCGATCGATTTCTCCGGGGACTGACGCTCGCGAGCATTACGCTGTTTTTTGTCGCCACCGTTGCGCTGACAATCTGGAGTACACACCCGACGGTCGTCTATTTCGCGACGGTCGTCTGGGGACTGGCATTTGGCGGTGCTCCGGCGCTCTATCAGACCGCATCGGCGCATGTCAGCGGAGATGACGCGGACGTGGCGCAGTCGATCGTAGTGACGACGTGGAACGCGGCTATTGCAGCTGCAGGAATTCTCGGCGGGCTGATGCTCGATTACCTTGGTGTCGCCGCATTTGCGTGGCCGCTCGCTGGATTGCTGTTTCTGGCATTTGTCGCTGTATTCAGGGCAAGGAAGCGTGGCTTCCCGGGCTAGGGTCATCCTGACTGTCTATGGCGGGCTTCCATTTTCAGGCGCAATCACATGTCGATGCCGCTGAATTGTGTAGCCAATATGCGAATTTGGCGAGGAGGGTCTTGCTTCGCATCGTAAGGTCTAACGTGTCTGAGGGTAGCGGCGCTTCTGATGGGATCCGATGGCGCCTTCATCGGCAGCGACTTTCCAATGGACGGGGGTGTTATCGCTTCGCCCCTGGTTTGGATCGCTGGCACCGCAGTAGAAATCAGTGGGCGGGTCTTACGTCGAAAGTGGCTACAGGCCCGCGATCCCAGACGGCCGAGTTGGGTCCGTTCGGGCCGATCATCGTCGACCGGGTTCGGCCAGAAAGGGGTCATTCGAGATCTAGCCGGCAACCTCCGTTCGCGCGTAGGCTACCGTAGATCGCATTAAAAGCGTCACGATTGCGTCATTAAATGTGTCACCACGCATCTGGCCGCCGACCCGGAGCCAGGGACAATAACTGCCTGGCAACGGCGTGGCTGTGAAGAAGGCCCCGTGGAGGAAAATCATGCCCGCGCGAAGCACAGGAACGGTCGATTGAAGATGGGTCGGCGTTAGTTTGGGCTACCGAGAGGCCCACCGGCGTGGGATGCCGGCCAAGCCCACCGATGCCGACGTGGCATCCAGGCGTTCGGCGAGGTAATCGACGAATACCCGCAGCTTGGGCAGCATATGCCGATTCGTCGGCAAAGCGCGCGGAATACACCCTCCACGGTCGCTGACGATTCCAACACCATGCGCAACTGCCCCCCTAGCAAGGCATCTCGCGCCACGAAGTCCGGCACATAAGCGATCCCTAGTCCTTGGATCGCCGCCGACAGAACAGCTTCAGCATTGTTCAGGACGAGTGGGGTCGCAGAGCCTCCCCCCTGAAGAGGCGAGACGCCGTCGATCAGCCATTCCTGCAACTTGCCGCTCGACTGGTACTTGAATCGCAGGCAAACATGATTTGGGTTGGCGATATCATCGGCGCACAACGGCACGCCATGCCGCGCGAAGTATTCGGGCGATGCGCATACGACGAACCGATAAGGCCCGAGGAGCTTGGTTTTGAGCCGCGAATCGGCCAGATATCCCCCGCGAATGACGACATCGAAGCCTTCTTCGATGACATCGACAAGTCGATCGTTGAAATCCAAATCGAGCTCGACTTCAGGATAGAGCGTGCGAAATTGCGGAATGATCGGTAGCAGTAAGCGATAGCCGATCGCTGGCATGCTCACTCGTAAGCGGCCGCGCGGCGCAATAGTCGCTTTCGATAATTGCGCCTCGGCGTCTTGAATTTCCTGGAGCGCATAGCGACATCGCTCAAAAAAAACCGTCCCTTCTTCGGTCAGGTTGATTTGGCGCGTGCTTCGATAAAAGAGCCGCACACCGAGAGTTTCTTCAAGTCTCGCAACGCTTTTTCCGACGGCCGACGCGGAAATCCCGAGCGCACGCGCAGCGGTGACGAAACTGCGGGCTTCCGCGGCACGGACGAAGGCGACGAGTCCACTGAGCGATTCCATAAAGATGGCCGATTAAGGAATATTTTTCCGGATAGACCGGAATGCGGACTCATTTAAACACAATCGCTTGCCATTTAATATGCCCTCCAACTTGGAGGTCGCTGCGGACAATCGTGCCGACCGCTGCAAACAATGGCAAAACGCAAACTTCGTTCGAGGATTTGGGAATGCGCAACCCAGTTGTAGAAATAAATACTGCAGCCGAGAGGATGTTGATCTTGGCTGCCGTCTGTCTTGCCGGACTATCAATGCCCGTCAGCTTCACCGGGCCGGCCGTCGCGCTGCCAGAGATTGCGCGCGCCTTGGGCGGGTCACCACTCGCGTTGAACTGGGTGACCAATGCCTTCATGCTGGCCTTTGGCAGTTGCCTACTCGTTGCCGGAACCTGTGCTGACCGCTTCGGGAGAAGGCGAGTCTTTCTCTGCGGTACCGTCGGCTTCGCGCTCTCATCGATCATTGCAACACGTGCTTCGAGCATGCTCGCCCTTGACCTGCTGCGCGCGCTGCAAGGCATAGCGAGCGCGACGGCGCTATCGGCCGGCGCCGCCGCTCTCGCGCAAGAGTTCGAAGGTGACGCTCGCACGCGAGCCTTCAGCGTGCTCGGCACGATCTTCGGTGTTGGCCTCGCGTTCGGTCCGATCATCGCGGGTACGCTGATCGCGCACTTCGGCTGGGGCTCGGTGTTCTGGAGCGTCACCGTCATCACACTGATCGCGTTTTCCTTCGGGGCAAAGTGCATTCGCGAGACGCGTGATCCTGGTGCCACGAGCCTCGATCTGCCGGGCGCCGCCACCTTCACGTGCGGCTTGACTCTGTTTACCTACGCGGTGCTGCGCGTACCCGACAGCGGCTGGACCGGCCCGCTCGTGCTGGGCCTGCTCGCTGCATCGGCTGTCATGACGGCGGCGTTCGTTTTTGTCGAAAGTCGAGCGCGCCGCCCAATGCTCGATTTATCACTGTTCCGCTACCCGCGCTTTATCGGAGTGCAGTTTCTCGCAGCCGCTCCGGCCTATTCGTACGTCGTGCTGCTCGTGCTGCTACCGGTTCGCTTCATTGGCATCGAAGGATATGGTCCCGTTGCCGCGGGACAAATGATGTTCGCGCTTTCGGCACCGATGCTCATAATTCCGGTGTTCGCCGGCTATCTCACACGTTGGCTCACAGCTGGCGTAATTTCGGGCGCTGGTCTGCTGTTGTGCGCGTGCGGCCAGCTCTGGCTCGCGCAATGTGCGCCCGGACAGCCGATCGCGCATATGTTGATGGCGATGTTGTTGATCGGCATAGGTGTGAGCTTCCCGTGGGGTTTGATGGACGGCCTCGCTGTCAGCGTCGTTCCCAAAGAGCGCGCCGGTATGGCGACGGGCATCTTCAATACGACACGTGTGGCTGGCGAGGGCATCGCACTTGCCATCGTTTCGGCGCTGCTCGCAAGTTTCATCGAGACGAACCTGCGTGGGGCCGCGTTTGCGGGTGTGGACGCGCAGACTTTAGTCGGGGCGGCCAACCGACTTGTGATGGGCGACCAGCTGACGGCATCGACAATGCTGGCGCATGCTACGACTGCCGAGCTTGTCACGCTTTACGGCGCCGCGTTCCGTTCATTGCTTTACGTCTTGGCGGGCATCACCGTTCTGTCAGCCTTGATGGTATTTGGCTTCCTTAGTCATTCGAAGCTGCCCCATCTGGAGGAGCAAGCGCCGCGCATTGAGCCGGAATTACCGCCTGTTCGATCGGGCACCTTGGTTCAGTGAATATATCCTCTGCCATTTCGGAAACCGCCTGCGCGCAGCGTATTGGCGAATTCGAGCGGAGAATTTACCCCTATGGAGTTGATCCTGTATGCCGCTGATCGGCCACCTTCACGCGTCCGATGGGATCACCGCGCCGCGCCTGAGGGAAATTGTGCGCCGGTTCTTCAATACAGCCGCCGATACCATCGATGCCGACCATGCATCGCTCGCGCGTAAGCTACGTCGCGCGCCGCCGCACTGGATGCGTCATACGCATGCCACGCATGCGCTCGCCGATGGCGCCACGCTGACAACCGTGCGCGACAACCTGCGGCACGCGTCGATCACCACTACTTCGATCTACCAGGATCACGACGAAGTCAGCGTACACGGCAGATCGAGCGCGTCTCCGTGTGACGATCATCGGCATGACCTCACACAAACGGTCGCCATCGTGGTGAACGCGTCTTCAGTATTGCTCATCTAATGCCGCCGGAAATAACCCCGTATCGAGACTCGTCAGTGGGACCGCCGCGCCTACGGCGGGCGCCTGGTTCCGGGGCGACGAAGTGCACAACAAGTTTCCATTCCAGGGCGGCGCTCTGGGCTGGAAATGCATTACCTCGGGCACACCGGGAGTATGGAAAGTGGCCGGCCAGGCCGGCGTGTGGCGTGGCCTGAGCAGCTCACGGCCGAACGCCGCGACGATGGGTGTAGCAAACGACATCGACTGGGCCGGGACGATGTACTTCGATACCACTCTGCTGGCCGCCGGCAAGCCGATCTGGTGGAGCGGGGCGTCGTGGGTCGATGCAAACGGTACCGCCGTCCAGTGACACTTCCCGACGGCGCCACGGCGCGACAGCGCGGCGACCGGGATCAGGCAAGCCATTTATAAAACCGCGCGTGTCACCGCCCCGCCGCTTATCCAGAGTTGAAAATGCCTGAGATCGCTTCGGTCTCAGGCGCCTCACCCCACCGCCGCCGCGCTAGCCACCAACCGCTCAATCGCTCTCTCATCCCCGTCCGTGACCGGCGAAAACACCACCATACTCAACCCCTCCGCGCCACTAACCGCAAACGCCGAATACTCCAAGGTAATCACCCCGGCATCCGGGTGCCGAAAATGTTTCACCCCGCCCCAAAAACTGCTGACTTCGTTCTCGGCATAAAGCCGTCGAAACTCCGCGCTGCTCTCGAGCAATTCAGCCGCAAGCGCATCCGCCTCCGGATCCCCACCCGCCCGCGCGACGTCAATCCGAAACACGCCCACCGCCAGCCGGGCACTCTCCTCCCAATTCTCCTGCGACCCGCGCGCGCCCTTATTGCCGAACAAAAGCCGCAGCACATTCCGCTCGCGCACCGGCAACGCCGCGTAATCAGTCAGCACAGCCGCCGCCGCCGCGTTCCACGCCACCACATCCCAGCTCGGCGTTTTCACAATCGCAGGACTCGTCCGCAGCCCATCCAGCACGCGCTGCAAAGCCGGCGTCACCTGCGCGGCCGCCGCAGGGTGAAGCGGCGGCGGCCGCTGCTGCGCGAGCAAAAACAGCATCTCGCGGCCGGCGGCATCGAGTTCCAGCGCAGGAACCAGCCGCTCCAGCACCTCGTCAGAAGGCGGTCCGCCGCGTCCCTGTTCCAGCCACGTGTACCAGGCGACGCTGACGTTCGCGCGCATCGCCACTTCCTCGCGTCTGAGACCGGGTGTGCGCCGCCGTCCCTGAACATCCGCACCTGGCTGCAGACGCGAGCGGCGATCGCGCAAAAAGCTGCCTAGCGAAGCAACGGGATCGGGACGATCGGTGAGGGTATGGGTTGTCATGATGGCGTATGCCTCCAGCGAGGACGGCCCGAAGGTTGGCGGAAAAATGTGTTCGAAATGAGCTTATCACGCGCGGTGGAGGCGCCTGTCTGCAGCCTGATGCGCCGCACCAGCCGCACCGCTTCGCGACCCAGCTAGACGCATGCACCGCATCCCGTCGCATCGCACAAAAAGCCGCCTGGCGCAAAGCGCGTAAGGGAGGGAGCCCATATGCGCATACGTAAGCGCTAACAAAACCCCAAGTGGCAAACCCGCTCACCCCATTTGAGCGCATCGAACATCGAACCGCACCGGCAGATTGCCTAAACTCTAAAGAGAAAGAAACCGGCGCGCGCTACAACGTGCGCCGGCTTTGGCGCCCACCCGGCTACCCCGGTGAGCGACCTATCAGCGTGAGACACAATCAAGCGTGGAGACAACACAATGAGCTTGCATGAGCCACTGCGTCTGCATGTGCCGGAGCCCACCGGGCGCCCAGGCTGCAGAACCGACTTTTCCTATCTTCGACTTTCCCCCGCCGGCTCGGTGCGCAAACCGCCCATCGACGTCAGCGCCATCGACACCAGCGATCTCGCCCACACGCTCATCAGCGTCCTCGACGATCAAGGCCGCGCTGTCGGTCCCTGGGCTCCCGATCTCACCGACGAGCAACTGCTGGCCGGCATGCGTGCCATGCTCAAGACGCGCATCTTCGATGCCCGCATGCTGATCGCCCAGCGCCAGAAAAAGATCTCCTTTTACATGCAAAGCCTCGGCGAAGAGGCGATCGGCGCGGCCCAGGCCATGGCCTTGCGGCGCGACGACATGTGTTTTCCGACCTATCGTCAGCAGAGCATCCTGATGGCGCGCGAGGTGCCGCTCGTCGGCATGATGTGTCAGTTGATGTCCAACGAGGCCGATCCGCTCAAAGGCCGTCAATTGCCGGTGATGTATTCCGATCGCGAGGCCGGCTTCTTCTCGATCTCCGGCAACCTCGCCACGCAGTTCATCCAGGCGGTGGGCTGGGCGATGGCCTCGGCGATCAAGGGCGACACGAAGATCGCTTCCGCATGGATCGGCGACGGCGCGACGGCCGAGTCCGATTTCCACACGGCGCTCACCTTCGCGCACGTCTACCGCGCGCCGGTGATCCTCAACGTGGTCAACAACCAGTGGGCGATCTCGACCTTCCAGGCCATCGCAGGCGGCGAGGGCGCGACCTTCGCCGGACGCGGCGTCGGCTGCGGCATTGCCTCGCTGCGCGTCGACGGTAACGATTATCTCGCCGTGTACGCGGCTTCGTGCTGGGCGGCGCAACGTGCGCGCCGCAACCTGGGGCCGACGCTGATCGAATGGGTCACCTATCGCGCCGGCGCGCATTCGACCTCGGACGATCCATCGAAATACCGCCCGGGCGACGACTGGACCGACTTCCCGCTCGGCGATCCGATTGCACGCTTCAGGAAGCATCTCAACGCGAAGGGCATCTGGTCGGATCGTCAGCATGACGAAATGATTGCCGAACTCGAAGCCGAAATCGTCGCGGCGCAGAAAGCGGCCGAGCAATTCGGCACGCTGAACGACGAACGTATTCCGAGCGCGGCCAGCATGTTTGACGATGTCTACAAGGACATGCCGGAACACCTGCGTCGTCAGCGTCAAGAACTGGGAGTGTGAGCATGGCGGAATTCGATCCTATCCACGAAACGGACACGGCCACGCGGCCGATGACGATGATCCAGGCGCTGCGCTCGGCCATGGACGTGATGCTCGGGCGCGACGACAACGTCGTCGTGTTCGGTCAGGACGTGGGCTATTTCGGCGGCGTGTTTCGCTGCACCGAAGGCCTGCAGGCGAAATACGGCACTTCGCGCGTGTTCGATGCGCCGATCTCCGAAGGCGGCATCGTCGGCGCGGCGGTCGGCATGGGGGCTTACGGCCTGCGTCCCGTCTGCGAGATCCAGTTTGCCGACTACTTCTATCCGGCGTCGGATCAGATCGTCTCGGAAGGGGCGCGTCTGCGTTATCGATCGGCAGGTCAATTCATCGCACCCCTAACGATTCGCATGCCCTGCGGCGGCGGTATCTACGGCGGCCAGACTCACAGCCAAAGTCCTGAGGCGATGTTCACGCAAGTCTGCGGCCTGCGCACGGTGATGCCGTCGAATCCCTACGACGCCAAAGGGCTCTTGATCGCCTCCATCGAGAACGACGATCCGGTGATTTTTCTTGAGCCCAAGCGTCTCTACAACGGACCGTTCGACGGTCATCACGAACGGCCGGTCACGTCGTGGGCGAAGCATGCGTCGAATGCGGTGCCGGAGGGCTATTACACGGTGCCGCTCGATTCGGCTGCGGTTGTGCGTCCTGGCAATGCGGTGACGGTGCTCACCTACGGCACGACGGTTCACGTGTCGCTCGCGGCGGCGGAAGAAACCGGCGTCGATGCCGAAGTGATCGATCTGCGCACGCTCTGGCCGCTCGATCTCGACACCATCGTGAAGTCGGTACGCAAGACGCGCCGCTGCGTGGTCGTCCACGAGGCGACGCGCACGTGCGGCTACGGCGCGGAGTTGATAGCGCTCGTGCAGGAGCACTGTTTTTATCACCTGGAAGCGCCGGTCGAACGCGTCACCGGCTGGGACACGCCGTATCCGCATGCGCAGGAATGGGCCTATTTCCCCGGCCCGCGCCGGGTTGGGGAAGCACTACGTCGTGTGATGGAGGCCTGAAATGGGTGTGCATGTGATCAAGATGCCGGATATCGGCGAAGGCATTGCAGAGGTGGAGTTGGGCGCCTGGCATGTGGAGGTGGGCCAACTCGTCAAGGAAGACGGGCCGCTCGCGGATGTCATGACGGACAAGGCGGCGGTCGAGATTCCGTCGCCGGTCGCGGGCAAGGTGATTGCTCTCGGCGGCAAGGTGGGAGAGGTGTTGGCGGTGGGCAGCGAGCTGATCCGGCTGGAGGTGGAGGGAGAGGGGAATGTCAGGACAGGTGCGTCGGCGCAGGCCGCTGCCGGCGCGGTGAACGGCAAGCACGGCGCTAGCGAGGCCACCCATGGCACGCATGCGGCCAATGGCGCGAACGCAACGCGCGGCGCTGCGGCGGCGAGCGGCTCCGTCGTCGCTCTGCACTCGCGCGAAGCGGACCCTGAGTCTGCTGCCGAAGTTGCTTCGCGTAACTCGCACACGACGTCTGCATCCGCTAAAACCGCCGCGTCTTCGCCGCCGCATGCTGTAGCCGCTCATCCCGCTGCGCTCATCCGCCAACCGGACGAGCGCCCGCTCGCCTCGCCCGCAGTCCGCCAACGCGCCTGGGACATGGGTGTCGAACTGCGCTTCGTCCATGGTACGGGCGAAGCAGGCCGCGTCACCCACGCTGATCTGGATGCCTATGCGCAGACGCGCGGCGCCGTCTCTGCCACGACGACGCAAGCCCGCTCCGGCTACGTCGAACTGCACGACGAAACCGCGGTCCCGGTGATCGGCGTGCGCCGCGCGATCGCCCGCAAGATGCAGGAGGCGAAGCGGCGCATTCCGCATTTCAGCTATGTCGAAGAGATCGACGTCACCGAACTCGAAGATCTGCGCGCGCAACTTAATAAGCGCTGGGCCGATGCGCGTGGCCGTCTGACGATGCTGCCGCTGCTGATCCGCGCCATGGTGATCGCGCTGCGCGATTTCCCGCAGATCAATGCGCGTTTCGACGATGAAGCCGGCGTGGTCACGCGTTACGGCGCGGTGCACGTCGGCGTCGCCACCCAGACGGACGCGGGGCTCACCGTGCCGGTGCTGCGTCACGCCGAAGCGCGCGATGTCTGGTCGATCGCCGCCGAAATCGCGCGCCTCGCCGAAGCGGTGCGCGGCGGTAAAGCCAGTCGCGACGAACTGACGGGCTCGACCATCACGATCTCGAGCCTCGGCGCGCTGGGTGGGATCGTCTCGACGCCGGTCATCAATCATCCGGAGGTGGGCATTGTGGGCGTCAACCGGATGGTGGAGCGTCCCATGATCCGCCAGGGCGCCGTGGTGGCGCGCAAGATGATGAACCTGTCGTCGTCGTTCGATCATCGGGTGGTCGACGGTATGGATGCCGCCGAATTCATCCAGTCGGTTCGAGTGCTGCTGGAGCAGCCCGCGCTGCTTTTCGTGGAGTGAGCATGAGCCAGATCGAACATACCCGTCTGCTGGTGATCGGCGGCGGGCCGGGCGGTTATGTCGCCGCCATTCGTGCCGGGCAACTCGGCATTCCGACCGTGCTGGTCGAGCGCGAGCAGTTGGGTGGCACCTGTCTGAACATCGGCTGCATTCCGTCGAAGGCGTTGATTCACGCCGCCGAGGAGTTCGACAAAACTATTCAGTATGCCGAAGCATCGCCACTGGGCATTCGCGTGCATGCGCCGGCCATCGATATCGAACGCACGGTGGCCTGGAAAGACGGCATCGTGCAAAAGCTCACGCGCGGTGTGGGGGCGCTTCTGAAGAAGCATGGTGTCAAGGTGGTGAGGGGCGAGGCCAGGGTGATCGACGGCAAGACCGTGGAAGTCAGCGCGACCACCGGCGGTGAAGGCCCAGGCGAAGGCCAAGGCGAGCGCGTGCGCATCCAGTGCGAGCACCTGCTGCTGGCGGCCGGTTCCGAACCTACCGCGTTGCCGTCGATGCCGTTCGGCGGCAAGGTGGTGTCGTCGACGGAAGCCTTGTCGCCGAAGAGCCTGCCGAAGCGTCTCGTGGTGGTCGGCGCGGGCTATATCGGTCTGGAGTTGGGCACGGTGTATCGCAAGCTGGGCGTCGAGGTCACCGTCGTCGAAGCACAGGAGCGCATCCTGCCGGCTTACGACGCCGAACTGGCCAAACCGGTGGCGGATGCGCTGGCGAAGAGAGGCGTATCGATGCTGCTGGGACACAAGGTGCTGGGGCTCAGCGCGGACGGCGAGGCGGTGCGCGTGCAAGGCCGCGACGGCAGCGAGACGGCTTTGCCGGCCGATCAGGTGCTGGTAGCGGTCGGCCGGCGTCCGCGTACCCAGGGCTGGGGCCTCGAAACTCTGCAACTGGATCGCAACGGCGCCGCATTGCGTATCGACGATCAATGCCGCACGTCGATGCGCGACGTGTGGGCAATCGGCGATCTGGCGGGCGAACCGATGCTCGCGCACCGGGCGATGGCGCAAGGCGAGATGGTCGCGGAGTTGATCGCCGGCAAAACGCGCCGCTTCGTGCCGGCGGCGATTCCCGCTGTGTGCTTCACCGATCCCGAAATCGTCACCGCGGGGCTGTCGCCGGCGGACGCCGAAGCCGCGGACCTCGATTGCATCAGCGCCTCATTCCCTTTCGCCGCGAACGGCCGCGCGATGACGCTCGAAGCGACCGATGGCTTCGTGCGCGTCGTGGCGCGGCGCGACAACCATCTGATCGTCGGCTGGCAGGCGGTGGGGCGCGGCGTATCGGAACTGGCTGCGGCGTTTGCGCAATCGATGGAGATGGGCGCGCGTCTGGAGGACATCGCCGGCACCATTCATGCGCATCCGACGCTGTGCGAGGCGGTGCAGGAAGCGGCGCTGCGTGCCTTGGGACACGCGTTGCATATCTGACGGTGTCGGTCACCGCTGCGTTGAACGCCTCTCCACCAGGCCAGTTATTTTGCAGCCGACGCCGCAGTCGCCGCCGTTCCGTCCGCGTCGCCCTTAAATACGGTGTGCCAATCGTCCTTCACGTCGACGATCAGCCAGCCCTTCACGTTGGCCTCTTCCAGGCCCTTGTCCAGTTTGCCGCTGCGCGCCGTGCGGTCGTAGGCGTATTCGCGCTGCGCGTCCGTGTGATGCACGAGGGCCGCGAAGCGCGGGCCGTCGCCGGAGGTGGTCCATTCGAGCATCGGCAGGTCGCTGTCCGCGCTGCCGAACGCCATCAACGGCCGCTTGCCGATCACCGCCTGGATGGTCTGCGGCTTGGTGGCGCCGTCGTTGAGCGTGTCGATCTGCGCGGTGCGCGTGAGCGACGCCGTACCGTTCACGAGCCCATACTGATAGCGGATCGTGCTGCCGATTACCTCGTCGGGCGGCACGCCGTACATACGCTGCGAAATCTCGCGCATGAACTCGACGCTCTCCGGCGCCACGATGTAGGTCCTGAAGCCATTCGCGCGCAGATAGGCGAGCAACTCGACCATCGGCTGATACGCGAGACTCGTGTACGGCCGGTTGAAACGCGGATCGCTCGCGGTCTCGAACCAGTCGTGCACGGCTGAGGCGAAGCTGTCCGTCGTCATGCCCGCGTGGCTCACGGCTAGCAGTTTCAGCGCGCCGGCGTCGCCGCTATTGGCGACGCTTTTGAGATTACCGCGCAGAATCGAGCGGAACGGTTCCTGCCGTTTCCATTCCGGATGATGCGGCGCGAGCGTCTTCACCCGCTGCAGCGTGAAGACGAGCTGCACGGGCGCGGGTTGCTCGACCCATAGCGTGCCATCCAGATTGAACACTGCAATGCGCTCGGCGCGCGGCACGAAGTCTTTCGATTCGGGTGTGGTGACGCGCGTGACGAAATCGACAATCGAGCGCTCGGCGGGCGTGTCGTTCCACGACGCCATGGTCGAATTGCCGGACGGCGCGCGAGCCGGACGTGCGGCCTGCGACGTGCCGCTCGCGTGGGGTGTGCTGGTGCAGGCGCAGAGAGCGATAACGGTCAAGCCGATCCAGCATCTGCGCATCGAGCAAATCATGAAAGCCTCATTGGTGTGTGATGTCGTGCGGCATTGGCTTCTCCAGCGTGCCAATTCGCGCTTACTAGATATCACATTTGGGGCGTTCGCTTAATGGTTTATGACGCATGCCGTGGCAGGCGGACGAGGTGCGAACAAAACGAGGATGACCCATACAGAGGCCGCTCCATGAGAAAAACCTGCCGCGCCCGACGTGCCTGGTTATTGAAGGCGATTTTGTTTACTTATTTGCATCAATTGCCTCAAATCGCCGCCGCCATTTCATAATCAGATTTATTTCAGAGGATTTGCGCGCAATAAACCTTGAGATTGTCTCAACTCTACTGCGTTACAAATTTATCTCTGTGATGATTGAAAACGTTTGCTAGTATTTTTCGACGAGGACAGTGATTTTATGCGGCGCATCCGGCCCTCGCCCGACGAGGTTTGACGCGCGTAGCGCCTTTCCGGGCGGCAGTTTGATCCCTGTTGCGGATTTCCCAGCGATTTATTAGTGGCAGCGGCCTGTCCAGAGTCGGGCGAGCGTTAAACGGTCAATCGAGGTACTGAAAATTTCTATTTGCGTTATGCAAAGGCGTGCGCTTGCCGATTAATAACCGGAACCTGAGCCAGGAAAATGAATCATCATGAAACGATGCCTTGGAGCAGGGGCGGTGCTCTGTGCGGCGGTGTTTTCGTCGCCGGCCAATGCGCAGGCTTCCGCGGAGGACGCCAACAAAAGCAATAACCCGTTGAATCTGGCGCCGTCGTTCAACCTCCAGGATTACTACACGCCGAGCCTGTTCGGCGTGAGCGGCCAAACCAACGATCTGCTGCTCCGGCCGACCATTCCGGTGGGGCCGGTAGGCCCAATCGGCGTGCCGCAGATTTTCCGCGCCACGGTGCCGATCAGCACGCGCCCCGACCCGAGCGGCGGCTACAACACGGGTCTCGGCGACATCAACCTGTTCGACATATTCCTGCTCTCGCAATCGGACGTGCAGCTCGGCGTCGGCCCGTTGATCACCTTGCCCACCGCCACCGATCCCAGCCTCGGCACGGGTAAATGGCAGGGCGGCCTGGCGGCGGTGGCCGTCAGCGCGACGCCGGCGCATCTGCTCGGCGCGCTGGTGCAGTGGCAGCACTCGTTCGCCGGTCAAAGCGGCCGGCCGACCACGCAGTCCCTCACGGCCCAGCCGTTCGGCATCTTCAATTTGCCTGGCGGCTGGTACATCCGTTCGACCGCGATCTGGACTTTCGACCTGCAGCACGGCGCTTACTACATCCCCGTTGGGCTCGGTGCGGGCAAGGCGTGGAAGAGCGGCTCGACCATCTACAACGCGTTTATCGAGCCGCAGTATTCGGTGGCTCACTCCGGCGTCGGCGTGCCGCAAGTGACGATTTTTGCCGGGCTGAACCTGACGTTCGGCAAGTGACCACCCTCAGCCGAGAGACCCGCTCATGAAATTTTTCACACTCCTGCGCATGGCCACCGTCGTGCTTGGACTTTCGCTGATAACCCTGACGCAGCCGGGCGCGCGCGCCCAGGCGAGCGATGCAACCGCGACGCTCAGCGCCTCGCCCGATGAAGCACGCGCCATCGCCAAAGACGCCTTCATCTACGCCTATCCGATGCTGTTCAACTACAAGACGCTCTACGAACAGGCGCTCGATCCGGCTTCAAAGTCCTACGTGGGCGGCTTCGGCAAGTTCCGCAACTACTCTCAGCCGTATGGTCCCGAGAACAAGGAAATCGTCACGCCCAACAACGACACGCCGTACTCGTGGGCCTGGCTCGATCTGCGCCGCGAGCCGTGGGTGCTGACGGTACCGGCGGTGAAGAACGATCGTTATTACGTGTTCCAATGGATCGACCTGTTTACTTATAACTTTGCCTACGTGGGCTCGCGGACCACCGGCAACGGCGCGGGACATTACCTGTTCGCCGGTCCGAACTGGCACGGCGACACCCCGAAGGGCATCGACAAGGTCTTCCGCTCCGAGACCGACATCATCCTGACCCTGGGCCGCACGGCCCTCAGCGGGCCGGCGGACGTGAAGAACGTCGAGGCCATCCAGAAGCAATACCGCCTCACGCCGCTGTCCACGTTCGAACACACCGGCGCGCCGCCGCAGGTCGCGAAACTCACCTTCCCGAAGTGGGACGAAGCGAAAGCCACTTCGATCGGCTTCATCGCGTATCTGAACTTCCTGCTGCAGTTCGCTCAGCCTACGGCGCCATCTGAAGCCGCGTTGATGCAGCGCTTCGCGAAGATCGGCATCGCCCCGGGAGCTGCATTCGATCCCGCCACGCTGCCGCCCGCGACGCGCGACGCCATCGAGCAGGGCGTGGCGGACGGCAAAGCGGCGCTCGCCGACGCCGAGAAGCACACCACCAGTTCCTACGACCTGTTCGGCAGCCGCGAGGATCTGCACGGCGACTACATGAAGCGCGCCGTGGCCGCGGCCATGGGCATCTACGGCAATACGAAGGAAGAGGCGGTGTATGTCGGCACGCGCGTCAATGCGGACCACGAGCAGCTCGTGGGCTCGCAGCCCTACGTCGTCCACTTCGACAAGAAAGACCTGCCGCCCGCGAAGTTCTTCTGGTCGATGACGATGTACGACCTGCCCGGCCGGCATCTGGTGGCGAACCCGCTCAGCCGCTACTCGATCGGCGACCGCACGAGGGGCATCCGCTATGGCGCCGACGGGTCGCTCGATATCTACATCCAGCACACCTCGCCCGGCGCGGACAAGGAATCGAACTGGCTGCCCGCGCCGGATGGGCCTTACAACGTGATCGCGCGGATTTACGGACCGGACGCTTCGGTCTTCGACGGCAGCTGGAAATTCCCGGTCCCGCAAAAGCGCTGAACCGCAAATGGACGAGTCGGAGCCCGACATGAATCCGAAAGCCGCAACGTGGGTAACCGCCGCCGTGCTGGCATCGCTGGCGGGACCGATTCTGGCGAAGGCGCCCAGTGGTGAGACCATTGCGGCGTCGGCGTTATCCGTCCCCGGCCCGGTCGCGGGCTACGCGATCTCGGAGGCTTACGCACGCCTCGTGGCGCGCCAGACCTACTTCTGGGCGTGGCCGATGGTCAACGTCTACAACCGACTGCTGGCGATGCGGCAGGTGCCGCAGCCGGGCCTGAACGGCGGCATCGTGCCGGTTGCGCCGCCTAACCATCTCTCGATGCTGCACGACTATATCGAGCCGCAGGAACGCTTCGTGGCCTGTCCGAATCAGGACGTGGTGTACGGCTCGGCGGTGTTCGATCTGAACCAGACGCCGGTAGTCGTGCAGGTTCCGGATTTCGGCGAGCGCTTCTGGGTCTACCAGGCCGTCGACCTGCGCACCGACGGCTTCGTCCGTCTCGGCAAGCTGTACGGAACGAAGCCGGGCTTTTATCTGTTGGTCGGACCGCACTGGCACGGCCAGGTGCCCAAGGGCATCCGCCAGGTGTTCCGCTCGGCCACGGCGGTGGGCAGCTTTATCCCGCGCGTTTTTATGGACGACACGCCGGAAGACCGTGAGGCCGTGCAGGCGGTGATCGGCAAGATCGGTCTGTATCCGCTTGGCGAGTTCGACGGCAAGGTGAAGGTGACCGACTGGTCGAAGCTGCCCACCTTCGGCTCGGGCGAGGCGAGCGCCGAAGAGATCAAATGGGTGGACCCGGCGAAGTTCTGGGACGAACTCCCTGTGGTGCTGGACCAGGCGCCGCCGCAGCCCGGCGAAGAAGCGCTGTACGCACAAGCGCGCGCGTTGCTGGCGGCCGCGCAGAAAGACCCCGCCATCAAGGCTGCCATCGTGGATGAAGCGACCCAGACCGACGCGAAAGTGATCGTCCCGCTGTTCAACTTCAACACGTTCGGCAAGCCGTTGCCCGCGCACTGGAACACCATCACCAACGGCGCGCAGTTTGGTACGGACTACTACACACGTACAGCGGTGGCGAAGTCCAACATCTTCGTCAACAAGCCCAATGAGACCCAATACTTCTACGCCGACACCGACGCATCCGGCCGGCGGCTCAATGGCGCGCAGCGTTACACCGTGACGTTTCCGAAGGGACAATTGCCGCCCGTGAAGGGCTTCTGGTCCCTGACGCTGTACAACGCGCATCACTTCTTTTCACCGAATGAGCAGAAACGCTACTCGCTCGGCACTAAAAACAGGACGCTGAAATACAACGACGACGGCTCGCTCACGCTGTATGTGCAGAGCACGCCGCCCGGCGCCGACCACGCCGGCAACTGGCTGCCGGCGCCGGTCGGCGAAGACTTCTCGCTGTACGTGCGGGCTTACTGGCCCGAGCAAGCCGCTTTGGACGGCACGTGGACGCCGCCGCCGGTGGTGCAGGACACACGCTAGTTGCAGTCGATGCAAAACGCCTTCCTTGCCTGCGCGGGGCGAGGAATCGATTGGGAGGATGCCATGAATGAATCTCGCGCTTGGTTTAACGGCCGCTCTCTTGCGGCACAGGTGTCGGTCGGTGTGCTTGCCGCTGCCGGGATGGCGTTTTCGTCGCAGGTTGGCGCGACGGAAACCGGCATCGGGCGCCCGATTACCGGCATGCAGATCGCGCCGTATGCGGGCATCGTGCCGCCCACGGACGACTGGATCGTGTCGGTCACCTCGATTTACTACGAGGGCTCGCTCGGCGCGACCAAGACCTTGCCGATTGCCGGCAAAGTCACGGCCGGTCTCGACTACCACATCTCCTACGACATCGTGAACGCCATCAAGACCTGGGGCATTACCGCCGGAGGATGGAATTTCGCGTCGTCGTTCGGTGTGCCGCTGCAGTACACCAGTGTGTCTTCGTTTCACGGCCTGCTGCCGAATGATCACGCCACGCAGTTCGCCGATATCTTCTTTACGCCGGTGGTGGCGGGTTATCACCTCACCAAGACCGACCACATCGCGTTGAGCGTGCAGATCTACGCACCGACCGGCGCCTACAACAGCGACCGCCTCGCGAATGCCGGCCAGAATACGTGGACCTTCACGCCGACCTTCGCCTACACCAAGCTGCTGCCGCAGGAAAACATCGAGCTGTCGCTGAACTACGGCGTCGAGTTTTACACCACCAATAATCAGACGCAGTATCACAACGCACCGGTCAGCGTGCTCGACCTGCTGGCGCTGAAACGGTTCGGCGCGGGCTGGGGCGCGGGTGTGGTGGGCGGCTATATCCAGCAACTCGGCCATGACACGGGCGGCCTGGCGGACCTCGTGGGGGGAGCGCAAGGGCATTCGGTGGGCATTGGGCCGATGGTCACGTGGAACGGCAAGATCAGCAAGACGCCGGTGGGCGCGACCTTGCGCTGGGTGAATGAATTCGACGTCAGCAACCGGCCGAAGGGCAATGCGGTCGAACTGTCGGTGAATGCGACCTTCCAATGACTGTCCCGGCGCGGCAGGCAACGCGCAATTGCGCGTGTGCCGCATAATCTGCGTTCGTGTCACGAAAACGGTAAGGGAGGCCGGAAATGTCCAGGCCAGGCATGATTTTTTGGGGAGGAACCGGGCAAGCCAAGGTGCTGCGGGAATTGATCCGCGATGACTTCGAGCTGCAAGCCGTGTTCGACAACAGTCCGACGGTGCCGGCGCCGTTTGCCGATATCCCATTGTTTCGCGGCTGGGATGGCTTTCTCGAATGGCGCGCTGCGCGGCCCCCTACGCCCTGCTATTTCCTCGTGGCCATCGGCGGTGACCGAGGCAAGGTTCGGGTGGAAATTCACCGGCAGCTCGCAACGGCCGGACTGCTGGCGGCGGTAGCCGTGCACCGCACGGCATTCGTTGCCGACAACGCGACGATCGGACCCGGCAGTCAGATTCTTGCGAATGCTGCCGTGTGTGTGGAAGCCGAGCTCGGCATGGCATGCATCGTCAACACCGGCGCCAGCGTCGATCATGAATGCCGGCTCGGCGACGGCGTCCATGTGGCGCCCGGCGCTCATCTCGCAGGCGAGGTCCAGGTCGGTGATTTCAGCACGATCGGTGTGGGCGCGACGGTGTTGCCGCGGATCAGAATTGGACGCCATTGCGTGGTGGGCGCCGGCGCTGTGGTGACCCGGGACCTGCCTGATGCGACGGTGGCCTACGGTAATCCGGCACGCGTCGTCCGCAATACGGACGAGCCCCCCGTTACGCGCGGCTGAAGCCCGTCATTCACGCTGCGGCAGCAGACCTGCCGTATAACCGCGGCGACGCGCTCCACCTCTGCGTGCCCCATGTCGTGATAGCTGGGCAGATTCACCGCGCGGCGGTAAATGCCGTGTGCAACCGGTGTATCCACGGGGCCTTGCAACCCCTCCAGATCGAGCATGCTGAGCGGCCAGAAAAACACCCGGCCGTCGATTTCATGCTGTTTGAAGGCGGCCAGCAATGCGTCGCGATCGAAGTTCACGTGTTCATGGAACACTGCGGTGGGCATCCAGTAGCCGTTGACGGTCTCCGGATGCTCGACGTTCAGGCTCAGATGCGACGAGAGCGGCGCAAGCGCCTTGGCATACATCTGGAAGATCGCGCGCTTTTGCGCAATCAGCTCGTCGATGCGCTCGAGTTGGGCGCATCCGATCGCCGCCTGCAGGTTCGACATCTTGTACTTGAAGCCGATGGACGCCGGCCAGAACTGGCGCGTCTCGCCTCGCGCGCGACCATGGTTGCTGAGCGTCAATACCCGTTCGTAGAGCGCGCGGTCGCTCGTGACGAACATGCCGCCTTCGCCGGTCGTCAGCGTTTTGGTGCCATGGAACGAGAAGACGCCGAACGTGCCCAGCGCGCCGGCGCGCTTGCCGCGGTATGAGGAGCCGATAGCTTCTGCCGAGTCTTCGATCACCGGAATGCCGTGCCGCTTGCCGATGTCGAGCAGGGCGTCCATTGCGCAGACGCTGCCATACAGGTGGGTGGCAACAATAGCCTTGGTGCGAGGCGTGATCGCGGCCTCGACTTTCACTGGATCGAGGCACCAGGTATCGGCCAGGATGTCGACCAGCACCGGCGTGGCGCCGACATGGACAATCGGTGCGGCGGTCGCGATCCAGTTGATGTCGGCCAGAATCACCTCGTCGCCCGAGCCGATGCCGAGTGCGGCGAGACCCATATGCATCGCACCCGTGCAACTCGAGGTCGAAATGGCATACGGCACGTCGAGGAACGCCGCGAAGCCCTTCTCGAAGCGGTCGATGTACTCGTAGCATCGTTCGCCCCAGCCGTTGGCTGCGGCGTCCGTCGCATAGCGGACTTCCAGTTCGCCGATCGAAGGTTTGGTGTAGTAAATACGGGACACGCGGCTTCTCCAGTGTGGTGTGTATTTTTAACACCCGCGAAGCTCGCCTCATGGGCCAAACTGGGCCCTAATCTGGCGTCAATTTACCGGCTTGCTGCAAGAACATCTCAGCCATACTCGGGCACGACCCAGATCCCGAAACACTTTGCCGAACCGGCGGGCAGCGATGAGCGCGAATATTTTCCAGATTTCCCGAGAAGGGCCAGCCGGCCGGCCGAGCGATGATGGCTTTGTCGCGCTGGACAATGTCCCAAGCCTGAAGCCGGGGTGGGGCGACTACGGCGCAATCCGCGAGTTTTTCCTGAGCCGCTCGCTCAACGCAGACGAACTGTACGGCTTTCTGTCGTCCGATTTCCACGAGCGGACCGGCCTCCGCGCAGGGCAAGTGCGCGCGTTCATCGGCGACAATCCGGGTCACGAGGTCTACACGTTTTCGCCGTCCATCGAGGACAGCGCGTGCTTTCTGAACGTCTTCGAGCAGGCCAACCGGCACTATCCGGGGTTTATCGAGGCCGCTGAACTGTTTCTGCGGACCATTGGACTCGATGCGAACCTGCGCACGCTGCCGATGGACTTCCGCTCGACTGTCTACGGCAATTACATGGTTGCGAAGCCGTCGTTCTGGGAAACATGGTTTGCGCTGACTGAAAAGCTGTTCGATCTGTTCGAAGGCGAGAGCCCGGCGTTTCGCCAGCAACTCGCGGCGAGCGTGGCATGCAATCCACTGGTTGGCTTGCGGGTGCTGCTGGTCGAACGGATCGCCTCGCTGATCCTTGCGCTGTGTCCGGAGATCACGGTTTGCGCGTTCTCTACCAGTTCGACGCCCTTGCCGCAGACTGCAGGTGCCGCCGACGAACCGCCGCTGGCTTTACTGGACGATCTCAAGACCCGTTACGCGCAGACCGATGACAGCGAGGCGCTGCACAATTTCTACACCTTGCGTGGCGCGGTACTGCAGACGCGCGAAGACCGGAGTGCGGCGCGCGCGAAAGAGGGCTTTCTGTCGACGCAACTCCCGGCTTCGCGCGACATGCTGTATGTCTGCTTCACGCACGTGCCGCTGCCGTTCGATTTCCCGTCGTTCGTCTCGCCGTTCTACATGGGCGATGCACAGGGTCCCGGCAAGGCCAATCTGCGCGACATCGCACCCGAGTGGTTACCGTATCACCCGCAACTGGGTGCGGTCGCCGGCAGCTTCGCGCTCAAGAATTACATCGTCCAGAATCACTTGCAGGTCAAACAGATCGGCATTTGCCAGTACCGCAAATTCGTGGCGACGCGCCGGCTGAGCGCGACGGCTGCGGCGAACTATCCCGTCATGGACATGGTGGGCCGGCAGGCACTCGAGAGCACCGATCTGGCCCAGGTCATGGCGCCCGCCGGCCGCGATTTCCTGTTCGGGCAGCTATGCCGCCTGCAAGGCGGATACTTCAACCAGTATCGGGATGTACATGTGGCGGAAGACTTCCTCCTCTTTACTGCGGTGACGATCGAACTTGGCGTGTTGGGGCGTCACGAGGTGATGCCGTTTTTCAGTGAAGAGATTTTCGTGCCCGGCGGCATCGAGTTGGGCGTATTTCCGGCCGATTTCTGGGTGAACGCCATTTCCCAGGTCGAGGCTGTCGTGCGAACCTGCTTCGAGCGGCATCCCATCAAGCGCGAAGGATACCAGGCACGTGTCTGGGCCTTCTGTGCGGAACGCCTCGGCAGCTACCTGCTGCTGCGCCATCTGGTCAGCAAATATGCCGGAGTCAACTGGCAGCAGCAGTTCATCGGTCAACTGAACCTCTACACCGAAGACCCGCAGGCAGCCTATGTCGGCGGCAGGTGATCTGCCGGACGGCCTGGCCCGGTTGAGGCTTTGCGACATTGTCTGAATCCCGCTCGACACCATGACCCAGAATCTCTTGTACGCGTTGCCGATCGCAGGTGCCTTCGTGGCCGAAAGCACGCCACGAGGTGACGCCCGCGGCAGCTTCATGCGGCTCTTCTGTGCCGAGGATTTCGCGCAGGCACACGGCGAGCGGAAGATCGTACAGATCAACTGGTCACATACGGCGTTGCCCGGCACCGTGCGAGGGCTGCATTTTCAGCGCGGCGCGGCTGCCGATGCCAAGTGGGTGCGTTGCCTGGAAGGCGGCGTGTGGGATGTGATCGTGGATTTGCGGCCCACGTCGACCACGTTCATGCAGTGGCAGGCGGTGGAGCTGACGGCGCATAACGGCAAGGCGGTGTTCATTCCGGAAGGCTGCGCGCACGGCTTCCAGTGCATCGAACCGGACAGCCGCCTGCTGTATCTGCACACTGCGTTTTACAACCCGGCGGCCGAGCGTGGCGTTGCCTTCGACGATCCGCAACTGGCGATCGCGTGGCCGCGCGAGGTGTCGCTTCTATCGGAGCGGGATCGCGCATTGCCGACGGTGCAGGCATGGCTCAGTGAGGACGCATAGTACGGCGCCTCACTGCCGGCGCTCACAGATACCTGACGTTCGGCATCGCCACGGCGAAACGCACATCCGGACCGAGTACGGGACGTTGCTGCGCCACCACTTCCTCTGAAATATTCCACGGCAGGATCAGCACGACGTCGGGTCGTGCCGCGGCCAGTTGAGCCGGCGAAATGATAGGAATATGGCTGCCCGGCATGAACTTGCCCTGCTTCGACGGGGCCGCGTCGCACACATACGGCAGTAGATCCGGCTTGACGCCCGCGTAGTTGAGCAGCGTGTTGCCCTTCGCTGCCGCACCATACGCGCCGACCTTTACACCCTTGTCCTTGCAGTCCAGCAGGAAGCGCAGCAAACCGTTTTTCGCGTTATCGGCGCGTTGCTGGAAGTCGCGGTAGGTTTCGAGCGATGTGATGCCGTGCGTCTGTTCGAGTGTGCGGATGCGTTCGACTGAAGCGTCGTCCGTGCGGAGATCTGCCGCGTGGCAGCCGTACACACGCAGACTGCCGCCATGGGTCTTCAACTCTTCGACACGCCACACGCGCAACCCGGCCGCTCCGAAGATATGTTCGACCGCCTGCAGCGAAAAATAGGAGAAGTGCTCGTGATAGACCGTATCGAACTGTACTTCTTCGAGCAGCCTGACCAGATGCGGAAACTCCAGGGTGATGGTGCCGCCGGGTTTGAGTGCGGTCTTCAGGCCGGCCGTGAAGTCGTTCACGTCCGGCACATGCGCGAACACGTTATTGCCGACGATCAGGTCGGCTTGCGAGCCGGTGTCGGCGAGCGAACGCGCCAGCGCTTCACCGAAGAACTCCTGCCGCACGGGGATGCCGAGCGCTTCGGCGCACGCCGCAGTGCTGGCGGTCGGCTCGATGCCAAGACAGGGGACGCCTGCCGCCACGAAGTTGCGCAGCAGATAGCCGTCGTTGGACGCCACCTCGATCACAAAAGATTCGCGGCCGAGCGATAGCTCGTCGATGATCGACGACGCATAGTGCCGCGCGTGCGCGAGCCAGCTTTCCGAGGTGGACGAGAAGTACGCGTAGTCCGCGTCGAACAGTGTCTCGCGCGCCGCGTAGTCTTCGGTCTGCACCAGCCAGCAGGCGTCGCAGACGAACAGTTTGAGCGGGTAGTACTGTTCCGGCTGTACGAGAGCGCCTTGCGTCAGATACGCATTCGAAGGCGGTGCGAAGCCGAGGTCCAGAAGCGGGACCGTCAGCGGATGATTGCAGTGTCGGCAGTTCAAAACTTCATTCCTCGCATCTATTCGGCGATAGCGGTTCTGCCGAGTCGGGCTTCATAGCGGCCGATCTGTTCGAGCGTGGTCTCACGCACGTTCCGGCCGGCCCGGCGCGCCTGATGCCATTCGGCGATCCAGCGCAACGCTTCTTCCAACTCCAGCACCGAATCCCATTCGAGTTCGCGACGCGCCTTGGCGGCATCGAGTAACAGCAAGCCGGCTTCGTGCGGCGCGTCGGCTTCGACCCGCACCACGAACGAAGCATGTGCGCCGAGCGCCGACGTCAGCGCCTCGGCGATGGCATCGACCGGACGCATATCCTCGGCTCGAGGTCCAAAATTCCAGGCTCCCGAATAGCGTTGTGGCTGCGCGAAGAGACGTTCGGCCAGCGACAGATATCCGGCGAGCGGTTCCAGCACGTGCTGCCATGGGCGCACCGCATGCGGTCGGCGCACGATCGCGGGCACGCCCCGATCGAACGCGCGCAGCAGATCAGGCACCAGACGGTCGACGGCCCAGTCGCCGCCGCCGATGACGTTGCCGGCCCGCGCGCTGGCGAGTCCCGTGCGCATGCCGCCGGAGCCGGACGCGAAGAACGACTGGCGGTAAGCCTGCGTCACAAGTTCCGAGCAGGCCTTGCTGCTGCTATAAGGATCGCGGCCGCCAAGCTCATCGCTTTCGCGATAGGCGCGTTCGGTTTCGAGATTCTCGTAACACTTGTCGGTGGTCACGTTGATAACGGCGCGCACGCTCTCGATCCGGCGCGCGGCATCGAGTACGTGGACCGTACCCATCACATTGGTCGCGTAAGTCTCGACGGGCTCGGCATACGAATGCCGTACCAGCGACTGCGCGGCAAGGTGAAACACGACTTCGGGCTGGGCGCGCTGCATGGCGGCGAGGACGCTGCCCGCGTCCCGAACATCGCCGAGCCGATGTTCGAGACCGCGAGCGACTTCCGCTTCCTCGAACAGCGACGGCTGGGTCGGCGCGGCGAGCGCATAGCCGGTCACCTCGGCGCCGAGGCGCTGCAACCAGAGCGCCAGCCAGCTCCCCTTGAACCCTGTATGGCCGGTGAGAAACACCCGGCGGCCCGACCAGAAACCCGTGTCCGTCATCGCCGGGATCACCAGGTCTTCCACGGCGCGTTACCGCTGGCCCAGATCGCGTCCAGTTGCTGCTTGTCGCGCAGCGTGTCCATCGGTTGCCAGAAGCCGTCGTGACGGAAGGTCTGCAGTTCACCGGAGACCGCGAGCTTTTCCATCGGCGCGGCCTCCCAGGGCGTCGCGTCGTCGGCGATGAAATCGAGCACGCGCGGCGATACGACGAAGTAACCACCGTTGATCCACGAATTGCCGTCCTGTGGCTTTTCCGTGAAGCCGACCACCGCGTTTTCGTTCTCCGCGAACTGTAGGACACCATAACGTCCGGGCGGCTGCACGCCGGTGACGGTTGCGAGGCGTCCGTGGCTCTTGTGAAACCGCACCAGTTCCGTGATGTTGACGTTGCCGACGCCGTCGCCATAGGTGAAGCAGAAGGCTTCTTCGTCGCGCAGCAGATGGCCGGCGCGCTTCAGACGGCCGCCTGTCATCGAAAACTCGCCGGTATCGATCAGCGTGACACGCCAGGGTTCGGCGTAGCGTTGATGGACCTCCATCGAATTGTTCGCGAGGTCGAAGGTGACATCGGAAGAATGCAGGAAGTAGTTGGCGAAGTATTCCTTGATGACGTAACCCTTATATCCGCAGCAGATCACGAAGTCCGTCATCCCATGGGATGCGTAGATCTTCATGATGTGCCACAAGATCGGCCGGTCGCCGACGGTCACCATCGGCTTGGGCCGCGACTGGGTCTCTTCGGACAACCGCGAGCCGAGCCCGCCTGCAAGAATGACGACTTTCATTTCGATTTTGCTTCGTGCAGTTGAAACCGCGGTGAACGAGGCCCGGGAGGGCCGGCGTTATCAGGCGGATATGCTTAACGAACGCGCTTCAGGTAGCCTTGCGGCGCCACCGAGATCAGCAGCTTGTGATCCATCTGGACGTCGATCTCGAACTCAGGGTGTGTCTTGACGAACTCGCGTACCGCGGTCTTCGGGCTATTGCCGATGTCCCACGGACGGTCCGGGAAGCTGCCCGCCGGCATATCGTCGATCACGGTATCGAATGCCACGCAGTAGCTGCCGGGTGTGGTGAGCGGCGCATATGCTTCGAGTTCCGCGAGCACATGATCGTGGGTGTGATTCGAGTCGAGGCATACCAGCACGGTCTGCTTGCCCTCGGCGTGGCGGCGGACCTGTTCGACGATTGCCGGATCGATTGACGAGCCCTGGATCATGTCGATGCGGTTAGCCATGGGGTGTGCTTCGATCGCCGCACGGTTGTGCGCGCGAATGTCGATATCCACGCCCACCACGCGGCGCTTGGGCTTGGCGGGATCGAGCAGTTGCCGGTTTTCCAGCGCGTCGCAGTAGTCGAGCAGCGCGAGCATCGAAGCGCTCAGGATCAGCGAGCCGCCATGTGCGATGCCTGTTTCGATAATCAGGTCGGGGCGCACACTCCAGATCAACTCCTGCATCGCGACCATATCCTGAGGATATTGAATGATCGGGCGGCCGAGCCACGCAAAGTTGTAGGAATAGCGGTGCTCCGCGCTCGTGCACAGGAACGACAGCCCCGCCTCGAGCAGACCCGGTTCGCGTCCGTTTGCTGCAATGCGCTCGCGCACTTCCTGTTGAAAGTCACTCATGATGGATATGGACTGGGTTGAACTTGAAGGTGGAATCGGTCGGTGCAGCGGACCTTCGAAAGATTGATATCAGGTAGTGTAAGAGTCCGCCGCGCCGACATTCGGGGGAACAGAGACCAAAATCCGTCCCAATTCGCGGCTGATCATTCGCCGTATTTGCGCAGATACCGCTCGTAGCCGTCGCGCCAACCCTGTGAGCCAAACGCACCGCCGCTTTCGTGGACCACCGACAGCGGCCAGGTACCCATGCTAAGACCCTTTAGTTCTGCCTGGCGACAGAAATCCATGTCGTAGAAGTGGAATGCGAACTGTTCGTCGAAGCGCAGGCCGCTTTCGAGCAGTCTGGCGCTGTCGGCAATCAGCATCAGGCCGTCCAGCAGCTTGCAGGCCTGTCCGGCCGGCCCGAAGTGCGAAACGATCTCGCAGGGAAAGCCCTTGCCGTGACCGACCGTGCCGCTCAGATACTGCCGCTCGTCCCATTTGCAATCCGGAGTAACGAATGCCCACGACGGTTGCCGCGGCACGCGCCGCGTGTTGCCGGCGAGACCCACCACGTCGAACCGCGCGAGGGCCTCGGTGATCCGCTCGGTCCAGAAGAAGTCCTGCAGCCAGACGTCGTCGTGGACGAAGACGAGCGTCGCCGGGTTCTGTTCGGCGTACTGGATCGCCTCGTTATAAATGGTCGAAAGGCCGCGCGCGTTGTTGTCGAACAGATGCAGCTGCGCGTGCGGAAAGTGGTTGTACAGCTTCAGCGACCGGCCGAGCGCGGTCTCGTTGGAGAACTGCTCGGGGGTGCGCCGCGTGCCGCAGACGAATCGAATGGGTTTCATGGATGAGCGGAAAGCGGTCGTTAGCTGCGCACGAGGCGCAGATCGACGGGAGCGGCAGCGGCCCTGACGGGTGCCTGCGGCGCGTGCGATGTCTGCGGCGTGTGCGTTGCGGCGGCCACGTCGACCGTCTCGCTGGCGTCCGACACTTCGAACGACTCGGCCGGCAAGCCCGCGCACCAGCGCTGCCACATGACGCGCAGCGCGCGCGTCACGCTGCGTGCCACCACCTCCGGCTGGAACACCGGCGACTGTCCGCAGCGCTCGCGCATACCGGCGCGCAGTTCGGCGAGCGCCGGAAGATCCGCGGCCAGCGCGACACCCTTGCGCACGAAATCGTCCTTGTTCTCGGCGACAAAAGACTGCAAGCCGACGTGCGACATCGCCGTCAGGCCGCTGCGGCCGGGGACCGTTTGACCGGGCAGCGTCAGCGTCGGTACGCCCATCCACAGCGAATGCAGGGCCGTGGTGAGACCGGAGAACGGGAAGCTGTCGAGACAGAAATCGATGCGGTGATGCTGTTGCAGATAGACCGGCACGCTCGAGCGCGCCATGAAGTCGAGCCGCTCGCGGGCGATGCCCTCTTCGGCGAACCAGTCGGCCAGCTTGCCGACCGTGCCGTCGCGCGGCATCGCGCCCAGCGCCATGCGTGAATTCGGCACTTCGTGCATCAGACGCGCCCACAGCGCGATCACGTCGCGGCGCAGCTTGTCCATCCGGTTGAAGCTGCCGAAGGTGATGTAGCCATTGTGCAGCGCGGGCAAGCCATTGACCGGCGGGCACAGCGCGTCGGCGACGAACGGCGCGACCGCCGGCAGGTAGGCGATTTTCTCGCTGAAGAGGTTGCGGAACTGCTCGGACGGTACCCACAGCTTGTCGGCAATGAAGTAGTCCACGGCGTCGAGACCAGTGGTGCCCGGATAGCCGATCCACGTGGCCTGCACCGGCGCCGGTTTGCGGGCGAGCGTGCTGAGCCGGTTGTGGGCGGTGTGTCCCGCCAGATCGATAAGGATGTCGATGCCGTCGGCGCGCACCATCTCGGCGGCCTGGTCGTCGGACATGCCCACCACATTGCGCCAGTGACCGAACAGTCCGCGCAGCTGCTCGGTCATCGTGTCGTTCATGTAGGTGTTGGAATACGCATACACCTCGAGATTTGGGTCGCGCACCAGTTGCGCCAGAACGGGTTCGAAAAAGCTGGCCACCGCGTGACGGCAGAAGTCGCCGGATATGAAACCGATCTTCAGCTTGCGCTGCGGCTCGCGGCTGTTGGTGTGCTGCGGCCAGCGCGGCTTGAGCGGCGCTTCGAAACGCTCGGCAAAGCGGCGCGACTCGGCCAACACGTCGGCGGGCGAGCTTTCCTCGCTGTGCGTCATGCAGAACACGAGGTTGTTGTAGGCCATCTCGAACTTCGGATCCAGCGTGAGGGCGTGGCGGAACATTTCGATGCCGTCGAGCAGGCGGCCTTGCTGCATCAGCGTCACGCCCAGCGTGCAGGGCACGTAGGACGAGTTGGGATCGAGCTCCATGGCGCGGCGGGTCACCTGCTCGGCCTCGTCCAGACGGCCGGTCGATTGCAGGATGATGCCGAGAATCCGGTGGCCTTCCGCGTGGTTCGGCTTCACTTCGATCAGAAGGCGGCAGGCGGTTTCGGCTTCGGCGTGGCGTCCCTTCGATTCCAGCACGCTCGCCGAGATCTGCAGGATTTCGGGATCGTTCGGCCAGATGCGGTAGGCACTCGGCAGATATTCGAGCGTTTCGTCGTAGCGGGCGAGCCGGTGCAGCGCGACCACCAGCACCTTCCAGCCGAAGCCTTCTTCCGGATAGCGCTGGATCATCTGACGCGCGCCGGCAATCGCTTCTTCGACGCGGCCGGTGTTGAAGAGGGCGCCGAGCGCGTTGATCTGCGCCTGGTCCAGCTTGGGGACAGCGGCCGGTTTCGCGGCCTTTTCAGACTTGCCCGCCTTGCCGGATTTGCCCGCCTTGCCGCCCTTTGCGGCTTTGCCAGCCTTTGCGGCTTTGCCAGCCTTTGCGGGTTGCGCGGCGTTTGCCTGCTGAGCCGGCTCTTGTGCCGGCGCCGCTGCCTGCGCCTGTGCGGATTCCGGCGGCGTCGCCGCAGCGGCCGCGGATGCCACGGAGATCGTCGGTATTGCAGGCGCGGCTGCTGCGGCGGCCAGTTGCTCGCGCGGGACCGCGGTGGTCGGCTGGGTCGAGATCACGGTCATGATGCCGATCAGCTTATCGACCTGCGGGCCGGCGAGGCCGCGCTTTTGCGCCATTTCCAGCGCGATCCACGCCGCCTTCATCTGGTTGGACTGCAACAGGCCGTCGATGTAGTTGGCCCAGTATTGCAGATCGTTCGGCGCGCCGCCGATCGCACGTTCGAGGTACGGAAGCCCCGCCGCGGGCTGCAGCAGACGGATGGCGATCACGCCGAGTTTGTGGTTAGCGCTGGGATGCTCCGGGTAGACGTCGAGCACCGCCTGATAGTGCTTGCTGGCCTGCTGATACTCGCCGCGCGCGTCCAGTTCGAGCGCTTCGCGCATGGCGCGGGCGGCGCCCAGATGACGTCCGAGTTCGCCGTCCTGCGGATTCCACGCAATGGCGCGTTCGAGCGGCTCCAGCGCGCCGCCCAGATCGCCGCGACGCAGACAGGCATGGGCGATGGTCTTCCATGCGAAGCCGTTTTGCGGGAAGGTCACGAGCATCTGACGGGCGAGCGCCTCGGCGCTGTCGTGCATCTCCTTGGCGGTCAGCAAATCGAGCGTGAGGGCGAATTCCTTGGCGAGATTGCTCAGTTCGTCGGAGCCGGGCGCGGCTTGCGCCTCAGCCTTGGCCGCTGCGGCCGGCGCCGCACTGCCTGCCACCAGCGGCGCGAGCCTGAAGCCCTTCTGGTCCGCTTCTGCGTGCACGCGCAGCGCTTCCTCCTGCTGTCCGTTCATGGCCAGAGCCTCGGCGTAGACCGCCCAGTACTGCGCCCGCTCCGGCGCCGCGGCGAGCGCCGTCTTCAGGAACGGCAGGCCGGTTGCGGGCTGCTGCCGCTGCAAGGCCAGAATCCCGAGGTTGTGATTGGCGTCGGGATGATCCGGGTCGGCCAGCAGGATGTGGCGATAGAGCTGTTCGGCTTCCGGAAAACGCTGCGCCTGGTGATGGCTGACAGCCTGTTGCAGGTCGGCGTCGGTAGTCATGAATTCCCTTGTGTGCTTGGACGAAGAGGCGCGCGGTCAGGCCGTGCGGATCGGCGGACCGCGGACGCATTGCGCTTCAAATAGTCTAGCGAGTTGCGTTTGGGGCGATTCGGGGAGTAAAGGGCGGATTCCCTTGCTGTTCGTCCGTCAAAGGGGCCGGCCGAGCCGTGGCGGCGGGGACGGCAAAGGGCTCAAAGGGGCCGGAAGGCGGGCGCGGCAGGCGGGCGGCAAGCCGGCGCGGACGAAAAAATGCCCGCACGAGGCGGGCACGAGTCGAACGAGCACGCCTGAACTTCGGCGCGTTGTTGTTATACAGGGCGGTCAGCCACGGCCTGCCGGGGCAGGCCGGGTTGGCCTAAAAGAAGGCGACGCGGTGGTACTGGCTGACGGATTGGGTGCGGTCCATTGCCGCGCGGTATTCCGTTGCCAGTTCCATTTGCGATTGCCGGGCGTCGGCGAGGGTCGTGTGATCGACCGTCTGGATCCGACGGATCAGCTCAAGCGCGGCGGGTTCCTGCTCCGCCGTAATCGACATCAGGAGCGGCGAGCGCTCCTCTGCGATGGCTGCGGCGCGACGCCAGTCGGCGAGGCTGGCGGCGTGCTCGATAGCCTTGGTCAGCTCGTACACCTGGGTGACGAGCTGGGTCTGCTGGGTTGCGCCGTGTTCTTGAGTCATGTCCGTCTTCCCGTCAGGACGTCGAGCCGCCGCTGGCCAGCGCACCTGCGCTATTGGCGCCGCCAAACAGTTGCGTCAGATATTGCGAATTGCTGTTGGTGGTGGCCATCAGCGTATTCAGCGCGGTGAACTCGTCGTTGTACTGCGAGGTCAACTGCGCCGTATAAGCCGTCAGCGCATTCGCCTGGGTCTGCACATTCGTCAGATCCGCCGTCAACTGGTTGTTGCGGATGTCGATGATGCCGCCGCTCTGCGTGAACGCGTTGATCGCCGTGTTCATCTGCTGGCCGAGGCCGTTGGTCGAATTGAACAACGCGCCCACTGCCTGCGGATTGCTCTGCACGGCAGTCGTCAGCGTGGTCGTGTCGACCGACATCGTGCCGTCCGCATTCAGCGTGATGCCGAGCGAGGAAAGCGTGGCGGTGGTGCCGCCGCTGGTGACGCTGCTGCTTGCCAGGTCGCCGAGCGTGCTCTGGATCTGGTTGAGCATCGAGTCGCCCAGCAACGGGCCGCCTTGCGAGCCGGCTGTCCCGCTCGAATTGAACGACGCCAGGCTGCTCATCGTGCTCACGACGGCGTTGTAGTCCGATACGAAGGTCTCGACGTCGGTGACCTGGGCCGAGGTGTCGGTGGCGATCGTCAGCGTTTGCGTCGACGAGGTGGCGCCGGATCCGGAACCCGAGCCCGAACCGGAGCCGGAAGTGCCGAGCGCCGCGGAGGTCAGGTTCAAGGTCACGCCAGGCAGAACGGTGGTGACCGTATTGGTGCCGCTGTCCGCGGGCGTGCCGTTCACCGTGAACTGGGCATCCTGGGCCGCCGTGCTCTGGGTCCACGGACTCGCGCTATTTGCCGACGTAAAACTCGAGGGGCTGCCCGCCGGGCTGCCTGCCGTCGAGGTGACGCCGAGGCTCGAAAGCCCGTTGTCGGCCGTGACGTTGGTGACGTTCACGCTGATGGTATTGGCCGCGCCCGTGCTGGTCGAGCTGAGTACCAGATGCTGCCCGTCCGAGCCGCTGACCACGGTAGCGGAGACGCCGGGGTTGCTGGACGAGCTGTTGATGGCCGAAGCGATATCGCTCAGCGAATTGTTTGTCGAGTTGACGGACAACTGCATCGATTTGCCGCCGACCGAGATGGTCAGGTTGCCGGTGCCGAGACCCGCTGCCTGGGTCGTGCTGAAGGCGCTCGAGGAGAGGCTCTGCGCCTGCGCGATCTGGGTTACGTTGATCTGATACGTGCCGGCCACCGCGCCGGTGCCGGCGGAGGCGGTAATACCCGAGCCGCTCAGGGTCGCGCTGAAGGAGGACTGCAGCTGGCCGTTAAAAAGCGGCGCGAGTCCAACCTGCAGGGATGACAGAGCGGCCGACAGCTGGCCGATCGCGGTGAGCTGGGTGTGGTCGTTTTCTGCTTCATTGGTCAATGCCGCGGTTTGACCGGCGGTCTTCGCGTTGACGAGTGCGGTCACGATGGACTGCACGTCGAGCGACGAGTTGCCTGTCGAGCCGGCAATCAGCGACTGTCCCGCCTCCTGCAACGCGGATTGTGCTGCGGCTTCGGCGGCTGCTGCTGCGGCGGCCGACGAGGCGACGGAACCTCCACCGGACGTTGCACTGGAAATCGTTGACATGAAAAAGCTCCATACGTGGTCGCGACCACGCGACGGGTGTCTTCTGAAGGGATGGTCTTGCAATGCACTACGGGAGGACGAGCCTCCCGGTCATTCTTTAACGCGCGGATGAGCTGTTCGCGCTGCTTAAGGGCTCATCCGCGCCTACTGCTTACGGCCCTGCTGACTGCTCAGGGCCGAACTCTACCTTATTGCAGCAGCTTCAGAACTTGCTGCGGTTGCGAGTTAGCTTGAGCCAGCACCGAGATACCAGCTTGTTGCAGCACTTGCGCCTTGCTCAGGTTAGCGGTTTCTTGTGCAAAGTCCGCGTCGGTGATCTGCGATTGTGCGCTCGACAGGTCGGTCGACTCATCTTGCTGCGACGTCGCGATACCCGTCAGACGGTTTTGCGCTGCGCCCAGGGTTGCCTGAATGTTGCTGATCGTGTTCAGTGCGTTGGTGATCGTTTCGATCGCCAGGTTCGCGCCGTTCGTCGTGCTGACGTTGATGTTCGCCACCGACGTCGGAACGTTGTCGGTGTTGACCGTTGCCAGAACCGAACCAGCCGGCTGCGTTGCCGTCGTCGAGCCGATCGTCGTTTGTGCGCCGTTGAATGCGGTCACGCCCGTCGAGTTGCTCGTGAACAGGTTCGATGCCGCTGCCGTCGACAACTGGTTGCCGTTCTGGTCGACGTACTCGAGGCCGCCGCTGCCGTTCGATTCAACCGTGATCGACGTGATCGTGTTCGGCGTACCAGCTGCTGCTGCCGAACCGTTCGTCGAGTTCAGGTCGAGACCCGAATACGTGCCGAGCACCGTGCCGGCTGCTGCTGCCGAACCGCCACCCGTCGTGAACGCTGCGTTGATCGAAGCCGTTTCGTTGGCTTGCGACAGGCCGTTGGTTCCGCTGGTCGACAGCGAGATCGTCGAGATGCCGCTTGCCGAGCCCGTCACCGTGAACAGGTTGTTGACAGCCGTCGACGACAGAGCCTGGTTGTTCTGGTCGGTGAACACGAAGCCGCCCGTGCCGTTCGACTCGATGTTGATCTGGGTGATCGCGCCCGTGCCGCCAGCCGAGTTGGCCGTGCCGGTCGAGGTCAGGTCCAGACCCGTGATCGTGCCGATCGTCGCGCCTGCTGCAACCGGGCCGCTGCCCAGGTTTGCTGCCGACACGCCTTGGCTCAGGTTGATGTTGATCGTTTGACCGACGTTCGCGCCAACTTGCACCGTGACGTTGCCAGCCGAGCCGTCCAGCAGGTTGATACCGTTGTAGCTGGTTTGCGAAGCAAGGCGGTTAACTTCGGCCACTTGCTGCGCAACTTCTTGCTGCAGTGCTGCCTGGTTGCTTGCGGACAGCGTACCGCCAGCGGCTTCGTCAGCCAGCGAACGGATGGTTTGCAGCGATTGCGTGATTTGCGACAGACCCGTGCTGGCCGTCTGGACCATCGACACGCCGTCGTTTGCGTTCGACACGCCCTGGTTCAGGCCGTTGATGGCCGTTTGCAGCGTCGTCGAAATTGCCAGGCCAGCTGCGTCGTCTGCTGCGCTGTTGATGCGCTTGCCCGAAGACAGGCGGGTAATAGCTTGCGACAGTGCGCTACCCGAGGCGTTCAGGTTTTCCTGCGCGGTCAGCGACGAGATATTACTGTTAATGCTGAGCATGAAAATCTCCCAAGAGGCTGTTGCCCTAAAGTTACTGCCACGTTGACATGGGCGGAGCACTCGTTCTTTGCTGGCCGCCTCTGAGCAGGATGTCGGCGCAGGAAAAAAAAACTTGAGGGACTTTGTTCAATTCGGACCCAATTGTTTTACGAGGAATTACCGCGCCGACTGGCGGGAGGGCACGCCGGGACGCCGGTTGGCGGAGCGCCGGGGCTCGACGCAGAGCGCTGAAAGTCGGCGTATTCTTTTTCTCTCCGGAGTCGTCAACCTTGGAGAAATCATGCAAAAGAAAGGGATCGGTAAATCGGAATTGCAGGTCGCGCCGCTCATGTTCGGCGGCAATGTGTTCGGCTGGTCGGCCGACGAAGCGACCTCGTTCGCCATACTCGACGCGTTTGTCGACGCCGGCCTGAACTTCATCGATACCGCCGATGTGTATTCCGCCTGGGTGCCGGGCAACCAGGGCGGCGAGTCGGAAACCATCCTCGGCAAATGGTTTCGCCGCAGCGGCAAGCGCGAGCAGATCGTGCTGGCGACCAAGGTGGCCAAGCATCCGCAACGCAAGGGCTTGTCCGCCGCCAACATCCAGGCGGCCGTCGAGGATTCGCTGCGCCGCCTGCAAACCGATTACATCGACGTCTATTTTTCCCACGAAGATGCGAGCGATACGCCGCTCGCCGAGACGCTGGGTGCGTATCAGCGGCTGATCGAGGCAGGCAAGGTGAGGGTGATCGGTGCGTCGAACTACAGCGGCGCGCGGATTCGCGAGGCGCTGGCGGTGTCGCGCCAGCACGGCTTGCCGGAGTACCAGATCATCCAGCCCGAATATAATCTCTACGACCGCGAGGCTTATGAGACCGACCTCGAACCGGTTGTGCTGGACGAGCACCTGAGTTCGGTCGTGTACTACAGCCTTGCAAGCGGCTTTCTATCGGGCAAATATCGTTCGTCAGCCGATCTGGGCAAGAGCAGCGTGCGCGGCAGCCGGGTGGAAAAGTACCTGAACGAGCGCGGCACGCGCATCCTGAACGCGCTCGACACCGTGGCCGACCAGCACGGCAGCACCCCCGCCACCGTGGCGCTGGCCTGGCTGATCGCCCGGCCCAGCGTGACCGCGCCGATCGCCAGCGCGACCTCGGTGCAGCAGCTGGAAAGCCTCGCCGCCGCCGTCCACCTGATGCTGACCGGCTCGGACATGCGTCTGCTGGATGACGCAAGTGCCTGGCGGAATGGCTAAAATGGTGGTAGGCATGTTATTTTCCTGATATCATCGGGAGTGAATTGAGATCTTTGCCTGTTTCGTCCGCTTTCGGGCGGGCGGGGCGGCAACAGACGCGGCGCTTACGATGTGCGTCTGCCCGCGTTAAGCGGTGAACTCCCCACCTCTCTTTTCCGGCCTCCGTGGCCGCTTGCCTCTCGCTTCGTGCATGGTTTCGTTTTCCTGTTATTGGCCATGAAATCGAAGCGACCGGAGGACCGGCGCGTGAGCGGTATGCCGCCACGCAACTACCCGTACATAGCGATTTAGTTAGGAATTACATGACGACGATTCTTCTGAAGGAAAACGAGCCGTTCGAAGTGGCGATCCGCCGCTTTCGTCGCGCTATCGAAAAGAACGGCCTGATCGCGGAACTGCGTGAACGCCAATCGTACGAAAAGCCGACAACGGCCCGTAAGCGCAAGAAGGCAGCTGCTGTGAAGCGCCTGCACAAGCGCCTGCGCAGCCAACAGCTGCCGAAAAAGCTGCACTAAGCACGCTTTTCAGGCACGGCCGAACGGCGGTGTGAGCTTCGTAAGAAGCCACACCGCCGTTTTGTTTTGGCGTGATGGTTTTTAGCGCGGCCTTTTTGTGCGGCGCTTTGCGGATGCGAGTTTTCGATAAAGCGTGTTCACAGGGTACGGCCGCGCGCTTTCCGGGTGATTTGTGCCCCGAAATTTGCGTCTGCGAAATTGCTCTTTGACTACGGCCACCAGTCAGGGTGTGCCGCAGCGGATATCAGGCGGCGTTTTTCACCAAAGCCGCGGATACGCCGAACTGACGGGAAATCGACATGAGCCGCTCCTGCCATTCCCACGGGCCGAAGACGTCATGCACGTTCTGCAGGCAACTGAGCAGATCGACGGTAGCCGGATCGTAAATATTGATGCGTGCGCGAAGCAACGCCTTTTTCAGCGCGGCGACGCCGACGTCCATGTAGGCCGGCACGTCCGCCGGCGGCTTGCCGACAAAGCGGACCGGAATGCCTTCCATAGCCGTCATGTAGTCGCGCGGCTTGATGAAGCTGCCGACTGGGCAGCCGCCGCAGTAACCGCGATAAGCGCCGCCGCCGCGGGGAAGAAGGGCGGTGCGCCCTTGCCCGTTGAGGTGGCCGACCGCCTGGTCGAATATCTCCTGATGGGTCAGGAAGTTTAGCGTTTTCATGGTGGTTCTCCCCTGCGCTTTGACGCAGCGGTCATTCGTTCGTTGTTCGATTACCTTTGTCTTTAGCGAGCGATGCGTCGCAACCCCGTGCGGCGACATCCACTCCTCCAATCGTTATAACGACCGAAAACGGTAAAAACGTAGTGATATCGCACACGAGGGAGCAATTTTGACACAAACGGGCGTGCGCCGCAGCCGGGCTCGGCCCGCCAGGCCCCATGGCATAAGGACTTCAGGCGAGCCGATGAGGCGTCTCGGGATTTTCCCCGAGAGGCTGCGTTTTAAACGATGGCAGGCCTTCATTGGACGTTTTTGTTGCGTCCCTTTTTGCCTAACGCCGCGCAGCGCGCGTGGCAGTCGCAATCGGTCTGATGATCGTTGACCATGCCGACCGCCTGCATGAACGCGTAGCAGATGGTCGAGCCGACAAACTTGCAGCCGTAGCGTTTGAGGGCCTTGCTGAGTGCGTCGGAAACCTCGGTCGATGCCGGCGCGTGCTGATATGACGCCCATGCATTCTGAATCGGTGTCTGCTCGACGAAGGACCAGACGAAATTTGCCAGCGAGCCGTGTTCCGCCTGAATCTGCTGCACCGCGCGCGCATTGGTGATTGCCGCTTCAATTTTGCCGCGATGACGCACAATGGATTCGTCGAGCACCAGTTTGTCGACGTGCTTCGGCGTGAAGCGGGCCACCTTGTCGATCTCGAAATCGGCGAAGCCACGGCGGTAACCGGCGCGCTTGTTCAGAATCGTCGACCAGGACAGGCCGGCCTGGGCGCCCTCGAGCACGAGCATTTCGAAGAGATGCTGATCGTCGCGCGACGGCACGCCCCATTCCGTGTCGTGGTAGTGTGCGAGCGCTTCGCTCGATGCCCAGTTGCATCGCTGTATCACGTTCCGGCTCCTGTTTGGTCATGTGTTGAAACCCGGTCTGTCCGGGCTCTGCCAGCATAGCGGAACGCCCGTTCGCTGCAACTCGGCCGAATGGCCAGGTTGCCGGATCCGAACGGACCTGCCACGCTATGCGGCAATTCTTCTCAGATATCCATTCGATGAATACAGACCTCTTTCTGATCGGCGTCGACGGCGGCGGCAGCGGCACGCGCGTGGTGCTCGGCGACGCGCACGGCCGCGAACTGGCCCAGGCCGCGAGTGGGCCGTCTGGCCTTGGTCTCGGTGTCGAACGTGCCTGGCAGTCCATCCAGGCGGGTTGCGCCGAAGCCTTCAGCCGCGCCGGCGTTGCGCCGCAATGGGAGCGTTGTGTGCTCGGCTGCGGCCTCGCTGGGGTCAACAATCGCGACTGGCTGGCGGCCTTCCGGGCGCAGGCTCCGAAGCTGGCCGGGCTCGCCGTGGAGAGCGACGCCTATACGACGCTGCTCGGCGCGCACGGCAGCGCGCATGGGGTGATCGTGGCGCTCGGCACCGGCAGCGTGGCCGCGGCGGCAGACGACGAGGGCGAATGCCGTATCGCCAGCGGTTTCGGCTTTCCGTCGGGTGACGAGGCCAGCGGCGCATGGCTCGGCCTGCGCGCGATCGTCCATGCGCAGCAGGCGATCGATGGTCGCGTGGCGCTCGACGAATTCGCGCAGGCCTTGCTCGAACGGGTCGGTGCGCGGGACCGCGATAGTCTGATCGTCTGGCTGTGCGCCACCAACCAGACTGGATACGCGAGCCTCGCGCCGGTCGTGCTGGCCCATGCCGCTCATCCGTTTGCCGCGCAATTGTTGGCGGAGGCGGGCACGGAGATAGGCAAGATGATTGCCGCGCTGGATCCGTCTGGTGAGTTGCCGGTCGCGCTATGCGGTGGACTCGGCGTGCCGCTGCGCGATTACGTGCCGCAGCGTTGTCAGTCGCGCTTGACGACGCCGCGGTCCGATTCCGCGCACGGTGCATTGCAATTGGCGCAGCAGACAGCGGCCAGGATCGGAGCGAATGCGGCGGGGTGATCCGACGCACGCGCCATGACCGGCAGGCGTGGGCGTCGGATCAATGGATCAATGGGCGAATGGGCGAATGGGCGAATGGGCGAATGGGCGCAATCTCGCGCAAGCGCCTGCCTGAGCAGGCGAAAGGCTCGCAAGGAACGCTAAAATAGCCCCTTTGACGCGCCCGGCTGCCCACACCATGTACAAAGTCATCGCCACGGATCTCGACGGCACCCTGCTCAACGGCGATCACCAGCTCGATCCGTTCACCGTCGCCACGGTGCGCCGGCTGGAAGCGCAGGGGTTGCACTTCATCATCGCGACCGGCCGGCACTACCGCGATGCGGCGGGCATTCGCGACCTGCTGGGCATCCGTCCATATCTGATTACGTCGAATGGCGCGCGCGTGCACGCGCCGGACGGGAGCATGATCTACGCGGACGATCTGCCGCCTTCGGCCGTTCATCGGCTCGTGCGACCGGAAATTGCCGGCGCGCACGGACGGGTGATCGTCAACCTGTTCGCCGATCAGGAATGGCTCATCGATCGCGACGCGCCGGAGTTGCTACGCCTGCACCAGGATTCGGGCTTCACCTACGCCGTGACCGATTTGACGCGGCACGACGGTAATGGCATCGCCAAGGCGCTGTATATCGGTGAACCCGCCGATCTCGCGCCGGTAGCGGCGAACCTGCAGCGTGAGTTCGGTGACGCGTTGTACGTCACGTATTCGCTGCCGGATTGCCTGGAGGTGATGACCTCGAACGTGTCGAAGGGGCGTGCGCTGACGTTCGTGCTCGAGCGTCTGGGTGTGGATGCCGCGCGCTGTGTCGCATTCGGCGACAACATGAATGACATCGACCTGCTTGAAACCGCTGGCCATCCGTTCATGATGAACAACGCCAATCCGGACCTCATCACGCGACTGCCGAATGTGCCGCGCATTGGCAACAACTTCGAAGCGGGCGTCGCGCGTCATTTGCGCAAGCTGTTCGCGATGGACGACGAACTGGCGTCGTAACAGGCTTACTCAGAGCTTTAACTGAGAGCCTTAATTGAGAGGCCTAACTGAGAGGCCTAACTGAGAGGCCTAACTGAGAGGCCCAACTCAAGGCGCCTTGGGTGAAACGCCCGGCGCCGCGCCCGAAGCGCCATCCGCCGGCAATGCCGCACACGGACAATCCGTGGACCGATTATTCAGCCCCTCCGCGCTATGCTGGAAAGTCGCGACCGGCTTCCCGCTTTGCCAGTCGAGCTTGACGATATAGATGCTGTCGAAATCGTCGCTGTGCCATTTCGGCACATCGCCGGCGCTGCCGCCGTGGGTGCTCACGATCTGCCGCACCAGTTTTTCGATCAGCTTATGTTCCCAGGCCACCACGACCAGCTTGTTGCGATAGGCCGGATCGACTAAGGCTGTTTCGAGTTTGTCGATCTGCGCAAAGCCATAAGGCGTTTGCACAGGCATCTGGAACTGGATAGCGGTGGGCTCGATGGTTGCCAGTGGGCGTATGTAGTAATAAGGATGGCCACTGTCGTTCTTCTGCTGCCCCGGATCGGGCGCGAAGATCGCGTCAGGTTTGCCGAACTTGGCGGCAATGACGGCGGGGAGCGCCAGCGAGCGGTTGAGGCCCTGGCAATTGAGTTGACCGTAGCCCTGTGCCGGTTTTTCGCCATGGCGGACGAAGACCAGCGTTTCCACGGAATGGCTCGCGGCGGCTCTCGTGCTGCTTGTGGCGGCGCCGGTCGACGGGTCGCCCGCCGCGTGAGCTGCTGCGGGCAACAGCGCGCCGCTGCACGAAACGGTGAGCCAAAGTGCGACAGCAGGCAGGAATCGGCGGGAACGGTTCATCGGGAGCCTCTTTGCGAGCCGTGTGAAAGTCGGACGATTCTAGCAGCGGCTTCGGCGCGTGCCGCGGATAGCTCGCACCTAAAGCAAAGCGGGCGCCGCAGCGCCCGCTTTAAAAACTCACGTCATGGCTGGGACGTCAATCGGCCAGCGCGGCATTTGTTTTGGCATTTGCGCGGCTTTCCGCGACCAGCGGATAGACGATACCGGCGATGACCGCGCCGAGAATCGGCGCTACCCAGAACAGCCAGAGCTGATCGACTGCGGCGCCGCCGACGAACAATGCCGGGCCGGTCGAGCGTGCCGGATTCACCGAGGTGTTGGTGACCGGAATCGAAATCAGGTGGATCAGCGTCAGGCACAGGCCAATGGCGATCGGCGCGAAACCGGCCGGCGCGCGCTTGTCGGTCGAGCCCAGAATCACGAACAGGAAGAAGGCGGTCATCACCACTTCGCAGATGAACGCGGACATCATCGAGAATTGGCCCGGCGAACGGTCGCCATAGCCATTGCTGGCGAAGCCGCTTGCCACCAGGTCGAAGCCCGGCTTGCCGCTGGCGATGAGAGACAGCACGAACGCGCCGAGCACGGCGCCAATCACCTGGGCGACGATGTACGGTACGAGGTCGCGCGCCGGGAAGCGGCCCGCCACGGTCAGCCCGACGCTGACCGCTGGATTCAGATGGCAGCCCGAGACGTGGCCGATGGCATACGCCATGGTCAGCACCGTAAGGCCAAATGCGAAGGAAACGCCCACGAAACCAATTCCCAGCCCGTGTACCGGACCGGCGAAATTAGCGGCGAGGACGGCGCTGCCGCAGCCCCCGAGGACGAGCCAGAAGGTGCCGAAAAGCTCGGCAGCGAGGCGCTTTGACAACTGCATGATATGGAGTCCTAAAAAAGTTTGACTTGCTGCACGCGGCACGGCGGTAACAAGGTATTCATGTGCACACGTCTGAGCGCGAGATTTTAGGCAAATATTCCTGAATCAGGTGTCAAGAATTGTCAATGTTGCGGGATTGGGGGCGAGATTATTTCGCGATAAAGCACGGCACTCATTTAACAATTCATCCACCATTAATAAATTATCAGATGATATGGCGAATTATGGGTATTAGTGGCCATTGCGAAATTCGCTAATTACAGATAGTCTCCGAGACAATGCGTTCTACAAAAAGGGAGAACCGAATGTCGCAATATGCTGAACTAAAGGCGCAGATCGCCCGATTGCAGGCTCAGGCGGACGAAGCGCGGCGTACCGAACTGGGCAATGTAATCGAGGAGATCCGCGGCAAGATTGCCGAATACGGCTTGACCGCCCAGGACCTGGGCTTTGCCGTGGCGGCCCGGCGCGGGCGGCCGCCCAAGAAGACGCCGCTGCCACCGCGCTATCAGGATCCGAAGTCGGGAAATACCTGGAGCGGGCGCGGCAAGCCGCCCAAGTGGATTGCCGGCAAGAACCGCGAGCGGTTTCTGATCGAGCAGGTTTAGTCTCTACAACTCAATGTTTGTCGTGAAAGCTTCCTGAAGGTTGATCGCATTCGGGAGGCTTAATCGTTGGCAATGTGTAACCCATTTGTGGCGGAATTCGCCAGTAAAAAAGCCGCCTTGAGAGGCGGCTTTTCTTTGAAAGTTATGCGCTTATCGATACGCTTATCGGCCCGATTGAGCACGCGCAAACGATTCACACGTAATTTCGGCGCGGAATCTCACCAATTGAAACGGTTCAACCTACCGCCACCTGGCGCAGCATCGGCCGACGCTCGGCTTCGATAAGCGCGGTATAGCCGTCCAGATAGTTCTGCGCCATCGTCTTTGCGCTAAAGCGGCGTTCGAATTGCGCGCGAATCTCCGTGCGGGACAGTTCATCGAGCCGTTGCAACGCCGCCACGGCGCCCTGGATGTCCTCGACGACATAGCCCGTCACGCCGTGGTCGATCACCTCCGGCACCGAACCGCGGTTGAAGGCGATCACCGGCGTGCCGCAGGCCATCGATTCGATCATCACGAGGCCGAACGGCTCCGACCAGTCGATCGGGAACAGCAGCGCCTTCGCGCCCGACAGGAATTCCGGCTTTTGTGCCTCGTTGATCTCGCCGACGAATTCGACGTGGGCCTGCGACAGCAGCGGCTCGATTTCCGTCTTGAAATATTCCTGATCGACTTTGTCCACCTTGGCGGCGATCTTCAGCGGCAGACCGCTTTGGGCAGCGATCTTGATGGCTGTATCGACGCGCTTCTCCGGACAAATACGGCCCAGGAACGCCAGATATTCCGGCTTCTTGTGCGGCTGCGGCGTCAGAAGCTGCTCCGGCAGACCGTGGTAGATCGTGTTGAGCCAATTCGCCTGTTTGAGCGGCAGACGCTGCGAATCGGAAATCGAGACCACCGGCGCCCGAGAGAACGTGTCGAAGATCGGCTGCAATTCGGGCAGGTCGAGGCGGCCGTGCAGGGTCGTCACGAACGGCGTGTCGAGTGTCGAGAACAACGGGAACGGCAGATAGTCGAGGTGAAAGTGCAGCACGTCGAATTCGTGAGCCATTGCGCGCACCCGTTCCATCAGCAGGACGTGCGGCGCCATCGCGTCGCGCACCGTCGGATCGAGCCGCAGGGCGCGCGGCCAGGCCGCTTCGAGCTTGGCGGAGGTCACCGAATCGCCGCTTGCAAACAGCGTCACGTCGTGGCCGAGGTCAACCAGCGCCTCGGTCAGGTAAGACACCACACGCTCGGTGCCGCCATAAAACTTCGGCGGAACTGCTTCGTATAAAGGCGCAATTTGTGCGATTCGCATGCCAACTCTCCTTCCTGATGCGGTTCATGGCGGCTTCGCAGGACGGCGCCCGGATTGGGCGCACCGCGAAAGCCTGACGGGCGGACGGGCGCGGTAGGCCGCCGCCCGATGGCAACCCGAAACTGCATCGGGTTATCCCTTAAGGCCATTATCGGGATCGGCCGACGCAATTCGAGTTGTTTTTCAAACACTTAACGTTGTTACAGCGCGAAACATGATGCGTCACAGGTCGCGGAGCCTTCCTGGCAGCGGTTCCGAAGGAGGGCATGACACTCGCATGACACCCCTTAGCAAGCCGTGTGCCGCAGCTCGCGGCGGCCCGCAACGGGAGTCTCAATATACAGACAAATTACAAACAAATGAACGATGCATACCCGGCGCATGTTGCCGTAGCGTGAAAAACATCTATAATTCGGCCTCACCGATGACGGTGCGCGAAACAAATAGAAATAACGCACCGATCCAGCCCTAAATTCCGCACCAGAACTTTCAATTATCTTTCAGATTGCCATCTTGTAGGAAAAATTCCTACAAGATAAATGGATGAATCCGTCATCCAGATAGGGTGTCTGTCCGATTTCCGTCTGCTTTCCCTTTGGACACAATGCTGGCAAGACCATAAACGGGCCGTTCGGGCGGATGTAGTGCGCGCGATCGAGCAAACGTTTCCGCAACGGCCTGACCAGCCAGATCGACTCGGGGAAATCATGAGCACTACAAGTGACATGCTCAATGAGATAAGAGAAGTGAATCTCTCTTATCTCCTGCTCGCTCAGCGTCTGCTGCGTGAAGACAAGCCTATGGGAATGTTCCGCATGGGCATTTCGGATCAGTTGGCCGACGTCATTGCCAATCTGTCGCTTGCGCAGACCGTCAAACTGGCTGCATCCAGCCAGGTGCTTTGCCGCTTCCGCTTTGATGACCACGCCGTCCTGTCCTCGCTTGCGGACAAGGGCAAGACCAGCGCCGTCGCCCAGGCGCATTCCGCGATCCTGATGGCCAGCCAGCCCGCCGAGCAGGTCGGCTGATGCCGGCACGCCACGGCAGCATTGCCGACCAGCAATACCAGGATGCGGGAAGCGGAGCGGATGGCCACTAAAAGCGTAATTCTCGAAGTCAGGGAAATCACCCTGGCGATCGAACTGATCGAACTCGGCGCGCGTTTGCAGTTGCTCGAGGCTGAAACCAGCCTGTCGCGCGACCGCCTGATCAAGCTGTACAAGGAACTGAAAGGGGTTTCGCCGCCCAAGGGCATGCTGCCGTTCTCGACGGACTGGTTCATGACCTGGCAGCCGAACTTCCATTCGTCGCTGTTCTATAACATCTACCGCTTCATGGCGGATCATGGCGGCTGCGACACGATCCAGTCGATCGTCAAGAGCTACCGCCTCTATCTGGAGCACGTCAAGCTGCACGACGACGAGCCGGTGCTCAGCCTGACGCGGGCGTGGACGCTGGTGCGCTTTTTCGACTCCGGCATGTTGCAGATGACGCCCTGCTGCCGCTGCGGCGGCCACTTCGTCGCCCACGCGCACGATCCGCAACATGGCTTCGTCTGCGGATTGTGTCAGCCGCCCTCCCGCGCCGGTAAGACAAAGAAAGTTGCCGAAGCCAGGGTGCGCGCCAGCCAGCTCGCCGAAGCCGCGCTTTGAGCGGCGCCGGGCGGCCACCCGTCCCGCCCGCCCCGTCTGCATGGCCGCCCCGGCATCCCGCATAGGCCCTGCGCCCTGCGCCTGTGGTTTACACGGGCTCCCCAACTCGCTTTTCCACCAAAGTTTTCCGCTCCGTTGCCGTAAACCAGTTTAACGACGGTCTCCGTCGCTTCCTTGTGAGGGCTCGGCTGTGCTGATTTTCGTGGGAACACTCGTGACGCTGTTGTCCGTTTTCGGCGGTTATGCGCTGGAAGGCGGTCATTTGGGCGCGCTGCTTCAGCCAGTCGAACTGCTGATGATTGGGGGCGCAGGGGTAGGCGCATTCGTCCTCGGCAACGGGATGAAAACGATCAAGTCGACGCTGGGCGTGCTTCCGACCCTTTTCAAGGGTTCCAAATACAACAAAGACGTCTACATGGAGCTGATGGCGCTCCTTTACGTCCTTTTGGCGAAAGCGCGCAAAGAAGGCACGCTGACGCTGGAAGCCGATATCGATGATCCGTCGAAGAGCCCGATCTTCACGCAGTATCCGAAGATCCTCGCCGACAAGCACATCATCGAGTTTCTGACCGACTACCTGCGTCTGATGGTCGGCGGCAACATGAATGCTTTCGAAATCGAAAGCCTGATGGACGAGGAAATCGAAACCCATCACACCGAGGGCGAAGCCCCGGCGCATGCGCTCGCCAAGGTCGGCGACGCGATGCCGGCGTTCGGTATCGTCGCGGCGGTGATGGGCGTGGTGCATACCATGGCGTCGGCCGACAAGCCGCCCGCCGTGCTCGGCGAGATGATCGCCCAGGCGTTGGTCGGCACCTTCCTCGGTATCCTGCTTTCGTATGGTCTGATCGGGCCGCTCTCGAGCGTCGCGGAACAGCGCGTCGCCGAGTCGACCAAGATGTTCCAGTGCATCAAGGTGACGATCCTCGCGAGCCTGAATGGCTACGCGCCGGCGATCGCCGTCGAATTCGGCCGCAAGGTGCTCTTCTCGACTGAACGTCCGTCGTTCAGCGAGCTGGAAGAGCACGTGCGCCGCGTGAAAGCCAAGTAACCGCGCGCACCAGGAACCGGATCGATGAGCAAGGACAAAGACCGCGCGATTGTCGTCAAGCGCGCCGCGCCGAAGAAGGCGGGCCATCACGGCGGAGCGTGGAAGCTCGCCTACGCGGACTTCATGACCGCGATGATGGCGTTCTTCCTGCTGATGTGGCTGCTCAGTTCGGCGACCACGGTGCAGTTGCGCGGCATTGCGGACTACTTCAACCAGCCGCTGAAGATCACGCTGTGGGGCGGCGATCGCAGCGCCGAGGATTCGAGCATCCTGAAGGGCGGCGGCCGCGACATTTCGACCGACCAGCAGGGCATCACGCGTCAGAGCGACGGCTCGATGGCGCGCGCCGACCGCACCACCGCGCACAACGACGAAGAGTCGGTGAAGCAGATGCAGGGTCAGCTCGAACGTCAGGAGCAGGTGCGCCTGCACGACCTGCAGATCAAGCTGATGGCCGCGATCGAAGCCAACCCGGTGCTGCGCCAGTTCAAGCAGCAGATCCGCATCGATTCGACCCTGACGGGCCTGCGCATCGAAATCGTCGACTCGCAAAAGCGGCCGATGTTCGACACCGCCAGCGACGAAGTGCAGCCCTACATGCGCGACATCCTGCGCGAAATCGGCCACACGCTGAACGACGTGCCGAACCGCATCATCGTGCAGGGCCATACCGACGCGGTGCAGTACGCCGGCGGCGAAAAGGGCTACAGCAACTGGGAACTGTCGGCGGACCGCGCCAACGCCTCGCGTCGCGAGCTGATCGCCGGCGGCATGGACGAAGCGAAGGTGATGCGCGTGATCGGCATGGCATCGTCGCAGAATCTGAACAAGACCGATCCGCTCGACCCGGAAAACCGCCGGATCAGCATTCTGGTTCTGAACAAGAAGTCGGAGGACGCCATGATGCACGACGACTCCACCTCGACCACCTTGTCGGACGACGCAGCGGGCTCGGCACAACAGCCGCTGCTGCAACAAATTGCGCAACCGGTGACGGTTGCTCCAAAGGCGCCCAGCGTGACGGTGGCGCCGAAGTGAAGGACATGATGGCCTGAGCGCGCAGCCGCCCGTGCGGCGCGCAATCGGGCGATCCATAGTGAGCGCAGCGAGGATTTAATGATCAGGCACATTCTGGCAATCGACGACTCGGCAGCGATGCGGCAGATTCTCTCCGCCACGCTGACGACAGCCGGCTATCAGGTGACGCTCGCGGCCGATGGGCAGGAGGGGCTGGAGAATGCGCTCGCCATGCCGTTCGACCTCGTGCTGACGGACCAGCATATGCCGGGCCGCACCGGTCTCGATCTGATCGCCGCGCTGCGCGGTAATCCGGCTTATCAGGTGACGCCGATCCTCGTCCTCACGACGGAATCCGGCGAACCCTTCAAGGCGGCGGCGCGAGCGGCGGGAGCGACCGGCTGGATCGAAAAGCCGCTCGACCCCGACATGCTGACCGAACTGGTCGCAGCGCTGGCCGAGCCAGGCGAAGCCTGAATTCGTCCACCATTTATTGAAGCGGCACAGCAGCCCAAGCCTAGACAGGATCTCTCGCGGTGACCCAGGCATGACACTCGACATCACTCAGTTCTATCAGACGTTCTTCGATGAGGCGGACGAACTGCTCGCGCAGATGGAGCAACTGCTGCTCAATCTCGACATCGGCCATCCCGATCCGGAAGACCTCGCGGCCATTTTCCGCGCGGCGCATTCGATCAAGGGCGGCGCGGCGACGTTCGGTTTCACCGCATTGACCGAGACGACGCACATTCTGGAATCGCTGCTCGATCGCGCGCGCAATAACGAACTCGTGCTGCGCAAGGACATGATCGACACGTTCCTCGAAACCAAGGACGTGCTGTCCGGCCAGCTCGCGGACTACCGCGCGAGCGCCGAACCGGATGCGGCGGTGGCGAAGGCGATTTGCGCCAAGCTCGACCATCTCTACAAGGAAAGCCTCGGCCAGGCAACCGCGCCTGCTGCGCAGGCCGCACCGGCCGCAGCCGCGCCCGCCGTCGTCCCTGACGGCCACGCGCCCGAACATGTGGTTCAGCAGGCGGTCGAAGCCGCCGGCGAACTGGCAAGTAATGGTAATGAACCGGCACAGACCGGCGCAGCATCGAACGGGACCGCCAGCGAAGACGGCGGCCCGCATCTGAAAATTACGCTACGGGGTGTAGATGAGAAGGACCAGGAACTGCTGGCTGAGGAGCTCGGCAACCTGGGGCATATCGTCGGGCAGGTCAAGGCGGGCGGCGATCTGACGCTGTGGCTGCAGACCGATGTCACGTCCGACGACATCATTGCCGTGTGCTGCTTCGTGATCGACGACAGTCAGATCTCGATTGGCCGCGGAACGGCACCGGTGGATGAATCGCAGCAAGGTGGACCTGGAACGCCAGCCGCTGCGGAGCAAACACCGGCGCCGGCACCGGCTCCCGCGCCGCAGGCCAGCGCGGCCGCGCCGGCGCACGGGCTGTTCGAAGCGCCGGCCGCCACGCCGGCACCGGCTCCTGCCGCGGCGCCCACGGCAGTCGCACCGGCGGCCGCCGCACCCGCTGCTGCGGCACCGGTCGCCGCCGCGCCGGCCGCGGGCGAGACCGACCGCAAGGCGCGTCCGGCAGCCGCCGCCGCGGCCGAAGGCAGTTCGATCCGGGTCGGCGTGGAGAAGGTCGACCAGCTGATCAACCTGGTCGGCGAACTGGTGATCACCCAGGCCATGTTGGCCGAGACCACCAGCACCTTCGATCCGGCCTTGCACGACCGGCTCTTCAACGGCATGGCGCAACTGGAGCGCAATGCCCGCGATCTGCAGGAAGCGGTGATGTCGATCCGCATGATGCCGATGGATTACGTCTTCAGCCGCTTCCCGCGTCTGGTGCGCGATCTGGCGGCGAAGCTCGGCAAGGAAGTGGAACTCGTCACCTTCGGTCAGGCGACCGAACTCGACAAGAGCCTGATCGAGCGGATCATCGACCCGTTGACCCACCTCGTGCGCAACTCGCTCGACCACGGCATCGAAACCGTGGAAGTGCGCCGCGCCGCGGGCAAGGATTCGACCGGCCAGCTGGTGCTGTCCGCCGCGCATCACGGCGGCAACATCGTGATCGAAGTGAGCGACGACGGCGCGGGCCTGCGCCGCGACAAGATTCTCGCCAAGGCGGCCAAGCAGGGCATGCAGGTCAGCGAAAGCATGACCGACGACGAAGTCTGGAACCTGATCTTCCTGCCGGGCTTCTCGACAGCCGAACAGGTGACCGACGTGTCGGGCCGCGGCGTCGGCATGGACGTGGTGAAACGGAACATCCAGTCGATGGGCGGTCACGTCGAAATCAGCTCGCAGGCCGGCAAGGGCAGCACCACGCGCATCGTCCTGCCGCTCACGCTGGCGATTCTCGACGGCATGTCGGTGAAGGTCGGCAACGAAATCTTCATCCTGCCGCTGAACTTCGTGATGGAGTCGCTGCAGCCGCAAGCCGAAGACATCTACACGGTGGCCAACGGCGAACGGGTGGTGCGGGTGCGCGGCGAATATCTGCCGCTCGTCGCGCTGCACGAAGTGTTCTCAGTGGAAGACGCCAAGAAGGAGCCGACCCAGGGCATCGTCACCATCATGCAGACAGAGGGACGGCGCTTCGCCATGCTGATCGACGAACTGGTCGGCCAGCAGCAGGTGGTCGTGAAGAATCTGGAAACGAATTACCGCAAGGTGCACGGCATTTCCGCCGCGACGATTCTCGGCGACGGCAGTGTCGCGCTGATCGTGGACGTGGCGGCACTGAACCGCGAGACCCGCAATGCGCACGGCTCGATGAGCCTCGCCTAAGCCTCACGCAACCTCGAGCAACTTTTTTATTTAACCTGATTCATCCCAACCGTTTGGGGGCTAACGTGGCAGAAGTCCAATCCAACAATTCGAGCATCGCCAATGCGAGTGGCGGCCGGCGCGTCGCGCTGCAGGCAGACGCCGGCGGTCAGGAATTTCTCGTCTTCACGCTCGGCGCGGAAGAGTACGGCATCGACATTCTCAAGGTGCAGGAAATTCGCGGCTACGACAGCGTGACGCGCATCGCCAATGCACCGGATTTCATCAAGGGCGTCATCAATCTGCGCGGCATCATCGTGCCGATCGTGGACATGCGTATCAAGTTTCATCTGGGCCGTGTCGAATACGACCATCAGACCGTCGTGATCATCCTGAACGTCGCGCATCGCGTGGTCGGGATGGTGGTGGACGGCGTGTCGGACGTGCTGACGCTGCAGATGGACCAGATCATGCCGGCGCCGGAATTCGGCGCGACGCTCACCACCGAGTACCTTACCGGTCTCGGCACGGTGGACGGCCGCATGCTGATCCTGATGGACATCGAAAAGCTGATGACCAGCCGCGAAATGGCGCTGATCGAATCGCTCGGCGGCTAAAGCTGCGAGCGTGCATATGACCGGACAACAGGGAGCTTCAAGATGCTAAGCAGATGGTCGATTCGTACATCGTTGACCATGGTCGCAATCGTGCTGGTCGCATTGACGATCGTGGTCGGCGCGCTGGGCCTTACCGCGCTCAATCGCGCGAGCGACTCTCTCGACGGCATTGCACGCGGCGATCTGGTGGCCATTCATGCACTCGACGATGCGTCGGGCTACCTGTTGCGCTCGCGCCTTGCTGTCGACCGCTACAACACGCTCACCGCCGCCGGCAATGCCGACGAAGCGAAGACCGTGCTGGACCGCGCCCAGCAACTGTTCGCCAAGGGCAACGAGAGCTGGCAAGCCTTCGTCGACGCGCCGAAGGCCGGCATCGACCCGGCGCTGCTCGACGACCTGATGGCGCGCCGCACGACCGTGATGCACGACGGCGTGGATCCGGAATTCGCGGCGCTGCGCGCAGGCGATCAGGCCGGCTTCCACGCGATTGCGGATACGAAGATCAGCCCGCTTTTCATCGCCTATGACAATGCCGCCTCGGCGGTAGTCAAGGCGCTGCAGCAACGCGCGGCCGACCAGCAGGTCGCGGCGCACTCGAACGTCACACTGATGACTTCGCTGATCGTCGCGGTGGTCCTGTTCGCGCTGGTGCTGGTGGTGCTGATCCGCTTCGCGCTGCGTGGCGTGATCGTGCAGCCGCTTGCGGATGCGGCCGAATGCTTCGAGCGGATCGCGGCGGGCGACCTCACGCAGCCGGTCAACGTGACGAGCACCAACGAGATCGGCCGCCTGTTCCGCAGCATCAAACAGATGCAGGACAGCCTCTCGACGATGGTGAAAGCGGTTCACACCAGCACCGAATCGATCGACACCGGCGCGCGCGAAATCTCGATGGGCAATACCGATCTGTCGCAGCGCACCGAGCAGCAGGCCGCGTCGCTGCAACAGACGGCATCCAGCATGGAGCAGCTCACCGGCACCGTGCGGCAAAACGCCGAGAACGCGCGCCAGGCGAGCCAGCTCGCGGTCAACGCCTCGGACATCGCCACGCGCGGCGGCGACGTGGTGGGCCAGGTCGTCCATACGATGCAGGACATCGCCACCAGCTCGAACAAGGTGGTGGACATCATTGGCGTGATCGAAGGCATTGCCTTCCAGACCAACATCCTTGCGTTGAACGCGGCCGTGGAAGCGGCGCGCGCCGGCGAACAGGGCCGCGGCTTCGCGGTGGTGGCGGGCGAAGTGCGCAGCCTCGCGCAACGCAGCGCCAGCGCGGCGAAGGAAATCAAGGAACTGATCGGCGACTCGGTGGACAAGGTGCAAAGCGGCTCGGCTCTCGTAGGCCGCGCGGGTTCGACGATGGAAGAGATCGTCCAGGCCGTGCGCCGCGTGACCGACATCATGGGCGAAATCAGCGCCGCCTCGGAAGAGCAGTCGACCGGCATCGAACAGGTCAACCGCGCCGTGGTGCAGATGGACGAAGTCACGCAGCAGAATGCGGCGCTGGTCGAAGAAGCGGCGGCTGCGGCGGCCTCGCTCGAAGAGCAGACGCGTCAGTTGCAGACGGTGGTGGGAGGCTGGCGCGTGGACCATAACGGGCCGCGCGCGGCCACGGCGGCCGCGGCGGCACGCGGCAAGACCGCGCCGCGCGCGCATACGGCAGCGGCGCCGAAAGCGGCATCGGCGACGGCATCGGCATCATCCGCAGCAGCGGGCGCGCCGAAGCACGACGCCGCCCGCACGGCCGCCCCGGCGCGCACCGAACCGGCGCTCAAGCCCAGGACGGCCAGCGCCGCGGAATCGGCGTCGCGGCCCGCAGCCGGCGCAGCCTCGGCCGGCTCGGATGCCGACTGGGAAACGTTTTAAGGAATGGCACGCGAATATGCAGGCTCTCGGCACCTCGCTCCAGGATGGGCGAATCATTGAAGGACGCGTGCCGCGCGTGCTTCGTGCCGTCGGCCGGCTGGACACTCGGTTGGAAGCATGCGCGGGCGGGCGCGACCCCGCGATGCAGCTCCCTGGTGGGAACGCTTCGTATCGCAAGCAGGGAACTTCATGATGGCAACGCGCGCACAGAGCCGCCCCGACAAGGCGGAACCGGCCAAAGCCGGCGATCAGGGACGTGATTTCGAATTCACTTCGGCGGACTTCGCTCGCATTCGCGATCTGATCCACCGTGGCGCCGGCATCTCGCTGTCCGAACACAAGCGCGACATGGCCTACAGCCGTCTCGCGCGGCGTCTGCGCGCGCGCGGCCTCGACAGCTTCCGCGAATACCTCGACCTGCTGGAATCGGAAAACGATCCGGCCGAGTGGGAAGCCTTCACCAACGCGCTGACCACCAACCTGACCGCGTTTTTCCGCGAAGCCCATCACTTTCCGATTCTCGCGGAGTTCGTCGCCAGGCGTCAGGCGCCGGTGTCGGTATGGTGCTCGGCGGCGTCGACGGGCGAAGAGCCGTATTCGATCGCGATGACGCTGATCGAGGCGCTCGGCGACAGTGCCGCGCGCCAGGCCACCGTGCTCGCCACCGACATCGACACCCAGGTGCTCGCCAAGGGCGAAGCGGGCATGTATCAGTTCGACCAGGTCAAGCACCTGTCGCAGGAACGGCTCAAGCGCTTCTTCCTGAAGGGTACCGGCGCGCACGCGGGGATGGTGAAAGTGCGCCCCGAAGTACGCGCGATGATCCGCTTCCAGCAGCTCAATCTCACCGACCGCGATTACGGGTTGCGCTCGCAGTTCGACGCGATTTTCTGCCGCAACGTGATGATCTATTTCGACAAGCCGACCCAGGCGCAGGTGCTGTCGCGCTTCGATCCGCTGATGAAACCGGGCGGTCTGCTGTTTGCCGGCCACTCGGAAAACTTCACCTACGTCACGCAGGCTTTCCGGCTGCGCGGCCAGACCGTCTACGAACTGACTCGCGATGGCGGCGCCGCGCGCAGTGCGCCACGCAGCCCGTCCCACCCGGCCCATTCGTCGTCGACTAGCGGGGTGAGCGTATGAGTAGCGCTCTGCCGATTGCCACCAATCTGTATTTCGACAACCACTTCAAGCGCCCCGGCGTGAAGCTGTTGCCCAACGAGTTCTATACGACGAGCGAAGACATGGTGCTCGTCACCGTGCTCGGCTCGTGCGTGGCGGCCTGCATCCAGGACCGCACCGCGGGCATCGGCGGCATGAATCACTTCATGCTGCCGGACGACGGCGCCGACCTCGGCCAGGCCGCATCGGACTCGATGCGCTACGGCGCCTACGCGATGGAAGTGCTGATCAACGAACTGATCAAGGCGGGCGGCCGCCGCGACCGGTTCGAAGCCAAGGTATTCGGCGGCGCGGCGGTGCTGGCCGGCATGACGACCATGAACATCGGCGACCGGAATTCCGAGTTCGTGCGCCGCTATCTGGCGCTGGAAAAAATCCGCATCACCGCCGAGGACCTGCAAGGCGGCCATCCGCGCAAGGTGGCCTTCATGCCGCGCACCGGTCAGGTGATGGTGAAAAAGCTGCGCCTGCAGCAGGAAGCAGGCGTCGCCGAGCGCGAACAGGCGCTCGCACGGCAAACCTCCGAACAGCGCGCCGAGCGGCTCGCGCGGGCCCGCGAGCGGGTCGAGCTGTTCGCCGCGCCGGCTGGCCAGGCCGCGCGGCCGCGTGTCGAACTGTTTGGCGCAGGCTCGAGCGCGGGTAATAACTCAGGGGCGGGCGCTGCGGGGACCAGGCCGCGCATCGAGCTATTTGGCGCGAGCCCGCGCCCGATTAATTCAAACAACGCCAGAACCGCAGAGGAGGCGTGAGAGCTGTGCAAAAGATCAAAGTATTGTGCGTCGACGATTCGGCGCTGATCCGCAGCCTGATGACGGAGATCATCAATGGCCAGCCGGACATGACCGTCGTTGCAACCGCGCCGGACCCGCTGGTCGCGCGCGATCTCATCAAGCAGCACAACCCGGACGTGTTGACGCTGGACGTCGAAATGCCGCGCATGGACGGCCTCGACTTCCTCGAGAAGCTGATGCGCCTGCGGCCGATGCCGGTGGTGATGGTGTCGTCGCTGACCGAGCGCGGCAATGAAATCACGTTGCGCGCGCTGGAACTGGGCGCGGTCGACTTCGTGACCAAGCCGAAGGTGGGGATTCGCGACGGCATGCTCGACTACTCGGAGAAGCTCGCCGACAAGGTCCGCGCCGCCGCCCGCGCGCGCGTGCGCCAGGCCGCGCCGGTGCACCACGCCGGTACTGCAGCGGGGCAGGCTGCGGCCGGCGCGCACGCCGCCACGCCCGCGCCGAACTTCAACAATCCGCTGCTGAGTACGGAAAAGCTGATCATCGTCGGCGCTTCGACGGGCGGCACCGAAGCGATCCGCGAAGTGCTGGTGCCGCTGCCGCCGGACGCGCCCGCGGTGCTGATCGCCCAGCATATGCCGCCGGGCTTCACGAAATCTTTCGCGCAACGCCTTAATGGCTTGTGCAGAATTACCGTTAAAGAGGCTGAGCACGGTGAACGTGTGTTGCCGGGACACGCGTATATTGCGCCCGGGCACGCTCACCTGCTGCTGGCGCGTAGCGGCGCGAACTATATTGCACACCTGTCCGACGACCCGCCGGTGAACCGGCATCGTCCGTCCGTCGACGTGCTGTTTCGCTCGGCTGCCCAGCATGCGGGCAAGAACGCGGTCGGCGTGATCCTCACCGGGATGGGCCGCGACGGCGCGGCCGGACTGCTGGAAATGAAAAAAGCGGGCGCTTACACGCTTGCACAGGATGAAGCGAGCTGTATCGTGTTCGGCATGCCGCGCGAGGCTATCGCGCTGGGCGCCGCCGACGAGATCGCCTCGTTGCCCGAAATGAGCCGGCGCGTCATGGCGCGCCTCTCGTCGATGGGCGAACGCGTACAGCGGGTATGATGCGCGAGCCGTACCTCTGGGATAAGGGTTAAGGGAAAGGGAATTGAAATGGATAAGGGAATGAAGATTCTGGTCGTAGACGATTTTCCGACGATGCGCCGGATCGTGCGCAATCTGTTGAAGGAACTCGGCTACTCGAACGTCGACGAGGCGGAAGACGGCGCGGCCGGCCTCGCGCGTCTGCGTAGCGGCAAGTACGACTTCGTGATCTCCGACTGGAACATGCCGAACCTCGACGGTCTGGCCATGCTGAAGGAAATCCGCGCCGACGCGAGCCTCACGCACCTGCCGGTGCTGATGGTGACGGCCGAATCGAAGAAGGAGAACATCATTGCGGCGGCCCAGGCCGGCGCGAGTGGTTATGTGGTCAAGCCGTTCACGGCGGTAACCCTCGACGAGAAGCTCAACAAGATTCTCGAGAAGATGGCGAAAGCCGGGAGCTGATGTGGACCAGCCGACCAACGCGGCAGCCGCCGACACGCTCGAGGGCGGTGACCTCGCCAGCGACCGCATCCTTGCCCGCATCGGGCAGTTGACGCGCACGCTGCGCGATTCGATGCGCGAACTGGGGATCGACAAGCACGTCGAGCGCGCCGCGGAAGCGGTGCCCGACGCACGCGACCGTCTCAAGTACATCGCCAACATGACCGAGCAGGCCGCCGAAAAGGTGCTGAGCTCGATCGAAGTCGCCAAGCCGATGCAGGAGCAATTGCAGCAGGACGCGGCGGTGCTCGATGCCCGTTGGGAGCAGTGGTATGCCGCGCCGATCGAACGCGAGGAAGTGCGCGCGTTGATGAACGACACCCGCACCTTCCTGCGCGGCGTGCCTGAAGTCACGACGGCGACCAACCAGCAACTGCTCGAAATCATGCTGGCGCAGGACTTTCAGGATCTGACCGGCCAGGTCATCAAAAAGATCACGGAAGTCGTGTACCTGATCGAGCAGCAACTGCTGGGCGTGCTGATCGAGAACATCGCGCTCGAGCGGCGCGAGCAGTTCGCCGCGACCGCGGCGGCGCTGGCGGCTGAACCGTCGTCCACCGGCAGCCCGGAAGGTCTGCTGAACGGGCCGCAGATCAACCCGGAAGGTAAGGCCGACGTGATGCAGGATCAGGGCGAGGTCGACGACCTGCTGGCGAGCCTCGGTTTCTGAGGCGGCCCTTCGCACTGTCAGCGCAGTGCAGGGCAGGCACACGGGCAAAATACCCCCGAAGAAACCTTCATGCGTGCAGCTGTCGCTGTGCCGTATGATCTGGGTAAATGCGGACGCTCATGCGGTGCATGAGCCGTCGCGCAGTCGATCGGGAGGAGTCGGACCATGCCAAGTCCTGTGAGCCGCGCTGTCTTGCTGACGGCGTTAGGGTTGTCCTGTATCGTGCCCGCCGTTCAGTCCGCCCATGCGGCGCTGGGCGGCAGTCCCATGACGCCGCCCGCCGGCGCCTCCGTCAATTCCCAACTGGTTTCCGCCGCCGCCGTCGCGCATGCCGCATCGGGCGCCGCTGGCGGAACTTCGACTCCTTCGTCCTACACCGTCCGCGCCACGACGTTCGGAAACGGCACCGTGGTGCGCGAGTATCTCGCCACGAACGGCAGCGTGTTCGGCCTCGCCTGGCGCGGGCCACAAATGCCGAATCTGAACGATCTGCTCGGTACTTATTTCCCACAGTATCTGAGCGGCGTGCAGGCCGCGCGCGCGATGCGCGGCGGACACGGACCGGTCGCCGTCGAGCAGGACAGTCTCGTGGTCCATTCCGGCGGTCATATGGGCGCCTTCGCGGGTCAGGCGTGGTTGCCGCAGGCCTTGCCGGCCGGCGTCAGCGGTTCCGATATCCAGTAATCCTGGTGGTAGCAGTGGCTGACGGACGGGAGACGAGCCATGCATTTAGCAGCAACGCTCAAAGGATGGGCGCGGGTCGCCGCGACGGTCGCACTCGTGTCGCTGATCGCCGCGTGCGGCGGCGGTGGCGGCAGCAGCAACGATTCCAGTTCCAATGCGTCCTCGGGCGGCAATTCGCTGCCGGCAAGTCCCAGCGCGACACCGGTTGCGGCCACCGCGGGGAACACCGCGCCGATCACGGTGGGGCCGGGCGTGGCGAACGTCATCAACATTCCCACCGTCAGCGTGACCGTTTGCGTACCCGGTACGACCACCTGCCAGACCATCGGCAACGTCCAGGTGGATACTGGCTCGTATGGGCTGCGGATCGTCAGCAGCATCTTGAGTGTCAACCTGCCGACCGTCGTCGCGCCAACCGCGACCGGCAAACAACTGGTGGAATGCACCAATTTCGCCGATGGCTTTTCGTGGGGCTCGGTGCGCACGGCTACGGTCAAGATCGGCGGTGAAACCGCCGCCAGCGTTCCGGTGCAGGTGCTCGGGGACGTGAGCTTCGCCGTGCCGAGCGGCTGCGCGAGCGGCGCCGAAGAGAACACCGCCGCGGCGATCGGCGCCAACGGCATTCTCGGCATTGGCGTCGCGCCGGTCGATTGCGGCACGACCTGCGCGAGCGCGACGACCTTCGCCCAGTTCAGCAACTATTACGCGTGCTCCGGCACGAGCTGCACCACCACCCAGGTGCCCACCACGAGCCAGGTGGCGAACCCGGTGACCGGCTTCACCGACAACAACGGCGTGATCGTCGAAATGCCGGCGGTGTCGAATACCGGCAGCGCCTCGGCAACCGGCACGCTGGTCTTCGGCATCAATACGGCCACCAACAACCGGCTCGCGGCGTCACAGACCTTCACCACGGACGGCTTCGGCGACCTGAACAACAGCAGCTTCAACGGCAGCCAGCAGGTGGCGTTCTTCGATTCGGGCTCGAACGCCTATTTCTTCTCCGACAGCAGCCTGCCGCTGTGCGGCAGCAATTTCAGCGGCTTCTACTGCCCGAGTTCAGGACAGACGCTCACGGTGAATCTCGCCGGCGTGACCGGTTCCGGCACGGCCAGTCTCGGCGTCCTCAGCGCGGCGACGCTTTTTAGCAACGGCAATAATTTCGCGTTCAACGACCTGGCCGGCCAGATCGGCACGGGCGGCAGCGTCGATATCGGCTTGCCGTTCTTTTACGGCCGCTACATGTACTTCGGTATCGATCAGACCACGCAGGGCGGCCCGGCGCCTTTCGTCGCCTTCTGAGTTTTTGAGCTTTCGAGCGGGAGACGGGCGCGCGCCCCTCTCCCCATCGCCCGAAATACCCCCGTTTCCCCGTCCTTATCCGCCGATCGTGGCTTGCGTTCTGCGGGAATAATCGCTCTCACTGGAAAAGGCATGGTGCCTTGATCGACTGGAGAGCTGCGTGGCAGGGGAAAGCGACCTCGAAAAGACAGAAGACGCCACTCCCCGGCGCCTGGAAAAGGCGCGGGAGGAGGGGCAGATCGTCCGTTCGCGGGAGCTGGTGTCGTTCGCCCTGCTGTCGGCCGGCTTCTATGGCGTGTGGGCCATGTCGGGGTCGATCGGCGACCATCTGGGCTCGATGCTGCGTTTCGGCCTGACCTTCGACCACGCCAGCGTCTTCGAGACGCGCCGCATGATGATCGGCGCGGGCGCCGCGAGCCGCGAAGGCTTCTACGCCCTGCTGCCGATCCTCGCCATGACCGGCGGCGCCGCGCTCCTTTCGCCGCTTGCTCTGGGCGGCTGGCATGTGTCTACCTCGTCGCTCGAACCCAAATTCAGCCGGCTCGATCCGATTGCCGGACTCGGCCGGATGTTCTCGATCAACGGCCCGATCCAGCTCGGCATGTCGCTCGCCAAGACGCTGGTGGTCGGCGGCATCAGCGGCGTGTCGATCTGGAATCGTCACGACGAGATCGTCGCGCTCGCCACCCAGCCGCTCACCGTGGCGCTCGCCAATGCCGCGCATCTGATCGCGGTCACCTGCGGCATCACCGTGGCGGGCATGTTCCTCGTGGCCGCGCTCGACGTCCCGTATCAGATCTGGAGTTATCACAAGAAACTCCGCATGACGAAGGAAGAAGTGAAGCAGGAGCACAAGGAAAGCGAAGGCGATCCGAAGATGAAGGGCCGCATCCGCGCCCAGCAGCGCGCCATTGCCCGGCGCCGCATGATGGTCAACGTGCCGACGGCCGACGTGGTGGTCACCAACCCGACTCACTTCGCGGTCGCGCTGCGCTATACCGACGGCGAGATGCGCGCGCCGAAGGTGGTGGCCAAGGGCGTGAACCTGGTGGCCGCGCGGATTCGCGAAATTGCCGTGGAGAACAACGTGCCGCTGCTCGAAGCCCCGCCGCTGGCGCGGGCGCTGTATCACAACGTCGAGCTCGACCGCGAAATTCCGGGCACGCTGTATGGCGCGGTCGCGGAAGTGCTCGCCTGGGTTTATCAATTGCGCCGCTTCAAGACCGAAGGCGGCAAGGCGCCGGTTGCGCCGACCGATTTCGACGTCCCCGCCGAGCTGGACAAGGGCGCGGTATCCGACGAGGACGCGTCCGAAGAAGCCGGCGACGTCCTCAAAAACGCTAACGACGACAAGGCATCTGGAGCCTCCGCATGAACGCACGCGCCGGTTTCCTGTCCCGACGGCCGGACTCGCTGAGCAACACCAACCTGCGTGCGCTCGCAGGTCCGGTGCTGATCGTGATGATCCTCGGCATGATGATTCTGCCGCTGCCGCCGTTTCTGCTGGACCTGCTGTTCACCTTCAACATCGCGCTTTCCGTGATGGTGCTGCTCGTCAGCATGTACACGATGAAGCCGCTCGACTTCGCCGCCTTCCCGAGCGTGCTGCTGTTTTCGACGCTGTTGCGGCTCTCGCTGAACGTCGCCTCGACGCGGGTGGTGCTGCTCGAAGGCCACACCGGCCCGGATGCGGCCGGCCAGGTGATCGAGTCGTTCGGGCACTTCCTCGTGGGCGGCAACTTCGCGGTCGGGATCGTGGTGTTCGTCATCCTGATGGTGATCAACTTCATGGTGATCACCAAGGGCGCGGGGCGGATCGCGGAAGTGTCCGCGCGCTTCACGCTCGACGCCATGCCGGGCAAGCAGATGGCGATCGACGCCGACCTCAACGCTGGCCTCATCAACGAAGAACAGGCCCGCAAGCGCCGCTCCGAAGTCGCCCAGGAAGCCGAGTTCTACGGCTCGATGGACGGCGCGAGCAAGTTCGTGCGCGGCGACGCGATCGCCGGTTTGCTGATCATGGTGATCAACATCATCGGCGGGCTGATTGTCGGCGTGGTCCAGCACAACATGGATTTCGCCGCCGCCGGCAAGGTCTACACGCTGCTCACCATCGGTGACGGCCTCGTCGCGCAGATTCCGTCGCTGGTGATCTCGACGGCCGCCGGTGTGATCGTCTCGCGCGTGGCGACCAACGAAGACATCGGCACGCAGCTGACCGGGCAGTTGTTCACCAACCCGCGCGTGCTGGTCATCACGGGCTGCATCCTGATCCTGATGGGCCTGATCCCGGGCATGCCGCACTTCGCCTTCCTGCTGCTGGGCGGCGGCCTCGTGCAGATGGGCCGCATGATGAAGAAGCGCGCCACCGACCTGAAGACCGCCTCGGCCAAGGTCGACGTCGCGCCGACGGCCCTCGCGCCGGCCGAGAACACGGAAGCGAGCTGGGACGACGTGACGATGATCGACACGCTCGGCCTGGAAGTGGGCTACCGGCTGATCCCGCTCGTCGACAAGAACTCGGACGGCGAACTGCTCAAGCGCATCAAGAGCATTCGCAAGAAATTCGCCCAGGAAATCGGCTTCCTGCCGCCGGTTATCCATATCCGCGACAACCTCGAATTGCGTCCCAACGGCTACCGGATTGCCCTGAAGGGCGTCGAGGTCGGCGTCGGCGAGGCGTATCCGGGTCAGTGGCTCGCCATCAATCCCGGCCAGGTGAGCGCAGCGCTGCCGGGCACGCCGACCCAGGACCCGGCCTTCGGCCTGCCGGCTATCTGGATCGACACCAACCTGCGCGAACAGGCACAGGTGTACGGCTACACGGTGGTCGATTCGAGTACGGTGGTGGCGACGCACCTGAACCATCTGGTGGTCACGCACGCCTCCGAACTGCTCGGCCGCCGCGAAATCCAGGCGTTGATCGAACGGATGCAGAAGGACACGCCGTCGCTGATCGACGACCTGATCCCGAAGTCGCTCTCGCTCACCACGCTGCAGAAGGTGCTGCAGAACCTGCTGGAAGAAGGCGTGCCGATCCGCGACCTGCGCACCATCCTCGAAGCGCTGGCCGAACACACGCCGAAGATGAGCGATCCGCACGAACTCACCGCCGTCGTGCGTCTGGCGCTGGGCCGCGCGATCACCCAGCAGTGGTTCCCCGGCACCGGCGACATGCAGGTGATGGGCCTCGATTCGAACCTCGAACGGGTGCTGTCGCAGGCGCTTTCGACCGGCGCCAACCCAGGCCTCGAGCCGGGCCTCGCCAATACGCTGATGGTCGAGACGCAAAAGGCCATGACGCGTCAGCAGAATCTTGGCCTTGCTCCCGTGCTGCTGGTGCAGCACGCGCTGCGGCCGATGCTCGCGCGCTTCCTGCGCCGCAGCCTGCCGCAGCTGAAGGTGCTGTCGTATGCGGAAGTGCCCGACACGCGCAACGTCAAGGTGGTGAACCTGATCGGCGGCCAAGGCTGATCCTGCTTCGATCCCGCTTCGATCCCGGAAACCGGCGCGCCATGCGCCGGTTTTTTTTTGAGCCTCGCCCAGCGGCCTCGCGCCGCGTCTTCGCAGATCCGCCGGACGGGTTTTACCGCCCGCGCGGCGCGCCTTCCGCCAGGCGCCGGCGCCGTCCCATCGCGCGAATTGCCTACCTTTCCCGGCCTTTATCCACCGATCGTCCCTGGACATCTTTGGCAATAATCGATCTCAATGGGAAGCGGTATGTTGCCGGTCCGTAAACCTCATCGGGGGTCCAGCTTGAACATTCGTAAATTTGTCGGTGCTACCAGTCGTGATGCGTTGCGCCTCGTTCGCGAGGCTCTGGGCCCCGACGCGGTTGTGCTGTCGAACCGCACGATCGAGAACGGTACCGTCGAAATCGTCGCGCTCGCCGATAGCGAACTGGCGGCCATCACGCCGAAGAAGTCGCGTGACGGCGCCGCGTCGGCCGCGCCCGCGTTCGGCCAGGCAGCCTCCGCTTCGAGCCCGGCCGCGCGCGCGCCGGTCATGCAAAACAACCCGTATGCGAGCGGCATGCCGGACGTGTTCTCGTCGGTGTTCGGCGCGAGCCCGGAAGCCGGGATGGAAAGCACGCCCGCCAGCAGCACGGCCGCCCAGCCGATAGCCGCCGATTCCGCGGCTGACGACGCGCTGCCGCCAGGCGGCCCCGCCTCCTACGGCTCGCAGGCCGGCCAGGCTCCGCACAACAGCGCTGCGTCTGGCGCTGCATCGCAGGCACAGTCGCAAGCCGGTGCAGCCCCGGCCTCGGGCGTTCCGCAGATGCCGCGCTCCGGCGACGACATCCGCGCCGACGTGCTGAAGGCCGCCGGCATCGCACCGGCGCCGGTCGCGCCGGTCGCGCCGATCGCCCCGCGCACGATGGCGGAATCGAACCCCTGGCTGATCGATCACGCCCGCAACATCGCCGGCAAGCAGCAGGGCGCCTACAGCGCCCGTCCGTCGTCGATGACGCCGGCCGCCGCGATGGCGAAGGGCCTGGGCGCGCCGGCCGAGATCCAGATGGGCGGCCGTTCGCCGTACAGCCAGGCCGACGCGCCCGACTGGGCCCGCGAAGCCGCGCAACTCGCCGCGCGC
>NZ_CAAJGM010000210.1 GCF_900996235.1 Paraburkholderia sp. BCC1885
TCGACTTGCATGTGTAAGGCATGCCGCCAGCGTTCAATCTGAGCCAGGATCAAACTCTTCAGTTCAATTCCTGTTACTGTTTTCTATTCTTCCGAATAGGTCGCTCACTCAACGTACTGACGAATTGTCTTTCCATCTCTCGACGGAAAAACCTTCCTTTCATTACTGTGTGAGACTTGATACTTTCGCTTATGCGACAGACCCCGAAGGGCCCGCCGCCGCGTCGCGCATCAAGCGCCCACACTTATCGGCTGTTAATTTTTAAAGATCGCTCGCCTCAGAAGCTCTGCTTTCTGCGCGTCCGTCATCAAACGGGACGCGAATTATGCGATGCCATTCACAGCACGTCAAGCGGGTTTCAGAAAAAAGTTTGCGAGGTGATCCACGTCAACGCGCGAGACGTCCACTGCGTTGATCATGAGCGCCGCGAAAACGGGGGCGCGTCGTGTGACCGTCTATATATAAGAGATGTCTCGCGACGACACCTTGTGCGCACGGGGATCGCCCCTACATAGGGAAGCGGTTTGAAGAAGCGAGCAGCAGTGAAGAATCCGTCACGGTGGATGATCTGCCCCCAGGGCGCGCACCAGTTGACGCTTCTTCACAATATATCTCTGGTGTTACGAGAGTTCGCCCCCAAGTTCGTATATAATCGCTGGCCGCGCGAATTTCGCGCGCCTCTATGGGCCCGCTTCGGCGGGCCAATCTTTTCGCTCTTTGCGAGCATAGACAAACCAGCCGCATGTATCACTCAGGTGATGTTGCGGCCTAGCCGAAACGCCTGAGCGCCGCGTCTTGCGCCTCATAGCGAGCCTTCGAGGAGAAGACATTGAACCCTTTCGATCGGGATGATTCCGGAGACAACGCCGGATACTCAATCAAGGCCCCTGCCGGGCGAACCGCCAAAGGCAAGGGCGCGGGTAAAGCGATCCCGGTTGCAGCCGAAACGTCGCAGCAAGTCGAAGAGCAGCAACGCCAGATGCGCGCGCTGATCCAGCTGGGCAAGGAGCGCGGCTACCTGACCCACGCGCAGATCAACGACCACCTGCCCGACAACTTCGCGCAAACCGCGGCGATGGAAACCATCGTCGCGACCTTCAACGACATGGGCGTGGCTGTCTACGAGACGGCACCCGACGCTGAAGCACTGCTGCTGAATGCCAACTCGCCGGTCGTTTCCGACGACCAGGCCGACGAAGAAGCCGAAGTCGCGCTGTCGACGGTCGACTCCGAGTTCGGCCGCACCACGGACCCCGTGCGCATGTACATGCGCGAAATGGGCGCCACGGAGCTGCTGACCCGTGCCGGCGAAATCGCGATTGCCAAGCGCATCGAAGACGGCCTGCACGAAATGGTGCAGGCGATCGCCGCTTGCCCGTCGGCCGTCTCGGCCATTCTGGCCAGCGCCGACCAGGTCGCCGCCGGAGAGTTGCGCATCGACGAACTGGTCGACGGTCTGAACGAAAACACCGCCGCCGAAGAAGTCGCGGACGACAACGCCGACGCAGCAGCCGAACTCGAAGCGGACGCCGCCGACGGCGACGACAGCGAAGACGACGACATCGGCGCGGATTCCAGCGCCGTCGACGAAGCGCGTCTGAAGAAGCTGACGGCCGACTGCCTGGAGATTTTCGCCCGCGTGCGCACGCGCTTCGAAGAAGTCAGTTCGCTGCACGCGAAGGACGGCTCGTCTTCGGCAGCGCACCTGCGCGCTCGTGAAGACATCCAGCAGGAACTCGCCGCGCTGCGCTTCACCGCACGCACGATCGACCGCCTGTGCGGCGACGTGCACCATCAGGTGACGCAGGTTCGCGCAATCGAACGCCGTCTGCAGCAGATCGTGCTGGAAAAGAGCGGCATGCCGCGCGAACTGTTCATCGAGTCGTTTCCCGGCCACGAAACCGATCTGGACTGGACCATGCGCATGGCCGGCAAGTCCAAGGAATTCGGCGCCGCGCTGGAGCGCAATCTGCCGGCCATTCAGGCCGAGCAGCAAAAGCTGATCGCCATTGAAGCGGCCGTCGCGCTGCCGCTCAAGCAGTTGAAGGAAATCAACCGCAAGATGGTCGCGGCTGAAGCGAAGATGCGCAAGGCGAAGAGCGAAATGATCGAGGCCAATCTGCGTCTCGTGATCTCGATCGCCAAGAAATACGTCAACCGTGGCATGCAGTTCCTGGACCTGATTCAGGAAGGCAACATCGGGCTGATGAAAGCGGTGGACAAGTTCGAATACCGTCGCGGCTGGAAGTTCTCCACCTACGCAACATGGTGGGTACGCCAGGCCGTTACGCGTTCGCTGGCCGACCAGGCGCGCACCATTCGTGTGCCGGTGCACATGATCGAAACGATCAACAAGCTGAACCGCATCTCGCGCGAAATCCTGCAACAGACCGGTCAGGAAGCCCATCCGTCGGTGCTGGCTGCGCGCATGGATCTGTCGGAAGAGAAGGTCCGCAGCATCCTGAAGATCGCCCGCCAGCCGGTTTCGATGGAAACGCCCATGGGCGAAGACGGCGACGCGACGCTTGGCGACATGATCGAAGATTCCTCGGCCACCTCGCCGGCGGAAGCTGCGGTCCAGGCCGATCTGCGAATTGCCATCGACGACGCGCTCGATTCGCTGTCGCCGCGCGAAGCGAAGGTTTTGCGCATGCGCTACGGTATCGACACGAAATCGGACCACACGCTCGAAGAAGTCGGCAAGCAGTTCGACGTCACGCGCGAGCGGATTCGCCAGATCGAAAGCAAGGCCATGCGCAAGCTGATGCATCCTAGCCGCGCGGATCGACTCAAATCGTTCCTCGATCGGTAAAAGCAGCAAGTTAAAGAAGGGCTCCGGATTAAAAACCGGAGCCCTTTTTGTTTCTGGCGCCGGTTTGACGAATCGCCTGGCGCCGTGCGCTCCTGCTGTCTGCGCCATTTCCGCAAAATTAACGGGAACGATCTCGCTGCGGCGAGGATCGATAGAAAGCAGAACATGCGAGCCGCAATATATTTTCCATGGCAGCGGCCCTCATAATCGGGGTCGCGCGCCGTTCAAGGAAGCGGCGCGCGGTTCTGTCCGGGCAGATCATCAAAAGGACGCACCATGAATATGCGCACGAAAGAGTTCACCCTTCCCGAAGCCGAGGCGCAAGCGCGCGCCGCAGCGCAGGCCGGAACGGAATGGTGGCGCAGCGCGGTGATCTACCAGATCTATCCGCGCTCTTTCGCGGATTCGGACGGCGACGGCATCGGCGATTTGCCGGGCATCACGTCGCGGCTGCCGTATCTTGCGCGGCTCGGCATCGACGCCATCTGGCTCTCGCCGTTTTACCGTTCGCCCCAGGCCGACGCCGGTTACGACGTGGCCGACTACCGCGCTGTCGATCCGCTCTTCGGCACACTCGGCGACTTCGAGCACATGCGCCACCAGGCCCACGCGCTGGGCATGAAGGTGATCGTCGATCTCGTCCCCAATCACACTTCCGACGAACATGCCTGGTTCCAGGCGGCGCTGCAGTCGCCGCCTGGCAGTGCCGAACGCGCGCGTTATCTGTTTCGTGACGGCAGCGGTCCGCACGGCGATTTGCCGCCGAATAACTGGAAGAGTGTGTTCGGCGGCGAGGCGTGGTCGCGCGCGCCGGGGGACTCGCAGTGGTATCTGCATCTGTTCGACCGCAAGCAGCCCGATCTCAAATGGGATCACCCCGAAGTCCGCGCGGAATTCGAGGACGTGCTGCGCTTCTGGCTGGATCGGGGCGTGGACGGCTTCCGGGTCGACGTGGCGCACGGCCTGATCAAGGCGCCGGGCTTGCCCGACTGGTCCGGCCAGGCCGCGATGGTGGAAGGCACCTCGGACGACAGCGGCAGCAGCGGCAATGCAGGGCCCATGTGGGATCAGGAAGGCGTGCACGAGATTTATCGTGGCTGGCGCCGCCTGCTGGACACCTATCCCGGCGAACGGATGATGGTGGCCGAAGCGTGGATCGCGCCGCAAGCCCGCCTCGTGCGCTACATCCGCGGCGACGAGATGCAGCAGGCGTTCAACTTCGACTACCTGCTGGCTCATTGGGACGCGGCCGAAATCCGCGCGGTGGTCGATAGCTCGCTGGCGGCATCGGCGTCGGTCGGCGCGCCTACGACCTGGGTCATGTCCAATCACGACTCCGTGCGTCATACCTCGCGCTACGGTTTGCGCGAGCCGGGATCACGTCCGAAAGGCATCGACGCAGCCGGCGAGCAGCCCGACGAAGCGCTGGGACTGCGCCGCGCCCGCGCCGCCGCCCTGTTGACGCTCGCCTTGCCGGGCTCGGCGTACATCTACCAGGGCGAGGAACTGGGCTTGCCTGAACACACCACCTTAGAAGCACGCTACCGGCAAGATCCGGCGTTCTTCCGCACTCAGGGCGCCGAGATCGGACGCGATGGATGCCGCGTACCGTTACCCTGGCAAGCCGAGGCGCCTTCGTTCGGCTTTGGGCCCGGCGAAAAAAGCTGGCTGCCGCAGCCGGATAATTTCGCGCGTTACGCCGTGGATCAGCAAGATGACGTAAGCGGCTCGACGCTGGAGTTGTATCGCGAGCTTTTGCGCTTACGGCGCGATTACGCGCTCGGTAGCGGCCAATTGCAGTGGCACGCCGTCCACTCGCCTGACGCGTTGATCTTCGATAACGGCAGGCTGCGCGCGGTGATCAATCTGGGTATGCAGCCCATCGCCTTGCCTCAGGGCGCCTTGCTAATTTCGAGCGAGCCACTGGAAGCGCCTGGCGAATTGCCCGGCAATACGGCGGCGTGGCTTAAGCTGGAGTGAAGCTCAAGCAACCGCTTTCAGAAAATCTTCCCCGGATTCAGGATGCCGTGCGGATCGAGTGCAGCCTTAACCGCACGCATCGCGGCAACATCCGCATCGCTACGCGTGAAGCCGAGATACGCCTTCTTCTTGGTGCCGATTCCATGCTCCGCCGAAACCGAGCCATGAAACTCGCGCGTCACGTCGTAGATGACATCGTCAATCTCGTCATGCAGCGTCTTCGCGGCGCCTGGCACGTCCACTACGATATGCAGATTGCCGTCGCCAAGATGGCCGTAGATCATCACGAGCGCCTGCGGCCAGCGCTCGCGCAAGCGCGTATCGCAGCGGGCGGCGACGTCGCCCACGTCGCTAATTGAAAAACTGACGTCATACGCCGCGTGGTTCGGAATGAACTTCGGATACTCGCCCGGTGCGTCACGAATCGCCCAGAATGCCAACGCGTCCGTCTCCGACATCGCCAACGCGGCGTCGCTGACAACGTCGTCTTCAAGCATACGGCCGAGAAATTCCTCGAACGCTTGTGCGTGCCGCACCGGATCGCCACCCACGCTTTCGAGTAAAACGTAAAACGGATAGCGTTTCTCGACTGGCGCGCGCAGGCTCGGCAGATTGGCAAGCACCGCGTCGTAATAACCGGCCCACATCACTTCGAACGCAGACACGCCCGCGGCCAAGCCCGCCTGAGCCTGCGCGAGCAGTTTCGTCACCGCGTCGTATGACGGCAAGGCACACCATGCCGTGGCCACGGCGCTTGGCCGCGGTCTTAAACGCAGCACCGCGCGCGTGATGACGCCAAGCGTGCCTTCACTGCCGATCAGCAGATTGCGCAAATCGTAGCCGCTATTGTTCTTGATCATCTTGTGCAATGCGCCCACCACCTCGCCGCTCGCCAGTACCGCTTCGAGGCCCAGCACCTGGTCGCGCATCATGCCGTATTTGATGACGCGATTGCCGCCCGCATTCGTCGCGAGATTGCCGCCAATCGTGCAACTGCCCCGCGCGCCGAGATCGAGCGGGAAATAAAGGCCCGCTTCTAGCGCGGCTTCCTGCACGACCTGTAGCGGCGTGCCGGCTTCGACGGTCATCGTGCCCGACGTAGGATCGATTTCGACGATGCGGTTCATCCGTTCCAGGCTCAGCGCCAGGTCGCCCTCGCGCAGATTCGCGCCGCCCACCAGCCCGGTCAGTCCGCCTTGCGTGACAACCGTCTGACGGTACTGATTGCAGATGCGTAACGCCACAGCGACTTCGTCCGTATTGCGCGGCCGAATGACGGCGCGTGGCGTCGCGCCCGGCAGACCACTCCAGTCCACCACCTGGCGCAAACCGAATTGCTCCGGCAACGTCACCACGTCTGCGCCAAGCGCCTCAAGCAACGCCTCGATTACATTGCCTTGCTGCATGACTGCCTCCGTCCTTGCGACCCACGTTGCGCAAATTTAAAGCAGCCCGCGTTTCGCAAGACTTTGATACAGCGCTCTTACGCCAAAGGTCCACGGCGCGATCTCGGTAGAAAGCTGCACGGTGTTGACCAAGGCGCCGAGTGACGGCGACGCGATCGTCACGACGTCGCCGAGATGATGAGTGAAACCACCGCCCGGTGCGTCGCGATCTTTAATCGGCGAAAACATCGTGCCGAGAAATAGCATGAAACCATCGGGGTACTGATGATGTGCACCGCAGGTCTGCGCGACGAGATCCGCAGGATCGCGGCTGATTTCCTTCATATGGCTCACGCCTTCGAGCACAAAGCCATCCGTTCCTTCGATACGCAGCGACAGGCTCGCGGCGCGCACCGTATCCAGCGTGAAGTGTTTATCGAACAGCCGCACGAACGGACCGATTGCGCACGAGCCGTTGTTGTCTTTAGCCTTGCCTAGCAGCAAAGCCGAGCGGCCTTCGATATCGCGCAGATTGACGTCATTACCCAGCGTGGCGCCGACGATCTGCGCCGCGCTATTCACGGCCAGTACGATTTCCGGTTCCGGGTTATTCCACGCCGAAGTGGGATACAAACCGACATCGGCTCCGAGCCCAACCGCGGACATGGGCTGCGATTTCGAAAACACCTCGGCATCCGGCCCGATGCCAACCTCCATGTATTGCGACCACGCACCGCGCCGCTCGAGTTCGGCCTTGAGTTTCATCGCAGCGTCCGAGCCCGGCTTGATCTTCGCCAGATCTGTGCCGACCAGCTCCGTGATGGTCCGGCGCACTTCGTCGGCCTTGGCCGCGTCGCCGCCCGCCTGCTCCTCGATCACACGCTCAAGCAGGCTCACAGCGAAGGTCACGCCGCACGCCTTGATAGCCTGCACGTCGCAAGGCGCAAGCAATCGCATGCCGCCCGCTTGAGCGGCGGCCGGAGCGAAACTCGCCTCAAGCAGTGCGCGCACCGGACCTAACGCTTCGCCCGGCGCATTGCGGGCGATTTGCACGGCATCGGCCCGGTCGAACAGATCGGCCGTGGTGGCAACCGTCGACGTGATATCGAAGACCTGTCCATCACGAATCGCCACGACGGCCGGTCCATCGACCGGCGCGGGGCGCCAGACGCGGCCTATCAGCAGTGCGCGATCGAGGTCATCGGGAAGGCAGGCAGCGGAATCGGTTCGCATATCGTCATGTCCTGAGCATTGACCAAAAACTGATCCTATCCATGCGCTCGCGCAGTGTCCACCCTATTGATACCTAACGCACGCTCTGGGACCGGATCGAATTACGCCTGACGCCGCGCCGCATGCAACGACGCTTGCCGCACATACCAGTCCAGGCATTGCGGATTCGCCATGGCCTCGCGATTGACCACTTTTTCGAGCACGTGGCCGAGAAACAGCTTCTTGATCGGTACTTCCTGCTTCTTCCCCGAGAGTGTGCGCGGAATTTCCGGTGCTTGCAGAATCTGATCCGGTACGAAGCGCGGCGACAGCGAAGTTCTAATTGCAGTCGTCAAGCGCGATTCGAGCGCATCGTCCATCACGACGCCCTCACGCAATACGACAAACAGCGCCAGATAACTTTCGCGTCCGAGAAATTCCAGATCGATCACCATCGAATCGAGCACTTCAGGCAAGGCTTCAACGGCTGCGTAGATTTCACTGGTGCCCATACGCAAGCCGCTGCGGTTGATCGTGGCGTCGCTGCGGCCGTAGAGCGTGCACGCGCCGTCTGGGTCGATCCTGAGCCAGTCGCCGTGACGCCACACGCCCGGATAGACATCGAAATAGCTCGACAGGTAGCGGGCGTTATCCGCATCACCCCAGAAATACAGCGGCATGGCGGGAATCGGACGCGTGCAGACCAGTTCGCCCATTTCACCGATCAGTGCGTCCCCTGCCTCATTCCACGCCTCGACTGCCGCGCCCAGTTGACGGCACTGCATACGCCCCGGCACCTGCGGCAGTTCGCGATTGCCGGTGAGGAAATTGCCGCTCAGATCGGTGCCGCCGGAAATATTCAGCCACCAGATATCTGGCGTGCCGATAGCGGCGAATTGCGCCGTACCCCAGCGTTGCACGTCTTCCGGCAATGGCGAGCCGGTCGTGCCGATGGCACGCAAGCGTAAGAGATCGCCGCACTCCGCAAGCGACAAACCCGCCTTCATCGCGTTACCGTGAAAGGCCGCCCCGGCGCCGAGAATGGTGATCTTGTGGCGGGCGGCGAAGCGCCACAACACGCCCCAGTCCGGATGCTCCTTGCTGCCGTTCGGGCTGCCGTCATAAAGGCAGATCGTTGTACCCGCAAGCAAACCCGACACCTGCACATTCCACATGATCCAACCGGTCGAGCTGTACCAATGGAAGCGCTCGCCGTAGTTATTGCCGCTATAGCTTGCGCCGAAGTCGGTATGCAGCACCACGCTCAAGCCCGTTACCAGCACGCCGCCGTGGCTTTGCACGATCGCCTTGGGAAGCCCCGTGGTGCCGCTCGAATAAACCACCCATAGAGGATGATCGAAAGGCAACCATTCAGGAATAAAGGCTGCAGTGGCCGCGTCGTTGCGTGCAACCGCATCTGCGAAGCTGAGCGCGTCGTCCACGCGCGATGCCGCATGCGGCGTTTCCAGCACAATCAACGTATGCACTTGTGGCAACGCCGCACGCAGCGAGGTCACCACCTGGCTGCGATCCATTGCACGGCCCGCGTAGTGGATACCGTCCACCGCGATCAACACGCGTGGCTCGATTTGACGAAAGCGATCGATAACCGCCTGCAGTCCCATATCAGGCGCGCATACGCTCCACACTGCGCCAAGGCTGCAACAGGCGAGAAATGCCACCACTGCCTCAGGCACATTGGGCAGATAGGCGACCACCCGATCGCCCTTCTGCACACCGCGCTCACGCAGCGTCACAGCGAGCGCCGCGACCCGCTGCCTCAACTCAGGCCAACTCAACTCCCGTATCCGGCCCTGCTCGTCCTCGCTGATCACCGCAGGCATGCCTGCCGCATGCGCGGCGTCGACGTGCCGGAACACCTGGTGTGCATAATTCACTTGCGCACCAGGGAACCAGCGCGCGCCCGGCATACGCTCTTCGGCCAGCACGGCGCTATACGGCGTGGGCGATTGCATGCCGCCATATTCCCAAACGCTGGCCCAAAACGCATCGAGATCCGTGACCGACCAGCGCCACAGCGCGTCGTATGAATCGAACGAGAGGCCACGGGTTCGCTTAAGCCAGTCCTGATACAGACGGATTTGGGGAACGCACGTGGCGTTCACAGGCGGACATCCGGCGATAGAATCTGCTTGGTTCATAGTTGCGATCGGCATTAAAGCGGCGTTAAAGCAGCGCTATACCTCCAGCCATTCCTTGCGCACCTGAGCGTTGGCCTTCAATTCGGCCGGGCTCCCTTCGAATACGATGTTGCCGTGTCCCATCACATAGACACGCTGAGAAATATCGAGCGCGATAGCGAGTTTCTGTTCAATTAGCAGTACTGACACACCGCGTTCCTTGAGCGCCTGCAGATACTCGCCGACCTGCGCCACCAGTTTTGGTGCAAGCCCTTCGGTGGGCTCGTCGATGAGAATCAGGTCCGGGTCGCCCATCAGCGTGCGGCACAGCGTCAGCATCTGCTGCTCACCGCCTGATAACACACCGGCCGCGGTATTCTCGCGCTCTTTCAGGCGCGGAAACATGCCGTACATTTCCGCAAGCGTCCAGCGCGGCTTACCCTGACGGCTGCGGCGCTTCTCGCCTAGCAGCAGATTCTGGCGTACGGTTAGCGTGGGAAAAATGTCGCGATTCTCCGGAACATAGCCAATGCCCAATTGCGCGATCTCAAACGTGCGACGCCCGAGAATTTCTTCGTTGCGAAACCGTATCGAACCCGCGGCCTTGACCATCCCAAGAATGGTTTTAGCCATCGTGGAGCGGCCGACACCATTGCGACCTAGCAAGGTGACAATCTCGCCCTCGTCGACATGCGCATCGACACCTTGCAAAATATGGCTCTTGCCGTAATAGGCGTGCAGGCCTTGGACGTCGAGCATGCGCTGTGCCATCAGTGCGCCCCTTCGGTAGAGCTTTCGTCTAACGAGGCGCCGAGATAAGCCTCCTTGACCTTGCTGTTGTTGCGGATCGCCTCCGGCGTATCCGTTGCAATGACCTCGCCATAGACCAGCACCGAGATGCGGTCCGCAAGGCCAAACACGACGCCCATGTCGTGCTCGACCATCACCAGCGTCTTGCCAACCGTAACCTTGCGAATCAACTCGACGGCCTGATCCGATTCCGAGCGGCTCATGCCAGCCGTGGGTTCGTCGAGCAGGATCACTTCGGCGCCACCCGCAATGGTGATGCCAATCTCCAGGGCGCGCTGTTCAGCGTAGGTCAAGAGACTTGCCTGGGTGTCGCGGCGCCGCTGAAGCCCGATCAATTCGAGCACTTCGTCGGCACGTTCGCGCGCATCATGCAATTGGCCTAACCGATGCCAGAACGAATACTTGTAGCCAAGCGACCACAGCACCGCGCACCGCAAGTTCTCGAACACCGAAAGCCGATGGAAAATATTCGTGATCTGGAAACTGCGCGACAGCCCCATTCGGTTGATCACGAACGGCTTGAGGCCACCAATCTCGACACCATTCAGCTTGACCGAGCCGGCGGTTGGCTCGCAACGCCCGGAAATCAGATTGAAGGTGGTCGACTTGCCCGCGCCGTTAGGGCCGATCAGCGCATGGCGCTCACCTTTAGGAATGCTCAGGTCAATGCCACGGATAATCTCCGTCTGGCCAAAGTTCTTGGTCACTCCGCTTAGCTCCAAAGCAGCCGTCATATGCCGCCTCCTGCTATTTCCGCCTGAACGTCGTCCCACGCCCGATGCACGCGCGCCACCGCCGCGCGCCAGGCCACCGCGCCGGCGAGCCATAGCGCCACCGCAGCTACCCAAGGTTTGAACGAGGCCGCATCGAAGGCGATGCCCAGCAGCGTCATGCTCGTGCCGTTGTCGCTATCGATCTGCAGCTTGTAGGTCAGTTCGACGGTCAGGATCAACGCGGCCAGCAGGATCACACCCGCGCCTAAGGCCACGCCGTAGGAAGGCAGCATGCGGCCCAGTTTGCGTTTGGCAAGTAGCGGCGCCTGCTTCACCAGCAGGCTCGACACGCCTCCAGGCACGAACATCACCATCAGCACGAAGAAGAGCCCCAGATAAAGCAGCCATGCCTGGGTGAGACTGGACAGCGCAACAGCGAACAGCACGAAGATCACTGCGCCGACGACCGGTCCGAAGAAGAAGCCGCCGCCGCCAATGAAAGTGGCCAGCAACACGCTGCCGGAATGCACCGCACCCACGTTTTCGGCAGAGACGATTTCAAAGTTGATGACCGACAAACCACCGGAAATGCCGGCAAAAAACGCCGAGAGGATCACGACCAGATAACGCACGCGCTGGGTATTGTAGCCAACGAATTCGGCCCGCTCAGCGTTATCACGCACGGCATTGGCGATACGGCCTAATGGAGTGTGTGTCCACGCATACATCGCGATCATCGACAGCAGGCACCACGCCGCGATCAGGTAATACACCTGACGTCCTGGCCCGTAAGTGATCCCCAGCACGGCGTGACCGACAACCCGGTTAGTCGAGATGCCGCCTTCGCCGCCAAAGAAATCTGGAAACATCAACGAACTGGCGAACACCATTTCGCCAATACCCAGCGTGATCATGGCAAACGTGGTGCCCGCTTTACGCGTTGTCACGTAACCAAATAGCACACCGAACAATGCGCCGCCCAGCCCCCCCACCAGCGGCAGCAACGAAACCGGGAACCAGTATGCGCCCGCGCCAGCCTGGTTGAGTACATGCACGGCGATAAACGCACCCATGCCCGAATAAACCGCATGGCCGAACGACAGCATGCCGGACTGGCCAAGCAGCATGTTGTACGAAAGCGCGAAGATGATCATGATCCCCATCTGTGAGAGCAGGGTGATCGCAAAACCGCTTGAGAAAATCAGCGGCGCGATTGCCATCACGAGAACCGTCAGTCCCCAGATCAGATAGCGCGCCAGATGACGTGGCGCTAAAGCGCCATGTCCGTCAGGAATCATGGCCTGTTGATAGCTATGCCTCAAAATGGGTTTCATGATCTAGCCCTCCCGGGTACCCATGAGACCACGTGGACGCACAATCATCATGATCACCATCAGAAGATAAGGCAGCACCGGCGCCATTTGCGACACAGTGAGCTTCCACACCGAGGACAGCGGCGTGGCGCTGGTGACATGCAAGCCAATAGCACTAAACAGATCCGCAAGCGACGCGTCGACGGTGACCGCGAAGGTCTGCAGCAACCCGATCAGCAGCGACGCGATGAACGCCCCCGCAAGCGATCCCATGCCGCCCACCACCGCCACCACAAACACGATGGTACCCACCGAAGCCGCCATCGACGGCGAAGTGACAAACGCATTGCCTCCGATCACGCCCGCGACGCCCGCAAGCGCAGCGCCACCCGCGAACACCAGCATAAATACGCGCTGCACATTGTGGCCGAGCGCCTCGACCATCTGCGGATGCGTCAACGCGGCCTGAATCACAAGTCCAATGCGTGTGCGAGTGAGCACAAGGTACATGGTCACCAGCATCAAGACCGATACCAGCATCATGAAAGCACGGTATTTGGGAAACACCGACGAGAACACCTGAAACAGCGGACCGTCGAGTTCGGCTGGAATACGATAAGGCACAGCGGATTGCCCCCAAACCAGCTTGACGGCTTCCTCGATCAGATACGCAAGCCCAAAGGTAAACAGCAGTTCAGCGACATGCCCGTACTTGTGCACGGTCCGCAGCCCGAAACGTTCGACGAGCGCGCCCACCACGACAATCAACAGCGGCGCCAGCACCAGTGCAGGCCAAAAGCCGATCTTGCTGGCAATCGCATACGCAAAGTAAGCGCCCAGCATGTAAAAGCTGGCATGCGCGAAATTGAGCACGCCCATCATGCTGAAGATCAGCGTAAGCCCCGACGACAGCAGAAACAGCAGCAACCCATAGCTGATGCCGTTCAACAGGGAGATGACAAAAAATTCCACGGACCATGTTCCTTACTTCTTGCGGCAACGCCGACCAGCGTGGTGGCGAGGGCGCGGCCTAATTCGGGCGTTTCATCTGGCATGTAGTCGGCTGGATTGCAGACGACGCGTCGAGCATGGCATCGGTGCGCCAGCCATAGCCGGTCTTTTCCTGGTCGTACTTGATGTCCTTGCCGTCCGCCTTGACCCAGGTTGCGATCACGAGCGGCTGCTCCGCCTGGTGATCGGATGCACGCATCTCCACGATGCCGTTAAGACTCTGGACCTTCATGCCTTCCATCGCCTTGGCGACTTTGACCGGATCGGTAGACTTCGTTTCCTTCATCGCTTTACCCAGCATCGCGACCGCAGTATAGGCGGCCATTTCGAAGAAGTCGTCGTCGTATTTTTTCTTGAAACCGTCCATGATCTGATCCGCTTGCGGCGGATTGTCCTTGCTATTCGGACCCATGTAGCCCACATACCTGACGTGCCCGGCGCCCGCCGAGCCCATCGCGGTCGGCACGCCGGTCGTGGAGGCGTAGTACGTATAGTAATTGGCCGTCACGCCCGCGTCCTTGCCGGCTTTGATGAGCAAAGCCAGGTCGCTGCCCCAGTTGCCCGTAATCACAGTATCGGCGCCGGAAGCCTTGATCTTGCTGGCATACGGCGAGAAATCCTTGACCTGCGCCAGCGGATGAAAATCGTCGCCCACGATCTGGATGTCCGGTCGCTTGCGTTTGAGATATTCCTGCGCCGTGCGCGACACGTCGTGACCAAAGGAATAATCCTGATCGATCAGGTAGACCTTCTTGACGTTCGGATCCTTGGCGAGAAAGGTGGTCAATGCTTCCATTTTCATATCGGAGTTGGCATCGAAACGGAAGTGCCAGTAGTCGCACTTGCTATTGGTCATAGCCGGATCCACCGCGGCAAAATTCAGGTAGATGATCTCCTTGCCGGGATTGCGCGCATTGTACTTGGACACCGCATCTTCGAGCGCAAGACCGACCGAAGAACCGTTACCCTGCACGATATAGCGGATGCCCTGATCGGCCGCTTCGTTGAGAAGCGTGAGACTCTGTTGCGGCGACAGCTTATTGTCGAACGGGACCATTTCGAATTTCTGGCCCCCCGCCCCGTCCTGCTGGTTGGCGACCTCGGTCACGTACTGCCAGCTCTTCAGCTCGTTGTTGCCAAGCGAACCCATTAGGCCCGAGAGCGTGTCGATATACGCGATCTTGACCGTCTCCGCCGTCGCCGCGCTGGACGCCAGCGCCATCAGGATCGTTGCGCCAGCAACGATGGAACGCATCGTGTTCATGCAGTTGTCTCCTACGATTTTAGAATCGAGTCTTATCTTAGGTATAACTAACTATCTGCGAAGCCGGATTGGTCGCGAACGTTCGCGCCGGGCGCTACAAGACGATGGAGGCGGTGCTACCGCAATGGACAAACAGGGAAGGTTGGCCGACATGCTTCGTATCTCCATGCCAATTGAAATCCTTTCAATTGGCGAAGTGATGCGCGTCTATCAGGTCGTGACTACAGCGGAACTCGATTCACAATTTCGCACGACCGTTCGGAGCATGTCAACGGGCAAACCGGACAAATGACGCTGTCGCATGGCTTAACCGGGAAAACACCTAGCGGTCGACGAAGCCTCAAATACGAATGAACGTGCTTTTATTTACACGTCAAAGGGTCGCACGTATGATCGGCGAATAACGAGGCGTAACAAAACCCATGGAGACGCGTGCAAATGACATGGCTCGACGCATTGGTGAACGAACCCTTCGTCTGCATTACCGACACGCTGCGCCGCTTCTCGACCGAGCGCGGCAACCATGCCGCGCTGATCTGCGGCGATCAGATCATCACCTACGCCGAACTGGATGCGAAAGTCGACCGCTTTGCGGCCGCATTGCAGCGCGACGGACTCGAACCTTGCGAGGCGATTGCGCTATGCGCAGCGGCGTCGGTGGAGTATGTCGTGGCGTTTCTCGGCGGCCTGCGAGCAGGCGCAGCGGTCGCACCGCTCGCGCCGTCGTCGAGCGCGGCAAGCCTTGTCGGCATGATCGGCAACTCGGGCGCGCGACTCCTGTTTCTGGATGTCGAAGTCAAACGTCTGCTCGAACCGGTAACGAACCAGATCGGCGCTGCGGCCATTGCGCTTGACGACCACGCAGGCAGCATCGCGCTCACCGACTGGCTCGCACCGAGTGGCGCAACACCCACGCCTTTAGCGATCGACCCCACCTGGCCCTTCAACATTATCTATTCGTCCGGCACCACCGGTACGCCGAAAGGCATCGTGCAGTCGCACGGCATGCGCTGGGCTTACGCGCAGCGCAGCATCGAACGCGGCTACGGACCGCATGCCACGACGCTCATCTCGACGCCGTTGTATTCGAACACCACGCTCGTCAGCTTCATGCCGACACTCACATTCGGCGGCACAGTCATACTGATGCCCAAATTCGATACGACACGCTATCTGCTGCTCGCGCAACAATACCGCGCAACGCATACGATGCTCGTCCCCATCCAATATCAGCGTCTGATGGCGCATCCCGAGTTCGATCGCTACGATCTCTCCAGTTTTCAGGCCAAGTTCTGCACCAGCGCGCCCTTCGCGGCCAGCGTGAAAGCCGACGTGGTACGACGCTGGCCCGGCAAGCTGACCGAGTACTACGGCATGACCGAAGGCGGCGGTTCGTGCCAGTTGGACGCCCATGCATTTCCCGACAAACTGCATACCGTCGGCAAGCCGGTGGAAGGCCACGATATCCGCCTGATCGACGAATTGGGCAACGAGGTCGCACAAGGCGAAGTTGGCGAAATCGTCGGGAATTCGCCGGCCATGATGACGGGCTACTACCGGCAGCCGGAGAAAACCGCCGAAGCGGAATGGTACGACCTCAGCGGCAAACGCTTTATCCGTACCGGCGACATGGGACGCTTCGACGAAGACGGCTTTCTCACGCTACTCGATCGCAAGAAGGACATGATCATTTCCGGCGGCTTCAATGTGTATCCAAGTGATCTGGAGGCCGAACTACGCGCGCATCCCGATGTAGCCGATGCCGCCGTGATAGGCACGCCATCGGAGCAATGGGGCGAAACGCCTGTGGCGTTCGTAGTGTGCCGCCCGCAAGCCACATTCGACGAAAACGCCCTGCTGGCATGGGTCAATGCGCGCCTGGGAAAAATACAGCGGCTTTCCGCGCTGAGATTCATCGAGGCGTTGCCGCGCAGCCCGATCGGCAAGGTATTGAAACGCGAGTTACGTGAGCAGTTTCAATCCGCTTCTCACGACGCAAAAAACCCATCAGGCATGAGCTAATAACAAAAATGGCTTTGCTACCTTGCACCGCACAAAAGTAGCATGGCGTTTTTGCCTGCAGGTTTTGCATGTCCACTCTCGTTGCCTCCGCAACCATCCCGGATCAGACTGGCGCGCCGCGTCCCGTCATCCGATCCGCCGCCGACGTATCGAACCTGGTGAACCGCGGTGCGGCATCGGGCAGCGATGCGCGAATCGTCGTCGCCATTGCACTGGGCGGCGTCTTTCTCGACGCTTACGACCTGGGCGCCCTCGCCTTTGGCGTCAAGGATGTGGCGCGTGAATTTACGCTGACACCTACCGGCATTGGGCTCGTCGCCTCCGCCATCACGTTCGGCGCGATTGTCGGCGCATTTCTCGGCGGCTTCCTGACCGACAAGATTGGCCGCTACCGGGTCTTCATGGCCGACATGTTTTTCTTCGTGGTGGCCGCGTTGGCGTGCGCTTTTGCGCCTAATGCGTGGGTGTTGGGCGGCGCGCGCTTCGTCATGGGCCTCGGCGTGGGAATCGACCTGCCGGTCGCCATGGCATTTCTCGCGGAATTCTCGCGGCTTTCGGGGCGCGGCAACAAGGCCGCACGAATCGCCACCTGGTGCCCTGTCTGGTACGCGGCCATCAGCATTTCCTACCTGTTGGTGCTGGCTTTTTATTCGACGCTGCCTGCCAGTCACGCGGGATTGCTGTGGCGGCTGATTCTGGGCTTCGGTGCCGTACCGGCCATCATCATCATTGCCGTTCGTAGCCGCTATATCAGCGAATCGCCGGTGTGGGCCGCCAATCAGGGCGATCTGGTGGCTGCAGCACGGATCCTGAAACGCTCCTATGGCATTGATGCGGAAATTGCTCAGGATGCCCAGGCATCTGCAGATCGGACATCCGTGCGCAAGGCTTCGTGGAGAAATTACGGCACACTGCTACATGGCGTTTATCTGAAGCGGACGGTTCTCGCCACGGTCATCGGCGTGGCGTCGTCATTCGCCTATAACGCCGTCGCTTTCGGATTGCCCGTGATCATCTCCAGCTTCCTCGCGCAGTCCATGTTGACGACGATCCTCGCTTCGCTCGTTCTTAACCTGGGATTTGCCTTCGTCGGCGGCCTGATTGCCGTGCGTATCGTGCCGAAAGTGGGCGCGTGGAACCTCACGGTTTTCGGCTACGTCTTACAGTTCATCGCCCTGGTTGGCCTGGCGCTGGTCGGGCGGCCTCACACCACGCCGGAAGTCGTCGCCGCTGTCGCTCTGCTCGCCACCTTCCTGTTCGGCCAAGGCGTCGGGCCAGGTTCGCACAGCATGACCTTCGCTTCGCTAAGCTACCCTACGTCGCTGCGTGGCGTGGGTGTAGGCTTCAACCAGACGCTGATGCGCGCCAGCTCCACCGTATCGCTCTTTCTGTTCCCGGTCCTCGCGGCGGCACTGAATACACGGGTATTCTGGATCATTGCGGCGGCCCCGCTGTGCGGCCTGCTCGCCTTGCTCACGATTCGATGGGAGCCGTCCGGTTATGACGTCGACGCCGAAGACTTTCATTTGTCATTGAATCGGACTGCTCAGTAATTTATTTTTTTGTCCCGTACCTGAACTGGTTGCTTGAAGCGTAAAAAAGCGGCAAAAAAGCGGTGCTTTCTCGGCAGATAGCACCGCTTCACTTCTATCGCGACTGAGCAATCAAATACCTCCGACGCGACCTCTTGCTTACATTCCCGAGTTACTCACGATAGCCAGGCTCGGGCAGTAATGCGTCGCGCTCAGATACGCCACCTGTTGTGCACGGTCGCCAGCGGCGTTAGATGTGGGCGGATCGATGAACACCTGCGCATTGTTCGATCCCGCTGGCGCCGTGAGGGTCATCGTCACTTTCCACCAGTTGCCTGACTTCACCGCGGTCAGCGACGTCGCCTGTCCGGCCCCCCACGTCCCACGCACGATTGCGCCCGTGTTCGTGTTGAGGACCCAGCCAAACTCAGTGCCGCTCGGGTCGTCAGTCTGAATCGATCCACCGGGAAAGACCGTCGCGTTGGTGGTTGCCAGAACATAGTCAGTAAAGCTATACGATTGACCGCCTTGCACCCGGATGATTTCGCGGATATTCGACACCGACGAGCCGTTCGTGCTGGTCACCGTCGCCGCGCCCCGGTTCACGCCCGAGATGTCGGTTGCAGGCACAGCGGTTCCGCCGTTCTGTTGCGCCCACGCATCCGGGGTGGCGAGACTCAGCGGCGAGTCGATCAGGTTGTTGGCGTAGCAGGCGGCGGTGGTCTTGTCGGCCGGCGGTCCATAGAAGCTGGCGATGCTCGCCTGGATGGCGTTGTCGGTCGTATCGGACGTCGCCTTGGTGATCACCGCGCCTTCGAAGAACTGGATCGGCGCAGCACTGCCGTCGCCGCCTTCGCCGAGCGAGAGACCGCCTTGCCATTGGCCGTTAAACGCATGACCTGCATCGTTTTCAAAATTAAGGGCTTCCGGAGGTGCCTGATCATAGACCGAGGTCAGGACATCCTGCGAAGAGGACCCGCCCTTAACCACAAAAATATTGGATGCGGTCACCGGCGAGTATTTGGAAAGCACCGTGACGAACTTCTCCTTAGGCGGCTGTTGCGGTCCATAGAGATATACACCTGCTTCTGCATCGACACCCGGCCAGTTCGTATCGAGCGCATTACACACAGGGTCTTTGACGGTGGACGGCTGGCTTGAATCGCCGTCGCAATAGCCGAACACGGCTGCGTTGCCGTTCGAGAACGCCAGCGCGAACATTTCGCCTTCGATTTCTCCATGAGCATAAGTGCTGGGGTTAGCACTGCTTTCCATATTTCCGTAAGTGCCGCAACACGTCGAGGACTGGCTATAGTGCGCCCCCGCGACCATGTACTCGGCAATCTCCGTATCGCCAATCGACTGATTCACCGTACCAAACCGGTTGCGATACGCCTGTCCCGCCAGGGTCCCCAAAGCCGGAATTTCGGCGCCTTGCAGCGGGACGAAAGCGAGTTTGGCCGGCGTGCCGGCAAGCGCGGGCAAGTCATTGCCAATTGAAATTTGCTGCGTCGGCGCCTGGGCAGTCAGGGCGGTGGGCGGTTGCAGCAATTGAACCGTCAGCGTGCCGGTACCCGGAACCGTCAGCGTCGCAAAGCCGTTGAGGACCGGAACGGTGGTCGATTTTTTGGCTGCGGAACTGGAGGCCGCCACGCCCGGCACGGTCAGCGACTCGGTTCCGTCTGCATTCAGCGTGAGTGTGGCCGGTACATTGCCGAACGCGCCGCCCTTCAGGGCAGCCACCAGATCGATCTGGTCGTAAATGTAGGTAACCGAGCACGTGGTGTTGCTGCAGAACGAATCGGCGCTTTTAACGTTTGCGGAACCGATCAAAGAGCGATCCGAACCATGCGGCAAATTACCCGAGGTATACGGATAAATGTTCAGCGTGGTGTTGTCGGAAGCCCGCTGGATCTGGAACAAAGGCCCTGTGTAATGCTTCGTCAGCAAACGGGTCACGCTATGCGCGGCAGAACATGGCGTGTTGGCCGTGGCGGCGGCGTCGCACGGTAGAGGCGTCGACGACGCCGATTCCTCCGTGGCGGCGCTTTCGCTTGTCTGAGCGGCAGCAGTCGTCGGTGACGAAATCGCGTTTGCCACGCCTGCCGCTTGCGACGAGCCGCTACTGCCACCGTCGCACGCGGCAAGCGCGACTGTCATCGCCAATAAAGCGGCTATTAATCCCACTCCTCTGGACATCATGACCTCCTCCTGTAAACCATGCATCGGATTGGATTCAAACTATTTAGGTATGCGAATTTGTTGCCACAGAATCGTCACAGATCAAGCAAATATTCTTCGGGACTATCAATTACTCACGGCGGGTTAGAAGATGTGCTACAGGGGTGATGCAACGCGCAAGCGGAGTCGGCCTGCGCGCGGGAATGGAATGGTTCGTTTGCTGGACCGCGCAGTCGGCGGCGTGAGAAAAGGCGACGCTCATCGCGGATCGCTCGGTGCTAGTGCGGGAGATTAGTGGCACGCATCACCACCATCCATTGCAGCGCTGTGCGACTCATCATCCTCGTCTCCATTGTCGGTGCAGCGGCCGTCTGCCCAGCGGACAGCGACCGGTGCCGCGCGGCGGTGGGACGCCGCGCGTGGTAATAATATTAGTCAATATTATCGCCCAACCTTCCTGGGACAATCCCCTACCCCGGCACTATGCAATTTGGCAGAATGCCGCACTGCAGCGTCATATACGAGGTACACAGATATGTGAATAAATATTATCGCTAATATAATTTGTCATAATCTGTGGGATTTGATTACATCTGATAGGCGCCGCGGCCGCAAAAACATCTCACGGCATGATCCGCGCGCGGCCGTCCGCAATAGATAATCAGGACTCCATCACTTCTTCATCAACCGCCAGAGCGTGGTCCGGCCAATGCCGAGCGCACGGCTCGCCGCCGCCCGGTTGCCTCCGTGTTGTTCGAGAGCACGTTGTACATCGTCACGGCTCACGGCCGCCGGCAGTGATGTCACGGCGTTGACTGCATTGCCGTTTGACACCACCGCGGCAGGCGCCGCATGCATGCGTCCAAACTCCGGGAAGACATCGCGCAGAGTCTGCCACGCGCCGCTCGCGCCGTCGCCGAGATAAATCGCGGCACGTGCAATCAGGTTTTCGAGTTCGCGTACATTACCGGGCCACGCGTATTGTTCGAACAGCGGTTTCAGAAACTCCAGAACGCGCTTCGCCGCCGCTGCAGGCAGACCATATTGCGTTGCGCTGCGCGCGAGCAGATGCTGGGCCAGTTCCGGTATGTCGCTGCGACGTTCGCGCAAGGGCGGCAGTTCGATCTGCAACAGATTGAGCCGGAAATACAGATCGGCGCGAAACACGCCTTGTTCGACGAGCGCGTGCAGGTCGCGATGCGTCGCGGCAATCACGCGCACGTCGATTGGCGTCGCGCGCCCCGAACCAAGTTTCATTACTTCGCGCTCCTGCAATACGCGCAGCAGACGGCTTTGTGACGCCGCCGGCATTTCACCGATTTCATCCAGAAAGATGGTCCCTGTATGGGCGATTTCGAATAGCCCCGGTTTGCCGCCGCGTCGAGCGCCGGTGAATGCGCCCTCTTCGTGGCCGAACAGCTCGCTTTCGATCAGACCTTCCGGCAAGGCCGCGCAATTGAACGCGACGAACGGATTGCCGCGTCGACGGCTCGCGTTATGGACGCCCTGCGCGACGAGTTCCTTGCCAGTGCCGCTTTCGCCGCTGAGCAGCACGGTCGCGTCATGTGCGGCCCCGGCGCGCGCGAGACGCCGCACTCGTTCGAGCGCGGGCGATGCACCGGTGAGATCGTCGAGGCGATGCCGCGCCACCAGATGTTTCGGCCGCTGACTGGTCCGCAACGAGCGGTCGATGCGCTGCGCGACCAGCGCGTCCTGCACCGTCACCACCGATCCGGATCGCACACCGTGCTCGACAATCGGCACGCAATTGACGATCAGCGCGCGGCCGTCGATCTGCTCGATGCGTTCGTCGATGGGCGCGCCGGTATCGAGCGTCTCGCGCAGCAGCGGACCCACCGCCTTCGCCAGTTGCGACGGCAGATCATGCGCGCGGTCGAGTCCGAGCAGATCGAGCATGGCTGGGTTGACTGCTTCGAGCTGGCCGGCGTCATCGAATGCCGCCACGCCGTCGCGCAGATGCGCAACGATCGTATTGAGCCGCACACGTTTCGATTCCTTCTGACGACTCACGCGCGCCAGTTCGATCGAGCGCTCAAACGCCTCTTCGACCGCGCCAAGCGAGTAGAGAAACACGCTATGCAGTCCCGCCTGCTGAGCGAGGTCGCATGCCATGCCGGGTCCGATGATCACCGTGCAGCCTTGGGCCGCGAGGGTTTCGACCGCCACGTGGACTTCGTCAATCGAGCGGTACGCGCGCTGTTTCAAGGCGACGTTCAGCCATGCGCTGAGGTCGGTCAGTTCCTTCGACACCGTCTCATGCAGCACGAGACCGATGGACGCCCCCGGCCACAGCGTGATAGCCTGGGTGATCGCGCTGAGCACGTCGAAGCCGTTCACCTTGACCATCACGACCGGCACGCTCAGGTTGTCGCGCAAATACGCACCGTTCGAACCGGCGGCGAGCACGACGTCGACGCTGCCCGCCTCGACGTAAGCCTGCAGCGCGGCCACGGCGGCGCCGTATCCCTCACGCACCGAGAAAAATTTCGCGCGCTCCGTATAGCGCGGCGCGACCGTCTCGCATAACGTCGTCAGCCGGCTGATGCTGACGAGCGCGATGCCCGGGCGGCCTTGGTTGAGGAACTGGCTTTGGATGGAAAGCGGGGTCGACACGCGGCAATCTCCGGCAAGGAAATGGAACGGTTCTGAAACGTTCCACGAAACACATGAAACATTCTCGCACGAACGACGCCACCCCGCCTATGCTTCATAAGTCCATGAATCTGAAAACAAAACAGGAAATGCCATGATTGGCATGCTTCCTGCGAAAACCCTGCACTTTCAGACACCTATCCGGAGATTCGCATGCCCACTTCATCCACCGCCCGCCGCGCCGCGTTTCGCGCCAAAGTCGAAGAACGCAACGGGCTGCTCGTGCCCGGCGCCTTCAATGCGATGAGCGCGCGCGTCATCGAAGACGCCGGCTTCGAGGCGCTCTATCTGACCGGCGCCGGCGTGACCAACATGTCGCTTGGACTGCCCGACCTCGGCTTCGTCGGCTTGCACGAAATCGCCGAACACACCGCCCGGGTCCGCGACGCCGTCGAGTTGCCCTTGATCGTCGACGCGGACACCGGCTTCGGCAATGCGCTCAACGTGCGCCATACCGTGCGCACGCTCGAGCGCAGCGGCGCCGACGCGATCCAGTTCGAAGACCAGGTCATGCCGAAAAAATGCGGCCACTTCGCCGGCAAGGAAGTGGTCTCGACGGGCGAGATGCTCGGCAAGATCCACGCCGCCGTCGATGCGCGCGAGGACCACAACCTGCTGATCATCGCGCGCACGGATGCGGCCGCCGTGCATGGCATCGAAGACGCCATCGAGCGCGGTCATCGCTTCATCGAAGCGGGCGCGGACATCCTGTTTATCGAAGCCACCGAATCGCTGGCGGACATCGAACGCCTGCCCAAACTGATCGACGCGCCGCAACTGATCAACATTGTGATCGGCGGCAAGACGCCGACGCAGTCGCGCGAGGCACTCGGCAAGCTCGGCTACGCCATCGTGCTGTACGCGAACGCGGCATTGCAGGGCGCGGTGCTCGGCATGCAACGCGCCCTTGGCACGCTGCGCGAGAATGGCCGGCTGGACGAAGACGCCACGCTCGTCGCGCCGTTCAGCGAGCGGCAACGGCTGGTCAACAAGCCGCTGTACGACCGGCTCGACCGGGAATACGCAGCAAAGGACAAGTGAGTGGCGAGGCGGTGCGGTCGCGTCAACCAGGCTCGGCCCGCTTTAGGCAATTCGCCACGCCACGCTCGCCAACCCTTGAGTTTCCGAACGGAAAACGACACCCTCTCCGCTCGCCGCTCCGGGCCGGCGACGGCAGCGCGACCGCCCGATGTTATGATCGGAAACATTGCACGCCATGCGGCGCGCTTTTGTCCCCTGGATCATGGATCACCCTCTCACCAAACCTGCCGAGCCGTCCACCTCGGATCTGGGCCGGCGCGTGCGAGCCGCGCGCCAGGCGCAGGATCTGACGCTCGAAACCGCGAGCCGCCTGTGCGGCGTATCACGCTCGACGCTGTCGAAAGTCGAAAACGGCCTGATGTCACCCACTTTCGACGTGCTGCAAAAGATCGTGCTCGGGCTGAAGATCGAGATCGGCGAACTGTTTGGATCGACGCCAAAGGTTAGCGCCGGCGGCCGCCGCGCCTTGACCCGCAAAGACGCCGGCCAGCGCCACGCGTATCGCGGCTATCAGATGGAACTGCTCGCCACCGACCTCGCTCACAAGGCGATGCTGCCGTTTCGCATTCGCATCTCGGCGCACACGCTCGATGCGTTCGACGATTGGGGACGGCACGAAGGCGAGGAGTTTCTCTACGTGATCAGCGGCAGCGTGTGCCTGTACTCCGAGCTGTACGCCCCGACGCATCTGAACGCGGGCGACAGCATCTACTTCGACAGCCGCACAGGCCACGCCGCCGTCTCCACCAGCGACGAAGACGCGGAAGTCTTGTGGATGGCCACCAGTGCCGATATTCCACAGGCGCCGGTGGACGCCGCCAAGAAGTAGGCGCGCACTAAACCGATCCGCCGCACGCGCGCGAATGAGCGGCTCGCCGCTGCGGTTATGAAGCGGCTTTCGCCGCGCCGGCTCCCGCAGCTTCACCGCCCGCCTGCATCGCCTTGCGCGAGGCCAAAGCCCGCTGCGCCAGTTGCGCAATATGTAACGCATGACGTCCGGTGCCGTGCTCGATCTGCTCGCGGCAACTAAAGCCGTTCGTCAGCACGATGGTCTCAGCCGCCGCGCTGCGAAGCGCCGGAAACAGTTTGTCTTCGCCGATCTTCTCGGACAGCGCGTGATGCTCGGCGTTAAAGCCAAACGATCCCGCCATTCCGCAGCATCCCGTGTCCAGCAGTTTCCATTTGACGCCGAGCCGCTGCAGCAGCGCCGTGTCGCCTTGCATGCCGAACAGCGCCTTCTGATGACAATGGCCATGCACGACGACATCGGCGTCGAGCTTCGGCCAGTCGAACGGCTCGCGCACCACGAAGTCGGAAAACAGAAAGGTCTGCGCCGACAAACGCTTTGCCAACGCGTGATCGGGCAACTGCTTGAGCAACTCGTCCTTGAAGACGGACAGGCAACCGGGTTCGAGACCCACCAGCGGCACGCCGGCAGCGATGTCGTCGGCGAGATCGTCAAGCACGTTCACCAGCAGTTCGCGCGCGCGCTCGAGCAGGCCGAAGTCATAGAGCGGACGGCCGCAGCACAGGCGGTTTTCCGGCAGCACGACGTGCCAGCCGAGTTGCGTCAATACGTCGGCAGCCGCTTGCGCGATCTCGGGGGAGAAGTGGTCGCTGAACGTGTCCACCCAAAGGATTACCTTGCGCGCGGCCGGGTTAGGCGCACCGCCCTTAACCCCCTCCGCCCGCCGCACACGCTCCCGATACGTCTGCCGCGCAAACTTCGGCAACTCGCGCGCTTGCGCCACACCCGCAATCCACTTGCCCAGCGGTGCAATGCCCGGCGCCGACGTCATGAAGTTGGTCAGGCGCGCAAAGCGCGCGGCAAGCGGCGCCCATTCGCCGATCCGGCCCATGAACATCGCCTGTCGCGGCCTACGATTCGTTTCATAGTAGTGCGAAAGGAATTCCGCTTTGTACGACGCCATGTCGGTATGCGTCGGACAATCCGACTTGCAGCCCTTGCAGGCAAGGCACGTGTCGAGCGCTTCCTTGACTTCGTGGCTCTGCCAGCCATCGGTGATGACTTCGCCTTGCAACATCTCCCAGAACAGATGCGCGCGTCCACGGGTCGAATATTTCTCCTCGCGTGTGGCACGGAAACTGGGACACATCGTGCCGCCGTCGAGCGAACGGCATTTGCCCATGCCGATGCAGCGTTCGAGCGCGCGTTGAAAGCCATCGCCCTCCTGGCTTGCAAACGTCAGCTTCGTCTGCAACGTCACCGGCCGATACGCCGGCCCCATGCGCAGATTTTCGTCGGCGCGGTAGGCATGCACCACCTTGCCGGGATTGAGGCGGTTGGCCGGATCCCAGATCGCCTTGAACTGTTCCAGCGCCTGCATCAATTCCGGGCCATACATGATGGGCAGGAATTCGGCCTTCGCCTGGCCGTCGCCGTGTTCGCCGGAAAGCGAACCGCCGAATTCGACCACCAGTTCTGCCGCTTCGCGCAGAAAGCGGCGCCACGTCGCAATGCCTTCCGCCGTGCGCAGATCGAAGGTAATGCGCGCATGCACACAGCCGTCGCCGAAGTGACCATACAGGCTGGTTTCATAACCATAGCGGTCGACCATCGCCTGGAACGCGCGCAGATAATCGCCGAGCCGCATGGGATCCACCGCGGCGTCTTCCCAGCCCACCACCGGATCCGACCGCGCCGGATCGATCGACAACGCCACCGCCGACGCCCCCGTCTCGCGGATCGACCACACCTTCGCCTGCAACGCGCGCTCTTCGACCAGCATGCTCGAAACGTTCGCACCCGCCACGCCCGACGCGAAAAGCTCGGCCGCCGCACGCGCCTGACTCACCGCCGCTTCATGCGTATCCGCGCCGAATTCGAGCACGACCCACGCGTCGCCTTCGGGCAGCAGCGCGATCTCTTCCTTTTTCAAACCACGCGCCTGCAGTCCGCGAATAATCGCGCGGTCGAGTCCTTCAATCGCAATCGGCCCGCACTGCATGAAATGCGGCACCGCGTCGGCGGCCGTGAAGATATCCGCGAAGCCGAGCACCAGCAACACGCGTTTTGCCGGGCTCTTCACGAGCCGCACTTTAGCCTGCAAGGTGACCGCGCACGTGCCTTCCGTGCCGACCAGCGCGCGCGCGACATTGAAGCCGTTTTCCGGCAGCAGTTGATCGAGATTGAAGCCGGACACGCGCCGCTTGATCTGCGGAAACTTCGCGCGGATCAGATCGGCATAGGTGTCGCGCAGTTGCCTGAGCGCCGCATAAATTTCGCCCTGGCGGCCGCCGGCTGCGATGATGCGTTCGAGTTCGTCGTCGGCAGTCGGACCCACCCAGAAGCGCGCACCGTCGTATGTGACGATTTCGAGCGCCTCGATGTTCTCGACCGTCTTGCCCGCCATCACCGAATGCGCGCCGCACGAGTTGTTGCCGATCATGCCGCCGAGCGTGCAGCGGCTGTGCGTGGCCGGGTCCGGTGCAAACGTGAGGCCATGCTGTTCCGCGGCATCGCGCAAGGTATCGCAAACCACCCCGGGTTCGACGAGCGCCGTGCGCGCCACCGGATCCACCGAGACAACACGATTCACGTATTTGCTGGCGTCCGCAACCACCGCGACATTCACGCACTGGCCGTTCTGCGACGTGCCGCCGCCACGCGGCAGAAACGGCACGTCGTTGCGCCGGCACACGGCGACGGTGGCGAGCAGATCGTCGACGTCGGCAGGGACCACCACCGCCAGCGGCACTTGCCGGTAGTTCGATGCGTCGGACGTGTATAGCGCTTTCGACGCCTGATCGAAACGCACTTCGCCGCGCACATGCTGGCGCAAATCGGCTTCGAGCGACTGCATGACAGCGGCCGTGCCACGAAACGGCGTGGCGACGGTTTTGACATCAGCCGCCAGCGCGCCCGCTTCGGCTGCGACCTTGCTGTCACGCGCGCTCACTACAACACCTGCCCCAACGGCTTGGAAACCCGCATCATCGGTTGATGATTCCACTTCAACAGCACCTCGTACATAGGGCCGCGGCTCAAGCCAAATCCAAGCTCAAGTGGCCTGATCTTGAGCCGCGATCATCTGAAGATCCCCTGGGCATTGCCGGCGTCGAAACGCAGGTCGGTTTCCCAGCGGCGTGTGTCCTGATCGAACGTGCGTTTGCCTCATCCGCAAGCTGGAACACATCCGCGACGCGATCTGTCGCGTGATTGGACGCATTGCCTTCGGTGGCGATCTACGCCATTTTTGCCGATTCCTTCAACAATACTTCGTAATCCGCCTCGTGGGGTATCTCGTGTTGCCGCGCAAACGCAGCCACGATCAACGGCAGCAATTCATGCGCCGCGTCGAGCGGCAAGACGCTCTCGCGCTCAAGCTCCCACCAGTGCGCCGTGGCAACGGGCGTCAACGTATCGCGCAACGCGCCGATTATATTGCTGATCGCCTGCTGAAACTCCGCCGAAAAACGCTCGGGATGCAGTTCGCTGACGAAGAACTGCACGACGCGTCGATCAACGCCAATCCCGGCGGCGACGGGCGCGTGCTTGACGACGGCGGCAAAGTGATGGGCGATGCCATGCTGGAGGTATCGCTGCCAGTGAAAGCGGCCCGGTGCTGGCTCCAGTGCCTTGGAACGCCGCGCGACCTTGCTTGCGCGGCGCGAGCCCGGGACCCGCAAACCGGTTTACCGGTTCGATATCCACATGCAGGGCGAATACGAAACCGTATTCTTCGATTTATGAGCTTTCACGCCGCTTTCACAATCGCACGGTAGGATCGCGGCTTCGCGATGCGACTTTGATTGCGAAACTCCGAGTAAGTTTGGGCCCGCCGCGTGCGGGCTTTTTTTTGTTTTATAGCCGCGATATAGCCGTGTGACGAACCGGAGCAGACCGTCCAACACTTTGTGATTAGCCGGCAGCCTGCGCGGCTGGCTTAGTCGGCATCGGACCAAAGAACAGCACCTTAAGCCTATTGGGGCCCATTACGCGGGCCAATTCGGCAAGCACACAGTAATTGGCGATCAGCGTCACCAACAAAATCTGGATCGCCCAGAAATGCGCCCAGTTGAGATTGGCGAGCAGCATATGGTTGGCGGAAATCAGACCAGACGTTTCTTTCCAGTAGTCATACAGGTGCTCCAGGTAGTGGACGAACAAAGCCACCAAGGCATAAATCAAGGTGCGCCATCCGGCGTTCCATATCAACGGCTTCTCCGGAAAGCGGTTGATGAACGGCAGTAGATTGGCGAGCAGCACCGACTTACCGAGAATCAAGGCGGCGACCGTGACGGAAAGCGACGTCTGCAACGAGACACCTGCGCCCTTTGTCATCAACTCGCGAATGATCGCAACAATGTGCAGGATAACGAAGAAAAAAATGGTCGGCGGCAACATCTCCATCAATTCATGCTTGATCGTCACAGTCAGTTTGCTCATGATCATCTCCGAACGTGGCCGGCTTTATCCGCATCCGGGGACCTCAGGGCATGCGACGCGCCGCAAGGACGACGGCTGCACTGCAGCATCAATAAAGTCGGAAGTGCACCTCTGGCAATACGCGTGTGTTTACTTAACTGGATGAATCAGGGGCGCCATTCTTCATGACGCAACAATGCTGACGCATCAGGCGATCACCAATTTATACGGCCAGCCACGAATATCAAGCGAAGTTTTTGCAAGGCAAAAGAGCTTCACCCCAATGGCCGCACTCCAATCCACCATCCATGCAGCCAAAAGGCAAATGCCACCCAGGCTACCGCGCCGCTTACAACGACAATCGCATCACCGCCCAAGCTGCCAACGACATAAACCACGCCTGAGGTTGCATCGCGCCGCCGCCCGGCGCGAAAATCCAGCACGCCCCAAACAAAAAAAGCCGCAAACAGCACGATCGCATTCAAGGTCCCGTTCGCCAGCCAATGCGCGAACGCCCACAACGCCGCGCTAAGCGCCATCGGATGATGAACCCAGGCTTTGAGGTGATTACGCGGAACGTAAGCCGCAACGAAGAGAATAAAAGCGATCAGCGTCAACAACGCCGTAAGATGCGGCGCCCAGACCGGCGGCGTCCACAACACCACTGGATCGCGTCGCGCGATCCCGTAGCCCCAAATGATCAAGACCAACCCCACGCCCGACGCGAGCGAATAAGCGCCCTTCCACGACTTCTCGCCCAGCCGCGCAATCTGCCGCTCACGCCACGGCTCAGCAAAGATGCGCACCGAATGCGCGCCCAGAAAAACCACCAAACCCAGTATCAATACCGACATGGCAAGCTCCCCGCGACGGGTGTCGACCAATCGCCGCGATTGTCGCTCAAGACTCGGAGACTGCCAATGCCGGCTTCAATGCCGGGTCTAACCGATCCACGGCATCACTCCGCGACCGGAATCCAGGCTGCACTCGCTGCGTCGCTCGAGCGAAAAGCCGGGAATTTGCTGCCCAATTCCGCGACCGTTTTGATGTCGTTCTTCACGAGGTCATCACGCGTAATTAGCGTCGGTTTGACGACAATCTGATGCCCCGGGTCTGCGCCGGCCACCTCCAACGCGGCCGCGCGCACCGAGACCGCGCCCACCACCGCCGGATTGGTCGCAGCCGTCGCGACCCATGCACTGTTCGGTGCGCGGATCGCCTCGATATCCGCCGTCGAAATGTCCGCGCTGTAAATGCGGATCTTCGAGCCGAGATTCGCTTCGCTGGCCGCCAGCGTCGCGCCGCGCGCGAATTCGTCGTAAGGCGCGAACACCACGCGAATCTCCGGATGCGCGCGATACGCCGCAGCCGCCTGATTCGCCACCGACTGCGCGATCGGGTTATCCACCGTGCCCCAGCGCGCCTTCTCCTGCACCTGGGGATGAGCCGTCTTGAAGTCGCGCCACACCGCATCGCGCCGATCGAGCGGTGCAAACCCCGCCACATACACGTAGCCCGCCGCGAACGCATCGCCGTTGTCCTTGACGGCCTGATTCAAAAGCAAGGTGGCCAGATCGTGATCGCTTTGTTCGATCTGCGGCACTTTGGGATTGTTCAGATCGACGTCGAAAGCCACGACCTTGATGCCCTTGTCGAGCGCGCGCTGCACCACGTCCCTCAGCGATTCCGGCAAGCCGTGATTGACGATGATCGCCGACACGCCCAGGCTAATCGCCTGCTGGATCTGCTCGCGCTCCTCGGCAGCGTCTTGCCGCCCTTCGTAGATGCGCAAATCGATGCCGAGCGCCTTTGCCTGCTTTTGCGCGCCGGCCTCATAGGCCTGGAAGAAATCGCCGGTGGACAGATAATTGACCAGCGCAATCTTCACACCGCCCTTATTGAACGGCGCTGGCGCGCCTTTAAGCGGCTCCGCCTGTGTCGTCTGCCCGAGCAAAACAGCGGCAGAAAGCAGCGCCAAGGCACAAACCGCGTGACGCGCACGAAACTTACGGCGATTCAAATATTTCATTTGGGCTCCTCAGCGCTATATCTGAACGGTTTATAGAAAGCATTTACTGGCAGGCGCAGGATCGAATCATGCGTGCGCGGTATGGCGTGCGCGATACCGTGCGCCCGGATGCGGTTCCGCCAAACGTGGGCCGCCGCCATGCAGCTTTTCGCGCAGCGAGCCGTTGGTATATTCGGTTTTGTAGACGCCGCGCCGCTGCAATTCCGGCACCACAAGTTCGACGAAATCGCTGAAGGTCTCGTGCGTCAGCGCGTAGGCGAGATTGAAACCGTCGACGTCGGTCTCCTCGACCCATGATTGCAGTTCATCGGCAATCTCCTGCGGATCGCCAACCGACAACGGTCCAAGACCGCCTATGCCGCCCCATTTCGCAATCTCGCGCACGGTCCATACTTTTGTCGGATCGGCGCTCGACAGGGCTTCCACCGCGGATTGCACCGCGTTGCTCTCCACGTGACGCAGCGGCTCATCGAGGTCGTACTTCGACAGATCGATACCGGTCCATCCCGACATCAGCGCCAGCGCGCCTTCGTCGCTGGCGTAGCGTCGGTAGTCCGCGTGCTTGGCATGCGCTTCGGCCGAGGTTCTGCCCGTAATGACGGTATGCAGGTTGAAAATCAGCACATCATGCGGATCGCGCCCGAACGACTTCACGCGCGCGCGAATATCGGCCACGAACTGCTTGAGAATGGTGCGCGACGGCGCGGCGATAAAAATGCATTCGGCGTGCTGCGCGGCGAAATCCTTGCCGCGCTTCGATGCGCCGGCCTGATAGAGCACCGGCGTGCGCTGCGGCGACGGTTCGCACAGGTGAATTCCTGGCACATCGAAATAATGGCCATGATGCTCGATCGGATGCACCTTCGACGGTTCCGTGAAGACCTGACGCGCCGCATCACGCACCACGGCATCGTCTTCCCATGACGATTCCCACAGTTTGTAGCAGACGTCCAGATACTCTTCGGCCAGCGCATAGCGCTCGTCGTGATTCGCCTGGCTCGGCAAGCCGACATTGCGGGCCGCACTATCCAGATACGACGTAACGATGTTCCAACCCACTCGTCCATTGGTCAGATGATCGAGCGTCGACATGCGGCGCGCAAACGGATAGGGATGTTCGTACGACAACGAGCACGTCACGCCAAAACCCAGATGCTCGGTTACGTTAGCCATCGCCGAGACCAGCAGGACCGGATCGTTGACCGGCACCTGCGCGGCCTGGCGAATCGCGGCCTCGCCATTGCCGTTGAACACGTCGTAGATGCCGAGCACGTCGGCGATGAACAGGCCGTCGAACTTGCCGCGCTCCAATAGTTTCGCGAGGTCGGTCCAGTAATCGAGGTGCTTGTAGCGCCAGGACGTGTCGCGCGGATGTGCCCACAAGCCCGGTGATTGATGTCCGACGCAATTCATGTCGAATGCGTTTAGACGGATCTGTCTGGCCATAGTCGGACCCGGTTAGAGTGATACGAATAAGCCCGCCACGCGCGCTTTAGATCGCGCCGTGGCGCGGCGGCAGCACGTCGTTCAGGTAATAATTGCCCACCGCGATGTATTTCCAGCGCACCGGATCGTGCAGCGTGTGGGTACGTGCATTGCGCCAGTGGCGGTCGAGATTGTGTTCGGCGAGCGTCGCCTGGGTGCCGGCCAATTCGATCAGACGCGTAGACGCCTGCAAGGCCGCCTCGGTTGTCGCGGCGCGTGCTTCGGCTACGGCAATCGAGGCCGCCGCCACCGTCTGTGCCGTCGACTCCTTGACCGCCGCATCCACGCGACGGCCCGCACGCTCCACTAGAGCCTCAGCCGCGTGCAGTTGCAGCGCGAGTTTGCCGAACAATTCGAGCGTCAACGGATCGTCACTGGCGCGCTCGACTCCGCTGTCGATCCACGGACGCGAGCGTTCGCGCACAAAACGCCGTGCATCTGCAATTGCCGCGCGAGCAATACCGAGATCCACCGCTGCATGAATGAGTTGACCAATGGGGCCAACGGTCGTGGGCCGCGCATCGAAGGCAGCACTGTATGGCACCACGGCCGACGCTTCGACATAGACATTGTCTAGCGTAGTCGTGCCGCTGCCGGTCGTGCGCTGCCCGAAACCAGACCAGTCATCCACGATGGACAAGCCAGGCGTTTGCGCGCTGGCGAAAGCGACATGCAGCGTGTTGTCGGCCGCTCTGGCGACAATCGGAATCCATTGCGCGAACAGGGCACCCGTCGAATAAAACTTGGTGCCGTTGATGCGAAAGCCGTCACCATCCGGCGTGAGTGTGGTCCGATAGTCCGCTACTGTTTTAGTGCCTCGCTCGGAGAGCGCATTGCCAAATCGTTCCCCTGCCAGCGCGCGTGCGAAATAGAACGCCCGCTGGTCTCGCGTGCCGTTCACGCGCAACACCTCGAGCATATAGAAGTGATTTTGCGGAATCTGCCCTATCGCAGGGTCCGCCTCCGAGATAATCGCGGTAACTTCCGCAAGCGTGGCATAAGAAACCTCCGCGCCGCCGAACTCACGCGGCACGGCAATGCCCCATAGACCGCTCGCCGAATAAATGCCAATCTCCGCATACGGCAGGCGCCGCTCACGGTCCCGCTGCGAAGCGCCTTCGGCAATCGTCCGCGCCACTTCATGCGCAACATCCAGCGCCTGCTGATCGTCTGCGATACGCGCCGCCTGCGGCGCATGAGGTGCGCGCGGGATCATCGATTCTGCGAAAGCATTCATAGCGTCAGTTCCACGGATGGCGGGCTGGTTTGACGCCGTTCAGATAGTAGTTGCCGACAAGATGATATTTCCAGCGTACCGGATCGTGCAGCGTGTGTGTGCGCGCGTTGCGCCAGTGCCGGTCGAGGTTATGCTCGCCCAGCGTCGCCTGCGTACCTGCCAATTCGAAGAGTTTTTCGCTCGCCAGTAAGGCGATTTCCGTGGTCAAGACCTTTGCTTCGCCTACTGCCACTGAGGCCAAGGCCACATCGTCCTCAGTGGTTTCGCCCTTGGCAGCAATGAGATCCAGAGTGCGGGCGGCGCGTTCGAGCAGCGCCTCTGCCGCATGCAACTGAATATGCAGATGACCGACCTCACGCACCGTCAACGGGTCGTCGCTTGCACGTTCGACGCTGCTATCGATCCACGGCCGCGAGCGGGTACGCACGAACGTCAGCGTGTCCGCCAATGCGGCTTGCGCGATGCCGGCGTCGATTGCGGCCTGGATGATCTGCGAGATCGGGCCGTTCAGTGTGGGGAAATCAGAGACTCGATGCGCCGGGAAGACATGCGAGCCCGGCACGCGCACCGCTTCGAGCACCACTGTGCCGCTTGCCGTGGTGCGTTGACCGAAACCCGACCAGTCGTCGATCACATTGAGGCCCGGCGTACCCTTCGGTATATAAGCGAGCCAGCCTTTGCGGTCGTCGTCGAGACCCAGCACCGGCACGAAGTGTGCGAACAATGCGCCGGTCGAATAAAACTTGGTGCCGTCGACCACATAGTCGTCGCCGTCGCGCCGCACGCGTGTTTTCAGATCGAGCACATGCTTCGTGCCCTTCTCCGAGAAGCCATTGCCGAAGCGCTTGCCGTTCAGTATCTGCGCAAAGAAATAGCGTTTCTGTTCCTCGGTGCCGGTCAGCGAAATTACATCCACCAGACCAAAGTGATTTTGCGGCAACTGGCCTAATGAAGGGTCCGCCGCCGCGATGATCTTGATCACTTCAGTCAGCGTGACGAAGGAAACACCGGCGCCACCGTATGCCTTAGGCACCGTGATCGCCCATAACCCGGATTGCGAAAACCATTCGATCTCTTCATGCGGCAAGCGGCGCTCGCGGTCGCGTTCCGGCGCGCCTTGCGCGAGGCGCGCCGCCAGTTCGCGCGCCACGGCGATGGCCTGGGCGTTGTCGTGAATGACGCGCACCGCATGCTGACCCGTATCGCTCGTAGGCGATGAGGTCGCTTCGTAAAGCTCGGCCATACGAATCTCCGCTTGAATGACTGTTCGCACAATCTATCAGCGGGTACGACGTGCGCAAACTGAACGATTGAGAAATAGATATTCCTTCGGATGGCAAACCAACTTTCGCGCAATCGCGCATAAGCACTTCGACTCGAATCTGATAACCATAGTCCGATTTGATGGTTTCATGCGTGACGGGTTGTTGATTAGAGTCGTTGCAAGCTGGACATCCCTGCCTCTTTGATTCGGAAACCATGACACGCTTGCACACCCCTCTCTTCTCGTTGCTGGCCGCGACCGTATTCGGCATAAGCGGCGGCATTGCCATTCAAGCTCACGCGCAAGGCGCAGCGCCCGCTGCCGATGCTGCAGACAGCACCGCATCCGTGCCTTCACTGAAAGGCAAGCGCATCGGCATTACAGCCGCGGGTACTGACCACTACTGGGACCTGAAGGCATACCAGGGCGCCGTCGATGAAGTGAAGCGCCTGGGCGGCACACCGATCGCGCTGGATGCGGGCCGCAACGACAATCGGCAAATCGCGCAGATCCAGACGCTGATCGCGCAGAAGCCGGATGCTATCGTCGAGCAATTGGGTACCGCAACAGTGCTCGAGCCGTGGTTGCAGAAAATCCGCCAGGCCAACATCCCGCTGTTTACGATCGACACCGCTTCGCCATCGAGCCTTAACGATACGACCTCGGACAACTTCTTTATCGGCGAACAACTCGCGCTAAAGCTCGTTAACGATATCCACGGCGAAGGCAACATCCTCGTCTTCAACGGCTTTTACGGCGTGCCGGTATGCGCGATCCGTTACGACCAGCTTAAGGCGGTGCTCAAATACTACCCGAAAGTGCATATCATCCAGCCCGAGTTGCGCGACGTGATTCCGAATACGGTGCAAAGCGCGTATGCGCAGGTCAGCCAGTTGCTGCAAAAGTATCCCAAGGGACAGGTCGCAGCAATCTGGTCCGCGTGGGACGTACCGCAGGTGGGCGCCACGCAGGCTGTGGATGCCGCGCATCGTGACGAGATCAGGACTTACGCCGTCGACGGCAGTCCGGACGTCGTCACGCTCGTGAAAGATCCGAAGTCGAGCGCCGCGGCCGTGGTCGCGCAGCAGCCTGCTTTAATCGGCAAGACGGCGGTCGATAACGTCGCGCGTTATCTCGCCGGCGATCGCACGCTGGCACCGTATACCTACGTGCCGTCGATTCTCGTCACCAAGGATAACGCCGGCACGGTCCAGCAGACCCTCGGCCAGCTCGCCGCAAAATGAGCCACGGCGATCATGCCGCCGCGCTCGAACTGCGCGACGTCGTCAAACACTTCGACGGCGTGCCGGCGTTGCGCGGCGCCTCGCTGACGGTCGCGCGCGGCACCGTTCATGGCCTGATCGGGCAGAACGGCGCGGGCAAGTCGACGCTGATCAAGATTCTCGCCGGCATTCATGGCGCGGATTCAGGCGCGATTGCCGTCGACGGCATCGTACAGACGCACACGGCATCGACGCATGCGGGCGCTTCGGGAATTGGCTTCATTCATCAGGAACGCTTACTACCTTCCACCTTTACGGTAGCCGAGGCGCTCTGGCTTGGCGCCGAGCGAACCATCGGCCCGAAAGCAGCGGGCGGCTTCAGGCTGCTTGACATACGACGCCTGCAGCGCGATACGCGTGATGCCTTGCACACCCACTTTGGCGTAGATATCGCACCAAATCGGCTCATTGGCGATCTAAGCGTCGCCGAACAGCAGATCGTGCAGATCACCCGTGAACTGATCCGCGAGCCTCGCATTCTCGTCTTCGACGAACCGACGGCGGCACTCGTCAGCCGCGAAGTGGATCGTCTGTTGCAAACCATCGATCTTCTGCGGCAACGCGGCCTGACCATCCTGTACGTTTCGCACTATCTGAACGAGATCGCGGCAATCTGCGATCAGGTCACGGTGTTGCGCGACGGCGTCGACGTCGCCCGCGTCGATGCACGGCAGACGCCGACCGAAGCACTCGTCAGCGCCATGATCGGTACGCAGACAACACAGGCACAGACCGCAGCGCCCGCGCGCATGCCAGGGAATGTCGTCCTTGAGGTGCGCGATCTGAGCGCGCCGGGCCGCTTCGAAAACGTTTCGTTCGACGTGCGGCGCGGTGAAATCGTCGGCATCACCGGCTTGCTCGGCTCCGGCGGCAAATCTCTGGTGCGCAGCCTGTTCGGCCTTGAGCGTGGCGTAGAGGGCGAGATCGAAATCGACGGCAAGAAAGCGCGCCTGCGTCGTCCACAGGATGCCGTGCGCCGGCATATTGCGTTCGTACCTGAGGACCGGCGCGCGCACGGCGTCGCGCCGGCGCTCTCCGTGCGCGAGAACACGACGCTTGCCAGCCTCGCCCGCTTCAGCCGTTTCGGTCTGCTGGCGCAGCGCCGCGAAACCCAAACCGTGCAGCGCCTGATCGAAGAGCTGGCAGTGCGCACGTCCAGCACGGAAACGCCGGTACGGCATCTCTCCGGCGGTAACCAGCAAAAAATTGCGCTCGCCAAGTGGCTAAGCCGCACGTCTTCGCTCTATCTGCTCGACGAACCCACAGTCGGTGTCGACGTCGGCGCGAAGACGGAAATCTATCGTCTGCTCGACCAGCTTGCCCGCGACGGCGCCGGCGTCCTGCTGTTCTCCAGCGACCTGATCGAACTGCTCGGCATCACCGACCGCGTACTCGTGATGGCGCGTGGCCGCATCGTGCGCGAATTGGTCTCGCGTGACGCCGATAGCCAGGACGTGCTGGCATGGGCCACCGGCGCGCGCAGTGCGCAAGGCTCGACGACGCAACAGGAGATTGCCGCATGAGCAAAGTGCTCGATGCCACGCCACGTAGCCGGAAATTCGAGCGGCCCGCGCAGTTCCCAGGCGCGCAATGGTGGTTGAGAAGCGGCGCGGCGCTTGCGTTTGCAGTGGTGTTTATCGGCTTCGCCGTGAGTTCGCCGCTGTTCTTTACAATTGCGAATCTCGCCAATGTATTGCAGCAATCCGCAGTCGTCGGGATTCTCGGCTTTGGTTTGACAATCGTGCTGATCGGCGGCGGCGCAGATCCGCTCAGAGGGGGTCTCGATCTTTCGGTGGCGGCCAATCTCGGGCTGTGCGCGGCGGTTTATGCCGTTGCGCAGCGTGAAGACGCCGCACCCATTACGGCGTTGCTATTGACGCTTGCAGCGGGCGCAGGAGTCGGCGCGCTCAATGCGTTTGCCGTCATCGTGCTGCGCATCTTTCCGCTGCTTGCCACGCTGACGACGATGAATCTCTGTGCCGGTTTCGAACTGGTGTTGACGCAGAACACCTCGGTGCCTGCGAGCGGCGCCTTGCTCAGTTTCCTGCTCGACAATGGCACGTTCGGCGTGCCGCATCTCGCCTACGCGCTGCTCGCGGCCGCCGCATTGTTCACCGCGCTGGTTCACTACACGCCATTTGGGCTACGGCTGCGCGCCACCGGCGCTCATCGCGATGCAGCGCAAGCCGCTGGAATACGCCCGACCCGCTATATTGCCGCGAGCTACGTGTTGAGCGGAATCGCCGCGGCGTTGGCCGCTTTGGCCTCCACCGCGCTATTGAGCGGCAGTTCGCCCGGTGCGGGAGAGAATCTGCTCGCAACTGTGGCCGCCGCGCTGCTCGGCGTGGTCTTTTCGCGTCGGCTCGTGCCGACCATTCCGGGCACGCTGCTCGCCGTTCTGTTTATTGGCGTCATCAGCAACGGGTTTCAGCTCGATAACGTTTCGAGCTATTGGGTCAACGGCGTGGAAGGGGGGTTGATCCTGTTCGTCGTCGCCACGACCGCGCTGGTGCGCCGCCATGCAGGAAATCACGCTCATGATTGAACAGATAAGCCGCTTGCAGCGCTTCGCGCTGGTGGGCGCATTGATTGCGGTGACCGCCTTCTTTGCGGTCTTTGCACCGGGTTTCGCACGGTTCGATAATCTTTCCGATGTCCTGCTGAATAATTTCGCACTACTGGCAATTGCATCGCTTGGCATGACAATCGCATTATCGTTAGGCGCGATCGATCTTTCGCTCGGCACGTCCATCGACGTCGCCAGTCTCGCCTTTGTCCTGCTGAGTGCGCATCATGCGGGCGTAGTGTCCGCGGCATTGGGCGGCCTTGCAGCGGCGTTTCTCGTCGGCGCTTTCAACGGCTTGCTGACCGGATGGTTCGGCATTGCGCCATTTCTCGCCACGCTCGGCACGCTGTTCATCGGCCAAACCGTCCAGCAACTCGCCACCGACGGCGGTCAACCCGTGTATCTGCTCAACGTCGTGTTGCCGCCACTGTTCGGAGAACTGGCGCATGGCACGCTCGCGGGATTGCCAGTCCCGTTATGGATCGTCGCGATTCTGGCGCTCGTGGTACATGTCACGCTGGCGCATTCCACTTTAGGCCGGCAACTCACCGCGCTCGGCGCGCAACCCGGTGTGGCGCGTTATTCGGGCTTGCCGGTGGCGACCATCACCGCCGCGACGTTTATCGCCAGTGCGTTGATTTATGGCGTGGTCGGCCTGCTGCTGTCGTCGACTGTCAAAGCCTATGTGCCGCAGGCCGGTAACGGCTATCTGCTGAATGCGATCGGCGCGACCTTCATCGGCACGACGCTGTCGCCGGCGCGCCGACCTGGCGTCGTCGGCACATTGCTCGGCGTGTTGCTATTGAGCCTCGTCGCCAATGGCTTGCTGCTGATTGGCTGGAATTTCTATTGGCAACAGGTGGCGACCGGCGCGCTTATCTTCGCCGTGCTGGCCGTGAGCTTCGCGCAGCGGCGCGGCCGCTATGCATGATTCTCGCTGCCGCGCCCCACGCTAAACGTAAAGGCCAATGCGCCGACCAGCAGCACGCCTTTGATGAAATCCTGCATGTAGTACGGCGCATTCAACATCGTCAAGCCATTGAGCAACACGCCGACAAAGACCGCGCCCACCACCGTGCCGAACACGTTAGGACGCTTGGCGCCCCACACCGCATAGCCGACCAGCGCGGCCGCCACGGCATCGAGCAGCATCGAATGGCCGGCGCTGACGTCGCCTCGTCCCACGCGCGCCGCAATCAGCACGCCGCCCAACGAGGCGATGGCGCCCGAGGCGACGTATGCGGCAATCCTGTATCGCGCGGTGGGCGCACCCGCCAGGCGTGCGGCGGTTTCGTTGCCGCCAATCGCGTAGATCACGCGCCCCCAGCGCGTCGTTTCCATCACAACGCACGCCACCACGGTTAGTACTACCAGGATGATCACGGGCAACGGCACCACATCGAACAACCGCAGACGTCCGAGTGCCAGAAACGCGTCGGGAAACACTCCGGTTGTTTCGCTGCCATCGGGCAAGATCGTGCCTGTTGCGAGCGAGCGGCCACCGGTTGGAATCAGTTGCAGGCCCGCGAGCAGAAACAGCGTGCCGAGCGTGGCCAGTTGATCGGGAACACGCAGGCGGGTAATCAGAAAGCCGTTGAAAAGACCTGCCGCCACGCCGAGTGCGAGGCAGGCAATGACCGCTTCAAAAGCATTCCCATGCCATACGATCAGCACATAGCTAGCCGCCATCTGTGCCGAGGCCGCCACGCTGCCCACGGAAAGATCGAAGCCGCCGGCGGCGAGCGTCACCGTCACGCCTATGCCGAGCAACGCGACAATCGAAACCGCCTGCAGAATGCTGAAGAGGTTGTCGATATTCAGAAAAGCCGGCTGATTGACGGCGAACACGACGACAAGCAATGCGAGCACGAGCAGCATGCCGGTCCGCTCAAGATGAGCGCGCAGTCCGCGCAATCGTCCCTGTCGAATGCCGGCTTGAGACGTGGTGTGCGCGGCGTCGGAGACCGCCTCCGGGGGAATCGAAGCAGTGGTTTTCATGAGCGGACGTGAGAGGTGAAATCGGCATGAACTGCGTGATCAAGCGACGCACGATCGAAGCGAACCACACGGTCGGCAATTTCGAACGCCTCTTCGAGATCGCTGACGAAGACCAGCGTGGCGCGCTCCTGAGCATGGTGCCGCAGCGTATCGACGATATCGGCACGCGCGCCGGCATCGACGCCCTGAAACGGTTCATCCAGCAACAGCAGCCGGGCGGGCTGCGCATGCCAACGCGCCAGCACGACCTTTTGCTGATTGCCACCGGAAAGCCGGTTGAGACGATCATCCGGTCCGGTGCAGCGAATCCCGAAGCGTTCGATCGCTTCACGCGCGGCACGCTGTTCTCGCGCACGCTTAAGACCGCCATACCTAAACCAGCGTGACAGGAACGGAAAACTAAGCGTGCCGGCAATCGAAGCGAACCGCACGCTGTCCGGAAACAGCGAGGTCCGCCAACGGTCTTCGCCCGCGAGGAAGACGCCGGCGCGGATTGCCTCGGCGGGCGAGCGTGGCCGCCACGGCTGGCCGTCGAGTGTCATGGTCCCCGCAACCACACGTCCCGCGCCGAAAATCGCGCGTGCGAAGCGTGACTTGCCACCGCCTACCGGGCCGGCAATGGCGACGATTTCACCGCGGTGCACGTCGAGATCGAAGGGAATGCTAGCGGACGTCAGTTGCAGATCGCGCGCGCTGAAGCACGGTATGGGCGCTGCGATCCCGACCTCCGCCGGGGCTATAGTTGCGCTCGCGTTCGTCGCAACATGGTTGCGCAACGGCCGCCCGATCATCGTTTCGATGGCGGCGTCGAAGTCGATCGGTGCAGGCAGATCCGCGACGATGCAGCCGTCGCGCACAATCGTCACGCGTTCGGCAACGCGCCGCAGATCGCCGAGCCGGTGTGACACGAGCAAAATCGCCACGCCGTCGGCGCGCAACCGGTCAACGAGTCCAAACAGACGTTCCGCCTCGGGCGCCGACAAACTCGCCGTGGGCTCGTCGAGAATCAGCAAGGCAGGCCGCGTCGCGAGCGCACGCGCCAGCGTCACGAGTTGCTGCGCGGCGAGCGATAACGTGGCAAGCGGCACGGCCAGATCGACATCCAGCCCCACACGTGCCGCGAGCGGCGCAGCCGCCTGACGGCGCACCGCCGGCGATACCCGCCAGGGTGAAGCCGGATCGCACAGGCGGTCGAGCAACAAATTGTCTGCGATCGAAAGCGTCGGCACCACAGCATCCGCAATCGATTGATGGACGGTCGCAATGCCCAGCTGTTTAGCATCCTGAGGGGAAGCCGGCTGAAACGGCTTTCCGCGCACCCGGAGCTCACCGGCATCCGGACGATACACGCCGCTGAGAATCTTCACGAGGGTCGACTTGCCTGCGCCGTTCGCGCCCATCAGCGCGACCACCTCGCCCGCACGGATCGACAGATCGACACGATCGAGCGCCACGGTAGGGCCGAAACGCTTGGAAACGGCGGCAACGGTCAGGATTGGAGCAGTCATCGAAGAGGACGCGCACGAGGCTGCGCTCAGAGCGGATGACCGACCATCGTAGCCACCCGCTAAGGGTGTGCCAACGAAGCGTTGCTCATATCGATAGCATGTCCGGCGACAGCCAGGCCGAAGCCGAGCGGCTTAACAGCGAAAGTGATCGATACTCTGACCGGCGTAAATCGCCCGCGCGAGCCAGTCCGGCTTTTCGCCCTGACCGTCCCACGAATTACCGAAGGCGTCCCGGTACATTACCGGCTTGATCGCAGCCGCATCCGCTTCGATCGATGCCGCCAATGCTTCGAGCGTAATGCCGTATTCGTCCATGCGATGACGTATCCATAGGACGAGGCGTTCACGCGCGTTCCCGTCGAAATCGAACGTGGTTTGTTCTTGTCGCTCTTTCATGACGTACCGATATTGCGGTGCGAATTGCACGCGTTTTGAAAGCAGGTTTTTGAAAAACGCAGGCTTCACCAGTGAACGGCCAGCCTATCTATGAACCGGATGGGCGACCTCTTTGCGAAGCCGCTTTAGCATCTATCCGGCAATTTTAGCATCCCTCTTTTCCGCCTCGCACGGCAAAAAGGCGGCTCGAGTGCGTCGATCGACGCGCACCGTCGTGCTATTTTATGGCCCTGTACTTTCTCTCGTCACGTTGCAAGGAAAGCCGCCATGTCTCCCTCTACCGCCGTCGCCACCATCCTTGCTGCGCTTCTGATCGGCGCAATGAGTCCGGGGCCGAGCTTCGTGATCGTCGCGCGCAACTCGATCGGCTTGTCGCGGCGCGACGGACTGGCTACGGCCTTGGGCATGGGAATCGGCGGCGTGCTGTTTAGCGGTGTCGCGCTGCTGGGTCTGTACACCTTGCTCGCCGCCGTCACCTGGTTATATGTGAGCCTGAAAGTCGCGGGTGGCCTGTACCTGATCTATCTGGCGTCGAAGATCTGGCGCAACGCCAAAACGCCACTCGCCTTCAATCAGGCCGACGCTAATGCCAGCGCCAATCCGCGTAAATCTTTCTGGGTCGGTTTAAGCACACAACTCAGCAATCCGAAAACCGCCATATATTACGGCAGTATCTTTGCTGCGCTGCTGCCGCAGCATCCGCCGCTGTGGTGTTATTTCGCGCTGCCGCCCGCCATCTTCATGATCGAGGCAGGCTGGTACACCGTCGTCGCGTTGTGCTTTTCCAGCCGGCGTCCGCGCGAACTGTATCTGCGAGCCAAGACGTGGGTGGACCGCGTGGCGGCCGGCGCCATCACCGCGCTGGGGCTTCGCCTGATTTTTGCGGCGCATCGCATCGGCCTGTAATTCCCGGCTTAAAAGCATTCCGCAACCGCGCCAGGTTTCCTCTAACGTCATACCTGGCGTGGCATGCAGGGGATTTTCAACGTTTCGCTTTCCTAAGAGGGTCCGAGCGTTTTCTGCGGTATTGCGTGCCGGCCGTCGAAAACTTTACAAGATATTCCTTGACGGCAGTGGCCCCGTACCGCTATTGTGGCCATCGAAGTTCAAGAAGTTCGATTGCTGTTCATCAATTGCTCGCTCTCTCAGCGGTATTCGTTGTCCTCTCCCTCCTTGACGCTTCACGTGCTCCGTAGCGAGCGAATATTTACTTTTTTCTTCATCAAGGATTCTTCATGGATACCGGCACCGTTAAGTGGTTCAACGACAGCAAGGGCTTTGGCTTCATTACACCGGACAAGGGCGGCGACGACCTGTTCGCTCACTTCTCGGAAATCAGCGGCGACGGCTTCAAGACGCTGGCTGAAAACCAGAAGGTGAGCTTCGAAACGAAGCAAGGCCCCAAGGGTCTGCAAGCGGCTAACATCAAGCCGCTGTAAAGTTTGACGGGTCCGGTATCCGATAACGGGTACCGGGCTGCAGCGACATCCTCGCGGAGTTTGTTCTCCCAAACCTGGCCATCGCTTAGCAGTTTTTCGATGCGCCAAACGCCTCGCTTGCTCCCTTCATTCCCCCTGGCTTGACCGGCTTAAACGCCCTCACGATACGCATTCGCTTCGGCCCGATCTGGTTCGTCCAGAACGCCGCGCACGCGTGCGACTATTTAAAATTAAAATGCAAAGCAAACACACTCATCATTACAACGGCTATGCCGTTCAACCTTCGGCACATCGGCTGCCTGACGGTTCGTTTTCTTCCAACCTGCTGCTCGAACGCGCCGGCAATGTGCCCGCGGAAACGCGCTATCAGTTCTATTCGCTCGACTACTTCAATAACGAAGAACAGGCGCTGCAGCATTCGTGCCGCTGGGCGCGCAACTGGGTCGATAGCCGCGGCTAAGACCAAGACCTGGGCTCAGGCTAAAGCCGGATCTCAGGCGGCTTTGCTCTCGTGCCGCTCGTTTGGGTCGCGCTTGCGCGAAACGTAGCGCGTCAGCACGGCGTCCGTGCGAAACAGTTCGAATGCAATCTCCGACAGCACACCGGTCTCGCGCCAACGCAAGTAATACCGATGTGAAGTCTGATATGGCGGATAGTGTTCCGGCATGGCATTCCACGGCCTGCCGCTGCGCAACACCCACAGCACGCTATTGACGACACCACGCAGATTGACACATGGACGTCCGCGACGAACCACGTGCTGATTCAACTCAGGCAAGAGCGGCACAACCCGTTCCCACTGCGCGTCGGTCAGGTCATCGAGAAAGAGCGCAGAGGGCATCGGCGAATGCGCCTGGGTCGATTCTGGAGTATTCATGCAAGTGAGGAATCCGTACTAAACGGCTGAGATTCACTGTGGCGAAGAAGGCCTACGCCCTCCGACAAAGCCTTGCGGTCAGCTTAACTTAAGCGCTACGCAAAGAAAGTCAAATCTTGTCAGATCCGCATAAGGCCTTGCACGCAGGGCTAGTCGCGAGTCTCGCTTGCAGCCCGGTCGCATTGAAATCCCCTCACTCGCCAAACCCCGCCATCAAGCCGCTCGCGCGCTGCACTTTCGCGCACACTGCCTGATCGAGTACGGGTTTGCCCTCCGGCACAGCCAGCGTCAGGAACGCGCGCGCCCGCGTGATGCCGGTGTACACCAGTTCGCGCGTCAGGATCGGGCTAAACGTATCGGGCAACACCAGCGCCGCGTGCATGAACTCGGAGCCTTGCGATTTGTGCACCGTCAGCGCAAGCACCGTTTCCACCGCCTGCAGGCGGCTCGGCAACACCCATTTGATGCCACCCACGCCGTCGCCGGCAGGAAAGGCCACTCTTAGCATCGAGCTCTCCGGCGTCGGTCCCGGCAGTTCAAGCGTAATGCCGATGTCGCCATTCATCAGCCCAAGCTCATAGTCATTCCGCGTGACGAGCACGGGCCGGCCCGGATACCATTCCCCGCGTGCGGCAATCAAACCGTCTTCCTGCAATAGACGCGCGACGCGCCGGTTGAGTCCTTCGACGCCCCACGGCCCGCGCCGCAGCGCGCATAGCAACTGGAATTCGCCATGTGCTTTAAGCACGTCTCTCGCCCACTCATCAAAGACCTCGGGTCCGGCATCACGCCCGGGCTGCTGCTTGCGCATGGTCTCCAGATAATGCCGATAGCCGTATCGCGGACGTCCCGGCTCACCATTCGCGCCAAACAGTTGCGGCGCTGCCGCCGCCCCGCCGTATCCGTCGATAACCAATGCCCTGAACGAGGCATCGTCATGCGCGGAACACACCAGCAGCGCGAGGTCCGCGTGGCCGTGTGTCCAGACGCGTGCGACCGCCGCCGCGTCCCCCGCGTTGACGAGCGCCGCGAGTTGGCCGATGCCGCTCTGCGCCGAAAAACGATGGCTCCGCCGCAGCATCGCCACGGATTGATCGAGCGCCGTACCCGCTTCGTCGAGCATGGTGGCGTCGATGCGCTCGCCGGTCGCCGCCAGCAGCCAATCGCGTGTCGCCGGCGTGTAATGCCCCGCGCCCGCGCGTTCGCACAACTCGCCCAGCACGGCCCCTGCTTCGACCGACGCCAACTGATCCTTGTCGCCCAGCAGAATCAACCGCGCCGAAGCCGGTAGTGCATCGAGCACGGCGGCCATCATTTCCAGATCGACCATCGACGCTTCATCGATCACCAGCACGTCCACGGGCAGCGGATTGCTCGCATCGTGACGGAAGCGCCGGCTATCCGGCCGCGTGCCCAGCACACGATGCAGCGTGGCCACGACAGTGGGGATCGCCTCGCGCACCGCGGCGCCGTTCGGCAGCGCGTCCACCGGCAGTTTTTCCACCGCGCCCGCGATCGATTCATTCAGGCGCGCGGCAGCCTTGCCGGTCGGCGCCGCGAGCCGGATGCGCAAGGGCCGTGCAGGACGCAACGGATTCGCCGTGGCGTTGCTTAGCGCCAACGTCTGCAGCAAAGCCAGCAGCCTCACCACCGTCGTCGTCTTGCCGGTGCCTGGACCACCCGTAATGATGCTGAACGCACTGCGCGCAGCCAGCGCACAGGCGAGCTTTTGCCAGTCGGCGCCGCTTGAATCTGCGTTCGCGTTTGCGCTCGCAGCGCGCGGTGGAAACAAGACATCCAATGCTGCGCGTGCGGAATCGGCCTGCAACGAAGCCTCCATTTGCGCCGACGCCGCGAGCCGCCGTTCGATCCCGGCGCGCACGTCCTGTTCATATTGCCAATACCGGCGCAGATACAGCCGCGTGCCGACCAGCACGAGCGGCGTATTGCCCGCACTCGCGCCGACCAGCGCCGGTTGGTTCAATGCCGCGAGCCAGCGCGCCAGGTTGACGCCGGTCAGCACCTCGGCGGGTGACTGCGGCGGCGCCGTCGCCGTCACCGCTTGCGGTCCATCCGGCGGCAACGACAACGCAAAGGCAGGATCGTCGAGCGTCGCCTGCAGATCGAGGCACACGTGGCCGCGTCCCAATTGATGGCTGGCGAGCGCAGCGGCCAGCACCAGCAGCGGCGACGCTTGCGGCTCCTCGCTCCAGAGAAACCGTGCGAAGCCGACGTCGAGTGCGCGCAACCAGCCGCGCTCGACCCATTGATCGAGCACGCCGAGCATGCGCGGCGTGTCGCCCTTGGCGTCGGCGGCGGCGAGAGTATCGGTGGAGCGGGTCGTCATTCGGCTTCCTTCAACGCATACTCCGGGGTATCTTCGTCATCCGCGCGATGCGCAAACAGCACATCCAGTGCTTCGATCAGCTCACGCGGCGGCCGCTCGATATGCAGACCCTGACCAGGCGCCCGGCCGCCGCGCAGGAACAGATACACCGCGCCGCCCACATGGCGGTCGTAATCGTAATCGGGCAGGCGCACCTTCAGCAGCCGGTGCAACGCGAACAGATACAGCACATATTGCAGTTCATAGCGCGAGTGCAGAATCTGTGCGCGCATTTTTGCCGGCGTATAGGCTGCATCCTCGGGACCGAGCCAGTTCGATTTATAGTCCGCCACGTAATAGCGGCCCTCGTGCTCGAATACCAGATCGATAAAGCCCTTGAGCATGCCGTTCAGGCGGGCAGGTTCGAGCGCAGGCCGCGCTGCGCCATCGAGCGTCATGTCGCACACCAGTTGATCGAGCACATGTGTATCGACCGTATGCGCGGCCAGCCAGAACTCCATTTCCGCCATGTATGAAGTGAGATCCGCCAGCACGACGGGCGCCACCCCTTCGCCATCTACCGAAGGCAGTGCGAGCGGCGTGCGCAACAGGTCAAGCAGCCACTGCGTCAGCGGTTCGATCCAGCGCGCCCAGCCACGCAGATTGCAGCGCCGCGCAACCGTATCCCGCACCCGTTGCTCGTCCGCGGCAAGTTTTTCGAAGCCCTCCTCGGCGGCCCATTCCATCAGATCATGCAGGAAACTGCCGGCGTCCGCGCCGCGCTGGAAACCATGCAAGGTTTGCTCCGCATTCAAGGCAAGCGCGAGTACGGCGGACCCGCCCGCTTGCGACGTCGCCTCATCCTCGGCGTCGTCGAGCGCTTCGGCTTCAAGCAATTCGTGAAACACGTCCTCGCTGCGCGTCTGCGGAGCGTCGCGCGACTCGTCCGTTTCCACCTCGATTGCGGGCGCGGGAAGCGCATGAGTCATGCTGCCGCCAATCACACCGCCTTCCTTGCGCAGGCTCGAATAGCTGGCAATCCACCAATGTTCGCGCACGGGTCGCGGCACTCGGCGCGCTTCGCCGCGAAGCTGTTGCGCACCGCGCGGCACGAATGGCGTGTCGTTGGCGGGCGGCGCTTCGGCGACGCTGATCTCGGCGCACGTCCCCCTCAACTGCTCAAGCAGTTCACCGAGTTCTGCGGCCGCGATTGCCCGGCCACCACTGAGCAGATAACCGAACGCGCTCAACTCGACGCTCTGGATCGGCGCAATGCCCACCCACGTCGCGTAACGCGCCCGCGTGAGCGCCACGTACAGCTTGCGCAGGTCTTCGCCGAGACGCTCGCGGTCCGCGCGCGGCAGCACGTCGGCGTCGCCTAACGTGATATGCAGTTGGCCACTTTCGTCGTGCCATTTGAGCGGCATGTCGTTGGCGTTGGCCGGCCGGTAGGTGCAGGCGAATGGCAGAAACACCAGCGGATATTCGAGCCCCTTCGACTTGTGAACCGTCACCACCTGTACGAGGCCCGCGTCGCTTTCGAGCCGCAGTTGCCGTGCATCGCCGCCCGCGCCGCCGCCTGCGTCCTGGCGCTGCTCGTCGAGGTAGCGGATCAGCGCGTGTTCGCCATCGAGTTGCGAACTCGCCTGCTGCAACAGTTCGGCCAGATGCAGCAGATTCGTCAGCACGCGCTCGCCGTTGACCGCGGCGCCCGCCGTCTGCCCAAGCAGACGCTGCGGCACATGGAAGTCGTTGAGCAGGCGACGCAGCATCGGCAGCACGCCCTTCTTGCGCCAGTAATCACGGTAGCCGCGGAACTGCAGTACGACGGCCTCCCACGCGAGTTCGTCGCTGTTGAAGCGGTCGAGCGCGGCCCAATCGAGTCCGAGTATGACCGTCGCCAGCGCGGTACGCACCAGACGTCCGTCGTCCGGGTCCGCGCATGCCGCCAGCCAGTGCCGCAACTCGCCAGCCTGTTCGGTCTGGAACACCGAATCGCGATCGGACAGATAGACGCTACGCACACCGCGCTCCGATAACGCCGTGCGGATCGCCCGCGCTTCGGTGCCGTTGTTGACCAGCACCGCCATGTCCGCGGGTTGCAAAGGCGTGAGGGCGCCGTGCGCTGCGCCGCTAAAACCCGCCGCGCCGGTCTGACCCAGGTTGAGCAGGCGCACCATCTCGGTTGCGCAACTGGCGGCCATGTTGCGCAGATACGCCTCCTTGCTGAGCGGCTTGCCGTCCTCAGCGGGCGGCAACCACCACGCGCTCAATGCAGGCACATCGTCACCGCCGGCTTGCAGACGGTCCTTGCGGCCCTGTGCCTCGGCTTCGATAAACGGTAGCGGGTTGTCGCTGCCTTCTGCGCCGCGAAACAGGAATGCCCCTTCGCCATCCGGCCGCTCTTCGGCCGCATCGAAGCAGCGATTGACGGCCGCCACCATCTCGCGCGTCGAGCGAAAGTTCTTCTTCAGCGTGAACAGGCGGCCCGCACAGGCACGCCGTGCTTCCAGATAAGTATAGATATCCGCGCCACGAAACGCATAGATAGCTTGCTTAGGATCCCCGATCAAAATAATTGCCGTATCTGGATCATTCTCCGCTATCCGATAGACAGCATCGAAGATCCGATACTGCACCGGGTCCGTGTCCTGAAACTCGTCGATCAACGCGACCGGGTACTGCTGTCTGATGATCTCGGCGAGGCGTGCGCCATTCGGTTTGTGGAGCGCATCGTTCAGACGCGTGAGCAGATCGTCGAAGCCCATCTGCGAACGCGACGCCTCTTCCTCCGCGAAGCGCTGCGCAATCCAGCGCGCCGCGTGGCACAGCACCGCGTGATACGCCGTGGGCCGCGCAGCCAGCGCCTCGCGCAGCGATTCCATGGCGACGAACGCCGGGTGCATCGGCGGCTCGCCGCTCAGCCAGATTTCCGCGAGACCGGGCGGCGTAAAGCGTGTCCACACGGCGGCGGAATCCTCGAAGTCGGGCCGCAGCATCTCGGGATCGTTGGCCCAGTCGCGCAGCTTGTCGATCCACTTCTTGCAGTTCGGCGCGTTCAGACTGGTGGCCTTGAACTGCTTCTTCGCGCGGGCGTCGTCGAACAACACCTGTATCTCGTCGCACCAGACCGGCCAATTGGCTTTCAGACTGTCGAGATGCTCGCGCTGTTTTTCGCGCGCCTGCTGAAGGGCGTCGACGGGCGCGAGCGCCTCGGGCAGCAAATCGGCATGGCCAAGCAAACCGCGAATCTGCGTCTGCAACGCGGCCGGGCTGCCGAACCATTCACGCACCTCAGCCGCGGATTGCGCGTCGAGCGGCGCGAGGAAGGTGCGCCAGTAATCGCGCACGACCTCCGCGCGCAACTCGCTCTGGTCGGTTTCGAGTGTCTGGGAAAACAGGCTGTCGCTGTCGAATGCATGCTCGCTCAGCATGCGATTACACCAGCCGTGGATAGTGGAGACCGCCGCCTCGTCCATCCATTCAGCAGCCAGTTGCAGGCGACGCGCGCATGCGCCCCACTGCTCCTGCGGGTACGCGTCGCGCAAATCGTGCAGCAGATCCTCGCCCACCGGAAGCGGCTCGATTTCAGCGGGGTCGGCACGGAAATACCCGGCCGCTTCGATCAGTCGAGCGCGGATGCGCTCACGCAGCTCCTTGGTGGCGGCATCGGTAAACGTGACGACGAGAATCTCCGGCGGCGTCAGCGGACGCGCCTCGCCCTCCGCTCCACGATGACCCAGCACCAGCCGCACGTATAGCATTGCGATCGTGAAGGTCTTGCCGGTCCCCGCGCTGGCTTCGATCAGGCTGCTGCCCAGCAGCGGAAATTCGAGCGGCCGCAGCACTTCGGCTGGCGCGGCGAACGTTTGTGTCTGGGTGGCGTTCATTACGCGTCTCCCGTTTGAGTCGCCGCGCTCTTCGCTTTCGACGAGGAAGCCGGAATCGCGCGGTGCAATGGCAACAACAACGCCACAGCGAGCCGTTCGAATTCTCCCGACGCGGCAAGCGCGCCGAAATCGGGGTATGCGCGCAGCAAATAGGCGTTGGTGTCGCGCTCACCTTGCTGGCGTCCCGCGCCTTCATACGTGACACGGGCGGCGTCCCGCGCGTCGACGAGCGCCGCCGCGAGTTCGGCGCTTTCGTGCGCTGCGCCGGCAAAATCCTGCGGATCCATGAAGTCGAGCGCGCCGGGTCGCTTTCTTAGCCACGCGAACGCGCTTTTGACGGCAAGCGGCAACGGCCGGTGCATGCCTTCGTCCCACGCACGCAGCAAGGTCAGCAGATGCGCGCGTGCCTGCTCCGCCGCGAGCGGCGCGAATTCGACGCTGCCCACCTTGCTGACGATTACCGTGGTCACTGCGCCCGCAGCAAGCTGTGCAGCGAGATGGGCGACCCAATACACGATGAGGCGGTCGCCGCGATATTTGCGGTCCTTGATCAGCGTGCCGGGGTCGAGAAAGACCCGGCCACGGCTGCCGTCGGAACCGGCGCGCAGTTCGCCGATCCAGTCTTCGATGCTGAGCGCGCGGGTGTCGGTGTCACCGTCCAGGCGTAGTTCGTACTGCTCATCGAGCCGCTCCGGCCAGCGCTGCAATTCCGTGCGGAATCGTTCGAACAGGTCGGCCATCGGTTCCATCAACTCGGCGGCGATCACTTTGCCGAAGCCGCCCGCCGCCAGATCGCCGCTGCGATGCATGCGTTCGAGGCGGCTCAGCGCTGCCGGCAACAGATCCTCGTCGCCGCGTTCGAGCGCCGCCGCCTGGGCGCGGATCAGCTCGTTTTGCAACTGCCACGTTTCGAGCTGGTCGACTTCGAACGGCTCGTGATTTTCGCTCGACGCGTCCTCGGTTTCAAAGCTCACGCGCAGGCGTTGCCGGAAAAAGCTCCTGACCGGGTCTTTGAGAAAGTCCGCGAGTTCACGCACGGAAAGCGGCTCGTCGCGTTCGAGCGGTTGCAAAGCCGCGTCGCCATGCTCGCGGGTGTCAACGGACTTCAACTCCTGCTGATCCCATTCCCGCGCATACGTGAATAACGGCGACACATTCGGACGCGCCGGAAAATACTCGGCGCTGAACGGTTGCAAACGGTGATCCACGGTTAGCGCATCCAGCAGCGCGTCCGGTTCGTCATCAGCCGCGCCTTCGAGGCGCCACCCGCCCTTCAGATGATCGCGCAACTGGCCGACCAGCACCGAAGGCGGCCGCGGCGTGTTGTCGTTGACGCTGCGCCCCACCCAGGACACATGCAGATGTTCGCGCGCCGATAACAACGCTTCAAGGAACAGATAGCGATCATCCTCGCGACGCGAGCGGTCACCAGGACGATAGTCGCGTCGCATCAGATCGAAATCGAGCGGCATGCGGTTACGCGGATAGTCGCCATCGTTCATGCCCAGCAGGCAGACGATGCGAAACGGGATCGCACGCATCGGCATCAGCGTGGCGAAAGTGACCGCACCCGCGAAGAAGCGCTGCGTCAGGCCGCCGCCTTCGAACTGCGATAGCCAGTAGTCCGCAACAATCGAAAGCGGCAATTCGCCGGTCAAGGCCGCCTCTTCACACGCATCGCGCCATGCTTCGAGCGCGGCGTCGAGACGTTCCAGCGTGTAGGCGTCTTCGCTGTCGTCGGCCGCGAAGAATGTGGTTTTGAGCCAGCGCAAGCGCTCGCACCATTCTGGTACCGTGGCCGCTTGACGCAAGGTCTGCCAGGTTTCATCCAATGCATCGATGAGACGCGTCAACGGTCCGAGCAAGGCCGCGTCGAGTCCGCCGATTTCCGCATACGGTTCGATATCGTTCCACGCGCCGGCCTTGTCGCCGGCTGCATAGCCGAGCAGCATGCGGCGCATGCCGAAGGCCCAGCTATTCGGTGCGCTTTCGTCGCCGGCTTGCGGCAGGCCGAGACTCGCGCGCTGTTCGGCATGCAGTCCCCAGCGAATATTGGCGCCGCTGATCCAGCTACGCAGCTTCGGCAAGTCGTCCGTGCCGATCTCGAAGCGTGCGCGCAAGGCCGGCACTTCGAGCAGATCGAGCACGTCGCTCACGGTCAGGCGTGATTGCGGCAGCGCAAGCAAGGTTTCGAGCGCGCCGATCAGCGGATCGAAGTCGCGCTGGCCGCGATCGGCGACGCTAAACGGTATATGACGCGGGTCTTGCTCATCGAGCAGGCCGAACACCGCCTGGATGTGTGGCGTATACACCTCGATATCCGGCACCATCACGATCACGTCGCGCGGACGTAATGTCGGATCGGCAGCGAACGCGGCCAGCAACTGGTCATGCAGAATTTCGACTTCGCGCTGCGGACTGTGAGCGACGTGGAAGCGGATCGAGTGGTCCGCGCCCGGGTCCACTTCGGGCCATAGTTCACGCGTTTCGCGCAACGGCCGCAGATCGCGGATGTCGTCCTGCAGTTGCTGCAGCATCGTCAATGCGTCGTCGCTCTCGAACAGATCGATGCGCTGGCCGATGCCGGTGAAATGTGCCGTGTAGCGTTCGCGCGCTTCGGCGCTGTCGTATTCGTCGAGCAGGCCGATAAAGTCACGCCCCTGCTTGCCCCATGCCGCGAGCAGCGGCTGGGCGTGCAGATGCAACTGCGCGTCGTCGATGGTGGCCGGCGCGCCCTCGCGGCGCTGCTGACGCGAACGTTGCGCGCGCAACAGATCCTGATCCGCGACGATATCGGCCCAATAGTGCGCGCAGGGGTTATGCACGCACATCAGCACCTGGGTCCAGCGCGAAAGCGCGGCGAGCACTTCCACCGCCTGGCGCGGCAAGCTCGAAATGCCGAAGATGATGACCCGGCGCGGCAAGCCGCGCGGCCGCTCGTCCTCGGGCAACTGCGCGGCGCGACGCAGAAATTCGTCGTGGACGGCGGCACGTCCGGCCGTCCGCGTGTCCGTTCCAGCCGGGGCGTGCGCCTTCACGTCCTCCAGCAAGGCACGCCACAGCGCGGCCTGCCAGCGGTATTCCTCCGGCAGCGGCGTGCGCCGGTTGCGTGCGTCGATCTGCACGTCGTCGCCGGCGGCCCACGCCGCGAGCCAGTCCGCGCGATACACCTGATACTGGTCGAACAGATCCGCAACACGCTGCGCGAGCTGGAAGCGTTTGCGCTGATCGCCGTCGTGCGCCATGAAGCGCTTGAGTGGCGCGTAGTCCGGCGCCTCGAGCAATTCGGGCAATAGCCGCGTGAGACGCCACACGAGGCGCGTTTTGTCGAACGGTGAGATGGCCGGCACCGCTTCGTCGCCGAGCACGGCGCGATATACCTGCCACAAAAAACTCGCAGGCAACGACATGTCGAGCGCAGCGGCGATGCCGCAACCGCCGTCTTCCGGGTCCGCGGCGAGCGCGAGCTTCAGCCATTGCGCGATGCCGTTGCTCTGCACGAGGATGACCTCTTTTTCCAGCGGCCCCAACGGATGTTGGCGAATCCACTGCACCATCAGGTCGCGCAAACGCTCCGGCTGATTGCCGTGAACAAGCATCAGTCCAGCGGGAATCGCACTCATGCTGCGGCCCTCAGATCGTCGATGGCGCGCTGCTTGACGCCCAGGTCGTCCCACAGTTCGGGGTGGCATGTGAACAGCAGGATTTGGTGGCGCGTGGCCGCGTCGAGCAAGGCGCGCTTGATGGCATCGCGTCGCGTGCTGTCGGTGTGGACGGCGGCGTCGTCGAGCATCAGCAAGGTGGGGCGTCCCGACGCCTTCAGCAGATCCGCATAAGCGAGACGCGCGAGAATCCCCATCTGTTCGCGTGTGCCGAAACTGAGGGCCTCGAGCGTGTCGATACGGCCTTCGCGCTGCAAGGCGATGGGGCTCAGGTCGTCACCGAGTTCGAGCGCGGACTGCGGAAAGATTCGCTTCAGATAATGACCCAATCGCTCCGTCAACGGCGCGCGAAGTTGCGCGACCGCCGAATCGCGTTCCTCGACCAGCACCTTGTCGAGCAGGCTCAGCGCGCCGGCACGCCGGCTCAGTTCGTTCTTGCGCCGCTCCATCTGTTCGAGCGCGGCGCGCGCGGATGCGAGCTTTTCGCCGAGTCCCGAGGCGCCCATGGTTTCGAGTTGGCTGCGCAGTTCGGCGATACGCACCTGCCGTTCCTGTTGCTCGGCGCGCGCGATGGCCGCCGACTGGCGATAACGTTTCGCCTCCGCAGCCGGATCGTCGGTGCGCGCAGCGCCGAGTTCCTGATTGCGCGCGTCACGCTGCCTGGTCAGTGCAGCCACGTGAGCGCGCTGTTCGACGATTTTCGCCTGCCATTGCGCGCGCCGCTCGCGGAACGCCGGGTCCTGCAATTGCGTTTCTTTAAGCTGTACCTGACCCGCGAGCGAGCCGCTGGTCGCCAGCGCGTTTGAGCGACGTTCGCCGCTTTGCGCCAGCGCGCGAGTGGCGGAGTCGAGTGCCTGGCGTGCCTCGTCGGCCGCGCGGCGCGCGTCGTCCACGAGCAGTGCGCCGGTCACGTCCGGCAATGCGGCAAGTCGCTGATCCGCTGTTTGGCGTCGCGCGTGTGCACTCTCCAGGGCGCTGCGTAGAGGCTCGATGCCCTTTGGCGCATGCACCGCGAGAATCTTCTGCTGGCTTTGCAGATGCGCGAGTTGCGCCTTCCATTGTTCATGCCGGGCCTGCGCGCCGGCGAGCGAGGTTACGCCCAATGCCTGCAAGATCGAAGCCCGCTGTGCTTCGGCAGCGGACAACTCGGCGCGTAGCGCGGCAAGATCGGAAACACCCGGCACGATCCGCAGTTCGCCGAGACCCGGCAAGCCAATGGTCTGCTCGTCTTCGAGACGCAACACGCCGTCGCCGGTGAACGACTCGCCACCTACGACGATAGTGCCGCTCAACCTGTAGTCGATGCGCGTCATTGCGGCTTCCTTGCGGGCCTTTAGCACGCTAATGTCCGATTCGAGCGCCGGCAGCCGCTGCAATTGCGTGACGTCGATTTCGAGCGAGGCGGCAGATCGCGTGGCATCGAGCACCGCCGCTTGCGCCGCCTCAGCGGCGCCGATCGAGGCCTCCAGCCGCTCGATTTCCGCGTGATACATGGCGATCTGGTTGTGCAGGTCCTGCGCCATCGTCGCGGCGTTCGCGAGTTCCAGCGCGCGGGCCGCGGCGTCGTTCGCCAGCCGGCAGCGCGACACGTTCTCGCTCGCCTGAGCATGCTCGGCCTCGGCGGCGAGCACGGCGGCTTTAGCCTTCTCAAGCAACAGCCGCTCGTTGGCGAGCGCCGCTTCCTGATCTGCGGCGCTTTGTTCCTGCTGCAAGGCGTGCGTCAGTTCCACTTCGCTGAGTTGCAGCGTTTGCGCCAGTGCCTGCACGCTGCGTTCGAGTTCGGCCACCGCAACGGCACGCGCCTCCTGCTGCACGGCCTTTTGCTCGTGCGCTTCCCAAGGGCGTTTGCGTTGCGCGTCCTCGGACGCTTCCTGCTGCGTGGCAAGACGCGTGAGGTTTTCGTCGAATTGACGCCGTTGCGCTTCCAGCGCTTCACATTCGAGCGCGAGCGTAGCCAGCGTCTGTTCCGCTTCGGCTAACGGCCCCGTCGATCGTTGTGTGCGGGCGGTGAGCAATTGCCGCAACTCGCGTTGCACGGCGCCGATCAACACATCTTCGCCAGCCGAGCCGGCACTACCCGACAACTGCGTCAGCGCATCGCGCAGATACAGCGCCGCGTGGCCACTCGCGTCGCGCACGTCTTGCGTCTCACCTTGTTGCACCCACAACAGTCCGGGCACGCCCGCCTGGTCCGCCTTCATTGCCCCACGCGTCGCCCGTGAAAAACCGAGCAATGCGGCGAGCCGGTCCTCGGCTTCATCCTCGCTGAAGACCTGCTGGCCGATCCTCAAATCGCACCGCTGGCGCGACACGAACTGCTTGGATAACGTACACGCCACGCCATCGAGATCGAACTTCACTTCCACCGACGGTTGTCCGCTTGCTTTGCCCCACGGCAACAGGTCTTTCAGATGCGACGCCTTATAGCGTTCGAGAAACACCGCCCGCACCGCTTCCGCAATCGTGCTCTTGCCGGCTTCGTTCGGGCCGGTGAAGAGGTTCAGCCCCGGCTGCAGATCGCCGATAAAAAGACGTCCGGTGAACTGCCTGAATTCCTGAATCGCGATACTTTCGAGTTTCATGCAGCCCTCGCTTCACGCTGAAACTGCGCGAGCAGCAACAGTGCTTCGGCGGCGAGCGGCGCCTGCTGCGGGTCCGCCTGCAGATCGCGCAAACGCGCGACCACTTTGCCTAAATACCCGCTTTGCGCCCCGAGCGCGGCGAGGTCGTCGGCAGTGGGCTGTACCTGCAGATCGGTCGTCTCGACGCGCAGCGCCCGCACCCGCGCGCGAGTTTCGTCGACGGCGAGACGCACGCTCTCGGCGCAAGCGAGGTCGGTCGTGCCGCGTATTTCGAGCTTGAGGACGTCGCCCGCGCCAAGGGCCTGCAGACGCTGCTTCAAGGCGTCGGCATCGCTCGCCACCACGATTTCTTCCTCCCAGCGCAGCCAGCGATACTTGCTCATCGCGACGGCCTGCACCGAAGGCAGCGCGCCCGGTTCCTGCAACGTGACGTCGAGCACGTAGCCTGGATCGTTGGCGCGAAAGCGGTCCTGTTCGTGCGTGCCGGCATACCACGTGCGCGCGTTCACGGCGAAGTGCCCATGCCAGTCGCCCAGCGCGAGATAGTCGAGGCGCGCGGTGGCGGCGCGGGTCGGTGCGATCGGGTTGCTTGAATCGATGCCCTCCTGCAGGATGCCGCTCACGCTGCCATGCGCGAGGCCGACGCGGAAATAGTCCGGCGGGCTCTCTGCCTGATCGAAGAAAGCGGTCGTGTCGTCGTAGGTGATGCGTTGCGTCAGCGGGGCGCAGAGAAACGCGCATTTGAGCTCGTCGAACAACATCACGCCCGGCGTCAGCACGACGCGCACGTTCGCGGGAATGCAGTTCAGGCGTTGCGCACGGGTCCAGACGCTTTCCACCAGCGCGGCGTCGTGATTGCCGGGCAGCATGATCCACGGGCCGCCAAAGCCCGCCAATGCGCCGAACAGGCGGCGGATGACCGTGTCGGAGACGGTCTGCTGATCGAAGACGTCACCGGCCACCAGCACTGCATCGACGCGGCGTGCGGCGGCTTCGGCGGCGATCCGGCGCACCGTTTCGAAACGCGCTTCGGCCAGATGCGCGGCTTCTTCGGCGTCGAACTGGCCGAATTGCGTGCCGATCTGCCAGTCCGCGGTGTGCAGGAATCTGATCATGGGGTCTCCATTCTATGAATGACGGCGAAGCTGCGTGCGTCATGAATCATGGATGTTACCGTGACACCGGGGCGAAACGCGTCCTCGTAGAGTCGTCAGGTCAAAAGGAGAGTTTAAGGGACCACGGTCGGTCCCGTTCAGGCATGCGCCACGCTGGTGGTCGGCAGTTCGAACGAGAACGTGGTTCCCACGCCTTCGCGCTCGACCAGACGAATCCGGCTGTGATGCAATTGCAGCATGCGCTGCACGATCAGCAGCCCAAACCCGCCGCCGCGATGTGCGCCGACCGCACTGAAGGGCCGTTCGAACAGCCCTTCGCGCTGCGCCGCCGGAATGCCCGGACCAGTATCGCTGACCGTCACCTGCACCTTGCCGTCGCGATGCGTGAGTTCGACGTCGATGGTGCCTTCGGTGGGCGTGTGGCGAATCGCGTTGTCGAGCAGGTTGGTCAAGACCCGCTCGATCATGCCGAGATCCGCGCAGACCGTCGGCAGACGCGGCGGAATCCCCGCCCGCAGCTTGATACGCCGCGCCTCCGCCGACAACTCGAATTTCTGGAACACGTCCTGCACCAGATCGACCAGCGAGAAATCCTCCAGCGCGGGCTGCACGTTGCCGTGCTCGAGCCGCGCCAGTTCGAATAGCGCCTGGGCGAGCCGCCCCACCTTGACGCTTTGTGCGAGCGCGATGCCCAGATAGCGTTTGCGCTCCACTTCACTGAGCGAATCCGCTTTCAACGACAGCGTTTCGAGGTAGCCGTGCAACGACGTCAGCGGCGTGCGCAAATCGTGCGAAATATTGGCGATCAGTTCGCGGCGCTGCTGGTCCTGGCGCCGCAGCGCGCGCCACTGGTCGCCGATGCGATTGGCCATCTGCGCGAAAGTGGCTTCCAGCACGGCGATTTCGTCACGCTGGCCCACAGCCGACGAGCGCGGCACCTGCGGCTGGGTGTCCGGCTCGCCGTCGGCGTCGAAACGGCGCATCGCCTCGGTCAGGCGCCGTAACGGCCGCGTGATCAGACCGAACGCCATCAGGCCGGCCACCAGCCCCAGCAGCGCCACCACCGCCATCGACCACAGCGTGGTGCGCAACACCGAACTGGCCGCCACGCGCGCCGCCAGCTGATCGTGCGCCTCGCCAAGCAGCACCACATAGACATAGCCCGACGGCGCCTGGCCGGCCGCCTGCAACGGCGCGGCGCTGAACACCTTGCGGCCGTCGGCGCTGCGCGGGTCGTCGCCAAGAATCGGCAGCGCGTCGCCCGCGATGAAGCGGCGGATCGGCGCCAGATCCACCTGAGCGCGCTTGACGCGGCCGAGCGGCGCGTCGTCGCCCTCGATCCGGCCGTCGTTGTCGAGCAGATACACCTCGACGCTCGGATTCACCGCCATCAATTGCCCGAACAACTGGCGCACGGCATCGGGACGCAAGCCATTGGCGTCCATCAACGAGGTGCTGCGGGCGATATGCCCGGCGAGATCACGCGACAGGCCCTGCACGACCTCTTTCTCATGCAGGTCGCTGGAACGGATTTGCAGCCACGCCGAGGCGCCGCAGCACGCCAGCAGCAGCAGCGAAAAAACGATCAGGAGCCGCTGGGTGAGCGTCAGATTCACGGCGCATCCTTCGGCCTGGCGTCCGGCGCGGCGGCTCCATCCGTGGGGACGGCGAGCTTGTAGCCGTGGCCCCAGACGGTCAGGATGCGCGCGGGCTGCGCCGGATCGGCCTCGATCTTCGCGCGCAGACGGTTGATGTGGGTATTGACGGTATGCTCGTAGCCTTCGTGCTGATAACCCCACACGGCGTTGAGCAGGTCCATGCGCGAATAGACCTTGCCCGGATGCTGGGCGAAGAAGTACAGCAGATCGAACTCGCGCGGCGTCAGTTCGATGCGGCGCCCTTCGACGGCCGCCTCGCGCGTCAGCGGATCGATCGTCAGGCCGACGATCTGGAGCGTGCCGGCGTCGATGCGCGAGTCTTTCGCCATGGCGTCGACGCGCCGCAGCAGCGCTTTCAACCGCGCCACCAGTTCGAGCACCGAGAACGGTTTGGCGAGGTAATCGTCGGCGCCCAGTTCCAGGCCGAGAATCCGGTGCACTTCGCTCGAACGCGCGCTGGTGATGATGATCGGCGTGTAGCGCGTCATCGCGCGGGCGCGCCGGCAGATCTCCAGGCCGTCGACGCCGGGCAGCATCAGGTCGAGGATCAAGGCGTCCCAGTTGCCCTGCTCCAGCAGACGCAGGCCTTCGCTGCCGTCGGCGCTGTGCACGACTTCATAGCGTTCGTCCCGCAGATGCAGGCTGAGAACGTTGGCAATGTCCACGTCGTCTTCGACGATCAAAACGCGCTTTGGGTGATCCATGGGGCCTGGAACGCCGGTCGGGTTGGAGTTAGCGGGATGCGGACGGTTTTACCGGGCAGGCGGTTTCAAGCCGATGCACGGCGGCGGCGGGACCCATCCCTGGAAAGCCGCGGTTACGCCATTGTGCAAAATTTCCGGCCCGCGAGTTATCACATTTAATTTAACTTTTCGTGAGGACTTTGACACGGCCAGAGGCCTAGGATGGCGTCACTACCCGCAGATCACGCAGATCGCGCAGATTGGCACCCAGGGGAACCTCATGAAAAGTCGTAGAAGTTTTCTGTTTGCAGGCGGCGCGGCCGTCGCAGCGCTGGCCGCCGTGAGCCGCTGGCCCAAAACGGCGGTCGCGCAATCGAGCGCCGCGCAGCCGGCCGAGAATTTCGAATTCACGCGCACCGAGGCTCAATGGCGTCAGATGCTGACCCCCGCACAATACACGGTGTTGCGCGCGGAAGGCACGGAACGCCCCTACTCGAGCCCGCTGAACACCGAACACCGCAACGGGGTCTTCTCGTGCGCCGGCTGCCAGCTCGACGCGTTTTCGTCGCATACGAAATTCGACAGCCATACGGGCTGGCCGAGCTTCTGGGCGCCGCTCGACCACGCGGTGGTGACGCGCGAAGACGGTTCGTATGGCATGACGCGCACCGAAGTGCATTGCCGGCGCTGCGGCGGCCATCTGGGCCACGTCTTCGACGACGGCCCGAAGCCGACCGGCCTGCGCTATTGCATGAACGGCCTCGCGCTCAACTTTACGCCCGCCGCCGCCTGACCCCAATCGACCACCTATAGCCCATATAACCGGGATCAGTCATGTTACTCATCGTTCTTGCCTATCTTGGCGGCGCCCTGACGATTCTCAGTCCGTGCATCTTGCCGGTGCTGCCGTTCGTCTTTGCGCGCGCCGATCAGCCGTTCGTGCGCAGCGGCTTGCCGCTGCTCGCCGGCATGGCGCTCACGTTCGCCCTCGTGGCGACGCTTGCCGCCGTCGGCGGCGGCTGGGTGACGCAGGCCAACCAGTATGGCCGCTGGATCGCGATTGCGCTGCTGGCCGTGTTCGGCCTGACATTGCTATTTCCGCGTTTCGCGGACCATCTGATGCGGCCGCTGGTGAGCGCCGGCAATCGCCTGTCGAACTTCGCCCAGGCCGACGGCCAGCAGGTTCGCGCCGGCTCGTCGTTTCTGCTGGGCATCGCCACCGGTTTGCTGTGGGCGCCGTGTGCCGGTCCGATCCTCGGTCTGGTGCTGACGGGCGCCGCGCTGCGCGGCGCGAGCGTCGGCACGACGTTGCTGCTGATTGCCTACGCGGCCGGTGCGGCGACCTCGCTGGCCGTCGCGCTGTTGATCGGCGGCCGGGTGTTTACGGCGATGAAGCGCTCACTCGGCGCCGGCGAATGGATCCGCCGCGGTATCGGCGCGGCGATGCTGGCCGGTGTGGTGGCGATTGCGTTCGGGCTGGACACAGGCGTGCTGACCCGGGTATCGACGGTCGCGACCGGCGGCATCGAGCAAAAGCTGGTCGACCGGTTCTCTCCCAGCGGCGCGGCGGCGGGTGACGCTTCGGCTTCGTCCGCCACGGTAGCCAGCAATACGCCGGCCCCGGCTGACGGCGGCGCGATGATGTCGGCCAATCCCACCGCCGCCTCGAACGACGTCATGTCCGCCTCCGATGCCAACGCGGGCGGCGCGATGATGGCCGCTTCCAACGGCATGATGCGGGCGTCGCAAACGGTGCAGGAAAATCAACCGGCGCTGCCCATCGAAGGCCAGTTGCCGTCGCTGAATGGCGCGGTGCAATGGCTCAATTCGCCGCCGCTGACGGCGCAAAGTCTGCGCGGCAAGGTCGTGCTGATCGATTTCTGGACCTACTCGTGCATCAACTGCCTGCGCTCGCTGCCTTACGTGAAAGCATGGGCCGAGAAGTACAAGGACCAGGGGCTCGTCGTGATCGGCGTGCACGCACCGGAATTCGCGTTTGAGCGCAATATCGACAATGTGAAGAAGGCGACGCACGACCTCGGCATCGACTATCCGGTCGCCATCGACAACAACTACGCCATCTGGCGCTCGCTGAACAACGAGTACTGGCCGGCGCATTATTTCGTCGATGCACAGGGACGCATCCGTTATCACCACTTTGGCGAAGGCGACTACGCCCAGTCCGAAAAGGTCATCCAGCAATTGCTGGCCGAAGCGGGCCACGCAAACGCGACCAACGTGCCGACCGGCCTGACAGACGCGAGCGTAAAGGGCGTCGAGGCCGCGGCTGACAATGGCGACATGAAGTCGCCGGAGACCTACATTGGTTATGCACGTGCCGAGAATTTCGCGTCGCCGGGCGGCGAAGAGGAAGACCGGACGCACGCGTATGCCGCGCCCACCCAGCCCGCGCTCAACGACTGGGGTCTCGACGGCAAATGGAAGGTCGGCGCCGAACACGCCACGCTGAGCGCGGCATCGGGCGGCATCGTCTACCGCTTCCATGCACGCGATCTGCATCTGGTGCTCGGACCGAACAAGGACGGCAAGCCCGTGCACTTTCGCGTGAGCATCGATGGCGCCGCGCCGGGCGCCGCGCATGGCAGCGACGTCGCCGCCGACGGCAGCGGCACGGTGACGGAAGAACGGCTCTATCAACTGGTACGGCAAGCGGGCGACGTCAAGGATCACACCTTCTCCATCGAGTTTCTGGATCCGGGCGTCGAGGCTTACTCATTCACGTTCGGCTAAGGCCGGACCGGGCATCGATACATCGATACGTCGTTTGAACTACCCATCACTTAAGGGACTGACAATCGTGAACACACTCTTTACCAAGGTAGCTTCCTTGCGCAAGCGTTCATCCCTCGCCAAGGTGGCGGGCGTCGTGGCGCTCGCGGTGGGCGCCATCGCGCTGCAGCGCCTGGCGGTCTCGGCCGAACCGGCGACCCAGGTGCCGGCGCCGGTGCAGGACGAAAAAGTCGCCGCGACCCATAGCGAAACCGCCGTGTTTGCCGGCGGCTGCTTCTGGGGCGTGCAAGGCGTCTTCGAACATGTGCGCGGCGTGAAGCAGGTGGCGGCCGGCTATTCGGGCGGCGCGGCCAGCACCGCGCAGTACGAAACGGTGAGCGGCGGCGATACCGGCCATGCCGAATCCGTGCAGATCACCTATGACCCGACGCAGATCACTTATGGCCGTCTGCTGCAGATTTTCTTCTCGGTGGCGCACAACCCGACCGAGCTGGACTACCAGGGTCCGGACCACGGCACGCAATATCGTTCGGCCGTGTTTCCGGTGAATCCGGAGCAGAAGATGGTCGCGCAGGCGTATATCGCCCAACTCGACAAAGCGCATGTGTTCTCGCAACCGGTGGTGACCCGCGTGGAGAACTTCAAGGGCTTCTATCCGGCGGAAAATTATCACCAGAATTTCCTCGTGCTGCATCCCGACTATCCGTACATCGCGATCAACGATTTGCCGAAGGTGACCGATCTGAAGAAGATGTACCCGGATCTGTATCGCAACGATCCGGTGTTGCTGAAAGTGGCGTCGTCGTAAGGCGAAGCGCGCGGATGCGCCGGCGTGGTGCTCGATATACAAAACCACGCCGGCGCGCTACGCTGTATCCCCTTCGATACTACGCTGCGACCCGGGGTTTTCATGACCACATCGACTCAAGCAACTGTGCTGCTGTTTTCGTATGGGACGTTGCAGGACAAAGCCGTTCAGCTCGCCAACTTTGGCCGCGAATTGAACGGACGTGCCGACTCGATGTTGGGCTACGACCAGACGTGGGTGGAAATCACCGACCCGCAGGTGCTGGCGACCAGCGGCAAGACCCACCATCCGATCATCAAACCGGGCAACGATCCGCAGCAGGAGATCGCCGGTATGGTCTTCGAGATCACGCCGCAAGAACTGGAAGCGGCCGATCGCTATGAAGTTGCCGACTATAAGCGTGTCAGCGTGACGCTCAAATCCGGCGCGCAGGCGTGGGTGTACGTTAGCGTCTGATGCAGGCTTAGGCTTTGGGCTTGCGCATGAAGCCATGCATCAGCCCGCGCCCATTTCCCGCGCGAGCGTGGCAATCAGCGCTTCCTGCGGCGTCAACGTACCGGCGCGCAACACCAGCCACATCGCCGAGCGCGCGGCCTTTTCGCGCAACGGCCGGTACGCCACGCCGTTCACGTTGATGCTCTGCAGCGACGCCGGCACGAGCGCGACTCCAAGCCCGGCAGCCACCAGACCGACGATGGTCGGCGATTCACGCGCCTCCTGGGCCACTCGCGGCACAAAACCGGCTTGCTGACACAGTGCGATGATCTGGTCGTACACGCCGGTGCCGCTCTCGCGCGGATACATCACAAAGGCTTCATCCTTGAACGCGGCCACGGAAAGCGCGCCGCCCTGCACGGCGAGCGGATGCTGCGCCGGTAGCGCCGCGACGAGTGCATCTTCGAAAAGACGCGTGGCCTGCAGCGCCGGTGGCAACTCGGGGCGCGTCGCGCCGCGCACGAACGCCACTTCCATGCGCTGCTCGAGCATCGCGGTCAGCTGCTGGCGGGTGGTCAGTTCTTCGAGCCTGAGATGCACCCCCGGCAGGCGGCGACGGTATTCGTAGATCAATTGCGGAATCACCACACTGAACGCGGTCGAGCCCGTAAAGCCGACCCGCAGTTCGCCCAGCTCGCCGCGCTGCGCCCGCCGCGCCACCTCTTCCGTGCGCCCGGCCTGCTCCAGCAGCGCGCGCGCCTCGGGCAGCAGCGCCTTGCCGGCGGCGGTCAATTCCACCCGGCGGTTGCTGCGGTCGAACAGCCGAGCGCCCAGTTCTTCCTCCAGCACGCGAATCTGCTGGCTCAGCGGCGGCTGGGCCATGTTCAGACGTTGCGCGGCCCGCCCGAAATGCAGTTCCTCGGACAGCACGATGAAGTAGCGAATGCGGCGTAGATCCATGATATGAATTATGTATCAATAACGGCCAAAACGATATTGGACTTCGACATGCCGCGCTTGCATCATTCAGTCTGACGCAATACTGGCAATGGAGTCATCGAATCATGGGTAAGCACGACGTCAACGTCATCGGGGCCGTCCTCGCCGCAGCCGGCGAGGCGCCTCGGGCGCTGACCGACAAAATCGAGCACGGCACGCCGGCTTTCTGGCGCACCAATTTCGCGCTCTTCGCGGCGGGGTTCGCCACCTTTGCCCTGCTCTACTGCGTGCAGCCGCTGATGCCGCTTTTCTCGGCGGATTTCGGCGTGAGCGCGGCGGGCGCGAGTCTCGCGCTGTCGCTGACCACGGGTCTGCTGGCGGTGTCGATGCTGGTGGCGGGCGGGCTATCCGAGACGTGGGGCCGCAAGCCGATCATGGTCGCGTCGCTGCTGCTCTCGGCGGTGCTTACGGTCATCTGCGCCGCCGTGCCTCACTGGACCACCCTGTTGGTGATGCGCGCATTGATGGGCGTGGCGCTGAGCGGCCTGCCCGCGGTGGCGATGGCGTATGTCGGCGAGGAGATGCATCCTCGTTCGCTCGGCCATGCCATGGGTCTTTATGTGGGCGGAACGGGCCTCGGCGGCATGGCGGGCCGTTTATTGACCGGGGTGATCACCGATGTCTGGGGCTGGCGCTCGGCGGTGTTCGTGATCGGCGTGCTCGGCATTTTGAGTGCCGCCGTGCTGTGGCGCTTTCTGCCGCCGTCGCGTCACTTCGTGCGCCGCGAGTTGCGCCTGGCTCCGCTCGTGCGCGCGTTCGGCAGCCATCTGCGCGATGGCGTGCTGCCGCTCCTGTTCGCCGAAGGTTTCCTGCTGATGGGCAGCTTCGTCACCGTGTACAACTATGTCGGCTATCGCCTGGTCGCCGCGCCGTTCTCGCTTAGCCAGACCCGCATCGGCTTTATTTTCGCGGTGTATCTGTTCGGCATTATCAGCTCGACCATGGTGGGCGGCATCTCGGGCAGGCTCGGGCGGCGAGTCGTGCTGCCGGCCACGTTCATCCTGATGCTGGCGGGGACGGCCATGACGCTCTCGAACCAGCTCTGGCTGATTATCGCCGGTGTGGCGGTGTTGACGATCGGCTTCTTCGGCACGCATTCGATCGCCAGCGCCTGGGTGGGCGCCCGCGCGCAGGTCAGCAAGGCGCAGGCGTCGTCGCTTTATCTGTTTGCCTACTACCTGGGGTCGAGCGTGGTCGGCTCGCTTGGCGGAGTATTCTGGAATCTGCACGGCTGGCACGGCGTGGTTGCCATGGCGTGTGCGTTGCTGCTGATTGGACTCGCCATCTCTCTGTGGCTGTATGCGATGCCTGGGCAAACGGCGGCTGGACGCAACAACTCGTAATCAGTGCAGGATGGTGGATCGCGGCGCGATTGCCCGCTTCGCTGAAAAGATTCGGGGTAGCGTGCTAGCATTTCCGCTCGGCTCGTCGCGTGGTGCGTCGAGCGTGACCTATCGTTGTATGTTGGGAGAGTTTTGTGGCATTCGAGCACCGTGGTTTTCGAGTAAGTGTTGATGTAGCGCCGGATGAACTCGGCGTTCAGTGGGTCTGCCGCGCCGTGATCGAGCGGATCGACGGGGATAGCGCGAAAGGCGTGCCGCCGGGCCCGGAACTGAAAATCCCTCGCGTCAAGATCGATCCCTTGATGGCAATGAACTCGCTCGAACATCGCGCGATTGCCGTGATCGACGAATTCCTCGAAGAAGGGCACGCGGTCGCGTGATCGTGCTGTCTGAAGTTGATGAGAACCCTCTGGCGACCGCGGCGCTCCTCGCGGTGCTTTCCGGCGCCAGAACTTCCTGCACGACTACTTAAAAGCATCTGCTTCGCAGCCACTGCGCGCGGTCTGTGCAGGCTGCCCGAATCTATCCGTCTATTGCTCCCATTCTTCGCCCGGGTCACGTCTTCAAGCTAAGCGGTTGAAGTGTCGACGCACGCCGTTGCTGCGGCCTCACATCAAATGATTATGGACCCGTCATTGCAATTTTTAATTTGCATGGAAAAGGCTTTCCATAATGTCCCGGATCGATAAATGGGGCTTGAATTAATCCTCCAATAAAGCCGTCGTCCGCAAACGTTTTCGCATCAAAACCACGCGTCGGACCCTTACTTGAATGAAAAAGAAATACTAGAATCACCTCTTATGCACATCGCATGATGCGGCTGAGGCCGGCACTGCGTTGCTGCGTGATGTTGAACAAGGTATGCAGCGACCATCCGCAATTCGTAACATGAAGAGCGGGTATCCGTGTACTTTGAAGGATTACTAAGAACTTGAGAGAGTCGAAAAATTGCGTGCCGTTTTGGTGCGCAGTGACCGAAATCACCATCCCGGTGCCAACGTAATGGCAAAACTGTGGAGGGCCGGGTGCCGGCATTGAACCGGCGTCACCGAGTCACGATTCGGCGGCTAATTTAGAAGATCCCCGAAGATAGAGGGTTGACAACGTGCTAGCAATTCCACTTTCCGACGAGGACTGGTCGCGGGTCGCGCCGTTACTCGTTGAACCGGCTTCATCGCGAACAGGTCGCCCACGGTCCGATCCGCGCCAGTTGCTCAATGGGATCCTATGGGTCTTGATCAACGGGGAGAAATGGCATCACCTTCCTTCCACTTTCCCTGCACAACAAACCTGCTACGCCAAGTGGCTCAAATGGAAGCGCGAAGGCGTCATGGACGCCGTCTTGACCGCGCTCGCCCTGGACGGCCTTACGACTTCGCCGATGACGAGCGGTGGGACCATCGACTGCGGCCGCTGAGGGCAGACAGTAGCGACTATCGTCCGCCCGAGCGTGCGAGGGGGCTTCCGGCGAAGGGGTCTTTTTCCCAATCGACGCCCCGCTTCGCGGGCGCCTTCTCCGCCTCTTTGGCCGACAGTGCGAAGTGTTCGATGGATTGCCCCGCGCTGATCGCCTGCTTGAGCCACTGAGGCATCTCGCCTTCGCCCGACCAGGTCTCGCCCGATACGTCGCGATAGCGCGCTTTGGTCTTTTCCGATTCGTCACTTGCCATTGCTGAAGCAAGGGCCTCTGGCGTAATGCCAAACTCTTCCATGCGGTGGCGGAGGTAAGCAATCATGCTGTCTCGCTTCCTTTCGTCCATAGAGTAACCCGTCCTTAATATGAATCTTGCAGCTTTCCGTCGAGCATTGGATAGCTCGATATACGGCGAATGCGTTGGATGAATGCCGTCGCTGTTGCCGGCGGCGACAGGTCGATACATCTGCGGAAATGCTCGCTGGTCAAATCAGGTTGGGTCGCTTCAGAGCTTGCGGAACGACCTGTCCCCAATGAAAGTCCCTATCATGCTTACCGCGCCGAGAGGCGGCTGGTCCGGCGCGCCCCGTTGCGGGAGATAGCGCTGAGCCAGCGTCACGGTAGCAATTGAAAAGATAATGCTGAAAAAATGCGGCGATTTTGACTGGCCGGTTTCTGCTGCACGTTCCGTTTCCGGTGCCTCGCGCAGGCCAGTGTTTTCGCGTTATACGCACATGATAGCGCAATGTCTGACAGGCGTTGGTTACGCGTGAATTGGACGGCGCGGCAAGGGGAAAATGGCACGGCCCGACGTGCTCGCTTGCGAGCTTTTTTATGCCGCGTAAACGCAGAAACCCCACCTTTTGGGGTGGGGTTTCTGTTTTCTGCGAGGGAGCCTGACGATTACCTACTTTCACACGGGTAATCCGCACTATCATCGGCGTGGAGTCGTTTCACGGTCCTGTTCGGGATGGGAAGGGGTGGTACCGACACGCTATGGTCATCAGGCATGACT
>NZ_CAAJGM010000211.1 GCF_900996235.1 Paraburkholderia sp. BCC1885
ACGGCGAAGGGGGCATGCGGAGGTGATCAGACGAGGCGCGGTGGATAGCCGTGAGAACCCGAAGTGAATGCCCAAGGGTTCACGATCAGTTCGAACTTGATGACGCGATGACCGTTTTCCCTGCGGGTGGCGACTTGGGCGAAACCCTGCCCACAGATCCAGGTGATCGCCTCGACTATTTCAGCCTTGGTCCACCCGAAGTTCGGCGCCCCCACTTCAACATCGGCCTTCAGACAGCTCAGCGTATGCAGTCCGGCTTGGCGTGCGCTACCGCACAGGGAGTCCAGCAGTCGTAGCCCACGTTGCGCGACCTCCGGCACCGGCTTCGGCGGAAACACCGTTGCAAGCCAGCACGCTCCGAAGAATTCCGCGATTGTCACAGCTCGGGCCATCGTGTCGGGCGATACCGCACCGTCATATCGCTCGAACACGTGCATGCAGCCAGCGATCCGGCGAGCGTTAGCGGCTAGACGAACGGCAAACACGATCGCATCCCTTGGTGACAGCGCGGCGCTCGCCATGAATCGGAAATGCTCCTGAGCTTGCCGCAGGATCTGCTCGGCATCCGGCTCCAACTTGATATCCGGAAGCTGACCAACCGACATCTCCTTGAGCTTGAGCCGTCCGCTCGCGATCAGCTCAACGATACGGTGATCGTAGTCCAGCAGAGCGAATTCCGGTTGCTGCTCGCCGGCCCCCTCAATGGCAAGTTCATCGGTCTCCATCATGAGAAGCCGGAACAGGTACCCCGAAGCCATGGCGCTTTGACCATACTTGTCTAGCCAATCGCGGTTTGCGTCGTCTTGCACGTTGACGCAAGTGACTAAGATTGCGCTGTCCGGCGCGTGCTCGGCGAGATCCTCATCGTCGTCATCCGCGCGATCGAACGGCGGCATAGTACTGTCGTACAGGTCACTCAGATCCTGAAACGAGCGACTGAGCGGACCTGCAAGATGGCCACGCCCTTCCGGCATGCTGAGCAGCGACAGAACCGAACCCGCACGGATCTTGCGCAGCAAAGTTGGGGGTAGCACGTTATCAAACCGTCGTCCCTTCTTCCAGCCCTTTATCGCTTCGCCGACAGGTGCATTGAACCGGACGTGTGCCTCAGACTTGCCGCTCAAACGTGCGCCGGCAAACCGGATATGCAAGCTGAGCGGCATCGATCGGCCGTTGCGATCACGGATGCGGAAATTGCTGGATACCGCGTACGATACGTTGCCAAGCAGATTGGCAAGCGCGGCTCCATACCCTGCCCCGCGAATAGAGTGACATTCGCATGCCGCGCGGTACAGGCCTGGCGTCAGGGCATTGATAGCTTGCGGTAACGAAGGCGGGCAATAGCCTGCCGGCAGACAGCTCGTAGGCTGTAACCGCGGGCCGAAATTTGGCGAGGGCATAAGGCCCCCGCCGTTCGGATAGACGGGGGGAGTCATCAGGCGGTCACCGTGTCCTTCGCGCCCACTTGCGGCGCACCTGCAGACTCGTCATCACTGGCCTCAGTGTCCTTGCTCGGCACCGGCTCGCCACAACGCTTTGCTTCGGCAGCCAGCAATTCCTCGAACATCGGGTTGCTGATCGACACACTGAGGTCGACCAACGTCTTGATGATCGCGGTTTTGGAAACACCCGCGACTAGCTGATCACGGATGTCCGGATACAGTGCCGCGAATAATTCCGCGCGCTCGCGGTCGCGCTTGACTTTCGGCGATTCAAGTTCGCGCACAGCACGCTTGATCGCCTCGAGGTCTGGCCTTGCGTTTTCGGACGTGGTGACTTTAGCCATGCTCGCCTCCTTGCGCCGGTACGTCGACCCGGTCACCGAGATGCTTAACCCCTTGCATCTGGCCGACGAGCGCCGTGATATTGCTCAGCAAAACAAGCTGAACCGTGTGTTGGCGTTCCAAGCTTTGGCGTTGGTCGAGAAGCAACGCCTCGACATAGCCTGTGAGCTGCCCGACCTGATCGGTGACGATTTCGCGAATGGGCCAGTCGATAATCAAGTGGCCGTCATCATCGCGAGTACGGATCTCCATCAACAGGGCTTTGCAGTCGGAGACCTGACGCATGACGTAGGCCAGCGCCGTGGTTTGATCATTAAAATTCTTGCTTACTGCACCTTGCAATGCGTAGATCCGGTCATCGAGCTTACCCCTCGTATCGAGCACCGCATCGATGATGATTTTCCGACTATGGCTATCAAGGCTCGCGGGCTCAGCATGTCTATTGAGTCGCTGCAACATAAGTTCATAACGCAGCCCGGCCGCCACTTCCATCGAACAGCCAAGCAGATCACTGATATCAGACACCGTGTATTCGAGGTGACCCTGCGTAATGTTGAACGCCATCTGGACGGCCCGTAAGAGGACCGCCTGTTCCTCAGACATTTTCACGAAAGTCATGCTGCCTCCTTTGCGATGTTACGGGCGGCTGCACGAGCCTCAATCCACTCGTTAACTTCGGATTCGAGAAATCCCACCGTGCGCGCAGTTAGCTGGATCTTGCGAACGAACGTCGGATCCTTCATGAGCACGTAGAGCGACGCGCGTGAAATTCCAATGCGCTTGACGAGATCCTTGACCCGCAGAATGCGTGCGTGACCGGATGCTTGGATAGTTGCGCCAGCAAGATTCGGCGGAGTAGCCACCGATACATCACCAGCGCTATCCGCCGCTTTGACCTGCGCAACAAACGTGGCGGCATTCGGCATGTTGGGCAGTCGCGCAGACACGCCTTGGACGTTTGCCAGGTTTTTCAGTCGCGTGAGGAACACGGCTGCGTCAGCCGTAGTCGGCGCATTTGCCTTACGCTCTACCGCATTGACCAAACTTTCGATCAACTCTGCGATACAGCTATCGGGCGACGAAGGCCCCTGCTGCTTCGGAACTGCTTGCTTTATATTTGGCATAATTTTCTCCATCGCGATTTGAAGAACGGGGCTGCCTAACCTCGTTCTCTGTGGCCCAGCTTGCGCCAGGATTGCGATGAAGATCCGATCGGAAATACACTTCCGACCAAGCGAAATTTTGACCTCCGCTGTCTGCCTTGATCCACCTACGTTTGAGGAGATCCGAGTCGGAACCACTCAGAAGAAGTCGGAGTCATTTTTTTCTAGTCACTAGCAGACGGTCTATCTGCTTTTCTTTGGCAAACGCAGCCTTCTTGACGTGGTCAGTAACAGTATGTCTGCTGACCTTGTATTTCTCGGCTGTTTTCTTCGTATGGTCTGGCATGCCAGAATTCTTTAACTTATAGTAATACTCAACAAGCTCTACTTTTTCTGCAGGAGTGAGGCGAGGCTTCCCGACCTTGCTTTCGCTCTTCGCCGACGTTTCACCAAACTCAAGCAGCTCGACATGTGAACCGTCCCGATCAAGAGACGGACCATTCGCTGATTCGCTGAGAGTAAAACCTCGCTCCTCAAGATAGCTTTTCGCGTGGCGCCGAGAAATTAAGCAGCCCAGCCCCGGATGCAGACGCTTAAGCGCGATTCCAGTCGTATCGAAGATACGTACTAAGCCTTCGTCGCAAGCATCCTGCAAAGCAGTCCAGTGTGCGTCAACATAGGGGGCCTGTCGCGTACGCCGAAGCTTAACTTCACTAGGAGTAAACACGTTGGGCTCCCAATTCCTACCATCTGCGACTCTTCGGTAAGCGTCCAAAAATTCAATCCGCCTAACTTCAGATACAGGCCACCTTAGACTCGGCAAGTCATCAAGCACGCTCCGTAACCACACGATCTCCTCCGGCATCAATTTCTGCGGAAGATGCAATTCAAAAACAGTCGGCTCAGGTAGATCAAGCTGCGATTGGGCAAGCAGGGAAGGCGCGGGCGAGTCCTTGCCAAACAAGTCGGCCTGCTGCGGTTCTTGTCCAGAGCTCACCGCAGTCGCATGCAGAATCTTTCCAGCAATACATGCCATTGCCCTTGCGCCGTTTGTCGGCACCGGCAGAAAAGCTCCAGCAATCGCATGGATCAAGTCCCGGCAGTCAATCGGATCGCCATCGGGCAGCTCAACAACGGTGGCAGCGTGCATCCATCCTCCCCAGAGCGTGTGTTCGAACACCTAGTACATCGGCCGAACCTTCGCGATCTTGAGCCTGCCGCGAAGTCCAGACGTAGAGGATCGCCGACCGGTTCTTCGCGCGAGGAATGGAATAAAGGTATGTAGAGGGAAACAGCCAGAATTTTCCCACAACGAATTTCCGTATATTTTCCGTACGAAGCTGATACGGAGGAAGGAAAAATCGCTGGAAGGCTTGCTAGATATGGTGCGCCCGGTAGGAATTGAACCTACAACCCCTGCCTTCGGAGGGCAGTACTCTATCCATTGAGCTACGGGCGCTTCAACACGAAAGCGCCACGAACGCGGCGCCAAAGCGAGACCGAGAGGATACCCGGTTTCCCGCACCCCGTCCACCGAAGGCCCCGAACAGCCCGCGCCATCGCTCCGCGCCAACCCGCCGCCCGGCAACGCCGATACGGGTAAACGCCCGCTGAAGACCACCCGCCGCCGCTCGCCGTCGCCGAAACTCTGCGTCTATAATCGTCCGTGGCTAAATAAAGAATAAGGTCGTTGCCGTCACGCTGTACCGCTCACAATACCCACGGGAGACGAGACAAGCATGAGCGAAGCACCCAATAATCACGAAGCCCCGATCAAAACGCCAGGGCAGTTAATTGCTGCGATCGTCGCCAGTTTCGCTATTCCGATCGTCATTATCGTCCTGCTCGCGGTCTACGCCGATAACTGGACCCGCACGGGCGCCGGCACCGACAGTCTCTCCGACGCCGAAGTCAGCGCCCGCATCGCGCCGCTCGCCCAGGTCGACATTCGCGACGCCAACGCGCCGCGCGTCTACAAAACCGGCGAGGAAGTCTACAAGGCGGTCTGCTCGGCCTGTCACGCCACCGGGGCGGCAGGCGCACCGAAATTCACCAATTCCGCCGACTGGGCGCCGCGCATCGCGCAGGGCTTCGACACGCTCTGGCACACCGCGCTGACCGGCAAAGGCGCCATGCCCGCTCGCGGCGGCACCAGCCCGGACGACTACAGCGACTACGAGATCGCCCGCGCCGTCGTCTATATGGCGAACAATTCAGGAGCCAGTTTCGCCGAACCGCCGGTCCCGAGCGCAGCGCAAGCCGCTTCGGGCGCGGCGGCGGCAACGGCGGCCCCCGCGTCCGGCGCCGCCGCGGACGCAGGCGCGGCGGCCTCGCAGGCCGCCGCCGCGCTCGCCGCCATTGCCAGCGCGCCCGCAGCCGCCCCCGCCGGCGGCGCGCCGAGTGCCGACAACGCGCAAGCCGGCAAGGCGCTTTACGAGCAGGTCTGTCAGGCTTGTCACGCCGCCGGCGTGCTCAACGCGCCGAAGTTCGGCGACAAGACCGCCTGGGCGCCGCGCCTGAAGGATCCGATGGACGTCATCTACAACTACGCGCTGCACGGCAAGGGCGCGATGCCGCCCAAGGGCGGATCGAACGCATCGGACGCAGACGTGAAGGCCGCCGTGGATTACATGGTCGGCGCGGCAAAGTAAAACGGCGCTGCCTTACGCCGCACGCAGTAGCCGGAAAACAAAAATCCCTGCACCGTCGCGACCAGCACGGGCAGGGATTTTTGCTTTGGCGTCGGGCGTCGGGTGACGGGCGTCTGACTTCAAGGCTTCTGCAGCAACGCCTTCAAACTCGCCAACCGATCCTTCGGCGACATCGGCGCCTCTTCCGCCGTCGGCGGCGGCGCCTCATCCAGCCCCATCTCCGGAATGAACCGCGACGGTTCGCACACCACCGTCTCCCGCGCGCGCTTGCGTTTCTTGCACCAGTTCAGATGCAAACTGCGTTGCGCCCGCGTGATCGCCACGTACATCAGGCGGCGTTCTTCCTCGATACGCGCGTCGTCGATCGGCGCGTCGTCCGAGCCCCCGCGGTGCGGCATGATGCCTTCCTCGACGCCCACCAGAAACACGTGCGGATATTCGAGCCCCTTCGACGCGTGCACCGTCGAAAGCCGCACGGCATCGGGATCTTCCTCCTTACCTTCGAGCATCGACATCAGCGCGACCGTCTGGATCAGGCCGAGCAGGTTCTTGCCGGTATCCGCGAGACCGTCGGCGTTGTCGTAGCCGGTGGCTTCCGACCCCGCCGCCGGCTCCGGCTTGGTGCCCTTGCGCTTTAACCACTCGATAAACTCCAGCACGTTCTGCCATTTCGACTGCGCCTGGCGCTCGTCGAAGGCGTCGTACAGGTAGGCCTCGTAGTGGATCGCGTCCATCAGGTCGTTGAGCACCTCGGAGGCCGGATCCTTGTCCGCACGGTCCGTCAGGCGCTGCATGAAATCGCAGAAAGTGCGCAGCGGCTCGACCTGGCGCACGGACAGCCGCGCCTCGATGCCGCCCATATACACCGCCTCGAACAGCGACACCTTCGCCTGGCCCGCGAACGACCCCAGCGCCTCGAGCGTCGTGTTGCCCACTCCGCGCCGCGGCGTGGTGATGGCGCGGATAAACGCGGGATCGTCGTCGGCGTTGGCGATCAGGCGCAAATACGCGCAGATATCCTTGATCTCGGCCTTATCAAAAAACGACTGGCCACCCGACAGCACATACGGAATCCGCTCGCGCCGCAGCACCTGTTCGAAGATCCGCGCCTGAAAGTTGCCGCGATACAGAATCGCGTAATCGCGGAACTGCGCGCGCCGCTCGAACTTGTGCGCGGACAGCCGGAACACGACGGATTCCGCCTCGTGTTCTTCGTCGTTGCAACCGGTGACGGTGATCGTGTCGCCCATGCCGTGTTCGGACCACAGCTTCTTCTCGAACAGTTTCGGATTGTTGGCGATCACGTTGTTGGCGGCGGTCAGAATGCGCACCGTCGAGCGGTAGTTCTGCTCCAGCTTGATCAGATGCAGCTTCGGGAAATCCTTGCTGAGCTGGCCCAGATTCTCCAGCGTCGCGCCACGCCAGCCGTAAATGGCCTGATCGTCGTCGCCCACCGCCGTGAATGCGGCGCGCGGACCGGCCAGCAGCTTTACGAGTTCGTACTGGCACGCATTGGTGTCCTGATACTCGTCGATCAGCAGATAGCGCAGCTTGTTTTGCCAGCGCTCGCGCACCTGTTCGTTCCTCGCGAACAACTCGGCCGGCACGCGGATCAGATCGTCGAAATCCACTGCCTGATAGGCGTGCAGCGTGGCCACGTAGTTGCGAAAAACGATCGCAGCCTGATGTTCGTCCTCGTTCGACGCAATCCGCATCGCCTCTTCCGGCATGATCATGCCGTTTTTCCACAGCGAGATGATCGACTGGATCTTGCGGATGAAGCCCTTGTCCGTCGAGCCCACCTGCTCCTGGATCATGCCGAAGCAGTCGTCCGAATCCATGATCGAAAACTGCGGTTTCAGGCCGACGTGTTCCGCCTCCTGGCGCAGGATCTGCACCCCGAGCGAGTGGAACGTGCACACCGTCAACTGATTGACGGGCACCTTGCGGCCTTCCTTGCCGGGCGTCGTCAGCGTCTTGCCTTCGAGCAGCTTGCCGACGCGCTCGCGCATTTCCGCCGCCGCCTTGTTGGTAAAGGTCACGGCGGCGATGTGGCGCGGCTCGAAGCCTTTGACTTCGATCAGGTGGGCGATTTTTTGCGTGATGACGCGCGTCTTGCCGCTGCCCGCGCCGGCAAGCACGAGGCAGGGACCATCGAGATAGCGCACCGCTTCGTTCTGGGCGGGGTTCAGGCCTGCGGACATCGTCTGTGGATGGGTCTTACGGTTGAGGGGGGAACTGCGGCGGCTGGCCGGCTGAGCCGGTTCGCGCGAGAGGAGCGATGTTAACACGAAGCCCGGGTGGTCTTTGTGAGCGCCGGCCATGCCACAATTACAGGCCGCGCGCCGCCGCCGCGGTGGCAAAGCGGCGCGTCTTTTTCGCAGGAAACTCATATGTCTGCACCGCTGAAAACAGGATTGATGGGTTACGGTTTTGCCGGCGCGACCTTTCACGCCCCGGTGATCGAACACTGCGGCCGGGCCACGGTCGCGGCGATTGCCACCAGCAACGCCGGGAAGGCCCGCGCCGACTATCCGCGCGCCACCATCGTGGCCGATCTCGACGGCCTGCTCGCGCTCGACGAGCTTCAGTGCATCGTGATCGCAACGCCGAACGACACCCACTTCGACCTCGCCAGACGCACGCTCGAAGCCGGCAAACACGTGGTGGTCGACAAGCCGGTCACGCTGACCGCCACCGAGGCCCTCACGCTCGCCAATCTGGCGCTGGCGCGCGGCCTCACGTTCGCGCCATTTCACAACCGCCGTTGGGACGGCGATTTCCTCACCGTTCGCGATCTGCTGGCAAGCGGCGAACTGGGGCGCGTCACGCACTACGAATCGCACTTCGACCGTTTCCGTCCGGACGTGCGGCCGCGCTGGCGCGAGGAAGCGTCGCGCGGCGGCGGCCTGCTGTTCGACCTCGGACCGCATCTGATCGATCAGGCGCTGGCGCTGTTCGGCACGCCGGACACCGTGTCGGCCACCGTCAAGACGTATCGCGACGGCGACGGCGCGCCCGATTACGTGCATCTGCAACTCGGTTATGCGGGCCTCGAAGTCGTGCTGCACGCCAGCGTCCTCGCCGCGCTGGCGCCGCCGCGTTTCGCCATCGACGGCACGCGCGGCAGCTACGTCAAACGCGAACTGGACACCCAGGAAGACCAGTTGCGGGCCGGTCTGCGTCCGGGCGACGCGGGCTTTGCCGGCGGCAACGCAGCGGGCCTGCTGCGCGTGCTGGACGCGAACAATCAGGAAGCCGAGCGCGCCTTGCCCACCCGCGATGGCGACTATGCCGGCTTCTACCAGGCCCTCGCCGCGGCGATCCTCGACGGCCAACGTTTCCCGGTCAGCCCGCAGGATGCCGTCGACGTCATGACCATCATCGAACTGGCGGCGCAGAGCGAAGCGCAGGGCCGGCGTCTGCCGTTCGCGCGCATTCACTGAGATCGCCGCTCAAATCGCAGCTTACATGCCGGTAACTGTCGCCAACAGTTCCGAAAGGAACACCCCGTTACAATATATTGCAGATCTCAGGTCAGCGGGGAGCGGCGGCCAGCCGTTTCTACCCGGTATCGATCTGACCATCGACCAAAGCGACGAAGACAAAGGAGAGTAAGGTATGCAACGTTTCATCCGTGCGCTGGCTGGCTGCGCGCTGGTTTCTTCGCTGGCCGCTTGCGTGGTAACGCCGCCGCCCCCGCCGCCGGGACCGAATCCGCACGAAATCGCGGTTCAGCGTCTCAGACAGGTTGACGGCCGTGCGGATACCCTGAGCCGCCGTATCGATGCTCACGTCAACGCAGGCGCGTATCCGCCGCCGGAAGGTGGTGCACTGCATCACCGTCTCGACGAGATCCGCCGCGAAGCGCATGACATGTCCGCGCAGCATGGCGGCGGCCTGTCCGGCGACGAGCAGCGCGTGCTGAATCAGGAACTCGACGGCGCAGCTCACGCAATCGGCGAGTAAGCCTGCCGTCATTCGCGGGTAAAGCACCGGCGCGGGGAGCCATCCCCGCGCTTTTTTTTGGCGCGCGCCAGGCGCATCGCACCACCCCGCTTCCCTCTGAAGCCTCCATTTGACAAGCCTCCGGGCCTCGCGTACATTCGCCGCACGCGTCGGGAGAGCGCGCTGGCCGCAGATTTTTTGCAGGCCGCGCCGCCGAAGGGGCACACCCGCAAACTCTCAGGCAAAAGGACCGGCCGCGTCGAAGAACCCGTCTGATTCCGGCATGGTCCGGGCTTCTCAGGCAGCGGTTTTTCGCACTCTGGAGAGCGGCAGTAGCCATCGGTATCGACCATCATCGAGCCAGGCAGGCTGCCCACCGAAGGGGCGCGCGTTTCACCGTGACGGTCTGGCAAGACTTGCAAACCCGCACGGCAGCGCAATCTCTCAGGTATCGAGGACAGAGGGGTCATGCACGACGTCGCTCGCAGGCTTTTGGCCGCGAGGGATCGAGCCGCATGGCCTTTTTGTTATCCGTCGAGAATGCCCGAGGCCCCGATGACCGAACTCAAACACACCCCGCTTAACGCCGCCCATCGCGCGCTGAATGCCCGCATGGTCGATTTCGGCGGCTGGGACATGCCCGTCAACTACGGCTCGCAGATCGACGAACACCGCGCGGTGCGCACCGACGCCGGCATGTTCGACGTCTCGCATATGTGCGTCGTCGATTTCACCGGCGAGCGGGTACGCGCCTTTTTCGAGCATGCGCTCGCCAATAACGTCGGCAAGCTGCAAACGCCGGGCCGCGCGCTCTACACCTGCCTGCTGAACCCGCAAGGCGGCGTGATCGACGACCTGATCGTCTATTTCTTCTCCGAGACCCATTTCCGCACGGTGGTCAACGCCGCCACCGCGGAAAAAGACGTCGCCTGGTTCGGCAAGCTCAACGCCGAAGGCCAGTACGGCCTCACCATCACGCCGCGCCGCGATCTGGCGATCGTCGCCGTGCAAGGCCCGAATGCCCGCGACAAGGTCTGGCAAGTCGCGCCGTCCACCCGCACCTCCACCGAACTGCTGAAGCCGTTCAACGCGGCGATCATCGACAGCACGCCGTTCGGCGAACTGATGGTGGCGCGCACCGGCTATACCGGCGAAGACGGTTTTGAAATCGTCCTGCCGGCCACGTCCGTCTGCGAGTTCTGGGACGCGCTGGTGCGCCAAGGTGTCCGCCCCGCCGGTCTCGGCGCGCGCGACACGCTGCGCCTCGAAGCCGGCATGAACCTGTACGGCCAGGATATGGACGACAACGTCTCGCCGCTGGACGCCGGTCTCGCCTGGACCGTCGATCTGAATTCGCCGCGCGATTTCGTCGGCAAGGCCAGACTTGAAGCCGACGGTTGCCGGTCCGCGTTCGTCGGCCTGATCCTGCAAAAGGAAAACGGCAAGGCGGGCGGCGTGCTGCGCGCCCATCAGAAGGTCGTCACGCCGCACGGCGACGGCGAAATCACCAGCGGCACGTTCTCGCCCACCATGCAGGAATCCATCGCCTTCGCGCGCGTGCCGAAAGACGTGAAGCCCGGCGATATCGTCCACGTGCAGATCCGCGATAAAGCCCTTCCCGCAAGCGTGGTAAAACTGCCATTCGTGCGCAACGGCAAAGTGCTGGCCGTGTAGGCAGTCCGTCGCGCACGCGCCCCTCTTTCAAGTCAATTACCGAACCCCGTACAGGAGCATCCAATGAGCATCCCGGCCGATCTGAAATACACCGAATCGCACGAATGGGTCCGCACCGAAGCGGACGGCACGCTGACGGTCGGCATTACCGACCACGCGCAGGAAGCGCTCGGCGACATCGTCTTCTTCGAAGTCCAGGAACTGGGCAAGACCGTCAGCGCCGGCGACACCGTCGCGGTCATCGAATCCGTGAAGGCCGCTTCCGATATCTACGCGCCGGTCTCGGGCGAAATCATCGAAGCCAATACGGCCGTGGCCGACACGCCCGACTCCGTCAACAGCGCGCCGTATGAAAGCTGGCTGTTCAAGATCAAGCCGGCAGCGGGCGCGACGCAAGAACGCCTGATCGACGCCGACGCGTACACGAAGTCCATCGGCGCCTAAGTTTCAAAGCCAGCCTTTAAAACTCGCTCTAAACCGTAAGGTGCGGCATCCGACGAACGCGGATGGCCGCACCGCCAGGAACACCCCATGAAGCTCGAACACCCGGATCGTCTGATGAACCGCACTCCTCTCTCGCTTGCCGCGCTCGAAGTGCATGACGCCTTCGCCGAACGGCACATCGGCCCGGACTCGGCCGACCAGCAGGCGATGCTCGAAGCCCTCGGCTTCGCCTCGCGCGCCGCGCTGATCGACGCCGTGATTCCGCAGACGATCCGCCGCACCGAGGCGCTGCCGCTCGGCCCCTTCGGCCAACCGAAGAGTGAAGCCGAAGCGCTCGCCGCGCTGCGTGAACTGGCGGACAAGAACCAGGTGTTCCGCTCGTATATCGGGCAGGGCTATTACAACGCGCACACCCCCACGGTGATTCTGCGCAACGTGCTCGAAAATCCGGCGTGGTACACGGCTTACACGCCGTATCAGCCGGAAATCTCGCAAGGCCGTCTCGAAGCGCTGCTGAATTTCCAGCAGATGATCATCGACCTGACCGGCCTCGCCATCTCCAACGCGTCGCTGCTCGACGAATCCACCGCCGCCGCCGAAGCGATGACGCTGCTGCAGCGCGTGGGCAAACCGAAGTCGAACGTGTTCTACGTCGCCGACGACGTGCTGCCGCAAACCATCGAAGTGGTGAAGACACGCGCCACGCCGGTCGGCATCGAGGTGAAGGTCGGCCCCGCAGCGGATGCGGCGAACGCCAACGCCTTCGGCGTGCTGCTGCAATATCCGGGCGCGAACGGCGATGTGCGCGACTATCGCGCGCTCGCTGACGCCATCCACGCAGCGGGCGGCCACGTGGTCGTCGCCGCCGACCTGCTCGCGCTCACCGTGCTCACGCCGCCGGGCGAATGGGGCGCGGACGTGGCCGTCGGCAATACGCAGCGCTTCGGCGTGCCGGTCGGCTTCGGCGGTCCGCACGCGGCATACCTCGCCGTGCGCGACGAATTCAAGCGTCAGATGCCGGGCCGCCTGGTGGGCGTCACCGTCGACGCGCAAGGCAAGCCCGCGCTGCGTCTCGCGCTGCAAACGCGTGAACAGCACATCCGTCGCGAAAAAGCGACCTCGAACGTGTGTACCGCGCAGGCGCTGCTCGCCATCATGGCCAGCATGTACGCGGTGTATCACGGCCCGCATGGTCTGAAGACGATCGCCTTGCGCGTGAACCGCATCGCCGCGCTGCTCGCCGCGGGCGCGAAAAAGCTCGGCTACACGCTCGTCAACGAAACCTTCTTCGACACGCTGACATTCGACACCGGCGCCCGCACGCAAGCGCTGCACGACGCGGCAACCGCCCGGCGCATCAATCTGCGCCGCGTGAGCGAAACGCGCGTCGGCATTTCCATTGACGAAACCACCTCGCGCAACGATCTCGCCGACCTGCTGGCCGCGTTCGCGCAAGCGGCGTCCGCGAGCGACGTGCCGCAAATCGACGCGCTCGACGCCGAACTGCCCGGCGAAAGCGCCGTGCCGGCCGCGCTCCAACGTACCAGCGCGTACCTCACGCACCATGTGTTCAACCGCCATCATTCGGAGACGGAAATGCTGCGCTACCTGCGCAGTCTCTCTGATAAGGATCTGGCGCTCGACCGCTCGATGATTCCGCTTGGCTCCTGCACGATGAAGCTGAACGCGACCTCGGAAATGCTGCCGGTCACGTGGCCCGAGTTTGGTCAGATTCACCCGTTCGCGCCGGCTGAGCAGACCGTCGGCTACCGCGAAATGATCGATCAGCTCGAACAGATGCTGGTGGCGGCAACCGGTTACGCGGCGGTCTCGCTGCAACCGAACGCCGGCTCGCAAGGTGAATACGCCGGTCTGCTGATCATTCACGCGTATCACGCGTCGCGCGGCGAGGGGCATCGCAATGTCTGTCTGATTCCCGCTTCGGCGCACGGCACGAATCCGGCGTCGGCGCAGATGGCCGGCATGCAGGTGGTCGTGGTGGCGTGCGATGCGCAAGGCAACGTCGACATTGAAGACCTGAAGGCGAAGGCCGCGCAGCATGCGGACAAGCTCGCGGCAATCATGATCACGTATCCGTCGACGCACGGCGTGTTCGAAGCGAACGTGCGCGAAATCTGCGAGATCGTGCATGCGCATGGCGGCCAGGTCTATGTGGACGGCGCCAACATGAACGCGATGGTCGGCCTGTGCGCGCCGGGCCAGTTCGGAGGCGACGTCTCGCACCTGAATCTGCACAAGACGTTCTGCATTCCGCACGGCGGCGGCGGACCGGGTGTCGGTCCGGTGGCAGTCGGCGCGCACCTTGCGCAGTTCCTGCCCAATCAGACCTCGTCGGGCTACGAGCGCGCACCGCAAGGTATCGGCGCGGTTTCAGGCGCGCCCTACGGCTCCGCATCGATTCTTCCCATTTCGTGGATGTACATCGCGATGATGGGCGCGAAGAACCTCACCGCCGCCACCGAGACCGCGATCCTCAACGCCAACTACGTCGCCAACAAACTGGCGCCGCATTACCCGGTGCTGTATTCGGGCCCCGGTGGGCTGGTCGCGCACGAGTGCATTCTCGATCTGCGTCCGATCAAGGACTCGAGCGGCATCACCGTCGACGACGTCGCCAAGCGCCTCGCCGACTACGGCTTCCATGCGCCCACCATGAGCTTCCCGGTGCCGGGTACGCTGATGGTCGAGCCGACCGAATCGGAATCGAAGGAAGAACTCGATCGCTTCATCGAAGCCATGACGGCGATCCGCGAGGAAATCCGCGCCGTCGAGGAAGGCCGTCTGGATCGTGAAGACAATCCGCTGAAGCACGCGCCGCACACAGCGGCCGTGGTGATTGCGGATGACTGGAAGCACGCTTACCCGCGTGAAACCGCGGCGTACCCGCTGCCGTCGCTGATCGCGAAAAAGTACTGGCCGCCGGTTGGCCGTGCGGACAACGTGTATGGCGACCGCAATCTGTTCTGCTCGTGCGTGCCGATCGCGGATTACGAGTAAAGCCACTTTAGCGACTGTCCTGAACCACACGCCACCTTGAAGCGGCGTGTGGTCCTGTCGCTCGTGCCCGGGAACAGCTAACATCACACACCGAATCAGCCCAACGAAGGAGTTTTGCATGGTGCGAAAGGTGCTAGTGATGCAAGGCCGGAACCATCCAGGACGCATGCCGTCGTGGCAGGCAGGGGGGACCTCGCTGGCCCTGCTGCTGGTATGCGGCGCGGCCGCCATGCTGCCGGCGCGGCAAGCCCGCGCAGCGATGAATTTTTGTGCAGCGCCCGCGCTGCAGACCAGTGAACGCACCAATGCCGATCCCGGCGTCAAGGCGCTCGTCGGCAACGTGCAAGGACATCTGAACGACCCGCCCCACGCGGTGTCGAAGCTGCACACCGAGGGCACGCTGCCGCACGAAGGCATCTACGATCAAAGCGTCGAGGCGGAGAAGGATCTCGACCTGCTGCGCGACGCCGCGCTCGCCTGGCGCGCCACCAGCGACGACCGTTATCTGAAGCTGGTCGACCGTCTGCTATACGCCTGGGTCACCACCTACGAACCGAGTTTCAATCCGATCGACGAAACCCGGTTCGAGGGCCTGATCCTCGCCTACGACATGACCGCGAGCGCGCTGCCGGTGAAGACCCGCAACGCGGCCATGACGTTCCTGACGAAATTCGGCAACGGCTACATCGCGCAGATCGACGCGCAACCGCGCCCGCTCACCGGCACGTTCCGCAACAACTGGCAGAGTCACCGCATCAAGCTGATTGCCATGGCGGCGTTCACGCTCGACAACCGCAAGATGATCAACGCGGCGCAGCGGCTGTTCGTGGAGCACATTGGCGACAACATCGAGCCCGACGGTTCGACGATCGATTTCAAGGAACGCGATGCGCTGCATTACGTCACCTACGATCTGCAGCCGCTCGTGACCGCCGCGCTGGCCGCGCGCCGCCACAACCGTAACTGGTTGCCGGAGAAAGCCAGCAACGATGCGACGCTGGCCGCCGCGCTCAGCTGGCTGACGCCCTACGCGTTGGGCACGAAGACGCACGAAGAATTCGTGCATTCGGATGTCCCGTTCGACGCCAAACGTCGCGAAGCCGGCTTGCCCGGCTATTCGGGCGAATGGGATCCGAAGAACGCGGCAGAACTGTTTCACCTGGCGGCGCGGCTCGATGGCCGCTATGCGCCGATCGCGCTGCATCTGGCACCCAACCCGCCCGCATGGCTGGCCGTGTGCCTGCCGCTGCCGGCGCGGTAATTCGAATTTTTCTCTTGCAGGAGCAGTAATGGCAGTCAGCGTTTTCGACCTCTTCAAAATCGGCATCGGGCCATCCAGTTCCCATACGGTGGGGCCGATGCGTGCGGCGCTGATGTTCGTCCAGGGGCTCGAACGTGACGCGCTGCTGGCGGCCACGGCTTCGGTGAAGGTCGATCTGTACGGCTCGCTCGGCGCCACCGGCAAAGGCCACGGCACCGATCGCGGCGTCATGCTCGGCCTGATGGGCGACGCGCCGGACACCGTCGATCCGGATACGATCGCGCAGCGCCTGGAAGCGGTGCGCGTCTCGCGCTCGCTGCCGCTGCTGGGCACGCATCCGGTGCCGTTCGTGCAGAAGGACCACATTTCGTTTTACCGTCAGGCGCTCACCGAGCATCCGAACGGCCTGAAACTGCGTGCATTCGATGCACAAGGCGGGACGCTGCGGGAATCGACGTATCTATCGGTGGGCGGCGGCTTTGTCGTCACGGCCGGCGCGCCGAATACCAAGGTGCTGAGCGCCGTCGACCAGTTGCCGCACCCGTTTCGCAGCGGCAACGAACTGCTCGCGCTGTGCCAGGCCACCGGCAAGAGCATCGCGCAACTGATGTGGGACAACGAGCGCGTCTGGCATACCGAAGAGGAAACGCGTACCGGCCTGCTGAAGATCTGGGACGTGATGCAGTCGTGCGTCGCGCGCGGTTGCGGCATCGGCAATCCCGACGCGGACGGCAATCTGCCTGGGCCCTTCCAGGTGAAACGGCGCGCGCCGCAGTTGTATCGCTCGTTGTCCGGCAATCCGGAGCTGGCGCTGCGCGATCCGTTGTCGATGATCGACTGGATCAATCTGTACGCGATTGCCGTCAATGAAGAAAATGCGGCCGGCGGCCGCGTGGTCACGGCGCCGACCAACGGCGCGGCCGGCATCATCCCGGCCGTGCTGCATTACTACACGCGGTTCATGCCGGGTTCGAACCAGCAGGGCGTGATCGACTTCCTGATGACGGCGGCGGCGATCGGCATTCTGTACAAGCTGAATGCGTCGATTTCGGGCGCGGAAGTCGGCTGCCAGGGCGAAGTGGGCGTGGCCTGCTCGATGGCCGCTGGCGCATTGGCCGCAGTGATGGGCGGCACACCCGGACAGGTCGAAAATGCCGCGGAAATCGGCATGGAACATAACCTCGGACTCACCTGCGATCCGGTGGGCGGGATGGTGCAGATTCCGTGCATCGAACGTAACGCGATGGCCTCGGTGAAGGCGGTCAATGCGGCCCGCATGGCGTTGCGGGGCGACGGCAGCCACTATGTTTCGCTGGACTCCGTCATCAAGACGATGCGCGAAACCGGCGCGGATATGAAGACCAAGTACAAGGAAACCTCGCGCGGCGGTCTGGCGGTGAATATCGTCGAGTGTTGAGGTCGCGCGGCGGCGCTACCCATGCGCGTGACACCGGCTGCCGAGTCGGCGTAAGCTGTCGAAGCCCGTCGGCCCGCTCGTGGTCGACCCGCCGACCGACCCGCCTGGAGGCCCCATCGCAATGCCGTTGCAGAACAATCCCGCTTCCGCCACCACCACCGGTGCGCGCCTTGTAGTCGATGCCCTGCTGACGCACGGTGTCGAACGTGTTTTCTGTGTCCCAGGCGAGAGTTTTCTTGCCGTCCTCGACTCGCTGCACGACGAGACCGAGCGCATCCAGACCGTCGTCTGCCGGCATGAAGCCGCAGCGGCGAATATGGCCGAAGCGATCGGCAAGCTGACCGGCCGGCCCGGCGTCGCGCTCGTCACGCGCGGACCGGGCGCGACGCACGCCTCGATTGGCGTGCACACCGCTTTCCAGGATTCGACGCCGATGATCCTGCTGATCGGCCAATGCGCGCGCGAACATCTGGACCGCGAAGCCTTCCAGGAAATCGATTATCGACGCATGTTCGGCCAGATGGCCAAGTGGGTCGCGCAGATTGACGACCCTCGGCGCATTCCGGAGTATCTGAGTCACGCGTTCCATACCGCGACCTCGGGACGGCCGGGTCCGGTCGTGCTGTCGTTGCCGGAAGACGTGTTGAGCGACGCTTGCTCCGTCGTGCCGGGTGCGCCGGCATACCACCGCGTGGCGGCGTCGCCGTCCGCGGCGCAGATGGCGCGGTTGCGTCAATTGCTCGAAGGCGCCCAACGGCCGATGGTTATCGCCGGCGGCAGCGGCTGGACGGCAGAAGCGTGTGCGGACCTGCGGCGTTTCGTCGAGAACTGGCAGTTGCCGATCGGCCTCGCATTCCGCTTCCAGGACACCCTCGATAACGAGCATCCGAATTACGCCGGCGACGTGGGCCTCGGCATCAATCCCGCGTTGGCAAAACGTATCCGCGAGGCGGACCTGCTGCTCGCCTTTGGCCCGCGACTCGGGGAATCGACGACCGGCGGCTACACATTGCTGGACATCCCGAAGACGACGCAGACGCTGGTGCACATACACCAGGGTTCGGAGGAACTGGGACGCGTGTATTCGGCCGACTTGCCGATCGTCTCGGGGATGCCCGAGCTCGCCTCACTGCTCGCGGAACTGCGACCCGCTTCTGCCGAAACACTGCCGTGGGCAGGCAGCGCCGAGGAAGCACACCGCGCCTATCTCGACTGGCGCACACCGCGGCCGATTCCAGGCGACGTGCAGATGGGCGAAGTGATCCAGCAACTACGCGCGCATTTGCCGGAAGACGCCATCGTGACGAACGGCGCGGGCAATTATGCGACGTGGTTGCATCGACATTTCTCGTATCGGCATTTCCGCTCCCAGCTTGCGCCGACCAGCGGCGCGATGGGCTACGGCGTGCCGGCGGCGATCGCGGCGAAGTCGCTCTACCCGCAGCGCACGGTAGTGGCGCTGGCCGGCGACGGCTGCTTCATGATGTCCGCGCAAGAGTTGGCGACGGCGATGCAGTACGACCTGCACGTGATCTTTATCGTGGTGAACAACGGCCACTTCGGCACGATCCGCATGCATCAGGAGCGGCATTATCCGAACCGGGTGCACGGCACCGGCCTCACGAACCCGGACTTCGCGGCGTTCGCGCGATCGTTCGGCGCGCATGGTGAGACGGTGGAACGTACCGACGATTTTCTGCCGGCGCTCCAACGTTCGCTGGCGGCGAAGCGTGCTGCGGTGATCGAAATTCGTATGCCGCAGGAAGCGAGCACGCCGGGCGCGACTCTGGAGCAGATTCGGGAACAGGGGCGCAAGCTGAGGGGTGAGGGGAAGTAGGCTCGCTTCCACGAGGTCTTTCTCGTCCCGGATCACACCGCTTTCAGACAAGTGCTGGACACTTACAGGGGCAGGGGCATCGCCGGCAGACCACCAAGGCAGCAAAGAAATGCCAGAGCCCCAAAAAACAAAAGCCCCACGAGTCAGAAAACTCGCGGGGCAATACAGCCAGGCCAAACAGCAAGCGCTTGAAGAGCAGCTAAAAACAGCCCACTAGCCTCAAGCGCCGCCAGGCAAAAAACCGTTACTTCCCACCCACGCTCTGCAACGTAGTCCACTTCCCATCAACAACCTTATACAGCGTGATCCCACCATTCTTGAGATCACCGTGGTCGTCGTACTCGAGATGAGTCGTCGTCACAGCCGGAATATCCGTCTTGGCGAGCAGCGGCAGATACTTGGCCGGATCCGTGGAGTTAGCCTTTTTCATGGCATCGAACATCGCCATTGCGCCGTCGTAGGCATACGGCGAGTACGTCTGCACATCTTCGTTAAAGCGCTTCTTGTACTTGGCAATATAGTCAGCACCGCCAGGCATCTGATCCAGCGGCAGACCCGCCAGCGAAGCCACCGTGCCATTCGCCGCATCGCCGGCCAGTGACAGGAAGGTCGGCGTGTGCACCATTTCGCCGCCCATCAGCGGAGCCTTGACGCCCAGCGTCTTCATTTGCTTGACCATCGGCGCAGCTTGCGAATCGGCGCCGCCGTAATAGATCAGGTCAGGATTCACCGACTTGAGCTTGGTGAGAATCGACTTGAAGTCGACCGCCTTGTCGTTAGTGAACTCGCGATCGACGATCGTCGCGCCCGATGCCTTGGCGGCTTTCTCGAACTGATCCGCCAGACCCTGGCCATAAGCCGTGCGGTCGTCGACAATCGCAATCTTCTTCATGCCCAGGGTCTTCACCGCGAACGTACCCGCGACCGAACCTTGTTGCGTGTCCGACGTCATCATGCGGAACGTGGTCTTGAAGCCCTGTTGCGTGTATTCCGGCGCCGTCGCCATGGCGATTTCGGGAATGCCCGCATTCGCGTAGATACGCGAAGCCGGAATCGTCGTGCCCGAGTTGAAGTGGCCGAGCATGCCCTTGATGCCGTCGTCCACCAGCTTCTGCGCGACGGTCGTACCGGTGCGCGGGTCAGCCTGGTCGTCCGCCGAGTCCAGCACGAAGTGCACTTGCTTGCCGCCGATCACCGGCTTGCTGGCGTTCATCTCTTCCACTGCCAGCGTGATGCCGTTCTGGAAGTCCTTGCCGTAGTGAGCTTGCGCGCCGGTCATCGGGCCGGCAAAACCCACCTTCACGTCTTCGACCTGCTGTGCGTTTGCCGTCCCCGCCAGCGACATCGCAGCGACGAGCGTCGCGCCTGCCAGCTGTTTCATCTTGTGTTGCATAGCTTCTCCTTGATACCAGATGTGAGTGGAGCGGTTTCCGGCTCCCCGTACCGCTTCCGTTTTATTGAATCGACCGTTAAAGGCTCGCTCAACCGATCGTCATCAAATTCGCATTGCCGCCCGCTGCCGCCGTGTTCACGCTGACCGACCGCTCCGTCAGCAGACGTTCCAGCGCGTAGTCCTCGTCACCGCTTTCCAGCGCGCGCGCCGCCACGCCCTGCACGGAGACGATCGGACCGTTGCGCTTGGCGACTTCCTTCACCAGCGCCAGCAGTTCGTCGCTATCGCCTTCGAACAGCACGGCGTCGAAGGCCGGATCCGCGCCCTTCTTCACGCTCGCATACGGCTTGAGCGCGGCCGGCAGCGCCGACACCAGTTGCTCGCCCGCCGCACCTTCGAACAGCGCGCGATTGCCGGTGGCCAGCGCCGCGGCAAATTGCACGCGCGCGCCGCTTGCCGTCGACGCCACGCACAGCACCGTGCCGCGCGCGCCGAGCGTGTAGGTGTTGCGTTCGCCGGTCGGGCCGGGCAGCACGGCGGTCGCGCCGGCCAGTCCTTGCGACAGATAGCCGTCGCAACGTGCCGCCAGCGACGCCTGGCCCTCGCCGATCAGCCAGTCGCGCAAAATCGTGAGGGCTGCGGACGGATTATCGCCGCGATTATCACCGTTTGCGCCCGCTTGCGGTGCATCCGACACCAGCGCCTGCGCCAGCGTTTTCGGCAGACCGGCCGGACGCGTGGCCAGCAGGCGTTGCAGATACAGCGCGCCGCCGGCCTTCGGACCCGTACCCGACAAGCCTTCGCCGCCGAACGGCTGCACGCCAACGACCGCGCCCACCACATTGCGGTTCACGTAGATGTTGCCGACGTGCGCGCGGCTGATTACGTGCGCAATGGTCTCGTCGATACGCGTATGGATGCCGAGCGTCAGGCCGTAACCGGTTGCGCGGATCTGCTCCAGCAGCTTGTCGAGCGCGCTGCGGCGATAACGCACCACGTGCAGCACCGGGCCGAACACCTCGCGCTTCAGTTCGTCGATGCTGTCGAGTTCGATCAGCGTCGGCGGCACGAAGGTGCCTTGCGCACCGCCTTCCGGCATCGACAGTTGCACGACCTTGCGGCCTTTTTCGCGCATCGCCGCAACGTGTGCGTCGATGCCGCGCTTCGCTTCCACGTCGATCACCGGACCCACGTCGATCGACAGACGATCGGGGTTGCCCACCGCCAGCTCGCGCATCGCGCCGGTCAGCATTTCCAGCGTGCGATCCGCGACGTCGTCCTGCAGACACAGCACGCGCAGCGCGGAGCAGCGTTGACCGGCCGAATCGAACGCCGAGTTCAGCACGTCCGCCACCACCTGTTCGGCGAGCGCCGACGAATCGACGATCATCGCGTTCTGGCCGCCGGTTTCGGCGATCAGCGGAATCGGCTTGCCGTCCGCGTCCAGACGGCTCGAAAGCGTCTTGTTGATCAGGCGCGCCACTTCCGTCGAACCGGTGAACATCACCGCGCGAGTGCGGGCGTCGGCGACCAGCGCCGCGCCGACCGTTTCGCCGTCGCCCGGCAGCAGTTGCACCGCGCCCGCCGGCACGCCGGCTTCGCGCAGGATCCGCACGGCTTGCGCCGCGATCAGCGGCGTCTGTTCGGCCGGCTTCGCCAGCACCGTGTTGCCGGCCGCGAGTGCTGCCGCGACCTGGCCCATGAAAATCGCCAGCGGGAAATTCCACGGGCTGATACAGACGACCGGGCCGAGCGGGCGATGCGTGTCGTTGGAAAACTCAGTGCGGATCTGCGCCGAGTAGTAACGCAGGAAGTCGATCGCCTCGCGGATTTCCGCCACTGCGTTCGGCAACGATTTGCCCGCTTCGCGCACCACGAGGCCCATCAGCGTATGCATCTGCGCTTCGAGCAGGTCGGCCGCGCGCGCGAGGCAATCGGCGCGGGCTTCGACCGGCGTCGCCTGCCAGATCGGCGCGGCGGCCACGGCATGCGACAGCGCCGCGCTCACATGTTCCGCCGTGGCTTCGACAACCGTGCCGACGAGGTCCCGGTGATCGGCCGGATTGCGCACGTCACGCGAGGCGCCGACGGCGATCTCGTTGTCTTCGAGCATCGGCGCCGCACGCCACGGATGATGCGCGCTCGCCAGCAGCGCCGAAGATAAGGACGCCAGACGATGTTCGTTCGACAGATCCAGCCCCATCGAATTGACGCGCTCCGCCCCATACAGATTGCGCGGAAGCGGAATCTTCGCGTGCGGCGCGCCGAGCGGCACCAGCTTCGACGCTTCCTCGACCGGATCGGCCACCAGATCCTTGATGGCGACGTTTTCGTCCGCGATACGGTTCACGAACGACGTGTTCGCGCCGTTTTCCAGCAGACGCCGCACCAGATACGCCAGCAGCGTTTCGTGCGTGCCGACCGGCGCGTACACGCGGCACGGCCGGTTCAGCTTTCCAGCCGACAGCGGGCCGGTGACTTCTTCGTACAGCGGCTCGCCCATGCCATGCAGGCACTGGAACTCGTACTGGCCGGGATAATAGTTCTGCCCCGCGAGGTGATAGATAGCCGAAAGCGTGTGCGCGTTGTGCGTGGCGAATTGCGGATAGACGGCATCCGGCGCGCCCAGCAACTTTTTCGCGCAGGCGAGGTACGAGACGTCGGTGTAGATCTTGCGCGTATAGACCGGATAGCCTTCGAGGCCGTCCACCTGGGCGCGCTTGATTTCGCTGTCCCAGTAGGCGCCCTTCACGAGGCGCACCATGATGCGGTGACGGCTGCGGCGCGCCAGATCGACGATGTAGTCGATCACGAACGGGCAGCGCTTTTGATACGCCTGCACCACGAAACCGATGCCGTTCCAGCCCGCCAGTTCCTGATCGAAGCACAACGCCTCGAGCAGATCCAGCGAGATTTCGAGTCGGTCGGCCTCTTCCGCGTCGATGTTCAGGCCAATGTCGTAGCGGCGCGCGAGGATCGCGAGCGAACGCACGCGCGGCAGCAATTCGCTCATCGTGCGTTCCTGCTGCGAACGCGAATAGCGCGGGTGCAGCGCCGAGAGCTTGATCGAAATGCCCGGCCCTTCGTAGATGCCACGCCCGCCGGCCGCCTTGCCGATCGCGTGGATCGCCTGCTCGTAGGAGGCGTAGTAGCGCTGCGCGTCGGCTTCGGTGGTGGCCGCTTCGCCGAGCATGTCGTAGGAATAGCGGAAGCCGCGCGCTTCAAACTTGCGGCTGTTGGCGAGCGCCTCGGAGATGTTCTCGCCAGTGACGAACTGCTCGCCCATCAGGCGCATCGCCATATCGACGCCCTTCCTGATGAGCGGCTCGCCGCCCTTGCCGATCAGCCGCGTCAGCGCCGACGACAGACCCGTTTCGCTATTGGTGGTCACTAGCTTGCCGGTGATCATCAGGCCCCACGTGGCGGCGTTGACGAACAGCGACGGCGCCTGGCCGACGTGCGATTTCCAGTCGCCCTTGCTGATCTTGTCGCGGATCAGCGCGTCGCGCGTGGCGCGATCGGGAATCCGCAGCAGTGCTTCGGCGAGGCACATCAGCGCTACGCCTTCCTGGCTCGACAACGCAAACTCGTGGATCAAGCCTTCGACACCGCCGCCCTTGCTCTTGCCGCGCAGCGTTTCGACCAGCCGGCTCGCGAGCGTCTGGACGTCATTGGCGAGATTGGCCGGCAGACGCGCCTGGCCGAGCAGAAACGGCAGGCATTCCGGCTCGGGACGGCGGTAGGCCGCGGTGATCGCCGCACGCAACACCGATTGCGGTTGCACGTTCTGCGCGAAATCCAGAAACGGGTGCGCGGCGCCGTCCTCTTCGGATTCGACGCTCGCGCCGTCGGCCAGATCGGCCGAGCCGTGCGCGCCGGACAATTCCGCCGGCAACTGACCATGCTCGATCCGTTCCAGATACGCGAAGATCGCCTGCTTGATCAGCCAGTGCGGCGTGCGTTCGAGACGGGTGGCGGCATCTTTCAGCCGGGAACGCAGGAGGTCGTCTACCTTGACGCCAAGGGTGGTGCTAGCCATGTTTCCTTCTTCATATGCCAGCCAACCCGCGCCGGCCAAAGACTAAAAGTTGGCCGAATCCTACGCTTCCCAATAAAAAGGTGCAACCACCCTCACTGTACGGTTGCACCGCCGTCGAAGCCTTGTCAGATCGGGGTTTCCGGCCGGCCGCGGCGCGCCGGGGCGGATGCGTGTCGCATCAGTACTTTCCCTGGCGAATTTCTTTTTTGGACACCCTTATCAGAACCCAAAGCGCGCCGTTATATAGAGCATGGATGCGCAAAAGCGCACGTTACGGGGCTGACGAGGTGTCGAAATGGAAAAGTGGCTGGTAGCAGCAGGAATCTGGACGATGTGCGGGATGTGCGCCGTGCTGTTCATCCGCGGCGCGACGCGCCAGGTTGCACGCACAAACGCCGATGAACAGCGGGCGCCGGGCGGTGCGCAAGGCGTCGCCGTCAGGGACTAGGCGGCGCGCCCGTTAAAAGGCACACGGTGTCACCAGGCGCCATCGCGGCGATCAGGTGGCGTCACGCCCGTTAAACGCGTGCCGCGAACTGGCTGCAGGCGTCATCCGGTGAGACGAGCTGGTCGTGCAGGCGGCACAGGCGGCTTGCCGCCACGCTTGAGCCGAACCCTGAACTGAATACCACGAGGCCCGGGATGCTCTGCTCAAGCGTTTGTCGATCATCGGCGCGGTACCGGCAACCGGCGCAACTGGGCCGGCACGCGCGCAGCGCCTGCTTCGGCACGTCGGCGCGCTCCGCCGGGACTGTCACGATCCCTGCCCCAAGCTATTCCAATACGACGCGAACACGTGCGCGGACAGCGCGTAGCCGATGGCGATATTGACGACCACGCCGGCCGTGAAGGCGAGGAACGGTTTCACGCCGGTAGCGCTCAGCAGACGCAAACGCGTCGTCAAGCCGATGCTCAGAAAACAGAAGATGAATGCCCACGTGCGCAGCGCGGTGATCGGCGCGACGAATTCCGGCGTCACCACCTTGCGGTAATCCGTCAGCGAATAGTGGCTCGCGATCCACGTCACGAGTGCCGAGGCAATCACAAAGCCGATCACGAATTTCGGAAAGCGTCCCCAGATCTCGCCGGCATTGGCTTTCGTCCTGATGCCGCTCTCCTGACTCTCCCAGCGGGTCGACGCAACGAACGCCAGCACGAACGCCCAGATGCCGATCCAGATGTCGCGGCCGACCACCTTCATCAGCGTAAAGGCTTGCACCGAGGCTTCCGGCGCACCGGCAATCGCGCCGCCCGCCTGTTTGGCCAGGTCGCCATAGGCCTGAGCAGCGGCAATGCCGGCCGCATCGGCGAATTCCGAGGTGCCGATCCACGCGCCGCCGACCGCCGTCGAAAGCCCCAGCGAGCGCGACGCAAACGGCAACACGAAGATCATCACGATAGCCCACAGGATCACCAGCGTGATCGCCACCGAAGCCTGCTCACGTTTGGCGCGCACGGCGCCCGCAATGGCAATGGCCGCCGAGACGCCGCACACCGCGCCGCCCACGCCCAGCACCGCGGCAAAGCGGCGGTCGAGACCGAACGCCTTGGCGGCAAAGAAGATCACGAAGAACGTCACCAGCGAAACGATGCTGGCCTGCGCGACCGCCACCGGGCCGGCCCACACGAGCAAGGTGAGCGGCAGCGTGGCGCCGAGCAGCACAATCCCCACCTTGATATAAAACTCGACCCGCAAGCCCGCCGAGAACCACTCCGGCAAGCCGAACACATTGGAGATCACCAGACCCAGCACGAGTGCAACCAGCGGCGGCTCCAGGTTGTACTTCGACGCATTGGCCCACGCGCCCAGCGTGAAGATCAGAATCGACGCGACGAACAGGATCAGGAACGACGGCAGAAAATGCGCGAGCCGCTGTTTGAGGGCGGCCAGACTGACGCCGAACAGCACGGCAAACACCACGAACAGCGCGGCATAGTTCGGCACGTGTCTGAGCAGATCCTGAGCGGCCGCCGCCGGATCGGTCCACTTGAGCGGCGCGACCGCCAGCCATTTGATGCTGTTGCCCGAGGCGAACAGCGCCCACGCCACGACGATCACCAGCAGGCCGATCCAGACAGCCCACCAGTCTTCCGTGGCGAACAGGCCGCCGCCGCGCTGGGTGGCGGTGTCGCGGTTGGGATCGGATTTGGCCGGTGCTGCGCCCGCCGGCAGGCTGTGATTGGTATCGCTCATCGCAAAGCCCCGAGAGTTGAGGTGCGTCGGCGCGGGTGAAGTTGGGATTGTTGTTGAAACTGCGCCGATTTGGCGAAATATAGATGACCGGCTTTCAGAACTGAAACGACCTTTCGCTCTATGAATATGACTGAAAGGGATTTGCACGCCGGTCGGCTCGCACCGGCAGCAACACCGGCCGTTTGCCGGGCGTTAAATGTCGAGCGGATCGACTTCCAGATTCCAGCGCAACACGCCCTTCAAGGTCCGCAAGACCGGTTGCCAGGCCCGCAGCGTGGCTTGCAGTGCGCTACGCGAGGCGCTTTCGATCAGCAGTTGCGCCCGATGCACATGCATCACCTTGACGATGGTGAGCGGCACGGCGTCGTAGACAGTGACCCGCTCGGCGGACGGCATCTCCGCGAGCGCCGCCGCGGCCTGTTGCAGAAAGGCGAGCGCTGCATCGAGGGTGCGCCCTTCGGCACGCAGCAAAGCCTGATAGACGAAGGGCGGCAGATGGGCGTCGCGCCGCTCGGCGAGGGTCGAATTGGCGAAGCCCACGTAGTCGTGCCGTCCCAACGCGTGATACAGCGCGTGCCGTGGATAGCGCGTCTGCACCAGCACCTCGCCGGGCAGCCCGGCGCGGCCGGCGCGGCCGCTCACCTGCATCAGCTGCGCGAACAGGCGCTCGCTCGCGCGGAAGTCGTGCGAGAACAGCGCCGTGTCAGCATTGAGCACGCCCACCAGCGAGACGCGCTGAAAGTCGTGGCCCTTGGCGATCATCTGCGTGCCCACGAGGATGTCGACGTCGCCTGCGTGCACGTCGGAGAACAACGCCTGCGCGCTGCCTTTGCGCCGTGTGCTGTCGGCGTCGATGCGCAGCACGCGCGCGCCCGGCACGGCGGTGGCCAGCGTCTCTTCGACGCGCTGCGTGCCGCGCCCGAGCGGCGCGATATCCACGTTGCCGCAATCGGGACATGAACGCGGAATGCGCGCCTCCCAACCGCAGTGATGGCAACGCAGGGCGCGCTCCGGCTTATGCAGCACGACATAGGCGCTGCAACGCGGGCAGCCGGCCACCCAGCCGCATGCGTCGCAGGCGAGTTGCGGCGCGTAGCCACGCCGGTTGAGAAACACGAGGCTTTGCTCGCCCTTCTCCAGCCGTGTCTTCAGCGCCGCGATCAGCGGCCCTGATAGGCCGTCCACGGAAGCGCGGCCGCGGCGGCGCTCCTCTTCCAGATCGATCAGCCTGACGGTGGGCAACACCGCCTCGGCGACCGCGCGGCGCGACAGCGTGAGCCGCGTGTAGCGCCCCTGGTCGGCCTGCCACCAGCTCTCCAGCGAAGGCGTCGCGGAGCCGAGCACCACCGGCAGGCCCAGTTGCTTGGCGCGCCAGATGGCGAGATCGCGCGCCGAGTAACGCAAGCCCTCCTGCTGCTTGTAGGCGGGGTCGTGCTCCTCGTCGACCACGATGATGGCGAGCTTCGGCAGCGACGCCAGCACCGCGAGCCGCGTACCGAGCACGATCCGCGCGCGGCCGCTGTGCGCCGCGAACCAGTTGCGCGCCCGTTCGCCTTCCGCGAGACCGCTGTGCAAGGTGACGATCGAGGTGGCGTCGAGCGCCGCGAAACGCGCGCGGAACGCGGCCTCGAATTGCGGCGTGAGATTGATTTCCGGGACCAGCACGAGCGCCTGGGCATCCGGCCGCGTCGCGAGGATAGCGGCGAGCGCGCGCAGATAGACCTCGGTCTTGCCACTGCCGGTCACGCCGTGCAGCAGGAAGGGCGCGAAGCCGTCGGCGTCGCGGATCGACTCGACGGCGGCGGCCTGCTCGTCGGTGAGAGTCGGCAAGATGGGCGCGGCGGGGCGCGGCGGGGTGGTGTTATCCGCATGGTCTGCGTGGTCCGCAAGGCTTGCCGGTGCGACGCCGAGTGCGGCCGCTTCGGTCACTTCCCGCGTCACCCAGCCCTCGGCCTGCCACGCGTCGAGCGTCGCGGCGGCTTTCGGATGGATCACGCGGGCGTCGGCCACCAGCAATGCTTCCGCCTCGATCAGCGCCGCGGCCAGGCGCCGCAGCGCGCTGGCGCGCGCCGGCAACGCGTCGGGCAACGCCGCCCCGCCGGCCGGCAGCAGGCGGTAGCACTCCTGGGGCGCCAGCAGACGCGCCCAGCGCGACGTGTCGCGCAATGCCTGCGGCAAGGCCGGCAGTGCGACTTCGCCCAGCCCGCGCTGATAATAGTCCGCGGCGAAGGCGGCGAGCGCCAGCCACTCGGCTGACAACGGCGGGCAAGCCTCGCAGATACTGTCCACGGCCCGCAGCTTATCTGCCGGCACGTCGCTGTGAGTGGTCACTTCGCACACGAGCCCTACCACCTGACGTCTGCCGAACGGCACGCCCACGAGCGTGCCGGGCCGAGGCGGCACGGCGGCGTCGCAGCGATAGTCGAACAGGGTCGGCAGCGGATGATCGAGCGCGACGCGGACGAAAACGTGGTTCAAGTTGGAGTAGTAATGGCGATCGGGACCGGCAGCGGCAGCACGGCGATGAGCGGGATCCGCCGTGAAGCGGCGGCGCATCTGACGAAGTTAAAGTAAAACTTCACTTTCCGCGCTAAGTTTTGGATTCCACTGAACAATTGCTATTTACCCGCGTGCCCTGTGGATAACTTTGTTGAGAACTCCGCCCGGAAGGCCGGAAAACCGCGCCGTAGCGGCCTTGTGTGGGTTTCCGCACATTTCCTTGCGGTCCGTGCAAACCCTTGCCAGTCAAGGACTTGATCAAATGTGCACGCAACTTGCAAGGGCAATGCTGCGACGAAAGGCTCTACCGCGCCGCAGCGTGATAAGTGTGCATAAGTCAAGTCTTGACAACGGCAGAAGCGCCATCTGACGGCCCCATTAACACTATTTTTACCTTAGCCCGAGAGCCCAGCTCGCCGCAGCGCAACAAATTTGTCACGTTCCGAGCGTGGTTCCGCCTGCTGCGGCAGCGCGAATGGCGCGGCTGTGGCGATGCACTTCGTCCACCAGTTCGGCGACGTGTTCCGGCGGTGTGAACTGCGAGATGCCATGGCCCAGGTTGAAGACGTGGCCCGGATGATTGCCGAAGCTGTCGAGCACCGCGCGCGCTTCGATGCGAATCGCCGAGGGCGGCGCGAACAACACCGACGGGTCGATATTGCCCTGTAGCGCCACCTGGCCACCCACCCGCTCGCGCGCTTTGGCAAGATTCACGGTCCAGTCGAGGCCCACCGCGTCCACGCCGATGGCCGCGATTTCCTCCAGCCACAAACCGCCGCCCTTCGTAAAGGTGATCACCGGCACCTTTTCGCCGTCGTGCGTGCGCTTGAGCTGCTTCACGACCTGCTCGATGTAGTGCAGCGAAAAGCGCTGGAACACGCCGTCGGCGAGTGCGCCACCCCAACTGTCGAAGATCATCACGGCTTGCGCGCCGGCTTCGATCTGTGCGTTGAGATAGGCGGCCACGCTTTGCGCGTTCACCTCGAGAATGCGGTGCATCAGATCCGGGCGGGCGTACAGCATGGACTTGACCGTGCGGTAATCCGACGAGCCGGCGCCTTCGACCATGTAGCAGGCCAGCGTCCACGGACTGCCCGAAAACCCGATCAGCGGCACGCGCTGACGACCTTGCCCGTCGGTCAATGCTTTGCGGATTTCGCTCACCGCGTCCGTGACGTAGCGCAGCGTGGCGTCGATGTCGGGCACGGCGAGCCGCGCGACGTCCGCTTCGGTGCGTACCGGGTGGGCGAACTTCGGTCCCTCGCCGGCCACGAACTCCAGCCCGAGACCCATGGCGTCGGGCACCGTGAGGATGTCGGAGAACAGAATGGCGGCGTCGAGCGGGTAGCGGTCGAGCGGTTGCAGCGTGACTTCAGTCGCGTAGGCCGGACTCTTCGCCAGGCCCAGGAAGCTGCCGGCGCGGCTGCGCGTTGCGTTGTATTCAGGCAGATAGCGGCCCGCCTGACGCATCAGCCAGATCGGCGTGTAGTCGGTCGGCTGGCGCAACAGGGCGCGCAGAAAGGTGTCGTTGAGAAGGTTATGGGCCACGTTGCTTACGACCGAAGGCAAAGGGGCATTTTACCGGACCTCGCGTGTCCGATTCCTGCATCTTCGCTGATCCAGATGATAACGACGCGCCCAAGGCCCTCGCAAACGGCCATTCGGCCAATGTTCAGGCGCGCGGCGCCGGGCTATGATCGGCGGCCTGACCGGTAACCACGGCGTTCGAGGAGAGCAAATGATCAAGGCGGTATCGATTCTGGCCGGCGCGCTGCTGATTGCTGCAGCCGGCATGGTAAACGCGCAAACCGTAGCGGCGCCGTCGACGGCGGGCGGCGCCATGACATCCGCCACGCCCGCTTCGCGGCTCGACGAAATTCTGGCGCGCGGCGTCCTGCGCGCCTGCACGACCGGCGACTACAAGCCGTACTCGTTCGACAAGGGCGACGGCCAGTTCGAGGGTATCGACATCGACATGACCGAGTCGCTCGCGCGCTCGCTTGGCGTCAAGGTCGAATATGTGAAGACGTCGTGGTCGAACCTGCTGAACGACTTCGTGGCGAAATGCGACGTCGCCGTGGGCGGCGTGTCACCGTCGCTGGAACGGCAGAAGCGCGCGTTTTTCACGCAACCTTATGCGGTGGACGGCAAAACCCCTATCGTGCGCTGCGACGAGGTGAACAAATACCAGACCGTGGCCGATATCGACCGGCCTGCTACTCGCGTCATCGTCAATCCGGGCGGCACGAACGAACGCTTCGCCAGACAGTATTTGCCGCACGCCACGCTGACCGTGTATCCGGATAACGTCGCCATCTTCAAACAGATCCTCACCGGCAAAGCGGACGTGATGGTGACGGACGCCTCGGAGACGCTGTTGCAGCAGAAGCTCAATCCCGGCCTATGCTCGGTGCATCCCGACAAGCCGTTCCAGTACGGGGAAAAGGCGTGGCTGCTGCCGCGCGGCGATGTGGTGTTTCAACAATACGTGGATCAATGGTTGCATCTGGCGCAAGCCACAGGCGAGTATCGGGCGATCTCCGACAAGTGGTTGAAGTAATGAAATGAAAGCTGCGACGCGGCGCGCGACCGATCCGCAAAACTGTGTAACTGCGGGTCCGCCGGAAGTCGACACAGAATAGCTGCGGCAGCGCTTCCGCCTGCCCGACGATCCAGGCTGATAACGCGGTCAGGAATCGAAGACGCTCGGCAGTTTCGCAGACCCATCCGTCCCGCAATCCGTCAGATTATTGGAACCGCATCATCCCAGACAGACGGTGTCGGGCCGGCGATAGCCCGACATGCATTTGACGCTCATGCAGTGAAAACTAAATCAAAAGCGATGTTTAATGCGTTCCGAATAGCATCAATCGCGCCTGTTTAATAATCGCGTAAGGCATCGGTAAAAAATACGTTTTAAACAGCTTTCAATGGCAATATATCCTCCAGAGCCTTATCTGGCGGGCGTTACAACCTGAAACACTTTGTTACCGCGCTGCCTGATTTATTCGCCCACAATGCCCTTCAACGGTTTCAACACGGATGTGGCTGGGTGCGTGGTGTGAGCGGATACGATGCACTTGCCGGTCGGCATTATGCCGAAGCCCTGTAAAGGGGCATCCCTGTTGGCGCCGTGGTCAACGCGTTAAAGCGTCGGCCACTCGGTTCCTCCAATGGTCTCCTCGCGCTAACCCCGTAGCGTGTGGTTTTTAGCGGGCTCCAGGCCCGCTTTTTTTTTCTCTAGCCAAACGTTTGCGCGTTGCCTCAACTTGGCACAAGAGCCTCGTAAGGGTCGCTTCCCGACTCGGCTTTGCAAACGGTGGTTGTCAGGCCCAACACTGCGGCGTCACGTGAGTCTTACGTGACGCCGCAGTCGTTTCAGACTGTCTTGTCTTCCCTTATCTTCAGCTCCTGAACCATGCGTTCGCGCATCACGAACTTCTGCACCTTGCCCGTAACGGTCATGGGCAACTCGTCGACAAAGCGGATGTACTTCGGGACTTTGTAGTGGGCAATCTGGCCGCGACAGAACTCCTGCACTTCTTCGGCACTTACCTGCTCGCCGGCGCGCAGCACGATCCACGCACACACTTCCTCGCCATACTTCGGGTCCGGCACGCCGAATATCTGCACGCTCTGGATCTTCGGATGACGAAACAGAAACTCCTCGATCTCACGCGGGTAGATGTTCTCGCCGCCGCGAATCAGCATGTCCTTCAGGCGGCCGACAATGTTGCAGTAACCGTCGGCGTCGATGGTCGCGAGGTCGCCGGTGTGCATCCAGCCGTCGACGATGCTTTCGCGCGTCCTGGCGTCGTCGCCCCAGTAGCCCTGCATCACCGAATAGCCCTTTGTGCATAACTCGCCGGTCGCGCCGATCGGCACGATATTGCCGAGCGCGTCGATCACTTTGACTTCGAGATGCGGCTGGACGCGCCCGACCGTCGAGGTGCGCTTGTCGAGCGGGTCGGCGGTCGAACTCTGGAAGGACACCGGGCTTGTCTCCGTCATGCCATAGGCGATGGTGATTTCGGCGAGGTGCATCTTCGAGACCACTTTTTTCATGGTCTCGATGGGGCATGGCGAGCCCGCCATGATGCCGGTACGCAAACGCGTCAGATCGAAACGCGCGAAGTCCGGATGATCGAGTTCTGCGATGAACATGGTCGGAACGCCGTGCAACGCCGTGCATTTTTCTTCGGCCGCCGCGGCGAGCGTGGCGGCGGGGTCGAACGCCTCGCCGGGGAAGACCATGTTCGCGCCGACCGAGACGCAGGCGAGTACCGCCAGCACCATGCCGAAGCAGTGATAAAGCGGGACGGGAATGCACAGACCGTCCTCTTCAGAGAGGCGCATCGCCATCGCGATATAGCGGGCGTTGTTGACGACGTTGCGATGCGTCAGCGGGCGCCCTTCGGATTGCCCGTGGTGCCGCTGGTGAACTGGATGTTGATCGGGTCGTCGGCCGAAAGGGTGACGCCGATGGCGTCGAGCGTGGCCGGATCGAACGTCGCGCGGCCCTGCTCGATCACGTCGCAAAAACTCAGCATGCCCGCCGTCATGGCGTGGCCCATGCGAATGACGACGCGCAAGTCCGGCAGACGCGCGGCACGCAGATCACCCGGCGTTGCGCCGACGAGCTCCGGCGCCAGTTCCTGCAGCATTTCCAGATACTTCGACGACTTGAAACATTCCGCGGCGATGATGGCTTTGCAGCCGACCTTGTTCAGCGCGTACTCGAGCTCCGCCAGCCGGTAAGCCGGGTTGATGTTGACCAGCACGGCGCCGAGGCGCGCGGTCGCGAACTGCGTCAGCAGCCACTCGACCCGGTTCGGCGACCAGATGCCGACCCGGTCGCCCTTGCCGATACCCAGCGCCAGCAAGCCGGCGGCGAGCACGTTGACCTCCTGAACGAACACCTGCCACGTCCAGCGAATGCCCTGTTCGCGGAACACCACGGCGGGGCGTTTCGGGAAACGTCGAGCGGTGTCGAGCAGGAATTGTCCGACGGTTGCGTCGCTCAACGGGATCGCTTTCGAGCCACGCACGTAGGAAAGACCTTCTTTCGGTTCGATCAGTGCGTCATCGTTTGCGGCTAGCGGTGTCATGGCCGTGTCTCCGTGAACGGATGTTCTGCTCTATGGGTCAGAATTCGCCACCGATTGTCCCCCGGCGGATCACGACAAGGCATCAAGTCTTACCCGCACGCGTCTGCATGCATTTGCATGGATTTGCGCGGCTCTCGCGATTTTCACTGCGGCGGGTCAAAGCGCGGTCTGATTTCCCTTTCCGTAATCGTCAATCGAAGCCGAAAAAAAGCAGCCCATCGGGCTGCCTTTCCTTTACTGCTTGTTGCTTGCGCTGCTGCCTGGCTTAATTCTGACCGCGCAGCTTGCGCAGACGCTGGATTGCCGCGAGCTGAGCCGTCGCATAGGCCAGTTCCGCCTGAGCGGTGGCGTATTCGAGGTTCGAGCCTGTGTTCTGCAGCGCTTCTTCCGCACGCTTGCGTGCTTCTTCGGCTTTGGCCTCGTCGAGATCCTTGCCGCGGATTGCGGTGTCGGCCAGAACCGTCACTGCGCCCGGCTGAATTTCGAGAATGCCACCGGCGACGAACACGAACTCTTCTTCGCCGTTTTCAGCTTCGATACGCACGGCGCCCGGACGAATCCGCGTGATGAGCGGCGTGTGGCCCGGCAGAATGCCGAGCTCGCCCGCTTCGCCCGGCAGCGCGACGAATTTCGCCTGACCCGAGAAGATCTGCTCTTCCGCGCTGACGACGTCTACTTTAATGGTTGCCATATCGACTCCTTCCTGGTTGAGCGTGATGCGTTCGGCGCGATTCTTACGTTGCCGCGAAAACCGCGCCTCGGTGCCAACACCCGACCATTACTGGATCTTCTTGGCCTTTTCGAAGGCTTCGTCGATCGTGCCAACCATGTAGAACGCCTGCTCCGGCAGATGATCGCACTCACCGCCCACGATCATCTTGAAGCCGCGGATCGTTTCCTTCAGCGGCACGTACTTGCCCGGCGAGCCCGTGAACACTTCAGCAACGTGGAACGGCTGCGACAGGAAACGCTGGATCTTACGCGCGCGCGCCACGGCGAGCTTGTCTTCCGGCGCCAGTTCGTCCATGCCCAGAATCGCGATAATGTCGCGCAGTTCCTTGTAGCGCTGCAGCGTTTGCTGCACGCCGCGCGTGATCGAGTAGTGCTCTTCGCCGATCACGTTCGGGTCGATCTGACGCGAGGTCGAATCGAGCGGGTCCACGGCCGGGTAGATACCCAGCGAAGCGATGTCACGCGACAACACGACGGTTGCGTCCAGGTGGCCGAAGGTCGTAGCCGGCGACGGGTCGGTCAAGTCATCCGCAGGGACGTACACGGCCTGCACCGACGTGATCGAACCAGTCTTGGTCGACGTAATACGCTCTTGCAGCTTGCCCATTTCCTCAGCGAGAGTAGGCTGATAGCCCACTGCCGACGGCATACGGCCGAGCAGTGCCGACACTTCAGTACCGGCCAGCGTGAAACGGTAGATGTTGTCGACGAAGAACAGCACATCCAGACCTTCGTCACGGAAATGCTCAGCCATCGTCAGACCGGTCAGCGCGACGCGCAGACGGTTGCCCGGCGGCTCGTTCATCTGGCCGTACACCAGCGCGACCTTATCGAGAACGTTCGAGTCCTTCATTTCATGATAGAAGTCGTTCCCTTCGCGGGTACGCTCGCCAACACCGGCGAACACGGAGTAACCACCGTGTTCCTTGGCGATGTTGTTGATCAGTTCCATCATGTTCACGGTCTTGCCCACACCGGCGCCACCGAACAGACCCACCTTGCCGCCCTTGGCGAACGGGCAGATCAGGTCGATCACCTTGATACCCGTTTCGAGCAGTTCCGTGGACGGCGACAGATCTTCGAACGCCGGAGCCTTCTGGTGAATGCCGCGCGTCACGTCCGAGTTAATCGGGCCGGCTTCGTCGATTGGACGGCCCAGCACGTCCATGATCCGGCCGAGAGTCGGCTTGCCGACCGGCACGCTGATCGGTTTGCCGGTGTTCTTCACCGTCGTACCACGGCGCAGGCCGTCCGATGCACCCAGACAGATGGTACGGACGACGCCGTCGCCCAGCTGCTGCTGGACTTCGAGGGTCAGTTCCGAACCGTCGAGAATGAGCGCGTCGTAAATCTTCGGCATGTGTTCACGCGGGAATTCCACGTCGATCACCGCGCCGATGCACTGTACGATCTTGCCTTCTACCAAAGCAGTAGTACTCATCGCTTTTCCTTTAGATACTCAATTCTTCACTCGCGCAAAGGCGCAGTTTCGTAGCGCTTGCCCTAAGGCGCGCTGACCGTGATGGTCAGACCGCCGCAGCGCCACCGACGATTTCCGACAGTTCTTTCGTGATCGCGGCCTGGCGGCTCTTGTTGTACACGAGCTGCAGTTCGTTGATGACCGTCTTCGCATTGTCCGAAGCGGCCTTCATCGCGACCATCCGTGCCGACTGCTCCGACGCCATGTTTTCCGCGACGGCCTGATAAACCAGCGCTTCGACATAACGCACGAGCAACTCGTCCACCACCGCCTGTGCGTCCGGCTCGTAGATGTAGTCCCACGACGTGCCCGGGATCGTGCCGTCGTCTTCCTCGCGCTCGAACTGGTCTGCCGACAGCGGCAGCAGTTGCTCGATCACCGCTTCCTGCTTCATCGTATTGACGAAGCGCGTGTACGCCAGGTACACCGCGGAAATCTTGCCTTCCGAGTACATGTCGAGCTGCACTTTCACCGCGCCGATCAACTTCTCCAGATGCGGCGTGTCGCCCAGATGCACGACATTCGACGCAACTTTCGCGCGCAGTCGATTCAGAAAACCGAGACCCTTGCCGCCGATCGCCGTTGCTTCGACCGTCTTGCCCTGGCCTTCCAGTTCCTTGAACTTCTGCAGCGCCGCACGCAGCACGTTCGTATTCATGCCGCCGCACAAACCCTTGTCAGTCGTGACGAGGATCATGCCGGCCATCTTCGCGCCGTCGTTCGACACCATGAACGGGTGACGATACTCGGGGGTCGAACGGCTCATGTGCGCAGCGATGTCGCGGACCTTGTCGGCGTAGGGGCGAGCAGCGCGCATGCGCTCCTGAGCGCGGCGCATCTTCGATGCGGCCACCATCTCCATCGCTTTCGTGATCTTGCGCGTGTTTTGCACGCTCTTGATCTTGCCGCGAATTTCCTTCATTCCAGCCATTGCTTGCTCCTTTGTCGGCCCGAGTTAGCGCTTTAGCGGTTACTCGGGTCCCATGCAAAGCGTCGGCCCGAGTTAGCGCTTTAGCGGTTACTCGGGCCCCATGCAAAGCGTCGGTCCGAGTTACCGCTTTAGCGCTGACTCGGGTGCCATGCAAAGCGATCGAAGCGGCGCGGGGGCATTCACATGCGGCCCGCGCCGCTTCAAGGTCCGTTTATGCCTTGCGGGTCACTCGCGGATCAAAAAGCGCCGGACTTCTTGAAGTCTTTGAGAGCGGCATGCAGCGCGCCTTCGTCGTCCTTCGAGAGTTCCTTGGTGTCTTCGATGCGCTTGATCAGGTCAGCCTGTTTCGACTTCAGATAATCGCGCAGGCCCTTTTCGAACGGCAGCACTTGCGCAACTTCCAGATCGTCGAGGTAACCATTGTTCGCAGCGAACAGCGCCACCGCCAGTTCCCACACCTGCAGCGGCTGATACTGCGGCTGCTTGAGCAGTTCCGTGACGCGGCGGCCGCGTTCCAGTTGCTTGCGGGTGGCTTCGTCGAGGTCCGAGGCGAACTGCGCGAACGCAGCCAGCTCACGATACTGCGCGAGGTCGGTACGAATACCGCCCGACAGCTTCTTCACAACCTTCGTCTGAGCCGCACCGCCCACGCGCGACACCGACACGCCAGCGTTGATTGCCGGGCGGATACCTGCGTTGAAAAGGTCGGTTTCCAGGAAGATCTGGCCGTCGGTAATCGAGATCACGTTCGTCGGAACGAAGGCGGTCACGTCGCCGGCTTGCGTTTCAATGACCGGCAGCGCCGTCAGCGAACCGCTCTTGCCCTTCACTTCGCCGTTCGTGAACTTCTCGACGTACTCTTCCGAGACGCGCGCCGCACGTTCCAGCAGACGCGAGTGCAGATAGAACACGTCGCCCGGATACGCTTCGCGGCCCGGCGGGCGGCGCAGCAGCAGCGAGATCTGACGGTATGCCCAGGCTTGCTTGGTCAAGTCGTCATAAACGATCAGCGCGTCCTGACCGCGGTCGCGGAAGTATTCGCCCATCGAGCAGCCGGCATACGGTGCGAGGTATTGCATCGCAGCCGATTCCGAAGCCGAAGCCGCGACGACGATGGTGTATTCCATCGCGCCGGTTTCTTCGAGCTTGCGCACCACGTTCATGATCGACGAAGCCTTCTGGCCGATCGCGACGTAGATACAGAAGAGGTTCTTGCCCTTCTGGTTGATGATCGTGTCGATAGCGACAGCCGTCTTGCCGCACTGGCGGTCGCCAATGATCAGCTCACGCTGGCCACGGCCAACCGGCACCATGGCGTCGATGGACTTCAGACCCGTTTGAACCGGCTCCGAAACGCCCTTACGCCAGATCACGCCCGGCGCGATCTTTTCGATGGCGTCGGTATGCTTGGCGTTGACCGGACCCTTGCCGTCGATCGGGTTGCCGAGTGCGTCGACCACGCGGCCGAGCAGTTCCGGACCCACCGGCACTTCGAGAATGCGGCCCGTCGTCTTGACGATGTCGCCTTCCGAAATATGTTCGTATTCACCCAGAATCACGGCGCCGACCGAGTCGCGCTCGAGGTTCAGCGCGAGACCGAAGGTGTTGCCCGGGAATTCGAGCATTTCGCCCTGCATCACTTCCGACAGGCCGTGAATACGCACGATACCGTCGGTCACGGAGATCACGGTGCCCTGGTTGCGAACGTCTGCGCTCGCTTCAAGGCCCTGGATCCGGCTCTTGATCAGCTCGCTGATCTCAGAGGGATTGAGTTGCATTATTCGCTCCTGATAGTCAATTCTGTTGCGTGCCAGCCGCTTCAGCGCTTATAAGCGCTTCAGGCCGTCAGAGCCGTCTGCATGCTGGCAAGCCGCGCGCGGACCGAGGTATCGAGCACTTCATCGCCGACCGTCACGCGCACGCCGCCGATCAGCGACGAGTCGATCTCGACCACCGGCTTCAGCTTGCGCTTGAACTTGCGTTCGAGGCTGGCGACGAGTTCGTTCAACTGTGCGCCTTCGAGCGGGAATGCGCTAACGATATGCGCATCGGCCGCGCCCTCACGGGCGTTTTTCAGCTCTTCGAACTGCGTGGCGATTTCCGGCAGCAGTTGCAGACGGTGGTTGTCCACCAGCATTTGCACCAGATTCTTCGCTTGCGCGTTGTCCTTGAGCGGCGACCTGACCGCGGCCAGCAGCAGATCGCTGACCTGGGCGCGGCTTACTTTCGGGCTCGTGGCGATCGACAGCACTTCGGGCAGACGCGCAACCTGTGCCAGCTCCTGCACGAGCGTGGACCAGGCGGCGATGTCACCAACTTCGGCCACGCCAAACAGCGCTTCTGCGTACGGACGGGCGATGGTTGCAAGTTCGGCCATGATCAGAGCTCGGCTTTCAGTTGATTCAGCAGGTCAGCGTGAGCTGCCTGGTCGACTTCGCGCTTCAGGATCTGTTCCGCGCCCTTGACGGCGAGTGCAGCCACTTCGCCGCGCAGCGTTTCACGCGCCTTGACGACTTGTTGCTCTGCATCAGCCTTCGCTTGCGCGAGAATGCGGGCGGCTTCGGCGTGAGCCTGAGCCTTGATTTCATCAGCAAGGGTCACTGCGCGCTTTTCGGCGTCAGCAATGCGTTGCTGACCGTCGTTGCGTGCCTGTGCCAGTTCCTGGTCGACGCGCTTGTGCGCGGCTTCCAGTTCCGCCTTGCCCTTTTCAGCAGCAGACAGACCGTCGGCGATCTTCTTCGCGCGCTCGTCGAGAGCGTTGATCAACGGGGGCCACACGAACTTCATCGTGAACCACGCGAGGATCAGGAACACGACCATTTGCGCAAACAGGGTTGCGTTGAGATTCACGGTGTTTCCTTAAACGTTGCTAGTTCGGAAAGTGAAACGGCAAGGCGCTCATCGATTCTGTATTCGATCAGCGCCCGAGTGCCCGTTCCGCCCTGCGCCTTAACCGTTATAGCTCAGGCGCAAACTTCCGAGGAACCTCAGCCTGCCAGCTTCGACAGCAGCGGGTTCGCGAACGCAAACAGCATTGCCACACCAACGCCAATCAGGAACGCCGCATCGATCAGACCAGCCAGCAGGAACATCTTGGTTTGCAGCGGGTTCATCAGTTCCGGCTGACGAGCGCATGCTTCAATGTACTTGCCGCCCATCAGGCCGATACCGATACAGGCGCCGATTGCACCCAGGCCGATGATGATGCCGATACCGATGGCGGTCAGACCCTGGATGTTGGCGATGAAAGCTTGCATGATCACTCCTTTGTGAAAAGTCTTTTTGGAACTGGTTGGAACTAGGATTTAAAAAACTAAAAAGCTAAAGCAATTCGTGGTTCGACAGCGCAGGTTAGTGCTTGTCGTGTGCCTGGCCGAGGTACACCAGCGTCAGCATCATGAAAATGAACGCCTGCAGCAGCACGATCAGAATGTGGAAGATGGCCCACACGCTGCCGGCGATCACGTGGCCGATGAAGCCAAGCACCGTCGTGTCCGCGCCGAAGCTCCAGATGCTGCCGAGCAGGGCAATCAGCAGGAACAGCAGTTCGCCCGCGTACATGTTGCCGAACAGCCGCATGCCGAGGGAAACCGTCTTTGCGACGAACTCGATGATGTTCAGTGCAAGGTTCGGGATCCACAGGAGCGGATGCGCGCCGAACGGAGCGGACAGCAGTTCATGAACGAAGCCGCCGGCGCCCTTGATCTTGAAGTTGTAGTAAATCATCAGCACGAACACGCCGAGTGCGATGCCGATGGTGCCGTTCAGGTCGGCCGTCGGCACGATGCGGTGGTGCGGGATGACTTCCGAAAGCCCCAGCCAGCCGATCACGCGGCCCGGCAGGTCGACAGGGATGAAGTCGAGCGAGTTCATCAGCGCCACCCAGACGAACACGAACAGTGCGAGCGGAGCGATGAAGGTGCGGCTGCCGTGGATCATCGACTTCGATTGGTCTTCGACCATCTCCACCAGCATTTCGATAGCGCACTGGAAGCGGCCCGGCACGCCGGAGGTTGCCTTACGGGCAGCGAGATGCAAAATGAAAATCGTGAGCAGGCCGCAGACGATGGACCAGAACAGGGTGTCCAGATTCCAGACGTGGATATCGAAAATCGACGTCTGGTGCGCGGTAGAAAAGTTCTGCAAGTGGTGCGCGATGTACTCGGACGGATCCATCGCGCGCGTTCCTTCGCTAGCTGCCATATCGTTAATGCCACCCAAATTGTCGAAAATCAGTCGGGCTATTCCCGCTGCAACAGTCTATTGCAGGAACACGCCGGCGCGGGTCATGTCATACCCGCACGCCTTTTTGCCGACGCCTTGCGCCAGCCAGTATTTTTTGCGTCACTTCACCGCTCACCGCCAGGCGAGCGCGATCCAGTACGTCTTCAATGCAATCAGGTAGGTCACGAGCAGCGGCACCCAGCGTACGTCGTGATACCAGAAAGCGATGGCTACAAACATCGCTATCGTTGTCCCCATCTTGAGCGCTTCACCGATCATCCAGCTCATCACTGTTTCGGCGCCGCTCAGTGTTCTTAGGCGTGCCGCGAACAATGCGCCCGGCACCCAGCAAATCGCCCCACCGAGGAACGCGGACAGCGCAGCAGCGCCCGGCGGCTTGTAGAACAGCCACCACACCAGCGTAGCACCCAGGGATAAAACCATTTGCGCCGCCACGACCTTAAACGGCGTAACGCGCGATGGACGACTCACATTCGGACCGAACAGCTTCTCTGCTTCAGCCCGCGTGAGCGGAACGATATTGTTATCTTGCTGCTCGACATCCCACCCATCTTCAGGTGTAACGGGCTGACCAGAAGCAGCGGAAAGCGTGCGTTCCGCGCGGTCTTCGTCGTGCCCATTCTTCGGCGCCTGGTTCGACGTTTTGACCGCCATCGCTGTGTTCCGAAAGTCTGATTCTGCCCGCAGCCTTACGCGACGCTTACGGGGTTGCCGTGCAATTAAATCCGGGCGATTGTAAGCGATAGTTGCAGGCAATTCAAGACTTTAGGCCGTTCAATAACCTGCGTGAAACCACGCTCCGTGATGCGGGAAAACGGCTTTCGCAACCACATGGACGTCAACTGTAAGGCTGTCGGGCGGCCGCGCAAAAAGCCGGCTGAATTGACCTGATCAGGGCCGAAACGGTAGCACGGGGATGCTCCGGCGTCCGTATCAAATATGCAACAGAAGCCAGCCGCCCACGGCCCCGCTGGCGAGCCAGAACGGCACGGAGTACAGGTGGAACGGCAGCCATATACCGCGCTCTTTCGAGAGACGCACCGCAATCAGATTGGCCAGCGAGCCGATCGCGATGCCAAAGCCGCCCACACTTACGCCAAAAGCGAGCGCGCGCCAGTCTTTGGTGAACTCGGCGAGCATGATGGCGGCCGGTACATTGCTGATGCCTTGCGACAAAACCGCCCCTGCGGCAAAAGCGCGCAGCGGGGTCGTGATACCCAGTTGACCGACCGTCGCATGCACCCACGGCAGCGCCGCGACGCTGCGCAACACGATGAACATGAACACGAAGATCAACAGCAGCAACCAGTCGATCTTCAGGACGATCTCGCGGCGCCAGATGAGGAAACCCGCCACGATGGCCGCGAGCGCGATGCCGGCGTGATGCGAATCGGCGAGCACCACGAAGGCGACGAACAGCAGCGCCGCCACGCCTACCAGCACCCGGTCGACCGGGTGAGCCTCCGTGTCTTTGGACAGATCGAGCGGCTTGCCGCGAAAGCTCGCCGCCGCGATGACGTAGAGCATCACCATCAACGCGGCACACAGCGGCGCCAGCCCCAAGACGAAGCCGCCAAACGACACGCCGCTGGTCTGCCAGAGAAACAGGTTCTGCGGATTGCCGAGCGGCGTCAGGATCGAGCCGGCATTCACCGACAGCGCGATAAAAATCACCAGCCGTTTGAGCGGCAGCGGCGTGAGTTCATGCAGGGACAAAGCCAGCGGAATCACCACGAACAGCGCGACGTCGTTGGTCAGCAGCGTCGACAACACCGCGGCGAGGCCGATCAGCAGAAACGCGAGTGAACGTTCCGAGTGAATGTAATGAATCACGCGGTGCGCCATCCACATCAGGAATCCTGACAATTCGATGGCCTTCGTCAAAATCAGGAGTCCTGCGAGTGTCAGGACGGTCTGCCAGTCGACCAGACCCGGCAGCGAAAGCCACGCGCGCGGGTGCAGGCACTGCAGCGCGATCAGTGCGACGACGAGTACCGACAACACCGGCTCTTTCGTCGCGACACCCATCAGCTTGCGCAGTGGATTTTTGCTGTCCGCTGGGGATTCATGCCCGGCAACCGTCACGGCGACTCGCCGCTCAGGCCGTGGCGCTGCCGCGCAGCCGCGCGAGGATGCCTTCCAGCGCGTCGAGGTCGCCGAAGTCCACCAGCACCTGGCCACGTCCGCGGCGGCCGAGCTTGATCTTGACCGTGGCGGCCAGCAGGTCCGACAGTTCCTCTTCGAGGCGCCGCGTGTCGCGTCCGCCGTCGTTGTTCGCCTTCGCTTTGACCGCCGGCGCGACCTTGGTGGTCGTAGTCACCAGTTTCTCGGTCTCGCGCACCGACATCCGCTTGTTGACGACCTGGTTCGCGAGCGTGATCTGCGTGGCCGCATCCACGGCCAGCAAGGCGCGGGCGTGTCCCATGTCGAGATCGCCGGCGAGCAGCATGGTCTGCACCGGCGTGGCCAGATTCAGCAGACGCAGCAGGTTCGACACCGCACTGCGCGAGCGCCCCACCGATTCGGCCGCCTGCTCATGCGTAAAGTTGAATTCGTCGAGCAGACGCTGGACGCCCTGCGCCTCTTCCAGCGGATTCAGGTCCTCGCGCTGGATATTCTCGATCAGCGCCATCGCGGCGGCCGCCTGGTCCGGCACGTCGCGCACCAGCACCGGCACTTCATCGAGTCCCGCCAGACGTGCCGCACGGAAACGCCGCTCGCCGGCGATGATTTCGTACTTGTCCGCCGAGATCGGACGCACGAGGATCGGTTGCATCAATCCCTGGGCGCGAATGCTGGCGGCGAGCTCCTGCAGCGCGCCTTCGTCCATGCGCGTGCGCGGCTGGTACTTGCCGGCCTGCAGTTTGCCGAGCGGCAAAACATTCGGCGCGCCCTCGATCTTCACCGCCTCGGTGATGTCCGCGCTGCCGCCGAGCAAGGCTTCCAGCCCCCGGCCCAATCCCTTCTTTCGTGCTACTGCATTCATCGTGCTTCCTCGATCAGCTTGGGGTGCCCGGCCGCGCGTCAGATGGCGCGAACCCGCTCAATCATTTCCATGCCGAATTGCACGTACGCTTGCGCGCCGCGCGACGCGCGGTCGAACACCACGCCCGGCAGACCATAGCTCGGCGCCTCGGCAAGACGCACATTGCGCGGAATGACGACGTCAAATACCTTGTCGCCGAAATGCTCTTTCAACTGGTCCGACACCTGCTGTTGCAGCGTGATACGCGGGTCGAACATCACGCGCAGCAGGCCGATGACCTTCAGGTCGCGATTCAGGTTGGCGTGCACCTGCTTGATTGTGTTGACGAGATCCGACAGCCCTTCCAGCGCGAAGTATTCGCACTGCATCGGAATCACCACGCCGTGCGCCGCGCACAGGCCGTTCAGCGTCAACAACGACAGGGCCGGTGGGCAGTCGATCAGCACGAAGTCGTACTCGCCTTCCACCGGCGCCAGCGCCTCCTTTAACTGCCGCTCGCGATTCTGCACATTGACCAGTTCGACTTCGGCTCCGGCCAGTTCGCGATTGGCCGGCAATACATCATACGAAACCGCTTCCGGCCGCACGCGCGCATCCGCCAGTGCCACGCCGTCCACCAGCACTTCGTAGACGGTATTCACGCACGCGGCCTTGTCGACGCCGCTGCCCATGGTGGCGTTGCCCTGCGGGTCCAGATCGATGAGAAGGACACGCTGTCCCTGCGATGCGAGGCTCGCGGCGAGATTGACTGCTGTCGTCGTCTTCCCGACGCCGCCCTTCTGGTTCGCAACGCAGAAGATTTTTGCCATCGTTGGTGTGTCCCTTTTACTGCCTGGATGAAGTGGAATGCGTGTTTGGTGAGTGCTACCGTGTGCCGCGCCGGGATCAGTTATCTGCGTCCAGCACTACTTCGACGAGATGCCGCTCTGCCTCAAGCGACGGCACCTTGAGCCGGATAATCTGTTTAGCGTGGGAGCCTGCCGGCAGACGCTCGATCTCGCCATCGGGGCGCACACCCTTCATGGCCCAGATGGCGCCCTGCCCGGCAACCAGATGACGGGCCAGTGTAACGAAATCCGCGAGCTCTGCGAATGCACGCGAGACGATCACGTCGAATTTGCCCGGCACTTCCACGCCCGGCTTCAGCGTCTCGACGCGACCGGTCACCACGGAAAGATTGCTGAGGCCCAGTTCCGCTTTGGCCTGTACCTGAAACGCCGTCTTCTTGTGGACGATGTCGTTGAGCGTAACCGTCCATTCGGGCAAGACGATCGCCAGCACGATGCCGGGCAAACCGCCACCCGAGCCCACGTCGAGAACCGACGACGGCCCCAGGTGGGCGAGATGCGGCACGATCGAAAGCGAATCGAGAATGTGCTGGATTAGCATTTGCCGTGGATCGCGGATAGCCGTGAGGTTGTACACGGCATTCCACTTGGCGAGCAAGGCGACGTAATCCAGCAGCTTGCCGAGTTGATCGTCGCTCAGTTGAAGGCCCAATTCCGCGACGCCCTCGTTAAGCAATGCGCCGAGCGCCTCCCGGCTATCCGCGCCGCCAAAACCCTTCTGCCGTGCGGTCATTGCGTCACCGGCGTGGGGTCGGCGCCGCCGTCGGCGGGACCGGCGGATTGGTTCGAACGACGTCCAAGACCGCGCTTCAAGTGGACCATCAGCAGCGAGATGGCCGCCGGCGTGATGCCGGAAATGCGTGATGCCTGGCCGATGGTTTCCGGGCGGAATTGGGTCAGCTTTTGGCGAGCTTCGAATGACAAGCCGCGCACCTCGGCGTAGTCCAGACCGTCCGGCAGACGCGTGTTTTCATGCGACTCGTTGCGCTCGATTTCGCCGGCCTGCCGCTCGATGTAGCCCTGATATTTGATACCGATCTCGATCTGCTCCTTGATCTGCGCCAGCAGGACGTCGTCCTCGGCAAGGGGTTCGGACGGCGCACAGGCACCTTCACGCAGACCGCACACGCCGTCATAGCTCACACCCGGGCGGCGCAAAAGATCAGCGAGACTGTATTCATGGTCTATGGGCTTACCGAGCAAGGCCGTCGCTTCTTCCGCAGGCAACGTCTTCGGATTCACCCATGTCGTGCGGAGGCGTTCTGTTTCACGTGAAACAGCCTCACGCTTGCGGCTGAACGCTTCCCAGCGGATGTCGTCCACCACGCCCAGTTCCCGGCCCACTTCCGTCAGACGCATGTCAGCGTTGTCTTCACGCAAACTCAGACGATACTCCGCCCGACTGGTAAACATGCGGTACGGCTCCGACACACCACGCGTGACAAGATCGTCGACCAGCACGCCCAGATAAGCCTGATCACGACGCGGACACCACGCCTCCCGCCCCTGCACATGCAGACCGGCGTTGATTCCCGCGAGCAGACCCTGCGCCGCCGCCTCTTCATAACCGGTCGTGCCGTTGATCTGTCCCGCAAAGAACAGCCCGTTGATCACCTTGGTTTCCAGCGACGCCTTCAGCCCACGCGGATCGAAATAGTCATACTCGATGGCATAACCCGGACGCAGGATGTGGGCATGCTCGAGACCCACCATCGCGCGCACGAGTTCGAGCTGCACATCGAATGGCAGGCTCGTGGAGATCCCATTCGGATAGAACTCGTTCGTGGTCAAGCCCTCGGGCTCAAGGAAAATCTGATGCGATTCCTTCGACGCAAAACGGTGAATCTTGTCCTCAATCGACGGGCAATAGCGCGGCCCCACCCCTTCGATCACGCCCGTGTACATTGGCGAGCGGTCGAGTCCGCCGCGGATGATGTCGTGGGTGCGCTCATTGGTATGCGTGACCCAGCATGGCACCTGGCGCGGATGCTGTTCGACGCGGCCAAGGAACGAGAACACCGGCACCGGATCCAGATCGCCCGGTTGCTCTTCGAGCTTCGAGAAATCGATTGTGCGGCCGTCGATCCGCGGCGGCGTGCCGGTCTTGAGACGCCCTTGCGGCAGCTTCAATTCCTTGAGACGCGCCGACAACGACACCGCCGCCGGATCTCCCGCACGGCCGCCCGTGTAATTGTTCAGGCCGACGTGAATCTTGCCGTCGAGGAACGTCCCCGCCGTCAGCACGACAGCACGCGAGCGGAAGCGAATTCCAACTTGCGTCACTGCACCCACCACCCGGTCGCCTTCCACCATCAGGTCATCCACGGCCTGCTGGAACAACCAGAGATTCGGCTGGTTTTCGAGACGATGGCGGATCGCCTGTTTGTACAGCAGACGGTCGGCCTGCGCACGAGTCGCCCGAACCGCGGGGCCTTTCGACGAATTGAGGATGCGGAACTGGATGCCGCCTTCGTCGGTTGCTGCCGCCATTGCGCCGCCGAGCGCGTCGACTTCCTTGACCAGATGGCCTTTGCCAATGCCGCCAATCGACGGATTGCAGCTCATCTGACCAAGGGTTTCGATGTTGTGCGTCAGCAAGAGCGTCTTATTGCCCATGCGTGCGGAAGCCAAGGCGGCCTCGGTGCCGGCATGACCGCCGCCAACGACGATTACGTCAAATTCAGTGGGATAAAGCATCGGATCTCACGCCGGAACCTCGCGTGAACCTTCTAAAGGAAAATGTATGGGCGAATTATAGCGGGTTCGGTTTTGGCCCGAATTCGTCCGTTTGGCTAATGGCGTAAAAAAAGCGGCGTGTTTCACGTGAAACACGCCGCTCTATTTCTCGCAATCCCTTGATACAAAAGGCTTTACGCCACCTTCTTCGTCAACCCGAGGTACGTCTCGATCACACGAGAATTCTGCGCCAGTTCCGCCGCCGGGCCTTCGAGCGCCAACTCGCCAGTTTCCAGAACGTAGCCGTAATCGGAAATTTGCAGAGCGGCGCGCGCGTTTTGCTCGATCAACAGCGTCGCGACGCCCGTCTGACGCAGCGCGCTAATGATGTGGAAGATCTCTTTCACGATCAGCGGTGCGAGCCCGAGACTCGGTTCATCTAGCATCAACAATTCCGGCTTGCCCATTAGCGCGCGTCCCACCGCGAGCATCTGCCGCTCGCCGCCGGATAGTGTTGCAGCCGCCTGCTTGCGACGCTCCTTGAGCCGGGGAAACAGCATGAACACCGGTTCGAGTTGATCAAGGTAATGGCGCTCCCCCGCCCGCTTGCGCCGGTAGGCGCCCAACACCAGATTGTCCTCGACGCTCATCGTTGCAAACAGCTCGCGTTTTTCGGGGACGAGGCACATGCCACGCGCCACCCGTTTTTCAACGAGTACCGCGCTCACGTCCTCGTTCTGGAAGCTGATCAAGCCCTTCGCGTGGCCACTCACCGGCAAGGAGCCCATGATCGCGTTGAGCAGCGTGGATTTGCCCGCACCGTTCGGGCCGATTACCGAGACGATCTGCCCCGGCCGTACCTTGATGCTGACGCCGTGCAGCGCCTCGACCTTGCCGTAGCGGACCGCCAGGCGCTCCACCTCGAGGATCGGCACGGCGGAATTCATCATCGTTCTCATCAGTCCACTCCACCCAGATACGCTTCGAGCACAGCTGGATCCTGCTGCACGTCCTGTGGCAGGCCTTCCGCAATACGCGTCCCGAACTCCATTACCACCAGCCGGTCGGTCACGTTCATGACGAAATCCATGTCATGCTCGACCAGCAGCACGCTCATGCCCTCCGCCTTCAGACGGCGCAACAAGTCCGCCAATTGTTGCTTCTCCTGATACCGCAAGCCGGCCGCCGGTTCATCGAGCAAGAGCAGCGTCGGATCGCAGCACAGTGCCCGCGCGATCTCCAGGATCCGTTGCTGGCCTAGCGCCAGGCTGCCGGCTTCGTCGTACATATGCGCATCCAGCCCGACGCGGCGAATCTGCCGCGCCGCTTCCGCCATCAGGCGAGCCTCTTCCGCGCGGTTCAACCGCACGACGCTGCGCCAGACGCCCGCATGTCCACGCAGATGCGCGCCAATCGCGACGTTCTCCAGCACGGTCATGCCCGGCAGCAGCTTGACGTGCTGAAAGGTGCGTCCGATGCCCCGTTTGACGATTCCACGTGAAGTGAGCCGGTCGATGCGCTCGCCGCGAAACGTGATCTCGCCGCGCGTCGCACGCAACACGCCGGTGACCAGGTTAAAGGTGGTCGACTTGCCCGCGCCGTTCGGACCGATCAGGCCGATAATCTGCCCCGCCTTCACCTCGAAGCTGACATCGTTCACCGCCACGAGGCCGCCGAACTCCTTGCGCGCCTTATCCACGACCAGAAGCGTTTCACCCGCTTCCGGCTTGCTGCGCTGCGACAACGGTTCCGCATGCTCCGGCACACGGGCGCGTGACCCACGCGGAAAGAAGCGCGCCACGAATGGCCACACGCCCTGCCGTGCCGACTGCAGCAGCACGACCATCAGCACGCCAAAGACGATCACTTCGAAATTGCCGCTCTGCCCCAGCAACCGGGGCAGCAGCGTCTGCAGATAATCCTGCAGGACAGTCAGGATCGCCGCGCCGAGCACCGCGCCCCACACGTGCGACACGCCGCCCACCACTGCCATGAAGAGAAATTCGATACCGTGATTCAGGCCGAACGGCGTCGGATTCACCGAACGCTGCAAATGCGCGTAAAGGAAGCCGGAGACCGACGCCAGCACCGCCGCGTACACGAAGATCACCACGCGCATCCACGCCGTGTTGACGCCCATGGCCTCAGCCATCGCCCCGCCGCCTCGCAGGGCGCGAATCGCCCGTCCAGGCCGGCTGTTAAGCAGATTTTGCACGGAGACCACCGCCGCGATCACCACCAGCCAGATCAGGTAGTAGATATGGCGTCCCGATTCCAGATTGAAGCCGAGCACGTTGAGTACCGGAATGCCGTTGATGCCGTCGTACTTACCGAGGATATCGAGGTTGCCGAACAGATAGAACAGTGCCAGCCCCCAGGCAATCGTGCCGAGCGGCAGAAAGTGGCCGGACAGACGCATCGTCACGGCGCCGAGCATCAGCGCGACCAACGCCGTCAACACCATGCCAGCGATTAACCCGAGCCACGGCGACACACCGTACTGCGTCGTCAGGAACGCGGTGGTATAGGCCCCGACGCCGACGAATGCCGCCTGCCCAAAACTCGTCATACCGCCGATGCCCGTCAGCAGCACCAGCCCGATCGCCACGATCGCGTACAGTCCGATGTAATTGAGCAGCGTCACCCAATACTCCGGCACATGAAGCGGCTGCGGCAGCACCGGCAGTGCCAACATCACCACGAGGAACAGCCAGAATAACCCGCGTTGCTTGATCTGTTTCATCGCGTCACTCCTCGTCCTCTTCGGCGTGCGGGCTGGCGAGACTGCGCCAGAGCAACACCGGGATGATCAGCGTGAATACGATCACTTCCTTATACGCGCTCGCCCAGAACGACGAATACGACTCCAGCAGTCCCACCAGCACCGAGCCCGCCGCCGCCAGCGGATAGCTCACCAGCCCGCCGATGATGGCTCCCACAAAGCCCTTCAGACCGATCAGGAAGCCCGAGTCGTAGTAGATCGTGGTCAGGGGCGCCACGAGCACGCCGCATAGCGCGCCGAGCCCCGCAGCGAGGGTAAAGGCGAGCCGGCCGGCCTGCGCCGTGCCGATCCCGACCAGCCGCGCGCCCACCCGGTTGACCGAGGTTGCGCGCAAAGCCTTGCCCGAGAGCGAGCGGTCGAAGTACAGATAAAGCGCCGCGATCAACACCACCGCCGTGCCGACCACCCAGATGCTTTGCCCGGAGATCGACAGGCTGCCGAGGTTGAAGGTCGCATCGGAAAACGCGTTGGTGCGCGAGCCTTCCGCGCCGAACATCACGAGGCCGAGACCGACCATCGCAAAGTGCACCGCCACGGCCACGATCAGCAGCAGCAACGTCGTGCCGCCGGCGATCGGCTCGAAAGCCAGCCGGTAGACGAACGGCCCCATCGGAATCACGATCAGCAGTGTCAGCGCGATCTGCGCGAGCATCGGCAGCGGCTGCGCGAACAGACCCTGCGTCACCCCGTACACTGCCGCTGGGAACAGCAGATACTTCGCCGCCAGTATCGCCAACGAGCGTGCAACGCCCGCATACCGCTCAGGATGCCGAACCAGACTGGCCGTCTCCAGGACAAAGCACGCCGCGCCCATCGCCATCAGCAGCCAACAGGTGGCCGGAAATTTCTGCGACTGCACGGCCGCCAGCGTCAGCGCGCCGTATGAGACAAACTCGCCCTGCGGAATAAAGATCACCCGCGTCACGGAAAACACCAGCACCAGTGCGAGCGCGAGCAGCGCGTAAATCGCCCCGGTGGTGATACCGTCCTGCGCGAGGATCGCCGCGATAGATAGATCCATACTTCCTCGTCCTGAAACGTCGTGAGACCGTCATGGCAGATCGTGACGACAAGTTGATACAAACGCCGCGCCTGAAACCCACGCGGCCAATACATGCATTGTCATCGACCACAAGGGCGATGCGGCGTCCGCCACCGCACGCCGGAGACGAGCGGCGTGTATTGTGCGGATGTTTCGCCCTGCCCGCCCCGCCGCATCCATGCGCGCCCGACACACTTCGCGTGTCACGCGAGCATTAAAAAAGGCGCGTCAACTGCACGCGCCTCTCTCGTTGATTCCGACTCGCGGACCTGTTCTTCGTTTAGTCGCCAGCCAGCTTCCACTTGCCGTCGACGATTTCCACCATCACACGAGCGCGCTGGTCGAGACCGGCATGGTCGTTCGCGCTCATGTTGAAAATGCCATGCGACGCGGGCAAATCCTTGGTGCTTTCGAGCGCGGCACGCAGCGCCTCACGGAAAGCCTGGGTACCCGGTTGCCCCTTTTGCAGCGCGAGCGGAATGGCCCGTTGCAGCAGCAAACCCGCGTCCCACGCGTGGCCGCCGAAGGTCGAGATCGAGCCTGCGCCGTATGCCGCTTCGTAAGCATGCTTATAAGTGAGCGCGCTCTTCTTCACCGGGTTGGAATCGGGCAGTTGATCGGCCACCAGCAGCGGCCCCGCCGGCAGCCACGTGCCCTCGCAATCCTTGCCACACACGCGCAGAAAGTCGTTGTTCGCCACGCCGTGCGTCTGATAATACTTGCCCTTGTAGCCGCGTTCTTTCAGCGTCTTTTGCGGCAGCGCTGCGGGCGTACCGGCGCCTGCAATCAACACCGCGTCCGGGTTCTGCGACATCATCTTTAGCACCTGGCCCGTAACGGACGCGTCGGTGCGGGCAAAGCGCTCGTTAGCGACGATCCTGATCTTCGCCAGATCCGCGGCCTTGCTGAATTCCTTGAACCAGCCTTCACCGTAGGCATCCGCGAAGCCGATAAAAGCCACCGTCTTTACGCCGTGATTGGCCATGTGCTGCGCAATGGCCGTCGCCATCAGGATGTCGTTCTGCGGCGTCTTGAAGACCCACGCGCGCTTCGCATCCATCGGTTCGACGATCGTCGCGGAGGCGGCCATGGAGATCATCGGCGTCGAGGTTTCAGCGGCCACGTCGATCATGGCGAGCGAATTCGGTACCACCGTGGAGCCGATCAGTGCGTCGACGTGGTCTTCGCTGGTGAGCTTGCGGGCGTTCTTGACGGCCTGGGTGGAATCGGTCGCGTCGTCGAGCACGATGTAGTCGATTTTCTGCCCCGCCACTTCTTTCGGCAGCAATGCGATGGTGTTCTTTTCGGGAATGCCAAGCGACGCGGCCGGTCCGGTTGCCGAAACCGTTACGCCGATTTTCACGTCCGCAAACGCATGGCTGCTCCACATTGCCGATACGCCCGTCGCAATCAATGCCGCACTCATCCAACGCAATGCCGAATTCATCCCGCTCCTCTTGCTGCCCGTTATTCGTTCGAATTAAATCTGCCGATTTAAAGCCCCAGCCCACGACCGGTGAACGGCGAGTGTAGCGGACGCCGACGGCTTGCGGCAAGCGCTTTGCGAGCGTGGTTGAGGGCGTGGCAGAGCTGCAATGAAAGCCTTAAAACCCGCGGCCCTACGCTAAAGAAAGCGACGCAATCGAAAGCCGAAAACAACAAAAGACCGCATCGAAAAAGGCGAAGAAAAGAGCGCGAAAACGACTCCGTGACTTTATCGAAGCACAAATAAAAAGCGCTGTTGGATCAATATCCAACAGCGCTTTCGTCTGGGCACTGAGTGCCTCATTGTCTCCTCGTTCTCCACCTGCAAATTCGGTGTTCGTCAGAACTGGGAGAAGATTAAACAACCGCTTCCATCCGGACAACTAGCATTTACCCTAGTGGTGCATCGCAGCACTGTATTGGGGCACGTTTGAAACATCAGGATGCAGCCCTTTCAACGATGCCGTCCATCCACGTCAGCAAAATTATATCGGATGCCGAAGTATTTCGAAATCGCCCGCCGCTCATGCGCGCAGCGGCCGAACCCGCGCCACGATCTCGCCGACGATGCCGCGTCTGAACGCCAGCACACACGCGATGAAGATCAGCCCCGTGACGATCGTCGCCGACTCGCCCAGCGAATTGAACCATTGCACGCCCGTCACCGACGCCAGCGCGCCGCCGATATCGCCAAGCCGATCTTCGAGCGCGACGATCAGCGCCGCGCCCAGCAGCGGCCCAAACAGCGTGCCCATGCCACCGACCAGCGTCATCAGGATCACCAGCCCCGACATGGTCCAATACGCGTCGCCCAGCGTTTCAAACCCCAGCACCAGCACTTTCATCGAGCCGGCCAACCCCGCGATCCCCGCCGACAAGACGAACGCCAGCAATTTATAGCGGTCCGTGTCATAGCCGAGCGAAACCGCCCGCGGCCCGTTCTCCTTGATCGCCACCAGCACCTGCCCAAACGGTGAATGAACGATACGCACGATCAGCAGGAACATCAGCACCATCACGACCAGCACGACGTAGTAGAGCGTGAGATCCGACGAGAGATCCAGCACGCCGAACAGCTTGCCGCGCGGCACGCCTTGCAGGCCGTCTTCGCCATGCGTAAAGGGCGCCTGCAGAAACACGAAGTAGACCATCTGCGCGAGCGCCAGCGTCACCATGGCGAAGTAGATGCCCTGACGGCGGATTGCAAACAGGCCGACGATAAAACCAAGCACCGTCGCCGCAGCCGTACCCGCCAGCACGCCGAGCTCGGGCGAATAGCCGAGCGCCTGGATCGCATAGCCCGTGGTATAGCCGGCCATGCCGAGAAACATCGCGTGACCGAACGACAACAGCCCCGTATAGCCGATCAGCAGATTGAAGGCCGCCGCGAACAACGCAAAACACAGCACCTTCATCACGAATAGCGGATAGATGCCGATGAACGGCACCGCGAGCAGCACCAGCAACAGCAGGCCGTAAAGCACTTTCCTCTGCATCATTTTTCCTTGCCGAAAAGACCCGCGGGGCGCACCAGCAGCACCAGCGCCATGATGACAAAGACGACCGTCGCCGACGCCTCCGGGTAGAACACCCGCGTGAAGCCTTCGATCACGCCGAGCATCAGGCCGGTGAGAATCGAGCCCATGATCGAGCCCATCCCGCCGATCACCACCACCGCGAACACGGTGATGATCATAGGCTGCCCCATCAGCGGCGAGACCTGGATCACCGGCGCCGCCAGCACGCCGGCAAACGCGGCGAGCGCCACGCCAAAGCCGTAGGTCAGCGTAATCATCAAGGGCACGTTGACGCCGAATGCTTCCACCAGTTTTGGATTCTCGGTACCCGCGCGCAGATAGGCGCCAAGACGCGTTTTCTCGATCACGAACCAGGTGACGAAGCACACCACCAGCGAAGCGACCACCACCCACGCGCGGTAATTCGGCAGAAACATGAAGCCCAGATTAGTAGCACCGGAAAGCGCCTCGGGGACGTCATAAGGCTGCCCCGACGAACCGTAGATGGAGCGAAACACGCCTTCGACGACGAGCGTCAGTCCGAAGGTCAGCAACAGCCCATACAGATGATCGAGCTTATACAGCCAGCGCAACATCGAGCGCTCGATCAGCATGCCGAAAGCGCCCACCAGCAGCGGCGCGAGCACCAGCATCACCCAGTACGGCAGATTGAAATACGACAGCCCCATCCATGTGAGCATCGCGCCCAGCATGAACAACGCGCCATGCGCGAAATTGATAACGTTTAGCAGGCCGAAGATAATCGCCAGACCCAGACTCAGGATCGCGTAGAACGAGCCGTTCACGAGCCCGAGCAGCAACTGGCTCAGCATCGCCGAAAGCGGTATGCCAAAGATTTCCATGGAACGCCTTAGCCCTTAACCCATCGTCAAGGTGTGATCGGAAGGCGCGCGGTCTTCCGTACTGCCCGCGCGCAGCGTGGTGAGCCTCGTCCGTGTGTGTCCGTCTGCGTCCGCGAAGCGTGCCGCGAACAGCAACGCCAATGCCGACGCAAATACAAACGCTACCGGACGAAGCCGCAACCCGCGCTTATTTCCACAACGCGCAGCGTGTCTCCGCTTTGGTCGTGAATGCCTGCTCGCCTGGAATGGTCGCGGTGATCTTGTAGTAGTCCCAAGGTTCTTTGGATTCCGCCGGCGTCTTCACCTGCATCAGATACATGTCGTGGATCATGCTGCCGTCCTCGCGGATGTAGCCCTTGGCGTAGAAGTCGTCGATCCTGGTCTTCTTCAGTTGCGCCATGATCTTGTCCGGATCCGTCGAGCCGACCGCCTGCACCGCTTTCAGATAGTTCGTGACGGCCGAATAGTCGGCGGCCTGCAGGCTCGATGGCATCTTCCTCGTCTTGTCGAAGTAGCGCTCGGCCCATTTGCGCGTGGTCTCGTTCTTGTTCCAGTACCAGCTGTCGGTGAGCACCAGACCTTGCGTGGTCTCCAGACCCAGGCTGTGGATGTCGTCGATGAAGACCAGCAGCGCCGCGAGCTTCATGGTCTTGCTGATGCCGAACTCCTTCGCCGCCTTGATGGAGTTGACCGTGTCGCCGCCCGCGTTGGCGAGGCCGAGCACCTGGGCCTTCGACGCCTGCGCCTGCAACAGGAACGAGGAGAAATCCGAAGCCGACAGCGGATGGTGTACGTCGCCGAGCACCTGCCCGCCGTTGGCCTTCACCACGTTTGCGGTGGCCGTCTCCAGCGCCTTGCCGAAGGCGTAGTCAGCGGTCAGGAAGTACCACGTCTTGCCGCCCTGCTTTGTCACCGCTGCGCCCGTGCCCTTCGCCTGCGCCGTGGTGTCGTATGCATAGTGGATCGTGTAGGGCGTGCACTGCTCGTTGGTCATGGTGTCGGCGCCGGCGCCGACGTTGATGTACACCTTGTGCTTTTCGCCCGCTACCTGGTTCATCGACAAGCCCGTTGCCGAGTTCGTGCCGCCGATCAGCACCTGAACGCCATCGCGGTCGAACCATTCACGCGCCCGCGACGCCGCAATGTCCGCCTTGTTCTGGTGATCGGCGTAGAGCAGCTCGATCGGCTTGCCGTTGACCTTGCCGCCGAAGTCGGCGATCGCCATGCGGATCGCTTCGAGGCCGCCGGGGCCGTCGATATCCGCGTAGAGGCCGGACATGTCGGTGATGTAGCCGATCTTGACGGTGTCGTCGGCAGCTCGCGCGCTGCCCATAGTCAGCGCGGCGCCCGCCGCCACTGCAGCAAAGCAGCATGCCGAAAGTCGCGCGAGTGTTTTGATCTTCATTGCGGTCTCCTTGTTTCCTGGCTTTTGGTTATCAGAGGCAATCGGACGCTTCGCAGCTACACGCCGAGCAGATCGTGCAGCGCCGGCATCTTGCTTTCGAGTTCGCCCGCGCCGAAGTGCTCGACGATGCCGCCATGCTCCATCACATAGAAGCGGTCGGCGAGCGGCGCGGCAAAGCGGAAATTCTGTTCGACCATCACGATCGTGTAGCCGCGCGCCTTGAGCGTCACGATCATGCGCGCGAGCGCCTGCACGATGACCGGTGCGAGTCCCTCGGAGATTTCGTCGAGCAGCAACAGACTGGCGCCGGTGCGCAGGATCCGCGCGACGGCAAGCATCTGTTGCTCGCCGCCGGAGAGCCGCGTGCCCTGGCTCGCCTTACGTTCCTGCAGGTTCGGGAACATCGCGTAGATCTCATCCAGCGACATCATGTGCGCGGCGTCACCGACCGGCGGCGGCAATAGAAGGTTCTCCTCGCACGACAGGCTCGAAAAAATGCCGCGTTCTTCGGGACAGTAACCAATGCCGCAATGCGCGATGCGATGCGTGGGCATGTCGATGGTTTCGCGCCCGCCGACGCGAATCGAACCCGTCCGGCGGCCGGTCAGTCCCATGATGGCGCGCAGCGTCGTGGTGCGGCCCGCGCCGTTGCGGCCGAGCAGGGTGACGACTTCGCCGCGGTTCACGGTGAGATCGACGCCATGCAATATGTGGGACTCGCCGTACCACGCCTGCAACCCCGCGATCTCCAGCGCCGGTTGCGCGGCCACCCCGCTCACCTCCACGTTCTCGCGCTCCGCCATCGTGTTCATGCGTGCGCTCCGGTGAGGGCGGCATCGGCGCTGCCCATATAGGCCTGCATGACGAGCGGACTCTTCGATACTTCGGCGTACGTACCTTCGGCGAGCACCTCGCCACGCTGCAGCACGGTGATCGTATCGGAGATGCCGGCAATCACATTCATGTTGTGCTCGACCATCAGAATGGTGCGGCCGCTCGACACCTTCTTGATCAACGCGGTGACGCGATCGACGTCTTCGTGTCCCATGCCCTGGGTCGGCTCGTCGAGCAGCATCAGTTCCGGCTCCATGGCGAGCGTGGTGGCGATCTCAAGCGCGCGCTTGCGGCCGTAGGAGAGTTCGACGGTCAACACATCGGCGAAATCGGTCAAACCGACCTGGGTGAGCAGGTCCATGGCGCGGTCATCGAGCTCATGCAGCGAGCGCGCGCTTTTCCAGAAGTGAAACGTGGTGCCCAGCGTGCGCTGCAAACCGATGCGCACGTTCTGCAATGCCGTCAGATGCGGAAACACCGCGGAAATCTGAAACGAGCGGATGATGCCGCGCCGCGCAATCTGCGCGGGCCGTTCACGCGTGATGTCGATGCCGTTGTAGACGATCTGCCCCGCGGTGGGGACGAGGAATTTGGTCAGCAGATTGAAACAGGTGGTTTTGCCGGCGCCATTGGGACCAATCAACGCATGAATCGAGCCACGCCGCACACGCAGGTTGACACCGTTGACGGCGACGAAGCCCTTGAACTCTCTCGTTAGTCCGCGCGTTTCGAGAATCGTGTCGCCGAGAATCATGTTCCCTTCCATGCGAAGTGAGGCGAAGCACTACGATCTTCCGCGCCAAACGCTGCGCGACGTGTGACGGCGACGACACCCCCTTGCCGCCCGTTGGCGTGCTGCACCGCGTGGTGTACCTCGTGGTGCGCCCCGCGCTGTGCTCATCACGGACGGGTCATCCACGACGAGCTACGCATCGCGCCATTGTCGCGCCAATGATGCAGCGCATTCATTGGGATTTGCACTTAGTATGCAATGCGCGCCGCTGGTCCACGACGCGCATTGGGCCTGGCTGTCACGCAACCGACATCGACGCGACCGGACGAATCTCCGTGGCCTGCCCCGCGAGGCGCGCGCGACGATCCTCGCGAATCATGTCGCTGGCGCGCTCGGCGATCATCAGCGTCGGCGAGTTGGTGTTGCCCGACGTGATGGTGGGCATGACCGACGCATCGACCACCCGCAAACCTTCCACGCCGATTACGCGCAGACGCTGATCGACGACAGCGGCGGGATCGTCCGCCGCGCCCATCCGGCAAGTACCGACAGGATGGAAGATGGTCGTGCCGACATTGCCCGCGGCCTGCTGGAGCTCTTCCTCGGTCTGGAACTGGATGCCGGGGAGGATTTCCCGCGGCTTGTATGGCGCGAGCGCGGCCGCGCCAGCAATCCGGCGCGTCAGACGCAGCGCATTGGCGGCGACGTGACGGTCGTAATCGGTGGACAGATAGTTGGGCGCGATCAGCGGCGCCGCCTGCGGCTCGGCCGAGACGATATGCACGCTGCCGCGCGACGTGGGCCGCAACTGGCACACCGACGCGGTAAACGCGTTAAAGCGATGCAGCGGCTCGCCGAAACGGTCGAGCGACAGCGGCTGCACGTGATACTCGAGATCGGGCCGCGTAAGCGAGCGGTCGTCGGGGTCCGATTTCGCAAAGGCGCCGAGTTGCGAGGGCGACATCGACATAGGTCCGCTCTGAAATAGTGCGTACTGCAAACCGATCATCAGCTTGCCCCACCAATGCGCGGAAGCGGTATTGAGCGTGCGTACACCATCGACCCTATACGCCATGCGCAACTGCAGATGGTCCTGAAGATTCTCACCGACACCCCGCAGATCCTGCACCACGCCAATGCCCAGCTTTTGCAGCCGCGCGCCGTTACCGACGCCGGAAAGCTCGAGCAGTTGCGGCGAGTTGACCGCGCCGGAACTCAGGATCACTTCGCATTTGGCCGTGGCGAAATAATCGACGCCATTGCCGCGATATTCCACACCGACGCAGCGACGCCCATCGAACACGACACGCTGCGTGACGGCCCCTGTAATCACAGTCAGATTGGGACGCTTGAGCGCGGGCCGCAGAAACGCCTTCGACGCATTCCAGCGGATGCCGCGTTTCTGGTTGACGTCGAAATAGCCGACGCCGCTGTTGTCGCCGCGATTGAAGTCGTCGGTGGCGGGGATGCCGGCTTGCTGCGCAGCTTGCGCAAAGGTCTCGAGGATCTTCCATTTCAGCCGCTGCTTTTCGACGCGCCACGGTCCGCCCGCGCCGTGCGATTCGCTGGCGCCGCCGTGGTAGTCCTCGCTGCGTTTGAAGATGGGGAGGACATTGTTCCAGGACCATGAGGCGTCGCCGGTCACACGTGCCCACTCGTCATAGTCTTCACGCTGGCCGCGCATGTAGATCATGCCATTGATCGAGGAGCTGCCGCCCAGCACCCGGCCGCGCGGATAGGAGAGCGCGCGGCCGTTCAGGCCGGGTTCTTCCTGCGTTTTGTAGAGCCAGTCGGTGCGGGGGTTGCCGATGCAGTACAGGTAGCCTACCGGCACGTGGATCCAGTGGTAGTCGTCCTTGCCGCCGGCTTCCAGTAGCAGTACTAATATTTCCGGGTCTTCGGACAGGCGGTTTGCCAGGACGCAGCCTGCTGTGCCGGCGCCGATTACTATGTAGTCGAAGTTGTCTTCTGGCTTTGGGTCGCTTCGCGGAGTTGCGGTCATTTTGGGGTGTCTCCGGTTTGGTGGTTCTTTGGCGGGTTTTTTTGCCTGCGGCAGCTGGTGGTTTTGTTTGTTTTGGTTTTTGTTTTTTGTTTTTTGTTGGCCTTTCCTTGCATTGTTATTGGTTTGCTTGCGTTGCCCCTGTGCGGGGCGGCACTTACTTTCTTTGCCGCCGCAAAGAAAGTAAGCAAAGAAAGCGGGCTGCAACCGCTAGCCCGTAGTGAGCCATCCCGGTCTGCAACCGGGAACGGCCCAACACGAGATGTCCCCTCGCACCGTCACCCCCTAATGACACAGGGCTCATCCGTTCCAGCGTCGCGCTGCGCGCCCCGCCGTCGGGCATAACGGCTCTTCGATAGGCGCTATCTGCTTTCTTCATTGTTAGGCATCCAAATTTTTCAGAGAGATGCTTCCAAATCCACACTCACCCGGCCCCCCTCGCGAACCGTTCCGCCGCGCACGCAGTGCGCTGTCGGGATGAATGAGCCCTGTGTCACTACCGCGGGCGATGCGAGAGACGATCTCGTTTCGGACCACTCCGTGTTCACACAAGTGGTGGACACCTACAAGCTAGCGGTGTGAGCCCGCTTTCTTTGCCTACTTGTATATTGGTCCCAGTGTCCGGAAACTGATCCTTTCCGTTCACCGGAAGCGGTAGCCCGTTTTGCTTACCGGGGCTCACAGCCCGAAAGAAAGCTGGTGGCGCCGCTTCCACTTACCGCT
>NZ_CAAJGM010000212.1 GCF_900996235.1 Paraburkholderia sp. BCC1885
TCTCATGCGCAACGCCAATCCTGCCTTCCGGTCCGCTCGGTCACGTGCCCGAAATGCCCGGTCACGTTCCCGAAATCGCCGGTCACCATCCCGAAACGGCCGGTCACGTTCGTCCGAAATACGCATCGCGCAGCTATACGCGTCATCGCGGCTATACATTAACTTCTTCCAGCCTTCGTTCAAGCTGAAGTCCAAGACGCGCGACGGCGCACGCGTGCACAAGGTCTACTTCGCGGCGGCGACGCCGTGCGATCGGCTTGTGGCGCACGACAGCGTCGAACCGGCTATCAAGGAAAAGCTGCAGGCACAGTTCAACAGTCTCGACCCTGTGCGACTGTTGCAGGAGATGCGAACGGCCCAGCAGACATTGAGCGAGTTCGCGGCCCACGGTGTGCGCGCTGAAGCAGCGCCAGCTGGCGAATCAGACGTTGCTGTCTTCCTCGCGAGCCTGTCTTCGGCATGGAAGGAAGGGGAAGCACGTCCGACACACCGGAAGCAACCCAAAACAAAGCACTGGTGGAAAACCCGGGTGGATCCGTTCGCCGATGCGTGGCCGGCTATCGAAGGGTGGCTGATCGCCGAACCCGCTGTGTCGGCCAATGAATTGATGGACCGGTTGGCGACGATGGTTCCGGACGCCTATGCAAGCAAGGCGCAACTACGAACGCTGCAGCGCCGGGTCAAGGCATGGCGCGCCGAGCGCGTGAAAGAGATGGTGCTCGGTAGCTTGCGCAAGTCCGCCGAGACGCCAGTTGAAGTGTGAGCTGCAGAAAAGTTGAAAGTCAGCGGGGGCCGGGCGCTTCGCGCCCGGCAAACCACGAAAGAAAAGAAGAAGGAAAGCGAAACGACAACAATCCGTCGGGTAACATTCCTTCGTGAGGCAACACGCGGAACCCCCGAAGATGACGCAACGACCTGCGTCAGCGCGTCACTCAGCAGTACGACCGGGAGGAGGCTGGTAGACGGAGCTTGCTGCTCGGCGAGATATCGCCGCCGCCAGGTGTACAGCATGTTCGCGTTGATGCCATTCTCACGGGCCAGTCTCGCGACCGAGACGCCCGGCTCACACGCTGCTGCCGCCAGCCGGTCCCGAAGCTCCCGTGGGTAATTCGGACGGCCTGCTCGACTTCCATGCTTCTTCTCTGGAGACTCTGACAAAGTGATGTCCATCAAATCGCAAATGATGGACATCACTTTGCTGTGTATCGCAGCAACCGCCTACGACGGTGGGGACGAGCCGCTTACTGATAAGGTGGAAATGCGCGATTTGCATTGCTCCACAATGCACCTTTTGGCGCGAGAAGATAACGAGCGCAGTCGTTCAGGCCGATTGCCGCCCCGAACGCCCCAGCGCCCAGCAAGTAAGTATTAATAAGGTTGGTCCGCGCCGTGTCTCTATGCAAATGAACAGGTATAAGCCTATTAAATTTTTCAAAAAGTCGCCGCTCAAGCTTTGTAGACGACCCGCTCGTTAGTCGATTGTATTTTGGCGTGATCTTGGCTTGGAGCAGCAGTGCGCGTTCGGATAACAAGGTCCCATTCGTCTCTTCCTTCCTGACAATCAATAAAAGGTCGGCAAGTTCGCAGTTCGCCAACTTACCCGCTGAGTCAGTGAAAGTCGTCTGAGGGGTCCCATCCACCCAAATAGATTCTGTTTGTACTACGAGACCCGGACTCTGCGCGGCAACGCGGGCTGCAAGCACAGATAGTGACGAGCGCCCGTGAAGGAATTTTAAAGCCTCTCTTTCCCGTCCATGAGGTAGAAGACCTGCCACTTGTTGAGTGTGCAGTCGATTCCAGTTGATCCATCCAAAGTGCGCCACAAGCTCTTCCGGTTATCATCTGCGTTGCAAAAGCCATCACTTTAACGAAAGAATGGCCCAAGGAAAACGTTTGGCCTTGAAGGCCGCAGTACCCCAAAAATATCTCGATCGGCAGGAGCGGACATGCCTAAGCCCTAGTACAGCAAGGCGAAGCCGACGAAGGTTCGCGGGGAAATCTGTTTGAACGACGTGCCCGAACCTCCCGAGGACCGCACGCTGACCATTCTTCAATAAGGAAATCGATGCTTGTCTACAAATACGTCCCCAACGAGCGTTTTTTCGAAAACTTTATGTTTCGCTTTACCCCTGCCGAAGACCTCAACGATATGCGCGAACTGGTTCCTGATATCCGTCTGAGAGACCCTCTTGGTTATGACAAACACATCGTGAACAGGAACATACAGCACACGTACTTGAAGCTCCAGATTGCGCACCCGCACTTGACTTCTGAGGAAGTGTGGCAGATGTGCCGCCAGCTAACAGACGAGCATATGCAGCGGTTCGACGCTGACGCCAAGAGGGAAGAGATCTTCGATATGTTTATGACAGTCACGAATGCAAACGTGGGCGTATTGTCGCTGACAGATGATCCCCAGAACGAAGTAATGTGGGGGAACTACGCTGATAGCAACCGCGGATTCGCTATCGGGCTTGACTCTGAAAGCGATTTCTTCCAACTAAAGCCGGACGATCCTCGAAATTGTGGCGAGCTAATGAATGTCTTGTATAGGAAGGTCTGCACAACCCGCCTTTGCCACGTTACCTTTTACATCGAGCGCAGCCTCGGGCCTTCAGAATTTTGCTGTTGAGTTGATTGCCACGGTTTTTCCGCACGCCGGAGCGCTCCAACCAGACATATGACCTTTTATCGGCCCGGTGTTTCAAGCGTTGCGCAAAGCTCTACGCGCCATCCATAAATTGCCCAAAGCAAACAGCGTGGTGATCTGGGCGGTGTTCTTCATCAAACCACGATAGCGGGTCTTCACGTAACCGAACTGTCGCTTGAGGATGCGAAACGGGTGTTCGACCTTGGCCCGAATACCCGCCTTCAGGCGTTCGATCTGATTGTAGATCGCGTCCAACGGATCACTCAGATCCAGTTTCCTGCGCTTTGCCGGTCGCATTGCCACATGCCAATGAACCGCGTCGGTCTTACAACGTGTTTCGATACCCTGATAACCGGCATCCGCGTACACATCCGTTTCTTCGCCATGCAGCAACGCTTGGGCGATGGTGATGTCGTGAACATTGGCCGCCGTTCCGATGACCGTATGGACCAGGCCCGAGTCGGCGTCTACGCCGACATGCATTTTCATCCCGAAGTACCAGTTGCCACCCTTCTGCGTCGATTGCATTTCCGGATCGCGCGTGCCGGAGCCATTCTTTGTGGAACTGGGCGCGGCAATCAGGGTGGCGTCGACTGCCGACCCAGCCCTAAGCATTAGGCCTTTCTCCGTGAGGATTTCATTGACCAGTGCCAGCATTTGCACCGCCAGTCCGTGCGTTTCCAGCAGGTGGCGGAACCGGAGAATCGTGCTTTCATCCGGCAAGCGAACCATCCCGCCGTCGAGACCCGCGAACTCGCGATAAAGCGGTACGTCATAGAGCGCCTCTTCCATAGCAGGGTCCGACAGACCAAACCATTGCTGCATGAAATGAATCTGCAGCATCGTTGCAATCGGGAACGGCGGCCGACCGGTTCTTCCCGTGGGATAGTGCGGCTCGATCAGCGCAATCAGCTTCGACCACGGCACAACGCGTCGCATCTCATCGAGAAATTCCCGCTTGCGCGTGCGCTTCGTCGACAGATCCAGACCAAGACCAAGCTGCGTCATCATCTTGCTCCTTACCTCATTCGCTCTGCTTCCAGGATAGCTCAGCAACAACGCAATGCCAGGACTTTTGCAGACCTTCCTATACCGAGACTACTCCGGTCGTCTACGTGGAGCCGGGAAAAAAATTGGATATCCCTAGAGAAGTCTACTTCACAAAGACGCCGCGGTGGGCATATGAACGTGAATGGCGCATGATCAAGTACTTGGTACAAGCTGACGAAACGCGTGACGTCAACGGGACTAAAATCCACCTTTTTTCCGTTCCCGTAAATGCAGTGAAAGAAGTCATCTTTGGATCAAAGGTCAGCCCTAACGTTGCAAACAAAGTCGAAGGTATTGTTCGTGCGTGTGCACCTCACGTTGAGTTGAAGAACGTCAGTTTCACTCTAGGCGCAGGTTTCAAAGTTTCGGTTCGATAATAGTAACTGCTCTTACCACCATCGGCGGTCGCGCCGAGAAATCGCTCTTCACTGCGGCCGCATTGCGAATGTTGATATTGCGCTTGCAGTGATGAGATACCTCTCGCTAGACGCGACGAAGCGACATTAGTCGCAGTTCCACACCAAAGGGAGTCAAAATGTCAACGGAGCCGCATGCCTCGCAGGCCGAATGGCGCCCGAACAACCGCTATATTTTCTTAAACCGTCCTTGATGTGACTTCGGACGAACGGCAGCACTGGGTCGATCGCGTCAACCACGACCGCAATTGAACGGGCCGATGCAAGCCAGGGCCTTCGATGGGTAAACCGCAGATAGTCTTCGTTTGGACTGGTTTCCGTCTCGTCGAACACGAGAAACTGCACCCGCGGGTCTTAGCACTTTTGCGAACTCCGGCGGTTCGTTGCTCCCGCGGATGCCCTGCAACCAACAGCACGTTATCGTTGGCACGTGAATCCGACGTATTAGCGAAGTCCGCCCCCAACGATGACGCCGTCGTTGCACCGCTGTTCTGTCTGCCGGACCTTGCGACGTACGCTACTGAAATCTTTGATCGCGGGTGATGGCGCGAAATAAGGCAGGTTCTGTTGGCCAATCATTGCCCGGCCTGCGGGAGTCTCATGATCAGCCGGCTTCATCTGCTCACCAGCCGTCAGGCGGGTTGTGCGAAAGCAGCCGTGAGGTACTGCGCCCCACTCACGCCCCGCCTTTCGCGTTACTACCATAGCGGGTCTGCCAGCGCGCCGGGTCGCCACGGCCGTGCAGAAAATACAGGCAGGCGAGCGTGACGGGTGCGATGAAAATCGCATATCCCCAGCACAGCGCCATGATACCCGCCTTCACGACGAGCAGCACCAGCAACGGTACTGCCACGACCGTGCGTCCGAACAGAAAACCTGCGACACACTCAAAGGCAAAACGCGCATAGGGATACAGCAGCGAGTTCACGACCAGCAGGCAGATCATCCAGAACGGAAGATGCGTAGGGTGCTCGATAAACACGCGCGCTATCACCGCCGGGATGATCAGTCCAAACAGAAATTGCCGCACGTAATACTCGCGCGACAGGCCACCGAAAGTTCTTTCAAGCACGGGATGCATCGCATGCCTCTCTCTTCTGCAGGGAACGCTTCAATCATATTAGTACACACGCGCCGAATGTCCATAGCTGTCTCGTCACGCAAAACGGCTTTCCGTATCTGACGCGAAAGTGGCATTGCACTGAATGCCGACCAACCGGATCTGATGGCGAAATCCTCCCGGAGCGTGGCGTGGCGGGCACCGTTCTGTATCCAGGAGAATCGACCGCCGGCTCGACAACCGAGGCCCGACCACTACGCCACAGGATCCGGTTCACGGCCCGTCAACCGAGCGCCTCGCTTCCTGCTGGCATACGGGCATTGGAAACGGTTGTGGCCGCAAGACACCCCGTCGGAATATGCCTTCTCTCCTGGCGAAAATGCCCTCATGGTCTATGCTGCTACCGTGTATCACCGACCGGGGTACTGCCATGTGGAAGTGCATCCGTTGCCATCAATCGATCCCTGCAAACCGGGTTGATCCTGCTATCGACGATTTCGGGATCTACTTTATCTGCCCGCTTTGCATGCGGCGAAACACGCTCGAAAGCCTCGGGATCCAGCGAGGGGCGTTGGTCCTTCGTCAGACCGGAAACTGACTCCGGCAAGACGGATTTTCCCTGCCAGGTGCGCCACGCGCGCTACGGTCCCAGTTACTGGAAAGAGGTCGTGCAGTTCGTCCTCGGGTGTCGCGCAAGCCGTTCGAATGCCCAATGGCGCACGGCCTCTGGCTTTGCACCGGTCCGGCCGCGCCTGAGCTTGATACTTTCCTGAATCCAGTCCCACGTCCCACGTCATTACTCGCTTGCTTACGACCGGTTTGCGCGCGGGTGCAATCTTCGCGGCACGCGCATCCAGGTCCGCAAATTCCGCCACCGCCGCGACAATCGAATCGGAAGGCGCGGAGCAAACTCCCCTATACGAACAGCCCCCTTCCGTCTCGCCTGCCAAAGCATCCGCCACCCGCTGCCACATACCCTTGCTTCGCCAGTTAGCGCCGCAAGCGCTGGGGACGAACTTACCGTTGGCAGCTTGACGCTCACGACCGAAAGCGGAATTCCCGCGGCTTCCGAATCGTCGTGCCATCCGCTGCGCTACAAGGACCGTCCACTGGGGTCACCGCTGATTTGAACTCAAGTCTGTATCCCGGTGTGGCGTTTCTGCTGCTACCGGTACCATTAACCGCCAACACGCTATGCACCGTAGTTTTCAGCGATGCACGTGACGATACCCCAATCAATTCAACATGGAGTTTCACCACCGGAGCGAACCAGGTCCGTACTGGACTGCGGTGACCAAAGCGTACGGCTGTTCGCGGGCGCCTTTTCAGCGTACCGTTTTAATGCCCTCCCTGATTGCAGGTACCTAAAAATTGTTCGCTTTTCTGGATATTGGCCACTCCATTAGTGACAGTGCAAATATCCGTTTCTACGTCCCCGCACGACTGATCGAGGTTGGGCCCGAACTGAAACGTATTCGCGCTCGTCTGGGTGAATTCGCCGTCGAACAGTCTCAGGCTGATGCCCAGGGAGGCAGCGCAGGTTTGATCTAATGGGATTGCGGGTGGCGGAGGCGTGTTCGCCGGTGGTGGTGGCGGAGGCGGTGGGGGTGCCGGCACCCCGCAGGTGTATGCCCCGTTCGGTTGCTGCATCCAGATCGCCGGCGGCACACAATTCGGTGAAATCGGCACTGGCGCGCTGATATAGCCCATCACCCCGTTTGGCCCCGTTGCCCATACCTGCGCGCATACAACCGTTGGCGCCAGTATGGCAAGGAGTACCGCACCAGGATAGATCGCTGAAAGTCGTCCGGCCATTGCTTCTTCTCCTTCTATTCATCACTGAACTGACATTGAGTGTCAATCTCAGCGCTTAGGCGCAGCGCACTTCCGGTATATCCGGTCCCGTTCGCATCAATCAACGTGAACTGCGTGTACCACCACGTTCCATGAGCAATTGGCCGCTCCCGAATTCAGATTCAACGTATTCGTGGTTACGCTCAGGCCATTTACATCGTCACTCGCAACGACGTTGCCGGACCGATCGACAGAAAACAGTTGTGCGGTCCACGCGCTGTGCACCGGACGAAATGACCCATTTACCCCTTCCACGTATACGCGTTGTCCGTTGGCCCCGGTGAGCCCCAAGGTCTCGCCCTCTCCTACCGTGTTGTAACGACCCGCCCAGGAAATTCAATTTTGGTGGACACCTTTCCCGGACATCTCATCCCCTGCAGGCAGGGCGTCGTTAATCGATCGCATACATTCAAACCCTCCCCGCCCCGAACGAACGAACCGCTTCTAGTGACATTGTCCCGAACCTCCAGCCGGAGATGCCTGGAGGAAGTTGATGCTCCCGCTCGCGGGATCGACGCCACAAACCACGTAATAGACGTCACCCGTGCTGTCGCCACAATTGCCTGTCGCGTATCCGGGGCCAACCGCCGACCAGTACCACGCTGCATCTGCGGGCAGTTTCACGATCTCCGAGCTTCCCTCCAGATGGAAATCCGTGTAGCCCGACACTCCCTGCACAGCGAGAGTGCAGATTTCCAGAAGCGACTGGCCCGGATTTACGGGAGGCGGTGGTGGTGGCGGCGGCGGCGGTGGGGACCCGCATGTGTAATGCCCGCCGCTAAGCGTCCATATCAATGGAGCGTTACAATTCGGCGCGACAGGATTAGGTGTACTGACATAACCCATCTGTCCATCGGGCGTGCTACCGTACACCTGTGCGCGCACCGGCGCCGACAGGAACGCGAAACAGCATCCTGCAATGGCACCTATCGAAAGAAGCGTCAATCTGCCCTTCATAATCAATCCGCCTTTCATCGATTGCCTCTACAAAAAGCGTTGCGTTGCTGCGCACGCGTCGGCACAGCCGCAAACGCTCGCAGGTTTGCCTGCACCGCCCGCCATATGCGGTTCATGTGTTTGCGTACTGGCATTGCGTATCCACCTCCGCGCTCAGGTTCAGGTTGCCGCCCGAATACGCGTTGCCATACGGGTCGTAGAGCGTGATCTGCACGTACCACCACGTCCCTTCATCAACGAGGCGGTATATGGTGCTTTCCCACGGTGGATCGGCCGCCACGTTCTCGCCTGTCGTTTGAGGAATGATCGCCGCCGTCGCTGTTCCTCCCGTGCAGGTCGGCTTGCCGACAGCACCGCCATCGGGCTCGTTCAGGTATCTGGCAGCGGTGAGCACATTGCCGATCATCTGGCTCGCGAGCACCCAGTTGCCCCACTGGTTGCAGATATAGAGAACGTTGTCGCCCCGCACCGTTGCCTGGCCCCAGGCGCAAGTCGCCGGTGCTGTATTGAAATTCAGTATCGGCGCGCTGACCGTACCGCTCGCGTTGATGTTGTTGACCTCACTCAGATCCGCCGGACCCGCTCCGCCCGGCGTCTGGATATACAGCCCGCCCGGCTGGCGCACCGCCGCGTTTGCGGTGTCGCCATAGAACTGCGCCGCGCCCACGTTCAGGCTGCCGCTCGGACCTCCGGCGAGGATCGCCTGGTCGCCCTGTACCGTCGCGGCGCCCGTAATGTTATGAGCTGTGCCACCGCTATCGGTCATGCCGAGATCCGTCTGCATCGCATTCAGCTGCGGTTGACCTGGTATCTGTACACGGTACAGGTAGCTGCCATTGGCCTGCGCTCCGGTAAATGCAAGCAGCGAGGCGAGATGTCCACTGCCCGGATTCGTATAACCCACAAGCGGCACACGCCATCCGCCATAGGCACCGTAGGCGTTCGCCGTGCTCATCGTCGTGTCGCCCCCCTGGTTTGCATACGGTACGAATCCGCCCTGCGCCCCCGCCTGCGCCGCGATCTGCACCAGTTCCTTCGTGTCCGAAATCGCGCGGCCTCCTTGCGAGGTCACCAGCGACTGCAACTGGCCCGCTACCGGCTGCAACACCTGCAGCAGCCAGGTCTGTCCGAACAGGTTCGTCGGCGAAAAGCCCGCCGGCAGATAGCCTGCCGACACGAGCATCTGCGGTGTGATGGTCGCCGGCGTTGCGGCGGTCGCCGTCTGCGCAATGACGGCACTGTTGTCCTGCACATACTGCTGCGCAGCCTTGTCAACGAGCAACAGTTGCCCCGCCGCCGCCGCGGTCTGCACATTGGTTACGCCGACGCGTGCCCACGCTGCAAAGCCTGCTGCGCCCAGCACCGACAGCGCGAGCGCGACGATGTAACCGACGATGGCGTCCATCGGGCGCCCTTCACTGCTCGACCAGGGTCCAGGCGAGCAGCGCGCCCGGCGTCAACGTCGCCGGAACATCCACTGCAACACCCGTCACCAGATCGAACGCCAGTCCGGCCTCCTCCACCCTCAGCCAGGCCGCACTGCCCTGCGTGTCACTCATCACCTGTCCGGCGGCGCCCGGCACGGCCGGTACCACCGCATAGACATTGCGCCCGCCTGTCGCTCCCGCCGTCGTGATGCAGCCAGCGCCGACGGGGGCGATCACGCCTGCGGGCAGTGGCACGGGGAGCGTCGCCGCGATCACGCCCGGCGCCTCGAGTGCCGCCTCGACGCATGCGCCGGCAAAGACCTCTGCTCGATGCGCCGACACGGTGGCGGCGCTCTGCATGCGACCGGCCACGCCCGCGCCGGGCAGCGCCTCTGCAAACCCGGCCGCCTGCGCGGCGAGTCCCACAAAGAACAGGACCGCCACTAGCGGCAGAATCATGAAAGTCATGGTTGCCTCTTCAGTTGCCTTGATATTCCTGTAGTAGTCCTAAATCTCAGGCTCATTGAAAAGTCACCGTAATGCTGAGCCCGGCTGCACACGCGTTCGCGGCCGACACCGAGTCCGGGGGGGTGGCCTGCGTGAAGGTCGTCCCCCCGACCGCGAGACTCACGTAGTCCTTCAGGCCCGTCACAACGTTCGTGCATTGATCGGCCGTCTCGGAGCCTCCGCCGCCAACGGTTAGCACGCCTTCAGTCGCATTGCCGTCGGATGTGAGCGACACGTTGTTGCCCCACGGATCCACAACCGTGCCGTTGCGCACCATGTCGCCGGGGAAAATGCCCGCCGTGATGAGCGCGCCTTCATTGCCCGTCGTAAAGCTCGTGTATCCGTCACTGCCCTGCGCCGACTGGGCACGCGCCTGCGTGATGATCTGCGCGATGTCGCCTGACAGCTGGCTTGCCTTGCTACCCGAAAACCCCTTGTACGCCGCGTAACTGACTCCCGAGAGCGCCAGCAGCCCCAGCACAATCGCCACAATCCTGCCCAGAATCCCGTCCATGACCCTCTCCTCTGAAATGACGTACGTGCGCGTCCATGCCTGTCAGAACGCCCCCATCGACGACGCGAGAATCGATGAGATTGAATTGGCGCCGAGCTGCAGCACGACGAACGACAGAAACATCAGCCCGGAGAAGGCGGCCGAGACCACCATCGCCCTGACCATCAGGCGCCGCTCGAGCACGTCCGCATACCCGCGTGCGACCTGTTCAATCTTTTGGGGAAAGTCAGCGAACCCGACGTACGCGCCGATCTCGTCAATCAGGTCCTCAGACGGGAATCCGTAGCCCGACAGACGCATGGCGGCCGCCATGTCCAGTCCGTTTCTCAGACCCGCCACGACCGGGCGCAACCGAGATGCAAGCCACGGCGAGGCGGTGCGGATCTGGCCTGCCAGCGCCTCGCTATCCGTCACGCCCGCGCGCAGCAACGTGACAAATGACAGCAGCCACGCGAAGCCCGTCACTTCCCGATAGACCGTGTACGGGAAGACGTGCGCGTCCAGGCGGCGCCGTCCCGCAATACCTGCCTCGCCGGTCCAGCGCGGCAGCGACCCGATCACCGCCGCAATGACGCCGGCAAGCAGCGCGACGCCCATCGGCGCAAACCAGCCGGCGGCAACCTGCCCCATCACATAGAGCGCGTACGCCCAGCCCGTCCAGCGCTCGCGCGGCAGTACCGTAGCGAACTGCGGGACCACAAACGCGCCGATAAAAAAGAGCACCGCATAGAGCGTCACGAGGTACACCGCGGGCGCAAACAGGCTCGCCAAGAGCCTTCGGCGGATGCGCGCCATGCGCTCACGCGTCTCCAGAACAAGCTGCATGGCCTGGGGCAGTTGCCCTGCCCGCTCGCCCGATCCGAGCACCGCGTATTCGAGATCCGTGAGACTTCCCGCCATGGCCACCATCAGGGTCTTGCCGTCGCGGACCTTGCGGTAGATGTCGTGCGCGCTCGCTGCGGCCTTCGCCCGGCCCCGACGCTGCAGCCGGTCCCGAAAATCCACCAGCACCTCGGTGAGCGTGCGGCCGTTTTCGATCTGGCTCGATGCCTGCTCGTACAGCAGACGCCGCATGCGCCACGAGAGGCCCGCGCTCACAGCTCGGCTCCGGCGAATGGGATGTCGTCCACACTGCGCTGCACGTCCCGTGGGTCGACCACACCGGCCAGCACCAGGTCCATCGCATGCGCGATCATCGGCCGATCCACACCAGGCTTGCGACGGTGGTTGCGGCGCGCCGTGAGTACGCCCTGCGTGACGCAGTCACTCATGAACTGCTCGTCGGTCAGCACGATCTCCGCGACTGCCCGCTTGCCGGTCGTCGCGTCGCCGTCACAGTGCGTGCAACCGCGCCCGCGTACACGCATCGCGGAGACGTTGCCCCACGAATGCAGCGCCTGCACCATGTACGCGGGCAGCGTATCCACCGCGGTCGCCAGTGGCCGGCTGCAGTGGGGACACAGGCGCGGCACGAGGCGCTGCGCGATGAGCCCGACGAGCAGTTCGTGGTCGCACACCACCTTGCGGGCAAGCCGTACGTGATCGAGCGTCTCCAGCCGGTCAACCGTCTTGTACGGGTCCGTCACGTGCAGCGTCGTCCACACGAAGTGCCCGGTCATCGCCGCCTGCACGGCGGCAATCGCCTCCTCCGCCGCGCGCAGCTCACTGAGCAGCAGGATGTCGGGATCCATCCGCAGCGCCATGCGCAGCATCGCGGAGAACTTCTCGCTTTCCGTCGAGAGCTGGATCGCCCACGGCATCGGATATTCCGGCGGATTCTCGATCGTGACCTGGCGCACCTGCGGGAAGAGCCGCGCCTGGTGCCGCATGCACTCGTACAGCGTCGTCGTCTTGCCGCTGCCGGTCGGCCCCGTCACGGCGACGATGCCCATGGGTCGCCGCACGAGCCGCTCGATGAGTTCCACCTGGACTGGCGTGTAACCCATCTCCAGGAGCCGCAGGTGGCCCGACGGAGCCGTTGGCGCACGCGTCTGCATCACGGGGCGGTGAGCCCGTACACGGGTCGTCTGCTGTCCGTACTGCAGCCGCGCCACCATGAAGCCACCGCCCGCTTCCACCGGATAGGCCGGCCCGCGGATGATCCGCACGCCCGAGAGGCCCGAATCGGGCAACGCCTCGCCGCTGATCTGCGCGTCCTGGAAGTCGAGCGGGTTGTAGGTGGACTGCTTGACCGTCGACAGGCCCGTGTAAGTGGCACGCACCAGCGCTTCACCCTCTTCCCGGCGCATGCTCAGGTTCGTGACAACCTTCAGGTCTCCCTTCACGCGGATCTGCACCTGCGCATGCGTGTCGCGCACGAGCATGTGGATGTCGCTTGCGCCCATCGCCGCGCTGTCGGTAAAGATCCTGCGTGCGAGGTTCAGCGTGTTCAGGTTCCGCTCGTCGGCAACGCTCCCCGCCGCCTCGTCGTGTCGCAGGCTCGCCAGCTCCTGGGCCGTCACTGTGTGGATGGCCGGCGCCACGCCCGCGTGGTGCAGATCCTCCAGCCAGGTCAGGAAAAGTGGGTTGCCCGCATGTCGCGCATCGATGTGGACCGTGAACGGGTAGGCCTGCGTGATCTGCTGCACCTGCTCTGGCGTAAGCACGCCCGCCTCGACCGCGACCTCCCCGAGCGGCATGCCGCTCTCTGTCTGGCGTCGCGAGAGCGTGCGGATCTGCGTTGAGGTGAGCAGACCAAGGGCCATCGCACCACGCGCAAACGGATGCCCGTCCGTCTCCCCGTACACGACATGCGGCTGCAGGGCGAGTGGCGGCTCGCGCAAGGAAGGCAGAACGGGTGACGCGCTGCGTGCGAAACCGGACAGAACTCCCGGACGCCGACCGGACAGCACCTGTGCGACAGCGGCGAACGGGTTCATGGCTGCCCCCCGTTCGCGAACGCTCCACCCGCGAACTTTCCATCCTTGCCCGCCAGCGCACCCCGTCCGGGGACAGCAGCGCCGGCTGCCTCCTGCCACGCATACAGCGTGGCCGAGACCGTCCACTGCAACGTGCCGAAATCAAAGTCGACCCGGTTGATGCGCAAGCCCGGGACTGCATCGAACGCGTTCCCCAAATCCGGCCACGGCGGCGAATCCAGCGTAAGGCGGTAGGCCGTCGCGCTCCACGCATTGACCGCGGGCACTCGCCCTGGCGTCGCACCGGGCAGCACGGCCACGGTAGGCGCGCTCTCAGGCTCGAGCCTCAGTCCGTATGTCTGGGCGAAGGACCAGACCGCGCGGCGCGCATCGGCCGCATGCAGCAGTACTTCGGGCGCGACCTCAAACGACACGTCGACCAGCGTCGAGGCACTGGCATGCTGCGCGTCTGGCGCGAGCACGCCTGGTGCGGCATTCGCCAGCCCACCGCTACGGGTCCAGGAAGTCGTCAGCCGCAGCCCTTGCGCCTCGTGAGCCTGGAGCTCACAACGCCACCGCGTGAGCGTCCATCCCGCGGTGGCGAGCGGCTGAACCTGCCACGCGTTGCCGCAACTGCCCAGAACCGCCGAAGGCCTCGGTTCATGCCTCCACGGCGCCGCTTCAGGTACTGGCGCGCGGGCTGCAAGCGCATGCTGACGCGCCAGCCACGCCCGCTGCGCGATCGCGCGTTCATGACCCCGCCACGTCGCCAGCGCGACGCCGATGCCCAACACGAACGCGACGGCCAGCAGGACCGGTGTTCCCTGCCCGCGCCGCATATCGCGCAGGACAGACGTCACCGGCACCGTCATTGCCATCTCGCACAGGTCGTCAATCGACCCTTCGATGGGTATCCATTCGCCGTAAGCCAGATGGCGCTGCCGTACCCGCGAGATTTCCTCAAGCGTGCCTACCTGGTCGCCATCGGGCAGGACCTCCTGCGCGTCACGCACCGCGATGTACCAGTACTGGTTCTCAGCGAGCCGGTAGACACCCATCCAGGGCTGCGGGCGCAGGTCAGCGACAACCGCCGCGAGTGCGTGCATCCCTTTGCCGCTTTCCATGCCGTCCGGGGTGTCGCACAATCCCACCTGTACAGTGCCGGCGCTCGTTTTACGGATGACCGCCCACCGCCCCTTCGCCGCCGCAAGCGCATGTAACGACCCGCGGCCTGGCACCGACTCCTCGTGCCGCCAGGACAGGCCGACGGCGAACGAGCCCTTCACGCCAGGAAGCTTCACGATCGCCGCCATGTCAGAGCCCCACCCTGCGGGCCTGGCCACGCCGGCTGAGTTCGACACTCGTGCCGTCGATGTGCACCACCCGCCACCCGCCGTCGAGCACGTCCCCTTCGCTCACGGCGATGCCGCGTCCCCCCGTCTGGAGCATGGCCACGTAGTGGCCCTCCCACGCCGCGACCGACAGGAGCCCCAGGTCATCGGCCCCATCCATCTGCTGCTCCGGCGCGCCGGCCGCGGCGTGCGCGCCTGTCACCTGCGTCGCAGGGCGCGCTGGCTGGGTGGGCTGGGTGGACTGCCCGGCAGCCGCCGCGGTCGCGATGTCGGCCTGCAGCTTCGCGATCTCGGCCCGGGCCCTGAGTACCGGAATTTCCCTTTGCAGCGCGGCCAGTTCATCCGTCACTGACGGCGCGGTACTGCCTACGTTGCCAGCACCTGCTGGCAACGCCTGTACAGCCGCGGAAGGGATGGAAGGCGTGGAAGCCCGCGCATCTGTACCTGCAGCACAGGCTTCGTGGGCAGCTACCGGCAATAGCACCATCAGCAACGCCGCGAACCACTTCGTATTGGCGAAAATCATCTTGGGCCCCTTCACAGCAGACGCGCGGAGATGACGACTGCGATGATCGTGTCGCCCGTCTGCGCATCCACGCCTCCGCCGAGCAACGCCATATACGGCGATCCGATGCCGTTGTTCGTCACGCTGTCGGACTGCTGACGCATGCCGGTCAGTACCAGTGTTTCTCCGGGCCTCAGGCTCACCGACTGCTCGAAGCGCGTGATCTGCATCGTCGGTAGCTGCACGCTCGAGGCACCCGTGCCCGTGCCGGACGTGAAGGTCTGCAGACCCAGCAGATCGGAGAGCGTCATGTCGAAGGCAATCAGGATCCGGTCGCCAACGAGCCGTGGGAGGAAGCTGCTCGTAAATCCGGGCACGAGCGTCGCCGTCTGCATGGAGGTGGACGATCCAACGCTCGTGGCGAGCGTGGTCTGCGTCGAGGCGACATAGCCCTGCTGCTTCGCCGCCTGCAGCGCAAGCAGCTTGCCGTTCTGTGTCACCCCTGAGCGCGCCACCAGTTGCGAGACATTGCCCAGTGTCGAGAGCGCCTGCAGCGCGACCTGTGTGCCACCCAGCCGGCCACCCAGGATGCTCGCGCCGAGCGTCATCGGCGACGCGTTGCTGCTCACAAGGGGAATGGAGGCACCCGTCACCGTCACGCCCGTGTGGCCGCCCGCGCTCTGATAGGCGAGGCCCAGGTTGACGCCGTAGTTGTCTTCCTGGTTCAGCTGCACCTGATAGACGTGCACGTCGATCGCGATCTGCCGGTTGAAGATCGCATTGAGTCCCTTGATCCACGCGGCAATCCGGTCGCACTGCGGCGGCGTTCCCGTCACGGTCACGACGTCCAGGTTGCTGTCCGCCACGACCTGCGCGCCGGGCCCGGCAATCGCGAGCGCAGTCTTCTCCAGATTCGCCCAGGGACTCGCCTGCACCGACAGCCTGATCGTCTGGCCACCGCTGCCTGACGAGCTGCTGTCAGATCCTCCGCCCAGCGTGAACGTGCCGCCCGACCCGCCCCCTGCGGAAGACTGCGGGCCGGACGCGCTGCCCGAGCCCTGCCCGCTATCCGAGTCCCCCGTCGAGATCGACCCCGACATGCTGGAGGCATCGGGCAGACTCGGGACGGTAAAGGTGCGCGTCTCCGTCCGGTAAAAGCTGAGGATGCCGTCCCGGTAGTGCGACCACACGCCAAAGCGCGTGTCCACCACGTCGAGAAATCCGCGCAACGTGCCCTCATAACGTAAGGGGCGTGATACCGGCGCCATCGTCTGGGCCGCCATCGGCACCGGGAGTGCATCCAGACGGGTCGCCAGACCCTGCGGCAGGACCGGAAGTTGCGCCAGCGGCCCTGTTAGCCCGTCAGGGCGCACACCAGACTGTCCCGGCTGTGCCACGACCGTTGCGCTCGTCCGCAGGCCGCCGCCCGGCCGCAAAAGGGACGCCGAGGACGCCGCCGACGACTGTGCCGATGCGTCGACCACCGCCCGCACACCAACGCTTTGCGCGATCCAGTCAGCCACGTTTTCAAGCGACGGCGCGCTATCGTTGAACACCACATGCGTATCGAAGATCGCCGGTTGCGGCTCGTTGGCGGCGAGCTTTTGCCCCATCAGCCACGCCCCTTCGTGGACGCTCACGACGGGGCGCGAAGCCGGCTGACTCGCCGCCGTCGAGCGGGCATCAGCACCAATCTGCGCCTCTTCCCGGTGTGTCCCGGGAATCGCACATCCGCCGAGCACACAGGCCGCGGCGAGCGCCGCCGCACCAGCCGATCGTGCACACAGAAGGAGGTTCATTCGTCCTCTCCTGCAACGTGAACGACCAGCGTGCGGTTGCCCATGTAAAGATCAGCACGAATGTCCGCGCCATCGAGCGCCAGCGCCTCAATCACCTGCCGGGCGGCATCAGCAAATGGCCCCGCGTAGCGCTGCCCGCCCGGCACCACCCAGTCATCGGGCGACGTCCACACAACGGTCCAGCCTGCGTCCGTCGCCCAGCTTTGGAGTTGTGCCTGAAGCGACTGCCCGGCCTGCAATGCGAAGCCCGGCTCTGACGCTGCCGATACGGCCGTCACGGGTACCGGCTGCTTCGCGTCCACCGTGATGGATGACCGTGCGCCGGACGGTTCGCGCCGGCCGGCAGTCGCAGCGCTTGCGTGGCCTCGGTCGTGTCGGCCGCTGTCGTGCTGCCGGTGCATTCGGCAACGGGCCTGCGCAGACGGGGCCGGCGCCGCAGCGGCCGCATATGACGCTCCGTTTGGTGCGGGAGGTGCCGGAGGTGCGGCAGGGGCGGCGGCTGTACAGCCCGCCGCATGCATGTCCGCCGGGGAGCGGGCGTTCGCATGAGAAACTGCGCAGATCCACAGCGTCGCCAGGACGAGGTGGGTGAGGGTCGCTGTCGCGTGGGCCATGACCATGCCCCCTACCAACGCGCAGGCGCATTGGCCGGCGCGGACTGGCGAACCAGTACGCCATACACCGCATCGGCATATCGAAGCTGCCCGTCGGGGCTCGACGCGTTGTACGCGCCGACCGCCTTCCACGTCGCCCCGAAACGCACAACGTTGGACTCGATGATCCATGCACCGACATAGGCATTGACACACGGATCGAGCAGGTCATGCGCCGCGATGCCGTAGCGCTTCAGCACGGGTAGCCAGCCCGAATTGATCTGCATGAGACCGATGTCGAGGCTACCGTTCGCGTTGCGATGAACGGCGTCGCTGCGCATCGCCGACTCGTGCTGTGCAACCGCGCGCAACAGCACGGGCGGTACCCCTTCGCCTGCAGCCGCGTCATCCATGCAGTCCGCGTGTACCGGGCACGAAAGCGCAAGCACAACTGCCGGCGCCAACCCGATACGCGCCGCGCGCGACCACCTGCTGCACCACGTCTTCCAGACGCTACCCACTGCCGTATTCATCACTCACTGCCTCCATCGGTAATGCGCCGAAGCACCGATGTCGTTTTCGTGGTGACAAAAAGAAAACCCGCGAGGCCATCAGGCCCGGCGGGTTCGACTGCTTTCGTTCTCGATCAGATAAGGACTACATAGAAACAGATTCTGTAGAACGGCCCATCACTCCGTACTGTTCTCTCACCTCGATTTCATCGGTGCTTCGGGCCGCTAACGCGTACTCGGTCGTGCATCGCACGTTGACCGGACCAGATTGTGTAGTGCCACTCTAGGCGAGGTTTTCTACGCTTGCAAGTACGTGCCGGGCGCAACAACGCGCAACCAGATTCCCCAGCGTTCCCAGGCGTTCCCCGCTATTCCAGAAAATATTTTTAGTCACGAAGCACTCACGTCAGTGCAGCGCGCCGGTTGGAGTCCAGGATCGAAATGGCGTGTCGGGTGGGATCGGATTTTCATACGCCGGCACTGCGCCGCCGGCGTGCCCGTCATGTCTGCAGAGAAGGTCGCGCGACAAGCAGGGGGTTGACCGGGACTCGTCAATATCTGAAGCTTCAGATATTGACGATTACCTACAGCGCCAGATTAGCCGAAGCGACGGTCGGAACGTTGCTCATAGCATGCGACTCCGGCCGTCGTGTTGCGCATAATCAGAAGTCCGCGAGGAACGCCATGACTTTGTCCGTCGCATGAAGGCGGGCGTACACTGCCCGGTGGGCTATAGCCGACTCGGTGCTTCTTCCTTGTGTGTAAGATCTGCTTCCATGTAGATGTGCGTCGTGTCAACGCTCTCATGGCCCAGCCACAACGCGATGACACGGATGTCGATGCCTGCCTGCATCGCATGCCGGATAACGTGAGGCGTTACGCGTTTCGTAGCCAGCCCCGGACAGTCGTGCATCGCACACGTAACAGCTTTCTTCCAGACGTAGTCAATGCCATTGCGAGTCAGCCTCTCGCCGCGATAGTTGGTGAACAGCAGTGCCGCCGTCCTCCAATCCCGCTCGCGTATCCATTTCCTGAGCGCGTCGGCAGTTTTGGTCCACAGCGGCACGCATCTCTCCGTCCTTTGCCGTGCAGATGCAAGAAACTGCTGCGACTGCGGGATTCGACCTGATTACGCTCGAGAGTGGTAAACGTCTCGATGTGGCAATTGTCCATCGGACTGCCCGTTCGGCTGAGGTCGAAGCAGATCACTTGAACATTTACGACGCTCACGAGCCACGCGCCGATCTCGCCGTCAAACATTGAAAGCCGTAGACCGGACGAAAATGTCAACGCTCACATCTCAACGAGAACATGAAAAATCCCCCGAGCGCTTAAGCGTCACGCCTCGCAGTTCGTCATCAACATAGCGGCGGATTGAGGCGCGCAAAGCCTTCCTGCCGTCGATAGGGAAAATAGGGATACGGGGCCGTTACCTTGCTTGCGGCATCAAGCGTCGACATCTGTTCCGCGGTTAAAGTCCATCCCACCGCGCCCAGATTTTGAATGAGCTGTTCTTCATTCCTCGCGCCGACAATGACGGAAGAGACGGTCGGACGTTGTATCAGCCAATTGATCGCGACTTGCGGCACGGTTTTACGTGTTTCTTCCGCGACGACTTCAAGAGCGTCCACTACCCGATAGAGATGCTCGTCTTCCACGGGCGGCCCGAAGGAGGCCGTCGCATGCAAACGGCTGCCCTCCGGCAATGACTGCCCGCGCCGAACCTTACCGGTGAGTCGCCCCCACCCAAGCGGGCTCCAGACCAAAGCACCCAGTCCCTGATCTGCGGCCATTGGCATCAACTCCCATTCATAGTCCCGGCCCAGCAGCGAATAGTAAACCTGATGTGCGACGTAACGGTTCCAGCCATTACGTTCCGAGACGCTGAGCGACTTCATGACCTGCCAGCCGGAAAAGTTTGATACGCCCGTGTACCTTAGCTTACCTTCCCGTACCAACTGGTCGAGCGTGAAGACCACCTCGTCTACGGGCGTGCTCGCATCGAAGGCATGCAACTGGAGGAGGTCGATGTAATCCGTTTGCAGACGCTTGAGTGCGTCGTCGACTGACCTGATGATCCGCATGCGCGAGGATCCTGCGTCGTTCGGACCATCACCCATTGGAAGGCTCATCTTCGTGGACAGCAGGACTGCCTGCCGGCGCCCCTTGATCGCCTCGCCAAGTACGGTTTCGGACGCACCGTTCGAATAGACGTCGGCGGTATCGAACATGTTGACGCCCGCCTCCAGACAGATATCCACGAGACGACGGGCTTCGTCGCCTTCAGTTGTGCCCCACGCCCCGAACAGCGGGCCGGTGCCCCCGAAGGTCCCTGCACCGAAACTCAGTACGGGCACCTTCAGGCCCGATGCTCCAAGTTGACGATATTCCATATGTTTCTCCTTGTTGATAGGGTTTGCAGAATAGGAACAGTTAGCTGTAGAGGAGCATGTCCAGATCAATCGCGTTTGCCATTGCGCGATTGCCCTCGTCGCCAGGATGAAGGTGGTCGCCTCCGTCATAGCGTGCCAGGAGATGCCCCGGGCGCTGTGGGTCCTCAAGCAGACGATCGAAGTCAATCGTCGCATCGAACGTCCCGCTATCGCGTATCCACGCATTGATCCGGCAGCGCAACTCGTTTTTTTCTGTGCTGTAGTAAGTGGCTGCCATAGGGGTATCGGGAAGTGCACCCGCAAAAGGCGGAAGCGTGCAGCCGATCACGCGGATATTGGCGGCATGCGCGTGCGCGACCAACACGCGATAGCCCACAACCATACGGTCAAATGTCATTGGGGCCTCGCCCAGAGAAAAGGGCGTACCCGGCCAGGCGATGTCGTTGATGCCGACAAGAAGAATGAGTGCCCGGACGTCCGGCTGAGCGATCACGTCGCGGTCGATCCTTGCGAGTGCGTTCGCACACATCCCGTCACTGAGCAAACGCGCTCCGGAGATGCCGCCATTCACGACCGAGAGGCCTCTTTGCGCTGCTCTGCCGACCAGAAAATCCGGCCAGCGTACTTCCCGGTCGATGGTCGCACTGGCACCATCCGTGATTGAATCTCCGAATGCGACAACGACTCCGCGCGAATCGATCGCCTCGACAAGAAGTCCGGCGAGGAAGAGTCTGCGCTCGGTGGTCGCGCTCGCCGCTGGCGAAACGACCGAGAGCTGATCGCCGGGCAAAACGTAGCCCGTGCGACGCCCATCCCAGTGAAAACTACCAATCTCGGGCGCCTCGACGATCCGTATGGAAATGGCAATGTCGTCACTTTCCATCACGGCCAAAGCGATTGGGTCGCTCGTAAGATTCGCGCCAGGCGGAACGACGGCAGATCCTCGCCCTCCAAACGTTACGGCCCTGTCCCGGCTTGCATCGATCTGTGCGCCCCGCACCGAGGGAGCGACATGCACTGCGTCCAGTCGCACCGCTTTTTCCCCGTACCTGTTACTCATCACGATCCGGATTCGAGTGCCCGGGTACCCTACGCGGACGATTTGCCGTATGGTGACGTCGCGCAGATCAGCCGGAAGGTCGGCCGCGAGCGGGTATTCGTCGGCCCATACGGGTTGTGGGCTGGCGATCCATGCGGGGATCCATCGATTATTCGACATCGCCGGCCCGGCGGCTCTGGTTACATCAATACTGTCACTCATACGAATTGCTTCTCCATGCTTGGTGGGGGCAGGCGTACAGCAATTGCCGCGACAGCTATTGCGCACAGTGGAAAGATCGCCGCGAACCAGGTAATGGAGAACAGTCCCACCCGATCTAAAGCCAGTCCACCGGCCCACGCACCAATGGCGTTGCCGAGGTTAAAGGCAGCGATATTGAAACTCGATGCCAGACCCTCTCCTGCACCTTGCGCGTTTCGAAGTACCCACATCTGAAGCGGCGCCACCGTCGAAAAAGCCGCGAATCCAAGGGCCACCATCGTGAACAGGGCTCCGGCTCTCGAACCGAGGAGCGGGCCACTGGCAAGCAAAACGACGAGCAGAAGCGCCAGTACGCCAAAAATGGCAGGAATCAATGCACGATCTGCCAGCCGGCCGCCTGCAAGGTTGCCGATCACCAGACCGCCTCCGAACAGGAGCAAGATCGACGAAATTGCCTGCTCGCTGAAGCCACTGATCTGCGTGAGAATCGGCGCGATATAGGTGAAGACCGCAAACACCCCGGCGTAACCCAGCACAGTCGTAGCGAGCCCCAGCAATACCGCCGGTCGTGCAAGCGCTCGAAGGTCAGCGCCCAGATCGAAATTCACGACGCTGTCGCGATCCCTCGGAATCAGCCATGCGATGACTACGAAAGCAACGCCCCCGATCGCGGCCACGATCCAGAAGGTGGCCCGCCATCCGGCATGTTGTCCGATCCAGGTTCCGAACGGGACACCAAGAATATTTGCGACGGTTAGCCCGGTAAACATAATGGCGATTGCCGATGCGCGGCGTTCAGGTTCCACGAGCCGTGTTGCCACAACGGAGCCGACCCCGAAAAAAGTGCCATGTGCAAACGCGGTCAGAACACGCGCGGCCATCATGAGCCCATAGGTTGGCGCAGTTGCACAGGCAATGTTGCCGATGACGAAGATCACCATCATGGTCAATAACGTGCGCTTATGGGGCCAACGCGCGGTCGCAACCGTAATCAACGGAGCGCCCACCACGACACCAAGAGCGTAGCCGGATATAAGCAGGCCCGCTGCACTCGTAGAGACAGCAAAACTGGCCCCGACTTCGGGTAACAATCCCATAATGATGAATTCGGTAACGCCAATCCCGAAAGCCCCGACCGTGAGAGAAAGGAGAGATATAGGAAGTTTTAACATGCAATTAACTCTGTAAATTTCATAAAATGACGGCGAAATTCAGACTGCAAATATTATTTCCTCCATTTCTATTGCGGGGAAGCCTGGAAAAAGCGAGCGCGATGCGGACGTACAAAGCACAGCTCGCTCCTCATGCGAAAGCGGTGGCGACTCGAGAGATAGCCATGCCCACATTCATGCGGGCTGCGAGCCGGCCGTCCATTCGAGGAAACAGGCACGCTCTCTTACCCGGTCGGGATATTCGGCGCGGACTACATGAAACTGCTTATAGACCGGCACCCATTTCCAAAGGGACGGGAAATTTGCGTAATGTGAACAGGCCTTCGATCGCCCCCCAGGGCAAACAGGGCTCTCCAGAAATATGCAGGCTAAAAATCTCTTGAAACGACTTCAGAATATTATCCAATCCCCCGGTACGGGCGGTTTCCATCAATACCGCTTTGATTATCTGCATGGACGTGTAAAGCTTAACACGCCACCATGATCAATTCGATTCGCATAGTCTTGCGATTCTAAATTCTATCTTTTTGACAAGCCCATTATAATCACAGGCAGTTCTATAATATTAGATCCTCCGTGGGCACAAGAACTATGAACAAAAGACTGGGAATGCGACTCGAGTCGAACCGAACCGACGAGATGGTGGTGTTCACGAGTGTCGTCGAACACGGCGACTTTTCTCAAGCGGGGCGTGTGCTCGGCTTGTCCCCGTCCGGGGTCAGCAAGTTAATGACCCGGCTCGAGCGCAGACTTGGCGTCGCGCTTTTGCGTCGCTCGACCCGCCACATCGGTCTCACGCTCGAGGGCGAACTGTTCCACACCCGTGTGCTTCGCATCCTTGCCGATATCGAAGTCGCGGAACACGAGGCAAGCGGCACGAAGCTCGCGTCAGGTCGCATACGTGTAAGCAGTTCGGCAAGCTATGTCGCGCATATGTTGGCGGATATCCTGCCGAAGTTTCTGAGCCAGTATCACGAGGTCAGCATCGACATTACCCAGAGTGATATGGTGGTTGACCTGCTTAAAGAAGGCACAGACATCGCGATTCGTGCGGGCGAACTCCCGGCATCCAATCTGATCGCTCGTTCACTGGGGAATACGCGCCTGATTGTGGTTGCGTCTCCTCTATGGATCGAGCAGCATGGGATGCCGGCGAGTGTGGAAGATCTCGTTGCGGTCGATCGACTGGGATTCGCCTATGAGCGTGCCGGTGGAGAGTGGCTTCGGCCCACCGAGTCTATCCTCGAACGGGTAAGAGTGAGTGATGGAGAAGGAATCCGGCGACTGGCGTTAGCAGGTGTGGCGCCTGCGCGGATTGCTGAATTTACTATCAGGAAGGATCTTGCCGCAGGCCGTCTTGTGCCGTTGTTACCCGACTTGCTTCCGGTAAAGCGTGAACCTTTTCACGCCGTCTACGCTGGCAAGTCCAGCCAACTCCCCGCGCGTATCCGCGTGTTCCTGGACTACCTTACCGCTGAAGGTCGGGTCGAATGAAGACAGGCACGACAAAGCGGCTGGCCGCGCATTTTTATCGGCAATGATGAGCCAGACCGGCTGCAAGGTCGTTGCGTGCCAGTTCTGACTCCGTTACTCCCGAGAACCGCGGGCAACCTGCGAACAGGAGTCGTCGCCGCACGCTTCCCAGCCGCCGCCAATCTCTTTGTAGATCGCTACCGTGTCGGTATTGATTGCGACCTCGGCTTGGGCTAGATCGTCTTCGGCTGCGAGCTGGGTACGTTCCGCGTCGAGCAGTTCCAGAAAATCGGTGGCGCCCTCCAGGTAGCGCACGCGGGCCAGATCCGCTGCCCGCTTGCTCTGTTGGCTTTGTTCGAGCAGCTTGCCCACCCGGATACGCTCCTCGTTGTACGCGGTCAGGCTATCGCTCACATCTTCGAGGGCGCGCAGCACGGTCTGCTGAAAGTTGGCCATGGCAGCGTCCGTGCGTGCTTCGCTGGCATGCAATTTCGCGCTCGCCCGCTGCACGTTGAGCCCCGACCAGCTGATGCTTGGCCCTAGCGACCAGGCCAGTGAATCAGGCCCGCCAAAATAGCCGCCGTCCGACCCAGCTCCCTTGATAGACAGGAAACCTACAAAACCACCCAGCGAAATATGCGGGAAGAAGTCCGCTTTGGATACGCCGATGCGTGCAGTTTCCGCTGCCAGCTCACGCTCGGCAACCCGTATATCCGGTCGGCGAACCAGTACCTCGCCGGCACCTCCAATCGGCAGCCGGGTAGCGACAGGCGTGAAAGTTTTGGGCGAGAGATCGATATCAAGCTCTCCTGGCCGCGCACCGAGTAGCACGGCAAGCCGGCGCTGGGCATCCGCACTCCTGGTCTCGAGCCGGGGAATCTGCGCCTCGACCGCGCTCAGCCTCGCCTCGGCCGTGGCCACGTCTTGCTCCGAACCGCTGCCAATCTGGCTGCGGGCGCGAATCAGTTTCAAGGTGTCGCGTTGATTGCCGATATCGCGCCGAGCGATATCCAGCCGTAGTTGGGTTCCGCGTAACTCGAAGTAAATGCGAACAACTTCCGCGAAAACCGTGACCTGGGCATCTCGCAGCGACGCCTGGCTGGCCTGAAGGCTGGCTTTGGAGGCTTCTTCCGAGCGGCGAATGCCACCGAAAAAATCCAGCTCCCAAATAGCGTCGAAACCGAGTTGGTACGTGTCCAGACTTACCGGCGTGGAACCCAGTCCGGCCATCTGCTCGCGGCTGCGTTGGGCAGTGCCTGCGACATCGACCGCAGGCAGCCGGTCGGCCTGAGTGCCGCTCAGTAGCCAGCGAGCTTCGCGCAGCCGTGCCACGGCCATCTGCAGGTCGAGATTGTTCCGTGCCGCTCGCTGAACCAGGGCATTCAGGATCGGATCGCCAAACTGTCGCCACCATTCGGCCTGGAACGACGCGGTGCTCTGCAGTTCGGTGTCGAAACCTTGCAGCTGTTCCACCGGTTTGCCGGCGAGCGGCTGATAGTCCGGCCCGACGGCGATGCAACCCGCCAGATTCAACGCCATTGCCAGAAGCGTGGCCTGAAACATGATTTTCATTCGAGTTCTCGCAAAGTCTGTACATGCTTCGCGGCTTCGCGCCTGTGCGCCTCGCGCCGTTCGATCCAGCCACGCAGGACAACGTAGAAAAGCGGCGTATAGAGCAGACCGAAGAATGTCACCCCGAGCATGCCGGAGAACACAGCCACGCCCATCGCGCGACGCATCTCGGACCCGGCGCCGTGCGAGGTCGCCAACGGCAAGACCCCCATGATGAAGGCGATCGACGTCATCAGGATCGGCCGCAATCGCAGGCGAGCCGCTTCAAGCACGGCTTGATGTCGTTCCATTCCCTGGATCTGCGCTTCGCGGGCAAACTCGACAATCAGAATCGCGTTCTTGCAGGCGAGGCCTACCAGTACGATCAAACCGATCTGGGTGAAGACATTGTTGTCGCCACCGGTGATCCACACGCCGGCGATTGCAGAGAGCAGCACCATCGGCACGATCAGGATAACCACCAGCGGAAGCGACAGGCTCTCGTACAGCGCCGACAGCGCCAGAAACACCAGCAGCACGCACAGCGGAAACACCAGAATCGCCGTGTTGCCCGCCAGGATCTGCTGATAGGTCAGCTCGGTCCACTCGAAGCCCATGCCGTTGGGCAGGTTATCGTTGAGCAATTTCTCAATCGCCGCCTGCGCCTGACCGCTGCTATAGCCGGGAGCGGGGCCACCATTGATCTCGGCGGTAGGGAACCCGTTGTAACGCATGGCGCGTTCGAGACCTGCGGTCCGGCGAATATTTACGAAGGAACCCAGCGGCACCATATCCCCTTGCGCGTTACGCGTCTTGAGGTCGGCGATGTCCTCTGGTTCGTGCCGAAAGCCTGACTCGGCGGAGAGATTGACCTGATATGTACGACCGAAGCGGTTGAAGTCGTTGACGTAAAGCGAGCCGAGATAGGCTTGCATCGTTTCGCTCACGTCGGCGAGATCGACGCCTTCAGCCTTGGCTTTCTCTCGATCCACGTCCACTTCGATCTGCGGCACGTTGGCCTGATAGCCGCTGAAAAGCGGCGTCAGCTCCGGGAGCTTGCGGGCTTTCTGAATGATGCTGCCCAGTTGCTTTTGCAACTCCGCGTAGCCCAGCCCGGCACGATCCTCGATCTGCAGACGGAAACCGCCGATCGTGCCAAGCCCTTGCACCGAAGGAGGAGGAACCACCACGACGTTGGCGTCCTGGATCGAAGCGAACTTCTTGTTCAACGCCGCGATAATCGCGTTGGCCGAGAGCGATGGATCACGGCGTTCTTCAAACGGTTGCAAGATCAGCGGGACGATCGACGAGTTGGTGCTATTGGTGAAATTGCTGGGCGACAACCCCGAGAACGAAAATACTTCCTTGATGCCAGGCTGCCTCGCAGCAATCTCGCTTACGCGCCGCGTCACCGCTTCGGTACGATCCTGCGAAGCGCCGTTGGGGAGCGAGATGACAGTCAAGACAAACAGTTTGTCCTGAGTGGGTATGAACCCGGTGGGAACCTTCACGAATGCGAAGGCTGCCAGCGCCACCAGGCCACCATACAGTGGCAGCGCGATCATTCCCCTGCGCAGCAGGTGACGCACACCGTCGACGTAACGTTGGGTGCCACGGGCGAACCAGCGGTTAAACGGGCGAAACAGCCAGCCGAACAGATATTCCATCCGTCGAGTCACGGTATCCGGGGGCGCGTCGTGGGATTTCAGCAGTAACGCGGCAAGCGCAGGGCTCAAGGTCAGCGAATTGAACGCGGAGATCACCGTGGAGATGGCGATGGTCAGGGCAAACTGACGGTAGAGTTGGCCGGTCAGGCCGCTGACGAAAGCCGCAGGTACGAATACCGCGCATAGCGCTACCGCGGTCGCCACGATGGGACTCGTTACTTCCTGCATGGCCTGGTGGCTGGCTTGCTTCGGACTCAGTCCCAACTCGATATGGCGTTCGACGTTCTCCACCACGACAATGGCATCGTCTACGACGATGCCGATCGCCAGCACCAGACCGAACAGGGATAGAGCGTTCAAGGAGAAGCCGGCCAGATACATTACTGATAGCGTGCCGATCAGCGACACTGGCACGGCGATTAGTGGAATGATCGAGGCACGCCAGGTTTGCAGGAACAGGATCACCACCAGCACCACCAGCAAAATTGCTTCGAACAGGGTATGCACCACCGCCGCAATCGAGGCTCGCTCGAAGAGCGTGGTGTCGTAGTCCATGCGATATTCGAGACCTTCGGGAAAGTCTTTTTTTAGTCGCTCCATGGTGGCGCGTACCTCGTCGGCGACCCGGATTGCGTTGGAGCCTGGGCGCTGATTAACCGGCATGGCGATGGCCGGTAATCCGTTGAGCGTTGCACGTAGAGCGTAGGTATCCGCGCCGAGTTCCACTCGCGCGACATCCCGTAAATGGACCACCCCTCCATCGGGATCATGGCGCAATATGATGTTGCGGAATTGCTCCTCGTCGACCAGCCGGCCTTGGGTATTCACACTGAGCTGGAAAGCCGAATTGTCGGGATTGGGTGGCATGTTGAGCGACCCGGCAGCGACTTCCACGTTCTGCTCGCGGATTGCGCGGGCCACGTCCCCCGTGGTCAGCCGTAAAGACGCCATGCGTTCAGGGTTGAGCCATATCCGCATCGAGTACTCGCCCGCGCCGAAAAATATCACCTGTCCCACGCCGTCAAGCCGCGCCAACTCGTCCCTTACATGTACTCGTGCGTAGTTGGCGAGATAGAGTTGGTTGTAGCGTCCGTCCGGCGAAATCAGATGGACGACCAGTGTTAGATCCGGCGAGCTTTTCTCTGTCGTGACGCCAAGTCGCTGCACCTCTTCTGGCAACTTCGGCAATGCCTGGGCAACGCGATTCTGCACCTGCACCTGCGCGGTATCCAGATTGGTGCCCAGGGCAAAGGTCACGATCAGCGTCATCTGGCCATCGCTGGTCGACTGCGACGACGTATAGAGCATTCCCTCCACGCCGTTGATCTGCTCTTCGATAGGCGTGGCCACGATCTGGGCGATGGTCTCCGGATTGGCGCCGGGATAATGGGCCGTCACGATCACCGTGGGCGGCACGATGTCCGGATATTCGCTGACCGGTAACTTGAATGCTGCTATAGCGCCCGCGATCACAAGCAAAACCGAAAGAATCCCCGCGAAGACCGGCCGGTCGATGAAAAATCGGGCGAAGTTTTTCATGGCTTGCGCGTCTCCCTCGACTCCCCTGCATCGACGAGGGTGGCAACCGCACCGGCTGGAGATGCAGTGGCGTCTATCTGCGCACGCTCGAGATCGGTGAGACTGGCCGTCATCGTCGCCGGTACCGGCTTCACCTCGATGCCGGGGAAAATGTGCTGCATGCCATTGACTACAACCTGATCGTCGGGCTTGAGCCCGTCTTTAATCACCCGCAACCCATCGAAGAGCGTGCCGATATCGACTCTGCGATAGCTCACTTTATGGTCCGGTCCGACCACGAATACGTACTTGTTGCCAAGATCCGTTCCCACCGCGCGATCGTCGATCAGCACACGAAATTCCGCCTTGCCGCCTTCAACCTGCATGCGTACGTACAGGCCGGGCGTGTAGGCGCCGTCTCGATTGTCGAACACCGCGCGTAAATGAATCGTGCCGGAATTCGCCTGTAACCGGTTGTCGACGAAATCGATCTGGCCAGGATGCGGGTAGCCATCCTCGTCGGCAAGCGCCATTGCCACCCGGACACCGGCGGGTTTGCCCGTCACCGGGTCCCGGGTATGCAGCAAACGCAGGTAGGACTGTTCGTCCACGTCGAAATAGGCGTAAACCGGACTGACGCTGACCACGCTCGTCAGAATGTCGCTGCTGGTGACCAGGTTGCCCTGGGTGATCAGCGCATTGCTCACCCTCCCGTCGATCGGCGACCGCACCTGGGTATAGCCCAGGTTGAGTTGAGCGGCATCCAACTCCGCCGCTGCGGCAGCCACCTGGGCGGCGGCACTTTGCGCGGCCGTGGCCTGGCGGTCGGCTTCCTCTTGCGAAAGCGCATGCTGTTCGAGCAAGCGGCCCGCGCGAGACGCGTTGGTCCGCGCCAACACCAACTCAGCGCGCATCTGAACAAGCTTCGCCGCGAGGCGTGCCACTTCGGCCTGGTAAGGGCGTGGATCGATCTGGAACAAAAGCTGGTTCCTTTTCACCATCGCCCCTTCGCGAAAATTCACCGACTCGACATAGCCGCTCACGCGCGGGCGCAACTGCACGGTGTCCACCGCCTGTAAATAGCCCGTGAAATGATTCGTATCGGTCACCATACGAACCAGCACCGGAGCCACGCTGACCACCGGCAGGGCATCGGTCCTGCCGGAGGATTCAGCCGGGGCGCTACGGGCATGTAACAGGCCCCACCCGCCACCGGTTATCAAGAGAGAGGCGAGGATAAGAATCAGTCGCTTCTTCATAACTTCGCTCACTAAAATATGGGTTGATCGCGTCGGTTAGTCGTCGACAGGTGACGAGCAGTGCATTCACGCAAGGAAAGAGAACCGGGCGGTTTCGGTTGAGAGGACCCGTCGACACGCGCCTGCACGCAGGACGCGGCGCGGCACCTACCTGCGCCGTGCGATCCCCACCCGCAGAGCAGAAATCCTTCGACGCGCGCGACGAATCGAGCCGTCGACGCGCCGAAGGACATCCCGGCTATCCGGCGCTCGGCTCAATGGAAAGCGAGTGGTGGAAGAAATTTTTCGGATCCCATTTGGCTTTTATTGCCTGGAGGCGAGGATAATTTCCCTGGAAATAGAGTTCCGACCAAGCAACCCCGGATGTATTGAACTTCGGATCGCGGAGATCCCGATCCGGGTAATTGATATAACAGCCCTCGGCCTGCGCATTCGGAACCGGCACGCCGCCGGTCGCAGAGAAGAAATCCGAATAAAGTCCGCGCAGCCAACCGAGATAATAAGCATCCTCGCTCTCCGACTGCCAGAAGGTCTGGAAGCACATCTTGAACACCGAAGAACGCTGGACATTAGCCGTGTCTCCAGACTGTCTGGCGTTAACCTGTCCACCGAAAGAGAAGAGCACGAGCATCGTATTAGGATTGGAAAAATCCTCTCGGGTCATGGCTTTGTAAAGTGAGTCGATCTGATGCTGCGTGAAATTTTGCTTCATATAGGCGGACTTGTGCCCACCACGCATGGCAGGATTAGTGATCGTCGGGTTGTTGGTGCCGACGAGGCGAGCAGCCTGTAGCCACGGCATTCTGGTCGGGTAAAAATGGTCCGGCAGGGCACGAATCTCGCCAAGGGGCTTTGTCGCGGGTCTGGGCGTGACATGGGTCCCTTCCAGAATGGCGGTCATATAATCATTCAGCAGTTTTTCGGCGTCGCCGGTCGTCGCGTCGACCTGGGTAAACATTCCCATCGACCCGGTGGCCTTCGGGCTGACGTTGAACAAGCTGGAAAGACGGGTAAATGGGGAATCCGGTGCGCTATTTTTTTCATGCCAGGCCCCGAAGTTCAGCAGGATTCTGGAAAAGACCGCCTCGTCCAGTTCACTCCAGTCGAACGACACCGCGCTGACCAGCACAGTCGAAGGCGGTGACATTAGCAGCTTTGAAGACGGGCCCCCTTGCACTTCTGGGGAGCGAAACCAGTACCTGGTCACGACGCCAAAATTGCCGCCTCCACCGCCGGTATGGCCCCACCAGAGGTCGTGGTTCGGATCGTTCCTGTCTCTTGATGCACGCACGAGGCGAGCCTTGCCCGAGTGATCGACCACCACCAGTTCGACCATCCAGAGATGATCGACCACCAGACCGTGAGATCTGGAAAGAAGGCCGTATCCGCCGCCAGCGACGTGTCCGCCGACACCGACGCTGTAGCATATGCCGCCCGGCAGGCTCACTCCCCACCCTTTGTAGAGCTGTTCATAAACATTCAGCAAACGCGCGCCGGGTTCGATCACAAAGGCCTTTTCCGCTTCATCGAAATAAACATCGTTCATCTCAGACATGTCCAGGATGACCTGAACAGACGGATTGCACACGAAATCCGCGAAACAATGCCCTCCGCTTCGAATAGACACCCGCTTTCCAGCGGTAACGGCATCTTGCACCGCCACTCGCGCATCCTCAGGGGAACGGATCATGCGAACATAATCTGGTTTTGCAACAAATCTCTGGTTATTCCCGCTGGTCAGATCCGGGTAGCGCAAATCGCCCGGCGCGATTTCTTCGCCTTTTTTAAAAGCGGGCTGCGCCGCATCCGCCGCTGGGGCCTTTCTGGAAAGGAGCACGCTCGAGCCCACGGTAGCGAGACCAGTACCGATAAATTTCCGCCTGTTGAGTGACATGATTTATTCCTTTTAAAATAGATCTACCCAATCCAGTAATGCGCAGGTTGAACTTGCACCCCGTCTTGCTATGGCGATTTCGTTCCGAGGATACGTTCAACCTTAAAGAACAACCTTTTGCTGCAGGTCTGACTCGTGTGTGCGTCGGCTGCGTCCCCAACGTCGCAAAGCGGGACGTTCGACGCCAACGTACAGAGCCCAACCGGCCAGTAAACTCAAGCAGAAACCAGCAGCTATCAATGCAATGGCCCCGGATATTCCAAAGCTGCCGCGGATCAATGTCCTCAAATAAAATATCGTGATTCCCTGGCATATATAGAACCCGAAAGACACCTCGCCAAGTTTTTGCATGGTTCCTGTCGCCAGCCAGGAAAAATTTCTCTTGTTTAAATCCGCTGAGGCTATCGAGCAGATCAATGCCGCGACCGGAACGATCGTGACCGCGTCGAGGCTATAAATGAACGGTACGAATTTCGCAACGATAGCGCCGGCCACGACCAGTCCCAGCGAATCAAGAATTCTGAATCGAGGCCATGCTCCCAGCATGACAATGCGCGCCAGCAGAGCCCCTAATATGAAGTCGAAAATTCTTGTCGGCGGGAATATGTATCCGAACCAGAACTGATGGGCAGATATCGGTGTGATCGGCGACTTTGGATAACTGCTTATATAGTGATCGTTAACAAACGGAATGGCGACAATGACAAGCACCACAAAGGCCGAAAAAATCCAGAGCCCGCGCCTGCGCAAAGGCAGCACTCTCGTTATAAGAAATGGAAAGATCAGATAAAACGCTATGTCGACGCACAGGGACCAGGCCGGTGGATTCACGCTGACATATGTATCGGGCGCCGGGAAAAAAGCGTGAATGAGAAGCAAGTTTGCCGTCATCGTCGATATCGAAGTGTAACTCCACGAAAAGAGTCCCAACGCAATCAACGATACAACTATATGGTTCGGATATATCTTTGCGGCCCGTCGCCGCCAGAAAGATAATTTCGATTCTTTAAACGGAAATGCCGACCAGGCGATGATGAAGCCGGTCAAAACGAAAAAAAATGAAACACCCATATAACCAAGTTGTGCGAAAACGAACGAAAACCATTGAGCAATCACCCCGTTACTGAATGGGTTGACGACCCGATACGGCGGTATTGGCGAATTGACTACCGATACATGGAAGAGAAACACTATCAACGAAACAATAAATCGCAGCCCAGTGAGAGAGGGCAAGGGCGGTAACCTGTCGCCCTTAAGAGTTAATCCAGATATCTCCGATTGCCTGTTCATCTCCGTTACCTTCCTCTATCTGAAAACAGATTATCAATTCCGGCGTACTCGAAGTTGCGTTACTGTGGACACCATTCGCAGACAGTCGGATAGCATGCCTCGCGGAAGGTGAAGAGCCCCCACCCGCGAGAATCGAAGGACGTTCATTCCGGCGGCATCGGCAACATGGACACCGGGGACGTCGGAACCGTGAGAAACGCATTTCTCTGCCCCGGGTTGTCACGACCCCGATCTGACAGCAAGGGACTTATTTACCGCGGTCGTGCACTCCGGAAGGAGCGAACACGTTTCGGTGGACGGCAATACGCGCTTCTTTCGCGACGAAATACTTTGGAACCGAATAGGCTATCGTTGCGAAGTCGAGCCGCCCGTCGCCATTGAAATCGGCGACGGCAATACGGGCCACTGATTCGTCCGAGACGCGCCAGCGAGTGAATATCCCTTTGGTGACGTCGATCGCCTTATAGTAGAAAACGCCCTGCCACGGCCATGGCCCACGCAGCGCAACGAGAAACTCGTCCTCGCCATCTCCGTCGAAATCCGCACACACGATCTGGTGACCCGGGCCCTCTCCTTTTTCATTAGGATCGCCAAATACATCGAGAATGAAACGCTTCCATTTTGCTTCGGCGGGACGCTGTCCCAGCGTTTCCTTCACATATACAGCAACTGTGTTGCCGTGGAACGGTTCTACTGCCGCGACATACGCGAAGGAGTCGGCGCCAATCCGGCCGACGTCGAGATCGCCGCTACCACGAAAGCCTGTCGTCTGAAACTGTGTGCGCTCGCCTTCGCCGATCAGGACCCTCTGCCACCGCTGTGCGCACTCGTCATAGTAGAGCCAGGTCACGCCCTCGTCGGATGCCAGCAGAAGCGAGTCACGGTTGGAGCCTGGAATAAGGCCACGCTTCTTCTCCGCACCATGGACGAGACGAAAATTACTGTTGTCAATCGTCGATATTGGCCATTCGGTTGCGGTCGAAACGTCCTCGGGCGCGGAGAACAGGACAATCGGCAAGAGCGAGTGAATGTTGCCATGCGGGACGATTGGCACGCCGGCTATCTCCAGACGTTCCTCCTGCGTGAAGTGACCGGCACGAAGGCGGTGCATGCCGGTGGTCTTCCCCACATAATGCCGGTTCCATCGCACACCCGAAGTCAGGTTACGGCCCGGGTTTTCTATCCAGTCGATCTTGCCGCCGGTGGGATTGGCGTCGTAAAGCGTCCCTCCGGGACCATAAAGGTCATAGCAGACAATGGCGTCGGGATATCCGTTCCCGCTCACATCTGCATAGTCGCCACCGACTGGCATGTGAATGCCATCGACAACCAGATGCCGTGTCCAGTTGTCGTTCTCATACCAATAGATTTCTCCCAGCGAAAGTCCATACCCGAACAGATCCGGCTTGCCATCCTGATTGATGTCGGGAGCCTCGAGCCAGTATCCATCGCGAAGCTGATCTGCGACGATCACTTTATCGAAAACAGGGACCGGCAGCGTGGGCTGATTATCTTGCATTTTCGTTTTTCTCCGTGAGGGGGTGGTATTCAATCGCGAGCCAGATGCAGTCCGACTCTGCGAAATATTGATGCCATGGATAAGCCGGTATGCCCTCGTCATTCAGGACGCAAAACGGCAACTCCGTCGTCGCGCCGGGTGCAAGAGCGATATCCTCGTATAGGCTCGTGTCAGACTGCCAGCGGAACTTCTGCATATGGCCCATGCCGACGATCTGCGAATGAATTTCGATAAACGAATGGTCCCGGTGAATCAGGCAATTCGTTCCGGCCGGCGCAAACCAGAGGTTGACGGTGACCCTGAACCGTTTCCACCAGGGCTTTGCGCCTGCATTGCCATTCCCCGCCTCGCAGAGCGGGCCGACGTCGAGTAATACGTCGCCAATCGTGTCTCGTGACGAGGACCAGAGATTGACTGGGTGACCGCCGCTCCGAAACTGCGTCCAATTGGGGGCGCCGGAAATATCGGTTGCGCGCATGCCGGTCGACGGTGCGAGCAGCAGAAGATTGGGAGGCGCGTCTATCCTCACGTCGCGAAGCTGGGTGGACGACATCGGCGCAACTCGCTCTGGTCGCCAGCCGAAGACACCCGCTGCCTTGCCTCCCGCATTGACGACGATGGCACGTCCCTCGAGGGAAATCTGGCCGCTCCCGAGAGTTACGGAGGCCCTTAGAAGATCGCTAGAAAAAGCGAGCGGCCGCCATTCGCACGGACCGTCGAGAATCACAGCGCCGCTCCCACGAAATCCTTGTTTTCGACGGCAGCGGCCAGATTGTGAGCGAAGGCTGGTACCGAAGAACCCCTTAGGCCCTTGCTCGTGTCGGCGTCGATATTGCATTTGTCGCCAAGGAAGTGTGCGATGGCGTTGAGCACACGAGGTGAAGCAGATCCGTCTCCGTAGGGGCAGCCTCCAGACACGAAGCGTTTGTAGACCGCCTCGTCGGACAGAACTGCGCTAACTTCGTGGACGATCTCCTCTTTGGTCCGGCCGACCAGTTTCGCCGAGCCTACATCGATCGCCTCGCGGCGTTCGCTGATGTCGCGGAGAATCAACGTCGGCTTGCCCATCGCCGGTCCTTCTTCTTCAGCGCCACTGCTATCCGACAAAATGAGATCGGCGCGTAGCATGAGACGCACGAAGCCAAGGTAAGGCAGAGGCTCGAGCAATGTGATGTTTGGATGGCCCTCAAGCTGAGGCAGAAGCGCCGAGCGCACAACAGGATTCTTATGAAGCGGGATAACCAGACGCACAGCCGGCAGGCGTGCAACTTCTGCCAGTGCTTCGGCAAGTACAGGTAGTTTGGGCCATGATTCGCGCCTGTGAGCCGATGCCAATACGATCCGGCGTGAATCGCTGTCTATTTCGTCGAGGATCGGGTCGTGATAGCTGCGGGCCTTCGGCACGCTCCAATGCAACGCGTCGACAACAGTATTTCCGGTTATGGCGATGCGATCGTGTGCAATACCCTCACGGAGCAGATTCAGGTAATTTCCCGTGGTTGGGGCAAGGTGATACGAACTGATCTGGGCGACCAGGCGTCGATTCCCTTCTTCCGGGAACGGAGAGTCGATGCGGGTGCTACGCAGCCCCGCCTCCAGATGGATGACAGGGATCTTGTTCTGAAACCCGTATATCGCGCCGGCGACTGTGCTCGCGGTATCGCCATGCACGACGATCGCGTCAAGCTCACGCATCAATGGGAGTTGCGAAAGACCCGACAGAATGCGCTCGGTCACTCCAGAAAGCGTTTGTTCTGGGCGCATCACCTTGAGATCTGCGGCTGGCACGATACCGAAGACATCGAGAGCCGAGTAAAGCATTTCCGCATGCTGGCCGGTCGATATCAGGACTGGGTCGAATCGCACGTCCTGAGCCATCGCCAATATCGGAGGCGCGCATTTTACGGCTTCAGGCCGTGTACCGATGACATATCCAATTTTCAACATGACTTAACCCCTTGGTTATCGAAATGCCTAAAAATTCATCCAATCAGTAAAAAGACGTTAAATCGCCCCTCCGAAGAACACGAGTTACCACAGTGTCCGCTTTCGCACGAGATTCATGAAGTGCCTCGATTGACATTTTGGTCACCAATTAATTCTCTATATGATCTTCAATATTAGATAAAAAATCAGCCCATTGTTTATTGGGTCAGGATTCAGTGCAAATCAACACATTGTTATTCGATGACCACCTACAAATATCGAATCATACTCATCTGTCCAGCAAAAAATTATCGGCCAAACCTTCTGCGAATGGCAAACCGACAATGCAAACCGGGCACGGAATGCATTAAGACAAAAACACGAAAGCTGACATACAAACCAGATCTTTAAGTCTTATCAACCCATACGTATGTGCCGTTGGCCTTAGCTTATCGCTCGTTCGTCTCGCGGGATATTTCTGCAACTCGGTGAGACACCGTATCCGTCGCCAGCACGCAGATACGGAGCAGGTGATTCACATAACGTAATGACGCTTGTTCATCCGTGGCATCGCGCGGGAAAGCGCTCACTCGCAACACCGGCCCCTGCACTGCCCGTCATCATCGAGTTCGCAGGGATTGCCAAGGCGATTGCAGTTGGCAGACGCCCTTTGCGCTAGTTCTTTATCGCCAGCGTCCATCGCGAGGACTTCTGACAACCTAAACCTCGATGCAGATATCGGCCTTTTCACAATGACAAACCGATCGATTAATCGCCCGAGTAGATCTAGGCTCGACACTCCAGCACTATGAAAAATGCTTTCCGCACACGACTTCTTCGGAATGAAGCCTCAAATAAACTTCCAAATGGAATGAGAGATGCACTCCATTTGCCGATGCGACAGCGTATACGTTTCTTGCAGATCGAATTTGTTCTTGTTGGGCATCTCGTTTGCTGCGATGCACAAGCTTATGGTAGCAAATGCAGAGAAATTTATTGCCATCTTTGGTGGAACTAGACTTGTGACAGTTCATCATAAATGGCGATCGATGCATTACAAATCACTGCGCCGATCGGTGCATGAGTCTCATACAAACACGATGGTTAAAATGTACGATTTTCCATATTTTCTGCTAAAACAGCGAAATTGTCCGCGCAATTATGCGAATGGAATTTTACGCGTACATGTGACGTCGTTGCGCAAATCGAATTGAAAGCAAAAGGGGCTGCAGTGGTGATGAATTCAGGAAATACGAACGGACTGCGGGTGAGCGACGAACGTCATGCGGCTGAGCGCGCCCCCGCGGATCGTAACTTCGGTCGCCTGCGAACCGGTACGTCGCGCCCAAAGCGCGATTACCCATGAGCGTCTTGATTCGGTACATCAGGTTCGCGACAAGCGAGGGCTGGCGGTAACCGCAGCACTTCTTTCATTTGGAGCGACCGGCTTTCGCGATCGCGGCAATCGGCTCGTTACGCCAGCCTGCGCCGCCTGTGCTCTCTGGCCGGGACATCGCGCCTTCGCGCGGCGAAATCGAGGGATGGGCACCGCGGGCAGCGGCGATCTCCCCACGATCAATCGCGCGCGCGAAGATGGTTTGCATGGCGTCGAAGTCGACGATCTGCTGCCTCACATGCGCCCTCATCGCTGCCGCCTCGCCCTCGTCACGGCTGCTGACGCCTTCCTGGCAGCCCAGTACCGCGTCCCGTCATGCGCCTGAACAACGAAGTAGTCCCGGGGGTGATGAGCCGGCCATCGTGCCAGCCCGCCTCGACCCGCTCAGGCGGCGACACCTTGCGCAATGGGGAGCCGTAGAACGGCCGGTGCCTGCGGATCATCAGTTGCACCGGCTTGTCGAGCAACCACGCCGGCCTCGGCATGTGCAAAGACTTAGGCTCTGTCCTCACGGCGTCGCCGAGCGGCACCCATCGGTTTGCCGTCTCGGGCCGGTAATCTGCCGTGGGCGCCGGCTGCCGGGCGCAACACACTTTCCACGCCGAGCCGCGCCACCAGCAATTCGGCCGGCCGCGTGTATTCCTCGGCGGTGCCCCCTGGCTCCGTGAAAAGCTGGTCCGAGCGCGATGTTGACGACAGTCGATGCAACCGCCGAACCACAACGCTGACAACCTCCGTTCGAGCGATGCGAGCTTTAACAGGCGCCCGGTACAGGCACGCGCAAGCAGCCATGCTCCCGAGCCGGTGGGCGCCGCAGTGATTCGCGCACCCACCCCCATCGTGTCGACCACACGCCGCACCTCGCGACAGAGCACCGCGACGCCGCCAAAGAGCCGCAGGCTCGCACTGATATCCATGAGCACCGTGGCCTCGGCCGCGACTGCGACATCGGGAGAGAACCGCGTCAGCGCCACGGCGACTTCCTGCAACGTTTCGTCTTCCTTCGCCATGTCGCGCTCGTGCAGTTCGATGTCCAGCACAAGCGTCAGCACCCCGCCGCGTCGCATGCCTGGCCGCACGCCTGCCGCGCCCGCCTTCCGGTCCAGCAGCGCCACCCTGTCGCCCTCCAGCACGACGCAGCCGTGCGCGGACTCACCCAGCCACTGCGGCCGGAATATTTCGAGCGACAAGCGTGGAAGGTGCCTGCGGAACGGCCGCGCAAAGTTTACGTCACAATACCGCCGACTGTCGCCGCATATGGAACCCAGAGGGAGAGCGCCCGCATGCAAGTACCACCAGACAGTGGAATCACGATTGATCGCTTTGAGCAGGCAGACCTGCGAGGCGTCCTTGATGTGATATTGCCTATTCAGCAGGACGAGTTTGGCGTTGCTGTCACGCTCGATAATCAGCCGGACCTGCTCGCGATACCGGAGTTCTACCAGACCGGTAAGGGTGATTTCTGGGTGGCCCGGCGACACGGCACCGTAGTCGGTACCATCGGTCTGAAGGACATCGGTTCCTCGCAGGGGGCGTTGCGAAAGATGTTTGTGTCGGCACCTTTCAGGGGGCGGGAATTTCGCGTCTCGGCGCATCTGCTCGACCGCCTGTTGAAAGAGGCCGCACGCCGCGCAATCACTGACGTATTCCTTGGCACGACGGCCAGTTTCCTCGCCGCACATCGCTTCTATGAAAAGAATGGATTCATTGAAATTGCGAAAGACGCACTCCCCGACACATTTCCGCTGATGGCGGTCGATACCAGATTCTATGCGATACGCCCTGCGGACCCGCGCTCTGGCGAACTTGCGTGACCAGACACGACCCAACCATGCTGCCCGTGTACGAGATCCTCTCCCTGTTCCATTCTCCCGAAGGTCATCTCGCCGAAATCAGACGGCTAGATCTGCCCAGCAACGCCCCCCGGTATCGCGTCCACCACTGGCTATGGATCGCTCAACACTCGGTCACCACGCTGCAATCCGTCGACGCGATAACGTCGCATTCAAAGCAACACCAGTGTTTCGAAGAAGCGAGCCTCTCGCTGGATCGTGAACGCGCACACCTGAGATGGTGTTCGGGCGAGGAGGTCGGACTTGTCCCCGCAGCCCCCGACACGCTGCCGGCCAGAAAGCACTCGCTGATCCTTGACCACCTCAGTTGAACGCATCCTCTCCGTCGTGCGCCAACCACCACGGAGGGACGGCGAATAGCTCCGCAACCCACTCCACAAAAGCGCGGGTCTTTGCGGGCTCATGTTTCACGGACGCACGAATCACGCTCACCCCGGTCTCGCCCCTCACCTCCCAGTCCGTCAGAACCTGCACGAGCCGGCCTTCCGCGAGTTCTCGTCCGACCAGCCAGTCCGTCGCCATGATCACTCCCATGCCAGCGAGCGCCGCCTGCACGACCGCCCGCGCATCGTCCATCTGAAGTCGCCCGCCTACGCTGATCGCACGGTTCTTGCCGTCCCGATGTAAATGCCAGACCGGATGGGTCGCCAGCCGGGTGAAGCTTATGCACTCATGTTGTGACAGATCATCAGCTTCATTCAGCGAAGGCCGTGCATCGAGATAGGCAGGCGCGGCACAGATCAACCGTCGGGTTATCGCGAGGCGGCGCGCCACCAGACGACTATCCTTCAATTCGCCAATCCGCACGCCGACATCGAACTCCTCCGCAATGAGGTCCACGTATCGGTCGGAGTAGCTGGCGTCAATGCGAACTCCCGGATGCCGGGCCAAAAACTCCGGGAGTCGCGGCGCTATCCATAGTCGCCCGAACTCGACGGGCAGGCTCAGCCGTAACAGCCCTGTGGGTGAAGACGACATGGCGCGGACCTCGTCTTCGGCGCGACGCACCATGTCCATTGCCTCACGGATCCGGTCCCGAAAGCGGGCACCCGCTTCGGTCGCCGCGACCCGACGCGTCGAGCGCTCGAGCAGGCGAATGCCGAGGCGCGCCTCCAACGCCGCGACGCGTCTCGATACAACCGAACCATCCCTACCGAGACGACGACCCGCCGCAGAGAAACTGCCGGTTTCAAGCACCGCGAGGAGAGCCTCATTCTGGTCTGCTTCAATACTTCCCATTCATGCACCGCACGCAGCAATGTTATGTTTCTTCGACGAATTATAGCGTTCATGCCCTGTTAGGATTGCCTCGTCGCGGGTGCACCTTCCGGAGGCTTTCCATGCGGGCATTTCAGCTGCCGTCTTTATCGATCGACTCGCTTCACCGTACCGACGTGCCGACGCCCAGACCCGCGGCCGATGAAGTACTGATCCGCCTGCGGGCCGCGAGCCTGAATTATCTTGATCTCATGGTGGCGTCGGGCCGGTTGGGCCGTGCTGACGCTCCGTCGTTCATTCCCGGCACCGACGGCGCAGGCGAAATCATCGAACTCGGCGGCGCGGTCAAAGGATGGTCGACCGGCGACCGGGTTGTCCCAGGTCTGATGGTGGACTGGGCTTCCGGTCCCATCACTCGCGCTGCGTCCGAGCGTTTGCGAGGCGTAACCATGCCGGGCTCGCTCGCGGACTATGCTGTGGTTCCGGCGACCGCACTGGTTCGCATACCTGATCAGTTGCAGTTTGTAGAGGCCGCCAGCCTGCCTGTCGCAGCCACGACTGCCTGGAACGCCATTGTCACGGGTAATGTCCGGCCGGGGTCGATCGTGGTGCTCCTGGGCACCGGCGGTGTCAGCGTGTTCGCGTTGCAGTTCGCGAAAGCGGCTGGCGCACGAGTCATCATTACGTCCTCGTCGGACGAGAAACTTGATCGCGCTCGCAAGCTCGGCGCAGACGTGACCATCAATTACCTCTCAACACCGGAATGGGACGACGTCGTCCTCGCAGAGACGGCTGGTGCAGGTGCGGACTTGATCGTCGAAACCGTCGGTGCGGCGACGTTTCCCCGCTCGCTCAAAGCGGCGGCCATCGCGGGAACGATCTTCGTAGTGGGCTTTGTGAGCGGAATGGATCTCACAATTCCCGTGTTGCCGATCAATCTCAAGACGTTGCGCATCATCGGCAACAACACGGGCTCGACGGCAAACCTGGCCGATGCTGTTCGCGCGATCACGGAGAGCGGCATCAAACCTGTGATCGATCAGGTTTTCAGTTTCAATGATGCCCGCGGCGCCTATCGCCTCCTCGACGGCGCGACGCACTTTGGCAAGATTGCTATCGAGATCAATCCACAATAAGGAACTTCGGATAAAGAACTTCGGCCAGCTCACGCTCACGAGCAGAAACTAAAATGATGAGCGGCGGCGAGCGCGGCGATATCGAAGCACGCGCGCGTCAACCTTGAAGTAATCAGACTTGACGGTCTGATCAACATCCGGGTGCGTGACGCGCGGGACACGCTTGTCGATGTCGGCGGCCCGGTTGATCTTGTCCTGCCTGACGCCGCGTTCATTCTCGATCGGCCGGCTCTGAAGCTGCTCGCGCCATATCTGCTCACCGGCATGCCGATCCTTGCGCAAAGCGCCTTCAGTCATGATCTTGCAGCCGGTTCCCGTTCGCGCGGGCCAGCGCTACGAGTCACTGTAATCGCGCGAGGATCGCCCCCCGCTCAACGCAATTGCCCTGTGGGACGGACCGATCCGTCATCGCTCAGCAGAAGTCCCGGCTCTGCGTCGCAAGCTCCCCCAAAAGGTGAGAGAGGTCCACAAGGTGTTGCGCGACCAGATGACGAACCTCCCCTTCGCGCTGCCAAACGCCATAGACGCCGAGCAGCGAGGCACCGAGCACTTCCGCACGCTGCCTCTGGAGCACTTCTGGCCGGATGATCACGTTCACGTTGCCGGTCTCGTCCTCTATCGTGATGAAGATCACGCCTTTGGCCGTCCCCGGCTGTTGCCGCACCGTGACAATGCCGCATCCACGTGCCAGCTGTCCGTTCCTGTACGTGTGCAATACCTCCGCTGACATCAGCCGCTGTTTCAGCAGCCGGGCGCGCAGCAGTTCCAGCGGATGACGCCCGAGCGTCAGGCCCGTCGAGCGATAGTCGCCTACGATATCCTCCGCTTCAGATGGTGCGCCCAGGGCAGGCGTTACCTCATCGGGCTTTGCCGCGGCGAGCAGATCCCGGTCCGGCACGGCCACCACCGATTGCCAGAGTGCTTCGCGCCGGTTGCCGGCAAGCGAGGCCAGGGCGTTCGCCCCGGCGAGCACCTGCAGGTCATGCCGGTCCAACTGCGCGCGGCGCGCGAGATCATCCGTTGACCGGAACGGCCTGACCGCGCGCGCAACCTCGATTCGCTGCGCGGCACCATCACGCATACCCCGCAGCAGTGACAGGCCGAGCCTCACCGCGGGTCGCCGCGTGCTATCAAACCGCTCCAGCGACGAGTCCCAGCCGCTCACCGTCACATCCACCGGCAGCACGGCAACGCCGTGACGTTTCGCGTCCTGCACGAGTTGCGAGGGTGAATAGAATCCCATCGGCTGGCTGTTCAGCATCGCCGCGAGAAATGCTTCGGGTTCGTGGCACTTGAGCCAACTGCTCGCATAGACGAGCAAGGCAAAACTCGCCGCATGACTCTCGGGAAAACCGTACTCCCCAAAACCCTTGATCTGCTCAAAAATGCCTTCTGCAAACGCCTTCTCATAGCCGCGTTCGGCCATCCCGTTCACGATCCTGTCGTAGTAGTGCTCGAGACCGCCCTTCTTTTTCCACGATGCCATTGCGCGTCTTAGCTGGTCGGCCTCTCCTGCCGTAAAACCTGCGGCGAGCATCGCAACCTGCATGACCTGTTCCTGAAAGATCGGTATCCCGAGCGTTCGGGAGAGTGCCCTCTCCAGGTCCTTGCTCGGATAGCTCACCGGCTCGAAACCCTGCCTTCTCTTCAGATAGGGATGAACTGCACCACCCTGGATCGGGCCCGGCCGCACGATCGCCACCTCGATGACGAGATCGTAGAATTCCTTCGGCTTCAGCCGGGGTAGCATCGACATCTGTGCGCGCGACTCGATCTGGAACACGCCCACGGTGTCAGCGTTCGAGATCATCGCGTACGTCGCCTCATCTTCGGCCGGAATGTCCTGCATCTCGAAGCGCTCACCGCGCTGCTCCGAGACGATATCGAGTGCGCGACGGATTGCGGACAGCATGCCGAGCGCCAGCACATCGATCTTGAGCAGACCCAGTGATTCGAGGTCATCCTTGTCCCATTCGATCACACTGCGCTCGGCCATCGCCGCGTTCTCGACCGGCACAAGGCGCGTCAGTTTTCCGCGGCTGATCACGAACCCACCGGAATGCTGCGACAGATGGCGCGGGAATCCGAGTAACTGCATCGCCAGCGTCGCCCACAACTGGATGAGAGGCGCCCCAGGATCGAGCCCGGCTTCCTCGAAGCGCCTGAGCAGATCCGCGCTGCTGTCGAACCAGTGATGGGTCTTCGCCACACGATCCACGATCTGCGGATCAACGCCCAGTGCCTTGCCGGTTTCGCGCAGTGCGCCCCGTGGCCGGTATGTCGAGACGGCCGCCGCAATCGCCGCGCGGTCCCGCCCATACTTGCGGTAGATGTACTGGATCACTTCTTCGCGCCGCTGATGCTCGAAGTCGACGTCGATATCGGGCGGCTCACCCCGTTCCTTGGAGATGAAGCGCTCAAACGGCATGTTGCTGCGCGCAGGGTCGACTTCCGTAATCCCAAGGCAATAACACACCGCCGAGTTCGCGGCGGACCCGCGCCCCTGACACAGGATGTGCTCGTTGCGTGCAAACCGTACGAGGTCGTACACCGTCAGGAAATACGGCTCGTATTTCAGCTCGGCAATCAGCTCGAGTTCATGTTCAATCTGCTGCTGGACGTCGTACGGGATCCCGGCCCTGAACCGGCGATGCGCGCCGATGTACGTCTCCTGCCGCAGATACGCGGCTGGCGTGACGCCGGCAGGAACCAGTTCGTCGGGGTACTCGTATTTCAGTTCATCGAGCGAAAACCGGCAGCGCGAGAGCACCGAGATCGTTTCGTCAAGTGCATGGCCCGGATACAGGTTCGCGAGCCGTAACCTCGCCCGAAGGTGCTGCTCCGCGTTCTGGGCGAGCTCGTAACCGCATTGTTCCACTGGCTTGCCAATGCGGATCGCCGTGAGGACGTCCTGCAATGGCTTGCGCGACCTCACATGCATGACGACCTGCCCCGTCGCAACCACCGGGATACCATGCTGGTCAGCGACGTATTCGACGCTACCGCGGTGGATATCATCCATGGCGCGCTGGTGTAGCGTCAGGCCGACCCATCCGCGTCCCGGAAACGTCTCATCCAGCCAGGCAAGCTGTGCGTCGAGCGCCGGCTCACTGGCCGGATAGTCGGGAACCAGGATGGCGAGGCAATCGGACATGCCATGCAGGTGCGCCACGCTCCGGTCTGGACGGGAGATGTCCTGCGGCGTGAGCCGGTACTGCCCCTTGGGCGCACGCATGCGCGCAAGCGTAATCAGCTCGCACAGGTTGCCGTACCCCTCCCGGTTCTGTGCAAGCAGGATCAGGCCGAACGCCGGCGAACCGTCCGCGTTCGACAACCGGAAATACGACCCAACCACCAGCGGCAGCTTCGCTTCTTTCGCCGCGACGTGCGCCCGGACGACTCCCGCAAGAGAACATTCGTCGGTAATGGCGAGTCCGGCATAACCCAGTTGCGCCGCACGCTGCGCCAGCTCTTCCGCATGGGATGCCCCACGCAGAAACGTGAAATTCGAGAAGCAGAACAGCTCGGCGTACGCCGGCAGCATGGCAAACGGTGTGTCCATGGCCGATCATCCAAAGAGGCCATGCAGGAACCACTTCGCGTCGCCCTCGTCGCGACTGCTGACGCGCTCCTGATAGGCCCAGTAGCACGTCCCGTCATTCGCCTGAACAACGAAGTAGTCCCGGGTGATGAGCCGGCCGTCGTGCCAGCCCGCCTCGATCCGCTCGGGCGGCGACACCTTGCGCAACGGGGAGCCGTAGAACGGCCGATGCCTGCGGACCATCAGCTGCACCGGCTGGTCGAGTAGCCACGCCGGCCTCGGCATGTGCAAAGGCAATGGCTCGGTGCGCACGGCGTCGCCAAGCGGCACCCAGCGGTTCGCAACTTCAGGCCGGTAATCGGCCGTGGGCGCCGGACGCAGTACGTTTTCAGCACCTAGCCGCGCCACCAGCAGCTCGACCAGCCGCGTGTGGTCCGCTGCGGTGCCCCCCGGTTCCGTGAAAAGCTGGTCAGAAACAGCCACCGCCGCGTCGACCTTCATCGCCTCGATGCCGACGGCAATCACAGCTGCGGCCAGTTCGGTTCGGGACACACGCTCCCTGAGCAGGCGGACAAGATGCTGTTCGCGCCACGTCGGTTCCGCGAGTGCGATGCTGATGATGGTCGGTGCGATCGCCGAGCGCCCCCGCTCGTGTTCCAGGCGTACGTCCAGTGCCGTGACCGCGAGCTGCCGACCCGCGAGCCAGCCGCACAACTGCATGATCAGCCGGTGCGCGCTGAAGACCACGGCCTCGGCGTGCTCAACCCGGTCCGGCAGTTCGATCCGCGCGGAGAACGTAGGAGGCAGTACAAGCCACTCGCACGGTTCCGGCGCCGTACCGAAGGCGCGGTCAAGACAATCCAGTACGTCAGCGCCACAGCGACGCTGCAGGCCTGCGCGCGGCAGCCGGCGGACGTCGGCAATGCTCACGCAGCCGATACCCGCGAACCAGTCCGCAAACGGGCGCAGTTCAGGCACGGTGCCGAACGGCAACGCTGACAACCTCCGTTCGAGCGATGCGAGCTTCAACAGTCGCCGGGTACAGGCACGCGCAAGCAACCATGCTCCCGAGCCGGTGGGCGCCGTAGTGATTCGCGCACCCGCCCCCATCGCGTCGACCACGCGCCGCACCTCGCGACAGAGCACCGCGACGCCGCCAAAGAGCCGCAGGCTCGCACTGATATCCATGAGCACCGTGGCCTCGGCCGCGACTGCGACATCGGGAGAGAACCGCATCAGCGCCACAGCGACTTCGTGCAACGTCTCATCTTCCTTCGCCATATCGCGCTCGTGCAGTTCGATGTCCGGCACAAGCGTCAGCACCCCGCCGCGTCGCATGCCTGGCCGCACGCCTGCCGCGCCCGCCTTCCGGTCCAGCAGCGCCACCCTGTCGCCCTCCAGCACGACGCAGCCGTGCGCGGACTCAACCAGCCACCGCGGCCGGAATATTTCGAGCGGCAGGCGGGGCAGATGAACGGCGAGAAGAACGCGCATGTTGACTCAGAAGGATCCGGGCGGGTTGCAGGACAACGGACAGAGGCTCTGCGCGTAACGGACCTCGTCGCTTGACGATTTCGACTTCGATGCCGCCTCTGGCAGGCCGTACCGCAAGCCGCAGGACAGCGGGTGATGAATTCTGTGCAGCCGTGAGTGGCTGAACGACAAACAGCAGCGTCTCGGCCGTCTGGGCCGCCAGATGAAGGCGACGCAACGATGATGCCTGGAGGTGTTGCTGCCAGAGAACCAGCGCGCTACAACTTCCCGTGCGCAGGATCTGTTCGGCGCTCCAGAGGGCGTCGGCCATCCGCGGCGCCCTGAGCAGTATCGTGCGGTCCATCGGCAGTCCGATGTGACCAAGACCCGGCCCGTTCGGTGTAATGGCAGGCTGCAGCAAAACCATCGACCCCCGGTCCGATGAACGAAGAGCAGGCGCGAGCAGGCGCAGCTCACCCACCCCTGCCTGCTGGACCAGCAGCTCGGTCAATGCGCCCACCGGCCAGCCGCCACCGGGCAGTTCGGCCGACAGCGCTGCGTAACCCGTGTCCACCGTGCGCCCGCCCGCGTGGCCAAGCTGCGCGCCTCGCCAGAGCGACGGGTGTATTTCCTCGGGACGAGTGGTGGCTGCATGCATCGTTTTGCGTAAAAAGCTGTATGGATGTACAGTATCTTACATGGAGATTCACTGCGGCAAGCTGGCACTTATTTTCGGTTGGAGCGCACATGGACATGCCCGTACGCAGGCCACATCCGATGCCGGAAATTGCCGGTTTCGTCGCAAGCCTGCGAGAGGCGTTCGGCGATCAGGTCATTGACGAAGCTATCCGCAAAGGCAAGGCCGGCGAGCCGACCTTTTTCGCGTCGGAGAATGGTCGAACCGTCGGCACCCGCGCGCCCCTGTCCGTCAACATCTGGAGGGCCGACAGATCATTGTTCGACCGTCATTTCTGTCCCGGCTGCGACGGCTCCTGTATCGGTACCGGTGCATCCTGCCGGCGTGCATAATGACGTGCGATATCACCACGGGAGACGGGATTGCCCAACCATTTTCTGGTCGTGCTTCTGCTGTGCGGCGTAGCCTCGCCCGCCTTCGCCGGCAAGCGCTATGTCGAAGTCTGGAATCCGCCAGAGGCGCAGCGAAAATCTGTCGTGCGGCATCACCACATTCACCGCCGGGTGCATATGGACCCACGTGCTCCTGCGGCAGTGCAAACGCCTCCGGTAACGAATGCAGTCACGCCCGTACCTGCTGAGCTGCCCGAAGCGCCGACGCAGAAAGCCAGCGACGCACTTCCCAGGATTCCACCGAAGATTGGCCCGGACGGGAGAGTGCTTCGTGTGAAGCCAGGCTGTTTGCCGCCAGGGAACGAGAAACGCCTGCCTCGCGGCGAGGGGGCGTACCGACGCCCCGCGTAGCTGGCGCACCTGCTTCGATTACGTCATGCAAAAACTGACACAACCCAGTCACACCGACACCGCCGCACTGCTCTGCCACCTGGTGGTGTATGAGCTTGCCGCGTTCGCGATAAACAGGCGCTGGCTAACTGCGGCGAACCTGGTTGAATCTGCAAGACTCTGGTTTGCGCACGGCGGACGCGTATCAGTGTGGGCAGACCGCATAGCTGCTGTCCACCGCGCACAGCACATCGCAAGGCGACTTGTCGCCGATGGAAAGATCCAGCCCGCCACATTGCTGCCAGGACGACTGTTGTTTGCCGACTCGCTGACGGTGAACTACGCCGACCCGGTTGTCGGCCACGTGTGGCGCGCCTGCCTGGAATCCGTCCGCGCGCACGCATAGGACACATGGACCAACCGCACCGGAGATGACGATGAAGATCCTTTGCGGCACGGCCGGCTGGACCGATAAAACGCTCATTGCTTGCAAGCGTTTTTACCCGCGCGGCTGTAGCAGCGCAGAAGCGAGACTGCGCTATTACGCCTCCCGGTTCCCGTTGGTGGAAGTCGACTCGAGCTTTTACGGCATGCCCTCCGCGTCGAACTCACAGCTTTGGGCCGAGCGCACGCCGGAGGGCTATGTTTTCAATGTCAAGGCGTTCCGCCTGCTCACCGGCCATCAGACAAAGCCTGAGACGCTGCCGGCCAGCATCGCCATGACGTTGCCTGATACCGGCAGGAAAAATCTTTACTATCGCGACGTTCCTGCGAGTGTACTTGACGAGATCTGGAAGCTGTACCGCGAAGCGCTCGAACCGCTCCGGCAGGCCGGAAAACTCGGCGCCGTGCTCTTCCAGTTCCCGCACTGGCTAACCAGCAACCCGGAGGGTATTGCCCATGTAGAGGAGTGCGCCTCGCGCATGGAAGGCTACACGGTTGCTATCGAATTCAGGAGCAGTTCGTGGCTCGATGAGCGGCACTTGGCATCGACGCTTGCATTGCTGCGCCATTCCCGCCTCGTGCATGTCATCGTCGACGCGCCTGCCGATGTCTCAAACCGGGCACATACCGTCTGGGAAGCGACCCATCCTGACCTTGCTCTGGTACGCCTGCACGGAAGAAACGCGGCCACCTGGAACGGCGCCGAGTCCGCTGCTGCCCGCTTCGATTACGACTATGGCGACGATGAGCTGTCTGATCTCGCGGGCTCAATCCGCAGCATCGCCGCGAGCGTCGGTACGACGCACGTCATCTTCAATAACTGCTTCGAAGATGAAGGGCAACGCAACGCAACGACCATGATGTCGATCCTGGGAAAGGACGCCGTTCAGGCAGGTGCCACATGATCCGTCATTGCAATAACGCACATCGTTTCGAAACATGACGCAACCACGCCGCATTGCCCATCTCGACATGGACGCTTTCTATGCGTCCGTCGAACTGCTCCGCTACCCCGAACTGCGCGGCCAGCCGGTCGTGATCGGCGGCGGCAGGAACGCCGTCCCTGAATCGCTGCCGGACGGCACGCACCGCTTCAGACGGTTGCGCGACTATGCCGGGCGCGGTGTCGTCACGACGTCGACCTACGAGGCGCGCGCACTCGGCGTCTTCTCGGCAATGGGCATGATGAAGGCAGCACAACTCGCACCCGACGCCATCCTGCTGCCCACGGACTTCGACTCTTACAGGCATTACTCACGCCTGTTCAAGGCGGCGGTCGCGACCTTTACCACGCAGATCCAGGACCGTGGCATCGATGAAATCTATATCGACCTGACCGACATCCCTGGCGAACCCGCGATGATCGGCGCCGACATCAAGCGGGCTGTCCGTGATGCCACGGGTCTCACCTGTTCCATCTGCATCGCGCCGAACAAGCTCCTCGCCAAGATCGGCTCGGAGCTGGACAAACCCGACGGACTGACGATCCTCACACCCCATGACATTGCGTCACGGATCTGGCCATTGCCAGCGCGCAAGGTCAACGGTATCGGCCCAAAGGCCAGCGAAAAACTCGCCGCACTTGGCATCGAAACGGTCGGCGACATCGCGACGGCCGCACCGGAATTCCTGCAGGAACATTTCGGACTCCGGTATGCCGCCTGGCTGATGGACGTTGCCCAAGGCATCGACGACCGGCCGGTCGTCGTGTCGTCCGAACCGAAATCTATGAGCCGCGAAACGACGTTTGAACGCGATCTCCATCCGCGTCACGACCGGCCAGCGTTGTCAGAGACATTTACTCATCTGTGTACCCGTGTGGCCGAGGATCTGCAGCGCAAGGGTTACGTTGGCCGCACGATTGGCATCAAGCTGCGCTTCGACTCCTTCGACACCGTGACACGCGATATCACCATTCCAGATCCCACTTCGGATGCCATCACAATCCGCCGTGCGGCGACCGAATGTCTGAAGCGCGTTCCATTGACGAGAAAGCTGCGACTACTGGGCGTACGGGTGAGTGCACTGCAACTCGCAGATGCGCCGGTTGTGGCCGCGCCGCCGATCCAGATCGAACTGTTCACAGCCAGTGAATAGCAAGATGACGCTGTGGCCAGACCTCAAAGGGAACCGGCCAGTACATTTCTCAGACCGCCCGTATAACGGAAACGGTTTGCGTTACTGGCTCGGGCAGACGTCGGCCGCAACTCGACATTCGAGCGACGACCACAGATCGTTGACACCCATTAGCGGGCCCGGTGTCGAGTGAGCAACAAGTGTCATCGATCAAAGAGCCTGACATTGTCAAGGTACAAGTAACCAGGGCATGCAACATTGCGACTGCACGTATCTATAATACGTAGCCGCATCCGACCTAAGCTATCCGCCGGTATCAGGCACCGGACGCGTTGATTCGATTCCTGAGGACGCTGTAACTATGCGTAGGTTTCGCCAGCCCCTACCGCACCCCTCAAGGGGCTGGCCTCGCTTGCGATGACCATCTGCGCATAGTTGCAACCTGAGGATAGGGGTCGGCTACGGAAATTGAGGGCTGAGGCGACGGCACAAAACCAACCGCCGCCCGGTCCAAACTTCCCGGGTTAGCCCCTCAACTGTCGTATGCACCCGGTCTGACTTACACCGAACGTCGCTCCCGGCGCAGCGCCGACGAGAATATCGTGCGCATCTCGACGCACGCCGACGCTGTGTGGTGAATCGCCCCGAGTCTATCCGCCGCGTAACGATCCCTACCGAAAGCGTCGGCTACCGGTCAAGCCAGTTCTCAATTGTGAGGCCGCGAATGCGGCTGAACTCCTTCGTGTTGTCAGTCACGAGCGTCAGCCTCAATGCGTAGGCATGCGCGCCAATCAAAAGATCGTTTGCACCTATCGGTTGGCCGGCGATCTCCAGCTCCGCGCGGATGCCTCCGTATTCCGTGTCGGCGGGCACCTCCAGCGGCAGCACGGGAATGGCCGCCAGGAGGCTTTCCACTTTAGCCAGCAGTCTGGCGGATCCCTTTTTGGCGCAACCATAGCGCAGTTCCGCTGCGACGACGATGCTCGTGCAAATCGCCCTCGGATCAATCTTCTCGATGCGGGTAGCCACCTGTCCGAACGGATTCCGGATCAGGTCGCTGATGATGTTTGTGTCCAGCAGATAGCCGCTCAAAGTACATCCTCCGGTCGAACAGGCGGATCTTCAATGTCCGGAAACTGGTCATCAGGTCCGAGCGGCGGCTCCTGTCTCCAGGCGGCCAGCAATTCGATGATATTCGCAGGCGTCGTCACGGGCTCGATGATGAGCTTGTCGCCCTCCCGATGAATCAGAACGCGATCGCCCGGTAACTCGAACTCGACAGGGATGCGCACCGCCTGACTACGATTGTTGCGAAACAGCTTGGCTTCTTTGGGTCGGGAGGATGAAGTTGAAATCGGCACGATACACCTCGCTTGTATATGCCAACTGTATATGCCAAGGTGCAGGCTGTCAAGATCGCGTCACGTCGCCGGAGGAGCACTCCGATCTTGATGCCGTTCGGGGGTTCAGGCATGCAGGGCACCAACGCCGCGCGAAGGAGCGCCCCGTCTTCCCGGTGGTCAGGATTGAAGATTCACGTACGCGCGGCCTCGAAGTTGGGTAATTCGGCTTTCCAGAATACCCCGTGCTTACAAAGTCCTTCAGGACAGCCGTCGGTTCGTGTGGGTCATACTTCAGCTTGAACCCGACTGTCCGTTGATCCTCGCTGGCGACGAATGGAAGGTCACTTTGATCCTCGCCAACGTTGATCGAAAACCGATTCTCACGACGCTCGATTCGCCAGCCGTTCTTTCCGCTTCGTCCAGTCAGCGTACGCATTGGCTCGGACCCATGCCCCCCACGCGCTGAACGACGCGCAGCGATGGGCATACCGCAACGCGCACCGGCCACAGTGCTGCCGGAAGCAGACATTTAGCGGATAAAATCTATGGGCTGCTTCGGGCCCGCTTACGCCCTTCGCATAGATAGCCGCAATAACCTGACCATCACGCGCTCTGGTTGAACCAAGCATCAGGCGTGGTGCGTGCCGTCCTCGTCAGAGCTATGTGCCGGTCCGAAGCTGGAACCTGAACCGCCGCCTCCACCGCCGCCGACCGTCTTCCCGCCTTGCGCGCCACCGCCATCCCTCCCTCCTTCCTTCGTCTTCGCGCCCAAAATCCTTGCGGGGCCTTGTGTGGGAATCTGCACGCCCTGCGGAACGGGATCGAGATTAAGGACTTCGCGGATGAAATTGCGCAGCGAGACGACCAGTTCCCCGGTATGGACGGGGCGTCCCTCGATCATCTCTTGCGCGGCGTGTGCAGCGAGTCGCACCTGCTCCTCGGTGCCAAGCAAAATTATGTCGGCGAGCGCCACTTCGACGGTGTCACGGATGCGCCGGTGGCGGTCAGATCCACCCAGATCACCTGCCTTCACAGCCTCGCCGGGTAGCACGGTATCTCCAGTGGCCGCGGCGGCCGAGACCCGACCCCCGGCTGCCGCTGCGGCGCGCTTCAGATCGCGCAGATGGGCGGGGTTGACAGCGAGGTTGCCGGTAAACGAACCGCCCAGGGACTTGTAGGCGGCAATGAGCGTGCGCAGCCGTTCGTTAATCTGCCGGTTTTCGCGTTCGCGGCGCTGCTGCACTGTTTGCATGAGCAGCAGCCGGATGCCAACGCCAATCAACGTGATGACGGACAGCCCGAGGAGCGTGGACAGCAGGGTCTGCCAGGAACTGAAATCGAGGTTGCGCATTGGAAACTTTCTAAACTGGTTTTTGACGGGCGGTGCGAACAACTGGTGATCCTCGCCGGATGCCTTTGGCTCCCCTCGCGCCTCGCCTCGGCGCGTCCGAACGAGAACCGATTACGAGCAACAGCCTGTTCGGATAGGAGAAACCAGCCCCTCTGGCGCAGGCCACCCGATGATGCAGGCGAGACGCATATCCCTGTTGCGTCAGCGATCCCCGCTCTGCCCCCCCTATGCAAGGTGTATTCAGACGTTAACCTGTCCTACGACCGCCTGCAACCTATCGCGCTGCAGTACGTCATAAAAGCTGTGATGTTTTTAGCCCCGCCTTCGGAAACGATAAAACAGCATTGGAATTAGCGTGGTCGGAGAACTCGCTGCAGCCGATCGCGGCCTGTTGCAGGGGCGCTTTGGGCGAACCTGCGAGTATTCCGAGGCCGCCCCCCCGCGATCTTTCGCGGCCCGCCCCTTTCGCCGGCGCTACTGCAATCAAACGTGTGTGGCTTCCATACAGGGGATTGCCATCCCCTGTATGGCCACGAATCGCGCCGGATCCAGCTTCGCTGATTGCTCCTGCAGACCTTACGCTCCAGCTGCCTTCAGGCGCAGGAGCGTTCTCGGATGAACATTGAATTGGTTTGCCACCTCGGCCGTTGACTGGACGCGAAGTAATTCAAGTGCCTGCAACCGTTGCGTCGGCGAAAGCGCCCGTCGTCTCCCGAGTTTGCTCCCACGGGCGCGGGCGGCCGCGATGCCTGCGCGGGTTCGCTCGCTGATCAGATTCCGTTCGAACTCGGCGAGCGCGGCCATCATGTGGAAGATGAGCATGCCCCCAGACGAACTGGTATTGATCGATTCATTCAGCGAGACGAACTCGATGCCTCGCCGCTCAAGGTGAGTAATCAAGTCAACCAGCTTGCTCAACGACCGCCCAAGTCTGTCCAGTCGCCACACGACAAGCGTGTCGCCTTCCTTTGCTTCAGACAGCGCGGCGTCCAGCCCGCGCCGGCAGAACTCCGTACCTGACACCCCGTGATCCGTGAAGAACTTGTGGCAGCCCGCCGCGCGTAATGCGTCGAGTTGCAGTGCAAGGCTTTGTTCGTGAGTTGAAACGCGTGCATAACCGATTTTCATGTGTTTTCCGGAAAAGGAAGAGGCCCTCTGCCTAACTGGTGGTAAGTGAAGCGGCATGTTGTGTCGGTCTCCCGGCAACGCCGACACCATCCAGTTGACAAAAACGGCCCTTTTTGTCTCCCGGCAAATTCAATGGCTCAGGCCTTTGCCTGCGGCCGCTCCGCCATGATCACCTATTCATCTGATGATATTGGCAAAAAGGGCCAATTTTGCACCACGAAGTTTTGGCGACGAACTGACGAAACTGTAAGTATTTGTGCGCAACGCGAGGGGTGACCGTGCTTCGTCCCATGTCCGGAGGCGAAATGCCAGCAGTCGAAAACTTGACCCGACGTTCCGGACCACGGCTGGATGGTTGCGATGCTGGGTGATCTGGCTGCGGACGGGCACAGCGATGCCGTGACGCCGGACACTGCCGACGGGGAGATTGCCCGGGAGGTTTTCGGCGCCATTGAGGAAGATCGGCTGTTCTTTCAGCAAGAGGTGATTTGCTCGATCGACGCTCCGGAACGTGCCCTCTATCGCGAGACTCTGGTGCGGATGAAGGTGGGTGACACGGTTCTGCCGCCAGGCCGCTTTATTCCGGCGCTGGAAAGGCTTTCGCTGATGCGCCCGTTCGACTGCTTCGTTCTGCGTAGCACGCTCGACACGCTGCGGGCGACGCCCGGCGCGCATCTCGGCTGCAACGTGTCGGCCCAAAGTGCGCGAGACGATCACTGGTGGAAATCGCTCTTTCTCGAGCTCGCGGCCGAGCCCGGTCTTGCGACGCGGTTGATCGTGGAAATCACCGAATCGACACCGGTCTCGCCGGTTGACGGACGCGCATTTGTCCGGCGTTTGAAGGGGCTGGGTGTGCGCGTTGCCGTCGACGACTTCGGCGTCGGCTTTTCCGCAGACGCAGCACGTGTGTGCGAGCCCGACATCATCAAGTTGGACCGCTCGTTTCTGCGGCGTGTCCGGCAGGGCACGCTTGGCGCTGCCGAATTGAGTCGCCTGGTCAGGATGGCACGTTGCATCGCGCCGCTGCTCGTCATCGAGGGTATCGAAACGCCCGACGATGTCCTGATCGCGCGCGACGCCGGGGTGCAGTGGATTCAGGGCTATTACGTCGACGCTGCCGATGCGCCGGCTTCAAAAACAGGTTGATTCGTGACGTCAGCTTTCTCTCAGGCTTCGGCATGCTCTCGGAATAGCCGAAGCTTTTGGCCGGTTTACTCCGGCCTTTTTTATTCGTGGAATGAGTTCCTCGCGACGCTCGAGAGGTAATCTCAGTCCCCCGGTTCGGGACCGATATGAAAACTGGAGCACATTACTTCCTCACAGGCCTTTTGTTCTCTCTATCTGCGGCCTGCCATGCCGACGACGAAGCCACCTTTCCCTACCTGATCCCTCAAGCGACGGCAATTACGAATTCAGAACGCGCTGGGGCCGGTGCCTTCCCCGGCCATGGATGTGTCGAAGCGAGTGCGTTTCTGCTACCGGCGCCGTTCGGCGATGCCGGAATGCATGCGTTCGTTCAGGCAGACGGTACGCGGACGACCTGCGCGTTCCACACCAGAAGCCAAGACGTATCCCGATTGAATTTCTTTGACGCCTCTGACACGAACGAAATACAGCGTGCCACGGGAACCTTCCACACGCCGACTGATGGTTTCCCGGGAACGGCATTGTCCGCGTCTCCGGCCGAAACGGATCCCTCGCCACGCCTCGCCGACCGGGAGATAGAAAGTGCCACTCCCACGCCGAGGCCCGCGGTACCTCTGTCTGGACTGTCTGCGCCTGACCGGCTGGGTCGGGCCATCCCTGGAATCCGCCCCCGTCAGGTAAGCAGACGCGCCGGGGATGCGAACGAAACAGTGTCCTCGCCCCACTACCGCTGGTTTCTGTTCGTATTTGTCCTGCTTCTGGCACTCGCTCTGCTAGCACTGATCGGCCTGGTCGGCATGCTCGTGTACCTCCGATGGTTTAGCGAACATGCAATCCTCGCCCGCGCAGTCAATCGTGGATTGAGGCGTAGTGAGTTCTACCTCGAATATCAACCCGTCTTTTATATCGGTACCCGTAAATGCATCGGGCTGGAAGTCGCGCTGCGCTGGAAAAACATTGCGTACGGCCTGCGGGGCGAGGCGTGGTATATGGACAGGCTCGTCGACCGCCGATCAGCCAGGAAGATCGTCGCTTTCGTTCTTTCCACTGCCGAGACTGAACTGGGCAGTCTCGCCGACGACCGCAAGCTGTATCTGATGATCAATCTGTGGAAAACGTGCCTCGACAATGAGGCATGCCTTTCCCTCATCGCCGCGAAGGCGAAGTCGTTCGCTTCCAGCCGGTTGGTATTCCAGGTCAAAGCCGAGGACCTGCCCGAGCAACTCGGCAGCATCGCGCGCCTGCGTAAGGATCAGGTTCGCATTGCCCTGTCAGGGATACGGGCCGCGACGTCGGTAACCGCCTCCTTGCTGTCGGCCGGTTTCGAATTCATCAGGGCAGATCGGGACGTCATGGGACTGGAAGAATCAGATCGTCTTCGCACGCTGCGGGCAATAGCCGCCATGGGACGAGAGCTCGACGTCGCGGTCATTGCGGATGGCGTGGAAGGAATCGGTCAGAGCCGTGCCGTGGCACGCGCCAAAATCGAATTAGCCCAAGGTTACTTCCTCGGCAAAGCGATTTCGGCCGCCCAGTTGCCAACGTTTTTCGAGAAGCTGGACTGGTGGCAAGGAAAACACGTGCCGGCGGCCAGTGCAGTCGGCATCTCTCGATGACGAATATCGCGGCCAACAAAGTCCAATCGCATGCGTAAGGGCTGCTTTTACTCAGCCCGAGAGTCTCGCGCCAGGTCGAAGTCCGGCCGCCCTTCATGCGTTGGCATACGTCGGCCGCGTCCCGCTGCTCGCGGCCAGGAAGTGTCGTTCGCCCGGACCGCAGGTCCGACATTCGGGTGTCAGCTCCGCTCAGCTACCGGTCACTCGACTGCCGACGACGCACGGCGCCTCGTCTACAACCCGCCTCACCTGCCCCGGATACACACGTCCATTTGATCGATCATTGACCGCAGATGACTAGCGACCGATACTCCACCACGCAAGGTTTGAACCAGGCGCGCCGATTGGCTACGCAACGCATGAGAGTGGAATCACCGAATAGCTAAAGTCTCCACCAGGGACCATAGGCTCGCGCCGTGATGAGTAGGACCGGATCAATCACGAATGATCATTTGTGGATGACATGTTTTCCGCCGCGAGGCAGAATCGGTCTCGCGCGGGTGCTAGCGCGTGGTGGACGGTCAAATTTAACGGACGCTGCCCATGCGTACAGGCAGACATCTCCGATAGGACACACAACATGTATCACCTTTTTGTCACTGCAGCTGAGGGAGCATGGGCCTCAAACGGCACCTACGTGTATCCAGTAAGCCGATTCCTCGAATATACGGACAGCGATATCGCGGATTCGCTCCGGGTACTCACGCCAGCTCACATTGAAAAGTTAAAGACTTTGCCCTGTGTGTTCGCTTACGAGGGTAACCGAGAGGACGTGCGACTTGGGCGATTGACCGAGATTAAGAGGGATCACAAAAGCCGCCATATTACGATAGAGTTTGAGCTCGACGAGCGATTCAGTAACATACCGTTCGCTGCGATAAAGGACGTCGCCGGGGAGCTCGATATTCGATCGTGGGAAATGAACCGCACTCACTGGGCGATCAAGGACGTCGACCTGGTCGGGGTTCTGCGAGAGGCCAACATCATCCGACCGAATGTCGCCGAGACAACGTTGCCGGTTTCTGCACAGGATAACCCGCTGCCGGCATCAGAACCATCCGCGCTCTCCGCGACCAACTTGCATGACTTCATTCGCATTGTACTGAGCCTCACCCACGGCAAAAGTGATGTCTTTTATAGAGGCCATTCCAAACAGTCTTACAAGCTCGAACCGTCGTTGTTCCGTCGTGACCAGCGAGGCAATTACCTTTATCGACAAGTCGAGGATTTGCTATATCGAGAGCTTCTAGTCTCGAACTCCATCGATTTTGATACGGATACCTACACGCTGGATCGACTCATTCGGATGCAGCATTTCTCGCTGCCCACGCGCTTGCTCGATATTACGTCAAACGCATTAATCGCCCTATTTTTTGCATGCAAAGCCAATAACGGTCTCTACGACAATGCCGAGGTCATGGGGGAGGTAGTCGTCTTTTCAATTGCGAGAGAGGGCATCAAGTACTTCGATTCCGATACCGCGAGTGTCATCGCCAATTTGGCAAGGCTTTCGAATAACGACAAAGTCGCTTTGAAATTTGACGTTGAAGGCATCAAGCTGTTTAACGAGCAAACACCTATGCGAAGACTATTGCACTTCGTCAAAGAGGAAAAGTCATTCTTTGAACCTCGTATCGAACCCAAGCATTTGCAGTCCATTTTATGCGTCAAGGGCAAGAGAAGCAACGACCGTATCTCATCCCAGTCTGGAGCATTCTTATTGTTCGGGCATGAGGCTGTTCTTGATGAGGCGGGTGCGGACGGGATTAGTGTGGTCCGGATTTCCGTCACAAACAAGGCAGAGATACTGCGGCAGCTAGATGGCATGAACATCAATGAAAGCACCGTGTTTCCCAACATCGAAAGCTCGGCCAAGTACATTGCAGAGAAATTTAAATTTCGCGTCGATTGAGCTGGATGTGAGGCCATCCCACGCCGATCGCCATCGCGCGGCGACCGATGAATGGTTTGCGCTCGATCAAGCGCTGCCTGCATGAAAACAGAAGTAAGCGGCTCGGCCCGACCGTTTCGCCATGCTGACTTTTCCAAAGCATGATGAGGGCGTTCAGATCAACGGAGCCAGTCAGCCATGTCGAACGCAGGGGGCGCAGCCCATCCCCGTCGCACGTACGCGCGAAAATTCAAGCAGCAGGTGATCAGAGAGACGTTGGTGCCTGGCATGTCGG
>NZ_CAAJGM010000213.1 GCF_900996235.1 Paraburkholderia sp. BCC1885
GTGGAGCGCAAACGTCTGAATAACGAGTTCGGCTATGGACTGACGCTGTACGGCTGGGACGGCGATACGCTGGCGTATGAAACGTCGTGGGAGAAGCGCACGACGACGCACTACGTGTACGAGCCTGGCAGCTTCACGCCGCTGATGCAGGCGACCGGGGCGGCGGTGCTTGATGACAGGACACCAGCGCCGCCAGCGTTCGGGGCGGTGGCGTATTATCATTGTGACCAGATCGGCACGCCGCAGGAACTGAGCGACGCGGACGGCGCGATTGCCTGGAGTGCGTATTACCGGGCGTGGGGTGAAGCGAAGGAAGTGATCGGCGACGCGGCGCGCAAGGCGGGAATCAGCAATCCGCTGCGCTTCGCGGGGCAGTACTTTGATCATGAGACCGGGCTGCACTATAACCGGCATCGGTATTATGATCCGCACAGTGGGCGCTTCATCTCGAAGGACCCCATCGGGCTTGCGGGCGGCATCAATGTGTACCAGTACGCTCCGAACCCGATTAGCTGGGTTGATCCCCTAGGGTTGATGGGGCGTAATGGCGCCTTCAGACAGGCCAAACGTGACGCAGGGATTCCGATGAGCCAACGTCCAGATTCCGTCACGAGGACGCCCATGACTTCACGAGGAGGATGCCCGGTCATTTGCAACGGTAAGCGCGTGGAAACACGCGAGTATCTCTTTACCCGAGAAGATGGAAGTCAGGTCGTTATTCAAGATCATGGTGCGGGACATCAATTCGGCGAAGGGGGCATGGCGATCAAGGGCCGCATTTCAACGTAAGGCCGGCTGGCGAAACCAGAAATGGTTCGGTGCTTGGGACGGCAGCGCATTATCCTTTCGATCAATGAGTGAGAAACGTGAATCCAATCCTTAACTATTTGGACAACGGAAAATTCCTGTCGTCTTTGTACGGAGACGCTCTTAGTTTCTGCGGCGTGGACCTACAGGAAATCAAGCTTGGATGGGATGGTCCAATCGCACGATTTGTTCTCTGTCTGAAGGACTTTCCTGCGTCCCCTCCTGAAAAGTGGAGGGGGCTAAACACGGTTCAGGTTGAGTTATCTCTGTTTCCCCTATATGAGGTAAATATGACGTCATTTGGTCGCGGCAATAGGTGCAACCTAGATATAGAGCGCACCGAAAATGGAGTTCTGACGGTAACGCTGTCTGGAGAGTCCACCGCGTTGTTTAAGACCATGTCAGTAAGCGTTGACAGGGTGTCAGCCCTTCTCCGAGACAGCTAATGTCTATCAGTACGCGCCCAATCCGATTAGCTGGGTCGATCCACTGGGGTTGACTCCTTGTAAGAGGTGCCTGCCAAAATGTACTGACAACTCAATTCAAGGCCCCAAAAACGAGACTCAAATGGCGCAGGAGTTGTCCAATCAAATTGGACAGAATTCGGTCTCATTCTCTATACCGACGACTCAGGGGCATATCGATTTGCAAGGCGCTTCGCATTTCGACAAAGCAACGGGAACTGATATTCCTACTCCGCACGTGCAGACTCGGGCAATCAACATTGGTCCAAATGGGCAGATAACGACGTCGAAGAAAACGGAAGTTACACAGCCGGCAACCAAACAGGATGTTCGAGTGGTTCGGGAGCTTGCAAGGCGAAAGGGGTTATGCCGATGAAGGATTTAATTGACGCGTTGCAAGATTGGTATGCGCTGCAATGTAACGGTGACTGGGAGCATTCTTTCGGTATTGAGATTGTCAATATCGACAATCCTGGGTGGAAGGTAAAGATAACCGGGGCAACTGGTAGACAACCAGTGAACAACAGTTCTGAGCGCAGCGAAGTTGATTGGATTGCGGTTAAAGCAACTGAGACAGAGTTCAATGGCTACGGCGGCTCCTGTAATTTGAAGGAACTGATAACTCTAGCCGTTGACTGGCTTCAATAGACCAGGGGCCGCTTGTGCGGCCCTTCGTTCTTCTACCCGGTGGTCATGCGCGGCCGCGCCTGGATGTTTGCACCTGAGCGAGCCATGCCTTGCGCAGTTCGTCATTCTCGGCCTTACGCTCGATGGCAAACGCCTCGCGCTCGCGCTTTCTGGCGGGATAGTCGTATTCAGGGGTGACGGTAAGGCTTTGCCGGATGTAGTCAACCGAGACATTGACGCGCTGTCCGGTACTGAAGAGATGGCCTTCGCCTAACCACCTGTCGATGTGTTCCCAGGGCAGGAAGGGTTGTTGTGGGCGTGGAGGTGTATCCAGTGAATAGCCATCGGGCGTATCGCGCAGCCTGACGGTCATGCTGGATGAACGTTTCGCTCTGGGTGGACGTGCTTTATGTGCAAGTCAGGGGGTACCCGGATGGCGGCGAAGAGCAGTTCAGGTGGGATGCACGCGGCAACCTGGCCACGCACACCGATGCGCTGAACCGGCAGACGCATTACCGTTACAGTGCTGCGGGGCTGCCTGCCGCGCGTACCAATGCGCAAGATGAAGAGCTCGCCTACAGCTGGAATCCGCAGGGGCAGATCGTGGGCCTGCGCAACGGGAACGGCAGCGAATACCGGTTTGAGTATGACGCGGGCGGGCGGCTCGTCACTGAAACGGGTTTCGACGGCAGGACCGTCCAGTATTTCCGGGCGGCGGGCAGCGGGGCGGTCACGAACCAGCTCGACGGCGATGTGATGCAGGCATTCGACTACGACGCGATGGGACGGCTCAAACGGCGTCGCGGCTGGAAGGCGCAGTTCACCGACCGGAGCCGGGTGTAAGTTGACACGCTCATATGACTCAACGGGGAAGGTGAAGGTTGTTTCGCCAGACGATGGCAATCGTCATTTCCCAACTACAGGTGAATAGCAATGCACGCCGGAAAAGAGAAAGATTACTTTGAATCAAGCGATGGAGCACTTCGGATATGGATCGAGCAAGAGTCATCCATTCACATCAAAGCAGTGACAAAAGAAGGCGATCCAGTCGAGTTGTCTGAGTCGGAGGCGCTGGAAATAGCAGACGTGTTGAAGAACTTCGCAAGTCGAATCTAGTTATAAACGGGGCCGCAAATGCGGCCCTTGATTCTTCTATCTGGAGCTTACGCCCGGGTGCGCCTGGTCGTCTGTACTTCAGCGAGCTATGCCTCGCGCAGGCCGTCATTGTCGGCCTTGCGCCCGATGGCAAACGTATCTCGCTCGCACGCTTTGGCGGCGTAATCGCGTTTTGGAGTAACGGCGAGGCATGGCCGGATGTAGTCAACCGAGACATGGACGCGCTGGCCGGTGCTAATCAGGGGGTACCCGAATGGCGGCGAAGAGCAGTTCACGTGGGATGCGCGCGGCAACCTGGCCGCGCATACGGCACGCAATGTCCGCACCGCATACTTCGGGCATGACCGGCACGACAACCTCACGTGCGTCCAGGCCCAGAGGGCAACCGCTGGGAGCGGTGCTACGACACCAAGGGGCGAGTCGTCGAAGCAGCCGATCCGACCTTCAGATTGGTCTTAGCCATGGTCAACTCCCCGATTGAGTTGGTGATGGTCAGCGGGCCGTATGGGTTGTCGCGCTGCATGATGTGGAGGATGGCCGATATTAGCCTGTTCGCGCCCCTGCGCCCAAGTCGAGGCCCGAGGTCGAGAAAACAATCGCGCCACGAATAAAGCAATCAGTTACAGACACACCGCCAGGTTTTGGGCATGGGACGTGCTACTGGGTGTCTACTGCACGATCGCAGGACGACATTCACCAACGGTAAGGATCACCATGATGAAAGCCAAGACACTCGTTTGCGCCGGCGCGCTCCTGTTCACCTGTGCTTTACCCGCTGCCCAGGCGCAGCTTGCCGGCATTCAGCCGCTCGGCGGCACGGTCGACGAAACCAATAGCCTTCTGCATGGCTGGAGCGTGCGCAAGGCACTCGTCGACGAACCGGTCTACAACGACAACAAGGACAAGATCGGCAGCATCTACGATCTGATCATCGCGCCGGACCGTAAGGCCACCTATGCGGTGCTGTCGGTAGGCGGCTTCCTCGGCATGGGCATTCACTACGTCGCCATTCCGATCGACCACTTCGAGATCCGCGACGGCAATCTGTTCCTCGCGGGCGCCACCAAGGACGCGCTCAAGCAGGTGCCGGAGTTCGAGTACAACAAGCTCGAAAAGGCGACCAAGCCGCGCAAGGGCTAAACGCGCAGCAGCGCAATGCGCGCGCCGTTGTGCCGACGTGCCGTTGTGCCGCGGAGTCAGTCGCGCGGCACCAGCGCCTGGCGCTTCGTCTCCAGTTGCGTGATCACGCGCTGGAGCATGCGCTCGGCGAGGCCGGGCAGTTCGACGAAGCGGCATCCCATCACGAAGCGCCGTTCGCCGCTCGCGCTCAGCGTATGGCGCGGCGCGACGATTTCGAGGTCGAGCGTCAGCGCGCCATAACTACCCAGCAACACGGTGACCCCGTGCAGCACACAACCCGCTTCCAGCAATCCGAAGCGGGTATTGGCGGTTCGCAACGCCACGCCGCCTAACGACAGGTCCTGCAGTTCGACCGTGAACGAATCGCCGTCTGCGTAACGGCCGCTGGCGGTGTATGGATCGAGCACCGGGGTCCGCACGCGGAAGTATTCGCGGCGCTGCACGCAATACAGCACCGCGGGAAACGGTGCTTCAAACGCCAGACGTCCTTCGAAGACGATCCGGGCGGCGCGTTCCGTGACGAATTCGGTGCGAATCCCGCCCGGCAGGCTGCGGAACACGAGTCGCCCGGCGTCGCTCAAGGCATGGTTGTCGGCGCAGACGCTGCCTGCATCGAAGATAAAACGCGCGTTGCGCGAATCGACTTCCAGCAGTTGCGTGACGATCTGCCGGCCGCCGAATTCCACCGTCACGAAGTCCTGACCGGACACCAGCTTGCGCAGACAGACCGCGATCTGCAGCGGATGCTGCTGCGCGAAGGCCGGCGAAATATCGGTGGCGGCATCGGCGCGGTTGGAATCGGGAACAGAAGCGAGTTCGGGTGAGAGGTCGACAATCATCGTAGGGTCCGCTGAGCGTGGTGGCCTAGGCCTGGCCGGTTAGTCCAGCGAGCGGCGGCGTGATGCATTGCCGGCGCCCGGATCATGCACGCTCTACTGCAGGGACCGTGCCAATTGCGAACGGGCGGTTGCGCTCAGCCCGGCGAAAGTCGTCGAGCCTGATGGGACGGGGCTTGGCGGCATGCGAGGCGAACCCGCGCCGCTGGCTTGATTGCCGGTCGCTACGTTACGCGGCCGTCGTGTTACGGACACGTCGCGCGCACGAACCGGTATCCAACTGAATACGTCACCTCATCCGATTGTGCTGAAAACGCGAACTATGAATTCGGCTCAGATGCGTTGATGTGCGGCGTGCAATCCATAGAATGACTTCCGTGGACTCACTCTTCACACGTCAGCGGCCGCATTGGGGCGTTTTTTAAAGCTCATGGCGGCGTCCCTGCGTGAAGAAGTGGCCGGGCAGGATTGACGCGCATTTGGCGCAAATCGAACAGGAAAGATCATGAAATACGACTCATCGAATGCAGCAAATGGCGGTTCCAACGGAAGCCGGCCGGATGTGCGCGCAGAGATCCAGCCTGCCGTGCAGAGCACGCCCGAAGTACGCAAGACGCCGGCGCCGGTGCGCAACTGGGCGTGGGCGCATAACACGGAATCGTATGACTGGATGGACTCGCACAGCCCGTCTTCCACACGCGACTCGTTTCATTGACCATTTACGTCCAACGTAGATACGCGCAATGTGGACGCACTGTCAGCCCGCGCCTCGGCTGACGGTGCAGCGCGAACCTGTATCAGTCTGCGCTAATCCCTCTGCCTCGAAGGGGTTTTAGCGCGCGTCGCAATTGTTTCCTGCTCCCTATGGTATTGAATAGCTAGAGCGGCAAAGGCCGCTCGGGCAGGCGAAGCGGTCCGTTTGCCTGCCTTTTTGCGTATGCCTGTCGCGATACCTCATCCACCATCAAAGGAGCAGGACATGTCACTCGAAAAGGTTCTCTACACCGCCCACGCAACCGCTACCGGAGGCCGCGACGGCCGCGCGGTGGTGCCGGACTCGGGACTGGATCTGAAACTGACCACTCCGAAGGAACTCGGCGGTGGCGGCGGGCAGGGCGCGAACCCGGAACAACTGTTCGCGGCCGGCTATAGTGCGTGCTTCATCGGCGCCATGAAATTCGTCGGCGCGCGTGACAAGATCGCCGTGCCGGCGGATGCGTCGGTGGCGGGCAGTGTCGGCATTGGCCAGATTCCCAACGGCTTCGGCATTCAGGTCGAACTCAAGATCACGCTTCCCGGCATGGCTCGCGAAGAAGCGCAGGCGCTGATCGAAAAGGCCCACGTAGTGTGCCCGTATTCGAACGCGACCCGAAACAACATTGATGTCACGCTGACGCTCGCCTGAGCGCGCGGCACGGCGGACGCGGCGCGGCTTCCATAAAAAGCCGTGCCGCATCCCGGTGCAACGCTCATTCCAGCGGGAACCCGTCCGCAAAGCGGTCCCGCAGATAATTGACGAACAGGCTCACGGCCCGCGGCACATGCGACGCATAAGGCCGCACCACATAGAGCTGCTCCGCAAACGCGCCCGTCACGCGCCAATCCGGCAACACCACCGCCAGTTTTCCCGCCTGCACGGCCGCCTGCGCCGTGAAATCCGGCAGGAGCGCGATACCCATGTCGTCCAGCGCCGCATCGCGCAGGGTTTCACTGTTATTGGCCGAGAATTGTCCGTTGACCGGCAGGATGACGGGCGTCGCCGCCGTCTTGCGCGCCGTTTTGCGCTCGAACGACCACATGCCGCCGCCGGTCGGGCGCGGATAGAACAGGCAGTCGTGCGCGGACAGATCCTCGGGCGTCGCGGGCGTGCCGCGTCTGCGCAGATAGGCGCGCGTCGCCACGATCACCGAATGCGTCGGGCAAAGTTTCCATGCGACGTGGGTGTCGGGCGCTTCCGCGCTGTGGCGAATCGCCAGATCGAAACCCTCGGTGGCGAGCGAGGCGATCCGGTCCGATACTTCAAGCTGCACCCTGACTTCGGGATTGGCCCGCATAAACGCGGGGAGTTGCGGCACCAGTTGCTGCCGCGCAAATGCCACTGGCGCGGTGACCCTGATCAGGCCGCGCGCGACGCCCGCCAGTTCGCGGACGCTGGAAAAACTGCTGGCGATCTGTGCGTAATGGCCGCGGGTGTCTTCCACCAGCCGCTGGCCCGCTTCGGTCAGGCGAACGCTGCGCGTGGTGCGCTGCACCAGCGAAATGCCCGCGGCGCGCTCCAGTTCGGAAATGCGCTGGCTCATGGCGGCCTTGCTGACGCCCAGCCGCGAGGCCGCCGCCGTATAGCTGCCTTGTTCGGCGAGCACGGTGAGCCAGTGCAGATGCGTCCACAGACCCTCAATTTTTTCGACATCCATACACTGATTGTTCGCTGTAGAAAACAGTAAGTTCAATGATAGCGTCTTTGCAGACGGGTCGGCGGCTCCTAGACTTCGTCTACCGCCCCTTAACGATCAGGAGACCCCATGCAAGCCTTCAACGATACCGCTGACGTCGTCCATTACATCAACGGCGAGCGCGTCGCCGGTAACGGCAGCCGCAGCCAGCCGGTCTTCAATCCGGCAACTGGCGCGCGGCCCCGCACCCTGCGGCTCGGCGAAGCGGCGGACGTGGATGCCGCCGTGGCCAGCGCCAAGGCGGCGTTTCCGAAGTGGAGCGACACGCCGCCGATTCGCCGTGCGCGCGTCATGCTGCGTTTCCTCGAATTGATGAACAAGCATCGCGACGAACTCGCGGCCATCATCACGGCCGAACACGGCAAGGTGTTCTCGGATGCGCAAGGCGAAGTGTCGCGCGGCATCGACGTAATCGAATTTGCCTGCGGCATCCCGCAACTGCTCAAGGGCGACTACACCGAGCAGGTTTCGACAGGCATCGACAACTGGACTACGCGCCAGGCGCTGGGCGTCGTCGCTGGCATCACGCCGTTCAATTTCCCGTGCATGGTGCCGTGCTGGATGTTCCCGGTGGCGATTGCCGCCGGCAACGCGTTCATCCTCAAGCCGAGCGAGCGCGATCCGTCTGCCTCGCTGTTCATGGCAGAGTTGCTGAAGCAGGCCGGCCTGCCCGACGGCGTTTTCAACGTGGTGCAGGGCGACAAGGTGGTGGTGGATGCCTTGCTGGCGCATCCGGATGTGAAGGCGGTGAGCTTCGTCGGTTCGACGCCGATTGCCAATTACATCTACGAAACCGGCGCGAAAAACGGCAAGCGCGTGCAGGCGCTGGGCGGCGCGAAAAATCACATGGTGGTGATGCCGGATGCCGACCTCGACCAGGCGATCGACGCTCTGGTCGGCGCGGGCTACGGCTCGGCCGGCGAGCGCTGCATGGCGATTTCGGTGGCGGTGCTGGTGGGCGACGTGGCCGACAAGATCATTCCCCGTCTGGCCGAGCGCGCCCGCAATCTGGTGGTGAAGAACGGCATGGAGGCCGACGCGGAAATGGGCCCCATCGTTACGCGCCAGGCACTGGAGCGTATCGAAGGCTACATTGCGCTGGGCGTCGAGGAAGGCGCCAAGCTGGTGGTCGACGGTCGCGGTCTGAAGGTGCCGGGTCACGAAGACGGCTTCTTCACCGGCGGCACGCTGTTCGACAACGTCACGCCGGACATGCGCATCTATAAGGAAGAGATTTTCGGTCCGGTGCTGGCCTGCGTGCGCGTCAAGGACTTCACGGAAGCGGTCGATCTGATCAACGCGCACGAATTCGGCAACGGCGTGGCGTGCTATACGCGTGACGGTCACGTGGCGCGCGAGTTCGGCCGCCGTATCGAAGTGGGCATGGTGGGTATCAACGTGCCGATTCCGGTGCCGATGGCGTGGCACGGCTTCGGCGGCTGGAAGCGCAGCCTGTTCGGCGACATGCATGCATACGGCGAAGAGGGCGTGCGCTTCTACACGAAGCAGAAGTCGATCATGCAGCGCTGGCCCGAAAGCACCGAGAAAGGCGCCGAGTTTGCCATGCCGACCGCAAAGTAAGCCGTCGCCCAAACTGCGGTAACACCACGACTGAGCCTCGTGCCTTGTATCAGGCACGAGGCTCAGCGCTTTTTTGGCGCGCGAAAACGGCACGTGCACGTGATCGCGCCGGTGGGCCCCACCGGCCACCGTGCGAATTCGCTAACGCGCCGTGCGAATTGAACAGCGCGGCCATGCACGGCGCGGCACTATCACCCCACGCACGCGGCGCGCCGGCTTCGACGCCGGCACGCCGCGCCATCGCATCATTTCGTGGAGGTGTGTCATGACAACCGCAGCCGACTACCTGGTCGCCACGCTCGAACACGCCGGCGTCAAGCGCATTTTTGGCGTCGTCGGCGATTCGCTGAACGGCGTCTCCGATTCGCTGCGCCGCTCCGGCAAGATCGACTGGATTCACGTTCGCCACGAGGAAGGCGCCGCGTTTGCGGCCGGTGCCGAAGCGCATCTGACGGGTGAGCTTGCGGTGTGCGCGGGCAGTTGCGGACCGGGCAATCTGCATCTGATCAACGGCTTGTTCGATTGCCAACGCAGCGGCGTGCCGGTGCTGGCGATCGCGGCACATATTCCCAGCAGCGAGATCGGCATCGACTATTTTCAGGCCACGCATCCGGAAAGCCTCTTCAAGGAATGCAGCCACTACGTCGAACTGGTGTCGAACGCCGCGCAATTGCCGCAAATCCTCACCCGGGCGATGCGTGTGGCGGTGGCGCGCCGCGGCGTGGCGGTGGTGGTGATTCCCGGCGACGTGGCCTTGTCGCCGTCGTTAGCCAAAGTGCCGGACTGGGTCGTGCCGAAGACCCCGCCGGTGCTGCGTCCGGGCGACAACGATCTCGCCTGCCTCGCGGGCCTGCTGCATTCGGCGTCGCGCGTCACGCTGATGTGCGGCGCGGGCTGTGCGGGCGCGCACGACGAGGTCGTCGAACTGGCTCGGTTGCTCAAGGCGCCCATCGTGCATTCGCTGCGCGGCAAGGAATATATCGAGCACGACAATCCCTACGACGTGGGCATGACCGGCATGGTCGGTTTTGCGTCGGGCTACGCCGCGATGAAAGCCTGCGACATGCTATTGCTGCTCGGCACGGATTTCCCCTACCGGCAGTTCTATCCGGACGAGGCGAAGATCGCGCAGATCGACGTGCGTCCCGAAGCACTCGGCAACCGTTGCCCGCTCGATCTCGGCCTGCTCGGCACCGTGAAGGACACGCTCGCCGCCTTGCTGCCGATGCTGAAAGAAAAGACCGATTCGACGCACCTCGACTGCGCCCTCGAACACTACGCCAGCGCACGCAAGGATCTCGATTCGCTCGCCGAAAGCAATCCTTCGAGCACGACGATTCATCCGCAGTATGTGACACGTCTGGTTAGCCAGCTCGCCGCGGACGACGCGATTTTCACCTGCGACGTCGGCACGCCGATCGCCTGGACCGCGCGTTATCTGAAGCTGAACGGCAAGCGCCGGCTGATCGGCTCGTTCAACCACGGCTCGATGGCCAACGCCATGCTGCATGCGATCGGCGCGCAGGCGGCGTGTCCGGGGCGCCAGGTGGTGTCGATGTCCGGCGACGGCGGCTTCGCCATGATGATGGGCGAATTCCTCACGCTGGTGCAGGCCGGCTTGCCGGTCAAGGTCGTGGTGCTGAACAACGGCACGCTCGGCTTCGTCGAAATCGAAATGCGCGCGTCGGGTTTCCTCGATACCGGTTGCGATCTGATCAACCCCAACTTCGCCCACATGGCGGAGGCGATAGGCGTGAAGGGCATTCGCGTCGAGAAGCCGCGGGATCTCGAAGGAGCACTGAGCGCAGCGTTTGCGCACGACGGTCCGGCGCTGGTCGACGTGGTCAGCGCGCGCCAGGAACTGATCATGCCGCCTAAAACTACGGTCGACGAAGCCTGGCATTTCGGCCTCTTCATGATGAAATCGGTGATGGACGGCCGTGGCCGCGAGTTGATCGATCTGGCGAAAGTGAATCTGACGCGCTGATGCGGGCTCGATCTTCGCCTTCGCGCATGCGTTCTATTATCAAGCCGAAAGCGCGCGGAACAGGATTTATCATTAGTATGACGAAATATTCAATCATGTGGACGGCGTTCCCGCGCCGCCGCGAAGCCGCCCTGAGCTTCGCCCCGTGCATGCTGTTGACGGCGTGCAGCGGCTCGCCGTCCGTCGGTGTGCTCGGCGCGTACTTTCCCGACTGGCTGTTTTGCGTTACCGGCGGCGCGGCATTGATGGCAGTCGTGCATGTGCTGTCGTACCGCCACGGCTACGGCGGCTGGCTCACGCCGCCGGCGCTCGTCTATCCCACCCTGACCGTGCTCTTTTCGATCGTGCTCTGGGCCGTCGGCTTTAATTGGTGACACACGGTGAGAACATGAGTACTCCTACGAGCGCGGCAAATTCCGGATCCGCGAAGCGCCCGCGAACCTGGCCGGCGTTGCTGCTGATCGTGCTGACCGTGATCGCGGCCATTGCGGTGATCTGGCGCGTCGACACGGCCCCGCGCACCGACGACGCCTATGCGTATGCGGACACTATCGGCGTGTCGCCGGAAGTGAGCGGCAAGATCGTCAAGCTGGCCGTGCGCGACAATCAGGCAGTGAAGCAGGGCGATCTGCTGTTCGAAATCGACCCGCGTCCCTATCAATACGCCTTGATGCGGGCCAAGGCCGCGCTTGTGCAACTCGACGCGCAGATTCCGCTCACCCAGCGCAGCGTCAATGCGCAGACCTTCGGGGCGACCGCGGCCCGGTCCGCCGTGACGCGTGCCCAGGCGGCGGCGAAGCAGGCCAGCGACACGCTCGCCAGAATGGAGCCGCTAATCGGCAAAGGCTACGTTTCGGCCGACGATCTGGACCGCGCGCGCACCGCGCAGCGCTCGGCACTGGCGGAACTGGCCGCCGCCGAAGCCCAGGCGCGCGAGGCGCAAGCGGCGGTCAGCGGCGTCGATGCCCTGGTGGCGCAGCGGACGGTGTTACAGGCCGAGATCGCCAGCGCGCAACTCAATCTGGAATACGCCACCGTGCGCGCGCCGTTCGACGGACGCGTGGTCGAACTGCGCACGTCGGTCGGCCAGTATGTGTCCGCGCAAAAGCCCGTCTTTACGCTGATCGATACGCGGCACTGGTATGTGATTGCCAATTTCCGCGAAAACGAACTCGGCAGAATCGGTCCCGGCACGCGTGCCACGGTGTATCTGATGAGCGACACGGGCATCCGCTTCAATGGCACGGTGGATTCGGTCGGCTATGGCGTCGATCCGCAAGACGGCGGCGCCACGGCGAACGGTTTGCCGAATATTCAGCGCAGCATCAACTGGGTGCACGTCGCGCAGCGATTCCCGGTGAAGATACGGGTCGATCATCCTGACGCACGGCTGTTTCGCATCGGCACCTCGGCGGTGGCGGTGCTGCGCCCGCTCGAGCAGGGGCAGCAGGAGCGGCAGCAAGATGCGGCGGCCGCGAGCGGAGCGCGATCATGAGCGCGGTCAGCGGCTTGCGGCGTGAGATCCGCTGGCCTATGCCGGTCGCGCGTCTCGTCGCATTTCTGCGGCGCGAACTGGCGGCATTTCCCGGCCGCGGCAATGTGACGATGCGTTGCGCGCTGGGCAGCGCCATCGTGATCGTTGCGTCGATGACCTTGCGCGTGCCGGAACTGGCTTTGTCGCTGATCGTCGTGTTTTACGTCACGCAATCGAACGTAGTGTTGACGCGCATGGTGGCGTTAAGCCTAGTCATTGGCTCGACCTGTGCGATTGCCGCTGCAATCGGGCTTTACGCATTGACCTTCGATTACCCGCTGCTGCGTATCGTGGTGGCGAGCGCGGTGTTTTTCTGCAGCGTCTACCTGATGCGCGCCGTGACGAAGTTTGGGCTGATGTTCTTCCTCATCGCAATCATCGTGATCTATGCGCAGAGCTTTGTCGATCTGACCGATAACGCCGAAGAACTCGTCCGTAGCTGCTTGTGGGTATGGTCGGCGGTAAATTATCCGGTGGTGGTGGCGCTGATCATCAACACCATCCTGTTACCCGCCGAACCGGAATTGCAGTTGCGCGCGGCGATGCATCGGCAACTGGCGGCGGTTCAGGCGCGCCTCGCAGTATTGATCGGGCCGGGCTCTGGCGGGACGGATGCCGCCGTTGCGTCCGTTGCGTCAATTGCGCTCGATGCAGGCGATCTGCAGCAGGGTGTCATGTCGTTGCAAAAACTGCTGCGCTTCTCCACCATGCGCAAGCGTTACAGCGAATCCGCTGCTGCCGCGGTGCTGGCATGTGTGACAGCCGTGTCGCGCCTGTACGAGGCCGCCGCGGAATTACCCGTTTCAGCGCAGAACTATGGCGCGGCTGGGCTGGCAGCGATCCGGCGCGTGCGCGGCGAGGTCGAAGCGCTGGATCGCACGATCGCGCAAGGTGGCTCTTTGGTGCGTCCGGCCGCATCCGCCGTCTCCACGCAGCAAGATGCCGCGACGATACCCATTCCCGCCGTTGCTGCAATGAGCCGTGCCATCGCGGCACTCGCGGACGCAACCCGCACCGAGGCGCCGCGCGAAGACACGGCGCACACCGCGCCCGCCACCCCAACAGCACCGCCCGCGCTGCTGCCGCCGGACGCCTGTTCCAACCCGCGCTACGCCCGCTTCGCCTTGCGCACGCTGCTGTCGGTCCTGATCTGCTATGTGTTCTACAACGCGGTGAAGTGGCCGGGCATCCATACGATCATGCTGACCTGTCTCATCGTTGCGCTGCCGAGTCTCGGCGCGTCGAGCCGTCATGGCCTGCTGCGCGTCATCGGCGCAACGCTCGGCAGCGCGCTCGCCCTGTTCATGGTCGCCTTCGTGATTCCGCACCTGGAAAGCGTGACGGGACTTTTGCTGATGAGTCTGCCCGTAATCGCGCTGGGCGCTTGGATTTCCGCCGGCTCCGAGCGAACCAGCTACGCCGGCTTGCAACTCATGTTTACGTTTTCGCTCGCGCTGCTGGAGCAATTTTCGCCACCGTCCGATCTCACCGAAATCCGCGACCGGCTGGTGGGAATTCTGCTGGGCGTGGCGGTGGCTACCTTTATTCAGCTCTCGGTATGGCCGGAAGGCGAGGCCGATGCGTTGCGCGCGCAATTGTCCAAAGTGCTGCGTGCGATTGCCGCAGTGGCACGCACCCATGCACAGGCGCTTGACGGTGCAGCTGCGGCTGCCGCGGGCGCGCGGTCTGCGCCGCAACCGTCGTTAGCAGCGTGGGCCATGCTGGCGGATTGCGAAGCGACGCTCGCCCGCGTCGCGCTTGAACCCGACTGGCGCGAAGGCGAGACGGCTCGCGTGACGCTACTGGCGCAGACCGTGCTCGCGCAAGGCCGCTCGATCATGCTGGCAAGCGACGCCTTCCACGACGAGGCGATGTTCCATGGCGCACGGACCGCGTCATCGCACACTGCCTTGATCAAGGCTTGCGCGGCGCTGCAGCAGAACCTGAGCGAGTCGCTGGAGCAATACGCGCAGCAATTGTCGGGCGAGCCGCCGGCTGCTACGACACCGATAGCGCTAGACATCAGGAAACTGGCCGCTGCGGGCGAGGCGGGCGCCGAAAATACCGCCGCGCTATTCGATGCGGCCGCCCGTCTTGACGCATCGCTGGCGGGGCTGCCGCTATGGTCGACCGTTGAGCGGAACGCGGCGCTGCCCGCGAACGCGGTTCGGGGATAGCGTGATGCGCGACAATTCAAACGCCTCGAAGCCAGGCAAATCCACGCACGGCAATCGCTGCCGTCGGTCGCCGCGTTTCGTCTTCAGCCAGCATTGGTTGAAGCTGAAGCTAAAACTGGCCATGCTGCCGCTTGGTTCATGCCTCGCCGCCTGCGCACTTATTCATCACGACAGCCCGCCCGCGGCGCTGATTGAACCGGAACAGATTCGCCTTGCCGACGACATCCACCTCGCCAGCGAAGGCTGGCCGTCCGCGCGCTGGTGGGAGCATTATCACGATCCGCAACTCGACACGCTGATCGGACGCGCGCTCAAGCAGGCGCCGACGCTCGCCATTGCGCGCGAGCACGTATCGCAGGCCCACGCCCAGGTCGAATTGATCCGCGCCGGTTCCGACCTGCAGATCTCTGCACGCGCCGACGCCGATCGTGAACGCGTGTCCGACCACGGTTTCCTGAGCGCCTATGCTTCGCACGATCCGGCTATCGGTGCGTATGGGCCCTGGTATTGGACCGGCCTGGTCGGCGTGGACGCGCACTACGATATCGATATCTGGGGCAAGCAACGCGACCTCGTGCGTGCGGCGCTCGGCGAGCAGAATGCGCGGCGCGCGGACGCCGCGCAAGCCGAGCTGGAAGTATCGACGGGCGTGGCGCAGCTTTACTACCAGATCCAGATCGTCGACGCGAGCCTCGCTCTGCTGCGGCAATTGCGCGGCGTCGCCGCAACCGGACTCGACACCCGCACCGCGCGCCATGAACGAGGGCTGGAAGCGCTGACCGCAGCGGCCGAGGCACGCTCGCAACTGCTCGCCATCGACCAGCAGATTGCCTCGGCGCAAGAACAGATCGTGCAGACCCGCGAGGCCTTGCGTGCGGTGCTGGGCGCCGGCCCGGACGATCTGCCGGAGATCAGGCCAGTTGCCTTGCCGGCACCGTCGGTCGGCCTGCCGTCCGCGCTGTCGTTCGAATTGCTTGGCCGCCGGCCCGATCTGCAGGCGATGCGCTGGCTCATCGAAGCGTCGTTCGACCGCATCGATTCCGCCAAGGCCGCGTTTTACCCGAGCTTCGACATTACCGCGTTCTTCGGCTTCAACGCGTTGCGCATGCGCGACCTGTTTACGCATTCGAGCCAGCAGATCAATCTGATTCCGGGGCTCTACCTGCCTATCTTCGACGGCGGCCGCCTGAATGCCGGTTTGCATGGCGCACGCACCGCGAGCAATACGCTGATCGAACAGTACAACCAGGCCGTGCTCGACGCCGTGCGCGACGTGGCGCAAACCGGCAGCGAAATCGACGACCTCGATCATCGCGCGCAATTGCAGCGCGAGCGGATCGACGCCATCCGTTTCGCCAGCGATAGCGCCGAGGCGCAGTATCAGCGGGGTCTCGCCGACCGCACCACGGCCATCCAGGCGAAGGCGCCGGTACTGCAGGGGCAGCTCGCGCTGCTGCAGCTAAACGGCGACGAACTGGAAGCGGAAATCGTCCTGACGCGGGCGCTGGGCGGCGGCTATCGCAGCGACGACCTGCCGGCGCCGCCGCCTCGTGCGGAGCGTCAATCAGGCGGCATGCCGAACTGACCCACGTCCCTCGTGTCCCGGCTCGCGGAGCGTGGGAACTGTGGACAGTGCCTTGCTGGAACCGGCCCAAGACATGGCCGCTAATCCGCACGTCCGCGCCGCCTGGCTCGCCCTTGGCGCGCGAACGCTGCATGGGTTGCATACGGGCTGCATTTCTAGCGGTCGCGCGGGTGCGCCCCCATTCGGGGGATTGACCCGCGCAACACGCACCACTAATTTGAGCGTCGTACCCGCCTGACAGGGAGGCAAGGCCATGATCGCGCGAATCCGCCCGCCATGTTGCGGCATGCTGTGCATTGAAGCAGGATCTGTGCGTCCGCGAGGCCGCTTGTGACGGAACGCCCTCATCTGATCGAATTGACCGCCGAGATCGTGGCGAGCTTCGTCTCGTGCAATCCGCTGCCGGCAGCCGATTTACCCGCCTTCATTTCGAGCACCCACGCTGCGCTGTCCGCACTATGCGACTCGAGTGAGGATGCGCATGCAACTGTCGAGGCGGCGGTCCCCATCGCCGAATCGATCCACGACGACTATCTGGTCTGTCTCGAAGACGGCCGCAAGCTGAAGTCGCTCAAACGTCATCTCCAGCACCGCTACGGCATGACGCCTGAACAATACCGGACCAAATGGGGCTTGCCCGCCGACTATCCGATGGTCGCGCCCGCTTACTCGGCGCTGCGTTCGGTCATTGCGAAGAATCATCCCGCCGGCGCGATCAAACCGCGTCGTCCTGACAAAGCGTAACGCAAGCCGGGCGCGTGTGAACGCCGCGATGTCACCCATCCGAGGGATACCGCAGGGGCGCCCCTGTCGCGCATGATGCTCAGCAACGAAAGCGGCCGCGAGCATGCTGCGCCGGACCGGTTGGCACCGCCACGAGCGTGCGGCTATCCGGCCCTGGCCGCGGGCTGCATTGACAGGGAGTGACGGTATGTCCAGTCCATCACAGGACGCAGCGAGGGTTCGCCGGGCGGTCCGTGCGGCTGCCGGCAGCGGCCTTGACGCGCGCTTGTGCGCGGGCGAGGGTGCCGTCGTGCGGGCCGAAGAACATTGGCGTTGCGCGCCGTTCGCCGCGGCGGATGCGGCCGCCGCGGAGCGCATTCTCGCGGGAAACTGGGGCGAGGGGATGGGCGCGCAGCACGAAGTCTCGAGCGCGGGCGATGCGCGCTTCTATACGGTCGGCATCAGCCTGACTGCGACGACGCTCAAATTCCAGCACGGCGGCGAGATCATCTGCGATGGACCGCTCATGCCCGGTTCGATCCAGGTCACCGCGCCGGGCCAAAGCGTCAAGGCGTTTTACGCTTCGCCGTGCCGTGTGATGCATCTTTTCATCACGCCGTCGCTGTTGGCGCGGCGCTATGCGGAAGCCGACGGGTCGCTCGCGCATGCCGAGCTGGCGGATCGCAGTCCGCGAATCTTTCGTGACGTGGCCATCGAACGGCTGGCGCTCGCGCTGCAGGACGCCAATTCGCTCGCCGATAGCTTCGGCCGGATGTATGCGGACAGCGTCTGCGATGCGATCGTCGCGCGCCTGCTGGCGCCCCGCGCGGACGACAGCGCCGCGCAGGTGCTCTCCAGACACACGGCGCTGCCGCGATGGCGTCTGCGGCGAGCAATCGATTTCATCGAGGCGAACCTCGCCAACCCGATCGGGCTCGCCGAAGTCGCAGCCAGCACCGGTCTCACGCGCATGCATTTCGCCGCGCAGTTTCGCTCGACGACCGGCTATTCGCCGCACGCTTACCTGCTGCGTCGCCGCCTCGAGCATGCGCAGATGCTGCTGCGCTCGTCGGAGTTCAGCGTGCTCAACGTAGCGCTCAGTTGCGGCTTCAGCTCGCACGCGCACTTCACTGCGGTCTTCAAGCGGATGATCGGCGAGCCGCCCAATGCGTGGCGCATGCGGATGCGCGGCAAGGTGCCAGGCGAGGACCTGGTCAGTCTTGCCGCGGAAGGAAGGCGGCTGTGTGACGGCGCGGTTTTAGCGGACGAATCGTCTGATCTAACGCCTCTCCCGCGGCGTGCTCCGTCGAAGTCCCGTATAGACCACGTATAGGCAGCACCAAGACCGGGCCATTACCGAAAAATAACCGAATCATCACGCTTCGCGGTGGCGCCAGGTTTAGTCTGGACGGCATATTCCCTCGTTGATGAGTTGCAACGATCCGGTGTCCCGACGGAGCCTGAAATGAACGATATCGTTGCATACGAAAGCCTTTCGAAATCTGGCGGAACATCTGAAGTCGGCGCGCGGCGCGCGCTGGCTCTCGCCCATGCTCCTGCGGCAGTCCCCGCGTCTGTGTTGCTGGGAAGCCGCGCGGCCGGGGACCTGCGGAACGCCCACGTCGGCGCCAGTTTTGCGAAGCTCAGGCTCGATCTCGAACGCGCATGGCGAAGCGTCATGCGCCTCGATTGCCGTGAAGCACTCGCGATTGCCGAACTGATCGAACAGCGCGCCCACACGTTGTCCGCCAACGTGGCGCAAGCATTGCGCTGCGAGATTGCGGCGCTGCGCGCAGTGGCGTGCGTGTTTCAGGACGACGAAGCGGCCGCCTTGCCGGCGGCATTGTCGGCCTGCGGGCCGGACGCAGGTTTGCCGACAGCGCACGTCGCCTTGACCGTCTGCCGCAGCGTGTACTGGCGGCTCGGCGACCTCAAGCGCTTTCATGCGGTGGAGCGCATCACACTCGACGATCACCCGCGCCGGATACGGGCGGCTTCCGTGCTGTTCGATCTGGCATTGGATGCGGCCGTCGCGCTCGATCAGATGCACTTCCGTGCGGCGCGCCTGCTGGCCGATCAGGCGCTCGAGAACGGCCGGCGCTTCGCCGGCAAGCATGCGCAGGCCGACGCGCTTCCTGCCTGCATCATGGCGCAGGCTCTCCATGAACAGGGCCAGGTGGACGAAGCAGAGGCGCTGCTGGTGGCCCGGATGGATAATATCCGCGAATGCTGTACGGTTGAAAGCGCGCTGCGGGCGCACGGGTTGCTCGCGCGTATCGCCGCCAGCCGGGGACAATTCGGCCGGGCGCGGGTGATCCTCAACGAAGCGGAGGCGCTCGGTGAACGGCGCGGCTGGCTGCGACTGCGGGCCGCGAGCCTCGCGCAGCAGGTGGAAATCGAAGCCGGCAGCGGACGCAACGAACAGGCCGGGAGTGGTCTGCGGCGCCTCGCCGAACTTGCGAATGACGCGCGGGCCACGAGCGCCAACGTGAGCTTCGAGATCGCGCGTTTTCATACGGTCGCGCGGGCGCGCGTCGCGCTGGCCTGCACGCCGTGTACGGTCGATATTGTTTCGTTGCAGCAGATCCACCGCGCCACCCTGCGGCGCGGCGGATTCTATGCAGCGGTGCCCATCGCGCTGTTGCTCGTGGAGGCGCTGCTCGTCACAGAGCAACGCGCGGCGGCGCTGGAGTTGCTGGTCGGTTTGCTGAGACTGGCGCCGGGCGTCGGACTCTATCAAACCTTCATGGATTGCAGTGCCCGCGTCGCGGATCTGATCGAAGAGATTGTCCAGCAACGGCTCGCGCCGCTCAGCGAGGTCCGCGAACTGCTGCCGTATGCGGGCATGCTGCTGATGCACCGGCGGCGCGGTACGCGCGATACGACCGGGTCCGCCGCGGCACGGCGTCAGCACGCAGGCGCGGGACTCAGCGAACGCGAACGCCTGATCGTCGCGATGATGGGACGTGGACTATCCAACAAGCAGATCGCCGCCGAGCTTCGCATCGCGCCCGAAACCGTGAAGTCGCATGCGAAGCATCTCTATACCAAGCTGTCGGTCAGAAACCGGACCGAGGCGGTCACGCTGGCAACCCGGCTCGGTTTGCTTCAGCCTCCAAGGAGTCTTGCAGTTTGAATCACGACTTTCGCGTCCATACGTCGTTGCAGTTTTCCGGCTTTCGGCTCGATCTGGCCAATCAATGCCTCTGGCGCGTGCATCCGGCGCACGCCGCAGTTCGCCTCGATCTGCCGCCGAAAGCCTTCGCCGTGCTGCGCCATCTGGTCGAACATCCGCAGCGGCTGGTGTCGTCCGACGCGCTACTCGAAGCGGTATGGCCGGATGTTCACGTGCAACCCGAAGTCCTCAAGGGCCACGTCGCGGCGATCCGCCGTGCTCTTGGCGACGACGCCGATCATCCGCGCTACATCGAGACGCATCGCGGACGTGGCTACCGGTTCATCGCGTCCGTCGATGCGTTTGCGGCGGGTGGTCAATCGGGTTTCTTCGCGCGCCGGGCGGATCATTTCGTGGGCCGCGGGCCGGAACTGGACACGTTGCAGGCCGCTCATCGGCGCTCGCTGGCTGGCATGCGGCAGATCGTGTTCATTGCGGGCGAAGCGGGGATCGGCAAGACCGCGCTGGTCGACGAATTCCTCGCCGAAACGCCGCACGGCGATGCGCGCGTATTGGGCGGCGGCTGCGTGGAAGGCTATGGCGGAATCGAGCCGTATTACCCGGTGCTCGAAGCCTTGGGCCGTTTATGCCGTGGTGCGGGCGGCAAACAGGTCACCCAGGCGCTCATTGCTATCGCGCCCACGTGGGCCGTCCTGATGCCGGCCCACGTGCCGGCGAGCGTGCGCGAATCGCTGCATGCGCAGACGGTCGGCGCCGGCCGCGAGCGCATGATGCGCGAAATCTGCGATCTGCTGCAAACGCTGGCGGAGGAACGTCCGCTGCTGATCGTGCTGGACGACCTGCACTGGGCAGACTTCTCGACCATCGACATGCTGGCCGTACTCGCGCAACGCGACGAGCCGCTGCGGCTGATGCTGGTCGCAATGTACCGCAACGACGACGCAGCCCGCACCCAGCATCCCGTATCGAAGCTCCGTCATACGCTGTTGCTGCGCGGCGGGTGCGAGGTGATCGAGCTTGCGCCGCTCAAGCCGGACGCAATCGGTGCGTGGTTGATGCACGGCGCAAGCCTGAACCCGCTCGACGAAGAATTGGCGGATCTGATAGCCGAGCGTTGCGGCGGCAATCCGCTTTTCATGCAGGCCATTCTTGAGCATTTGCACGAGCGCGGCCTCGTGGAGCAAACGCCCAATGGCTGGCAGCAGCGCGCGACGGCCGCGCAGTTGCGCGAAGCACTGCCGCGCACGATCGCTCAAGTGATCGAAATGCGTATCCAGCGGCTCGCGCCCAGCACGCAGCGTGCGCTCGAAGCGGCCAGTGTGGTCGGGCTGACGTTTTCCGCCCTCACCACGGCCGAAGCGGCTGCGATGTCCCTTGAGGCATTCGAAGAACTCTGTGAGGAATTGACTCGCCGCGGCCAGTTCATTCGTCGCGCCGGTGTCTGGAGTTTGCCCGACGGCACGAGCGCGCAGTCGTTCCAATTCACGCACACGCTGGTTCGCAGTGTTTTCTATGACCGCCAGGGTCTGACGCGGCGCTCGTCTTCGCATCGGCTGACCGGCGAGCGTCTTGAGAAGCTGTATCCGGCAGGGCAGCGCAGCGGCATCGCCACGGAGTTATGCCGGCATTTCGCGGATGCGCAACAATGGGACAAGGCGCTCGATTATGTGCGAATCGCCTTGCAAACGGCGAAGGTTCGTTATGCTTATCGTGAGGCGTTGGCGGCGCTCGATCAGGCCGATGTTCTGCTCGCGCATTTGCCGGCCGACCTGCGCTCGTTGCGCCGCATCGAGTTTGTCGAAGCCCGCGCGGTGTTGCTCGCGGCCGCTCACGATCTGCAGGCCGTGGGCGCATATCGGGCACTGCATGAACAGGCCTCCCAGACTGGCAAGATCGAAGTGCAACTGCGCGCGCTGCTCGGGCTTGCCTACGTCCTGAGCTGGAACGATCAGGATAGCTCAGTGGCATACCTCGACGATGCGCTCGCGTTGTGCGCGACGTATCCGGACCGGCGCATAAGCGCCGCCACGCAACTCGCGTGTCATGTGCGGCGCATCTGGACGCAAGGCTGGAACGCCGCCGATGCACGGCAAGCCATGGATGCGCTCGCGGTGCTGCGCGAGATCGCGGATCCGGTTTCCATGGCTCGCGCGCAACTGGAACATTGCATGCTCATGATGGTGTCGACGCAGTACCGCGCGGCGCTGCACACCTCGCAGGCAAGCTACGAGGTGCTATACGAGCACGCCGTGCACCACCCGGGCTTCGACATCGCGCGCGGCACGTGGATGAGGCATCTGGGCGTGGCGTGGGCGACCCTGTCGCTCGGCGAACTGGGGCGCTCGCTCGAAGAATTCGATCGCGGCATCAAGCTCTTTCACGAGAACGGCAATTACTTTGCGGCGCGCACGCTGCAGGTCTATCGCGGCTGGTTGCTGGTCCATACGATGGACTTCGAAACGGTGGTCGAACTCGACCGGCAGTTCAGCGAGGCGCTGGATCGTCCCGGCTCCGACGCCGAGGTTCGCGAGCGCGCCGCCCTTCTGCCGCCGCAGCAGCGCGTCTGGACCATTCTCGCCGGGCTGGCGCATGCCGGCCTTGGCGAACACATCGACGCCGCGACGCGTTTTGCCGAAGCCGAACAGCAAATGGATGAAGCGCCCATCATGTTCGACTGGTACTGGCGGCTGGCGCTCGAATGGGGTTGGGCCGGCCTGGCGATTGCCGCCGCCGATCGCGAAGCCACCCAGTTTCGCGCCCGCCGCTTCCTCGCCCGCGCGCTCGCGACCGAAGAGCGGACGTGGCAGGCGCTGGCGTGGGAGACGATGGCCAGAGCGGCGCTGGCCGAGGGCGATCTGCAGAATGCCGTGACGCATCTGGAAGCGGCGTTTTCGGTAACCGAAGGCTTCGAGACGCCGCTCGCGAACTGGCGCCTCCATCGCACCGCGGCGTCGATTCACGAGGCACGTGGTGACGTGGAACGCATGGTGGCGGCGCGCCAGCGTGGCGTCGAGTCACGCATCCGTCTGGCGGGGTCGATTCCACGGGACGCTGCTGGCAACGGCGTCGAGGTGGGCCGGCGTCTCGCGGACCTGGTCGAGGACTAGCAGCCCGCTTCCAGCGTGTCGCGCAGACGATGCCCGGCAGGCAGGCTCGCGGCAAGCGCGGCCTGCCTGGTGGCGGCCAGTTCGGCGTGATGCGTGGCCGCTTCCGCGTCGCCGGCCAGTTGATACACTTCGTTCGCAGTGCGATGGATACGCCAGTCCGCGAGCGGCGTTCGATGCGCCTGCGTGGCGGCGAACGCCTTATCGACGCAGGTTATGGCGTCCGCTACCGCGCCAAGCCGCAGCGCGACACGCGCCTGAACTTCCCACGCCAAGCCGTGCCAGGTACGTTCTTCCGTGCTGGTGGCGAGCTTGACGAGACGCGCGGCATGCGTCATCGCTTCATCGAGCGCGTCTTCGGCGAGCGCCAGATTCGCGAGTCCCCATTCGAGCGAAAGCCGCCAATACCAGTCGAAAATCACCGGTTCGTCGTTCATGCGCTGCAGCACGTCGAGCAAATGAATGCGTGCCGCGCGCGTATCGCCGCGGCCGAGATACGCCAGGCCTTTCAGCAGAAGGCCGAGCCGTTGCTCCGCGGGGAGGGTGGAGCGGCGCGCCGCCGTTTCGCCCGGCGTTTCGGCTAGAACCTGTGTGCAGGATTCGAGCATGGCGTCGAAGTCGAGTGCATGAAATTGCAGCCAGCAGCGGTATAGCGTCAGCGTATCCGCACCGTACTGATTGCCGTTGGTCGCAAACATCGCGATGGCGCGGTCGAACTCCTGCTGCGCGCGGCCGAACTCGCCCAGGTACAGCAACGTCCAGGGCAGGCCGAGATTGACCATCCACGTGGCGCGCGCCATGTTGAATTCGGGCCGGTTCTCGTCGTTGTCGACGAGGAAGCGGTAGCTCGCGAGAATGGTGTCCTGCGCCTGCTGATAGCGCGCGGATACCATCAGCACCATGCTGTATTCACATTGCGACCAGGCGGTGGTGAACGGATCGTCGCCGCGACGCAGGGCTTCGAGCGCGACCTCGCATTGGCGGATGTCGTCCGCATTCCAGCCGCGCACCCACATTCTCCAGACATAACAGCTAATGCGCGTGCGAGCCTGCTGCTGCGTTTGCGTCTGCCGTTCACTCAGCGCGAGCGCTTCGTCGATGATACGGCTGCTGCGCAACTGGTCGCGCCAGCTATAGGCGTAAGCGAGGCTCAGCAATGCGCGGCTCTGAATGTCGATCAGGCCGAGTTGCGCCGCGCGCACGGCCAGTTGCTCGCAGGTTTCGCGGGCGCGCCGGTCGTGTGCCGCGGTCAATACCGACGCGCGTCCTTCGAGAAATTCGGCTTCCGCGCTCGCGCGTGCGGCATCGGGCAGATTGGCGGCCAGCATCATGGCGCGATCGAGAATCGCGAGCGCGTCGTTGTACGCGAGGCGCCTTTTTGCGGTCTGAATGGCGATGCGCAGATAACCGAGCGCACGCGACCATTGCCGCGCCGCCACGAAATGCTGGGCCAGTTCCGCCGCAATGCTGCCGCGTGCTTCGGGCGCGCAGCGCGCTTCGAGCTCCTCGGCAATACGCAGATGGGAATGCGCGGTGCGTAATGCCCCCTGGCGCTCGTAGAACGTCTGACGATACATCGTGTGGCGGAACGCATAGGTGCGCGCCGCGATCACGTGATCGAGCGGCGCGGGAGTTTCGCGGCGGATGAAGCTCTCCTGCCGGCACAGCATCTCGCAGATATCTTCGACATCCTCCTGGCTTAGCTGTGCCACGGGAGCGAGAAGCGTGGCATCGAAGCCGAGCCCCGCGACGCTCGCGGCTTCAAGGACGCGCTGCTGTTCGCCCGTCAAACGCTGGATGCGATGCTCGATCACCTGGCTCAACGTCAGCGGCACTTCGAGCCGTACTTCCGAAGGCGACACGTGCAGCTTCCAGCCTTCGGGCGTGGACTGCGCAATGCCTTGCGCGACCAGATGATCGAGCGTGGCCACCATGAAAAGCGGATTGCCGCCGGAGCGTTCGCAAACAAGCTGCGCGAGGCCGTTGTCGCGGGGATGCTGCGCCTTGCCTTCAAGGTACTCGGCAATCGCTTTTTCGGTCAGCGGTTCGAGCAGGATGTCGTGACAGAGCTTCTGCAAGCCGAGATCGCGATTCAGGCGACAGACGGGATGGTGAGCAACTTCCGCATCTTCAGGGCGATACGTCACGACTACCATCAGGCGGGCGTGATTGCGATGACGGGCGAGGGCGGAGAGCATATCGACCGTCGAATAATCGGACCAATGCAGGTCTTCGAAAACAAGCACGAGCGGTTTTTGCACCGACAGTGCAGCAAAAAACTCGCAGATTTCGCGCAACATGCGACCGCTGACGGCGCCGATCAGTTGCCGCTGCAGTGCAGCGCGATGCCGCTCGGGCACCGACCCGGGAAGCTGCGCCGCCCAGGTGGGAGCGCTCGCAATCAGGCTGCGGGTCATGGCAGCGCCGGCGTCGCCGCGCACCAGCTGCGCGAGCGCCTCGAGCACCGGATAATACGGCTCGGTGCCGCCGTAGCTCTCCACGCAGCGCCCGAGCGACGTGAGGACGTCGTCACGGCCGTCGAACGATTCGAGGAACTGATTAACGAGCGTGGTCTTGCCGATTCCCGGCTCGCCGGCCACAAACACGATTCGCGACTCGCCCGCGCGGGCCTCGTCGAAAAGGGCCTTGAGCCTGTTCAACTGCGGCGTGCGCCCGACGAATGTGCCGTCAGTTGCGGCACCCGCCGCGTCGACGGCATGGACTGGACTGCGATTTCGCAGCGGTGCGATGAAGCGATAGCCCCGGCCGCGATGCGTTTCGATGAACCTGGGGTGGGCCGGATCGTCGCCGAGCGCGGTGCGTATCGACAGCATATGCCCCTTGAGCACTTCCGGCTGCACGAGCACTTTCTGCCAGAGCGCGTCGAGAAACTCGTCATGCGTGACGAGGCGGCCGGCATTGTCCACGAGGTATTGCAGCATGTCATAGGCGCGCGGCCTGAGATTGAGCCGGCGTTCGCCGCCATCCGGCGCGGACTGCCAGACGCACTGATTGGCCCGATCAAGTCGAAAAGGCGGGAAATCGCTCACGTTTGTCTCCGGCCGCGCGGCTCGTCCATTGCTGCAATCCTGTATAGCGTCGCTTTAAACATCCAGCCGATTCTATACCGGCAAAATGTCAGCGAAAACCTCGGCTGTACCGGCGCTCGACAGTCAGGCCATGGAGATCGGCAAGCTCAGGCCGGATGTGGCATAAAGGAGGGGCAGGGACCCTCGCGGCGGCCAGATACGGGACGGAAAATCGATGGACGTACAGATTTCGGCGGCAATCATTGCGGTGCTCGGCACGCTTGGCGGGTCCGTCGTTGGCTGGGTCTCGCAACGGGATGGCAAGAATGTCGCCCGTCTCGAACGAAAGGTCGCAAAGTACGCGGCGGAAATCCGAGCGCGGCAAGCCGAGGAAGACGTGGCGTGCGAGTGGCTCGTCGAACTGAATGCGGGCACGAGCGCGACCTCGATCAAACTGAAACTGCGCGACCGGACGGAGCACGAGCGGGGCCAGCGGCCTTCGTTGGCGCCCTCGGACGTGACGGATACATGAGGCGGGATTGATGCGACGCGGTTCGCGCGCGCCGCATGCATCGCGCGTGCCGATGGCCGCATCGCGGACGTGCCCGGCGCACCGGGCAGCGCGACCTTCCACGAAGCAATGGGACGCACCGGTCTACTCAAGCTGAGCCGGCAAGTCTTGAGGATGCACCACGCCCCTCCGGAAGGCTCGTCAACCGCTTTGATCCGTCCGGGGAAGGCGCTCTCCTTAGGCAGAGGCGGGTGCATCGTGCGGTTTTACATCGGCGGCGCCACGCCGTTCTTTTCCACCACGACCAGGTTGCCGTCGTATGTCCCGTTTTTTTCCGGGGTCGCCACGATGAACACCTTCTTGCCCGTCGTCAGGTCGTCGCGGGTGGACGGAATGAGCGTGACGACCGGGACGTTGGCAGGCACATTGACGGTGTTACTGCCGCCTTTGTACGACAGCTTCAGATCGCGTCCGCTGGTACCTTCCACAACGGTATCGACGTTCGCGTTGGTCATCGAGGTGTTCGCCCCCAAGTCCCACGCGTAGTGGCCTTCACCGGTGCCCCTTGCGGCTTCCGGGAACACCAGCACTTCCTTCGCGGTCAACTTGCCGTCCGGGCCCGGCGTGGCTGCCGCGCCGACATACGAGCCGGCCTTGATATCCGCCAGCTGGATGGCCTTCACGGCGTTCAGACCCGTCGAGTCCTTGAGTTCGATGGTGACTGAGTCGCCGCTGCGGCGGTGTACCTGAAGGGTATTACCCGAGAAAGACACGATCTCGCCGCGAATGCGCTCAGGTTTGGTCGCGGCCGATTGCGCGAACGCCGCGCCGGCGAACGTGAGTGCCAAAAAGGAAACTGACAGCTTCAGACGAATAGACATAAGTACTCCATAATATTTGTTGCGGTTGGTTAAAAGATGACTTGGCTAGCGGCTCAGGAACCACCGAACCAGTTGTATCCCTGGTTTTCCCAATAGCCGCCGGGAAACTCGTTGGTCACCGTGATGGCGACAATGTGCTTCGGATTTTTGTAACCCAGCTTGGTCGGCATGCGCAGCTTCATCGGGAAGCCGTATTTCGCGGGCAGCGTGTTGCCGTCGTAGGTCAACGTCAGCAGCGTCTGCGGATGAAGCGCCGTCGGCATATCGATGCTCGTCCAGTAGTTGTCCGCGCAGTGCAGAGCGACGTATTTCGCCGTCGTATCGGCGCCGGCGCGCTGCAGGAAGTCGGCGAAGCGCACGCCGCCCCATTTGCCGATGGCGCTCCATCCTTCAATGCAGATATGCCGGGTCACCTGGCTTTGCTGCGGCAACGCACGCAATTCGTCGAGCGTCCAGATGACTTTGCCCTTGACCCGTCCTTTCAGTTCCAGACGATAAGTCTGGGCGTCGACATCCGGCACCTCGTCGATGTCGTAAAAGGCGTTGAACGGGAACGGCCGGGTGATCATCGATTCCGGATAGGTGGGCGCCAGCTCGCGCGGGTCGAAGAGCAGCGCCTGGGCGTCGTCGTTGAAGGAAGAAATCCTGCGCAGCATCGTGTCGACCGACTTGTCGTTTGTCAGGTCGCAGCCCGACAGAAGCATCAAGCCGCCCAGCGAGAGAATCCGCTTGCCGAACAAACGGCGTGAGGACGAGGAGAGTCCCTTCTGTGCATCCTTGATGATGGATTCCGCATCAGGCCGGAATGCGGGAGCGAGCGCCGCGTTGCGTTTCGGAGAGTGCATGATTACCGGCCTCGAATCATGGTGAGCAAAGAACGCGGGACGAGCGCGACCATCACGACGTGCAGGGCAAAAAAGCCAACCAGCACGCTCATTGCAACAAAGTGAACGATGCGCGCGTTATCGAAACCGCCCATCAGCGTGCGCAGGAGCGGAAACTGAACCGGCTTCCAGATCGTCAATCCCGACAGCACCACCAGCGCGATATCCGCCATCACGACGAGATAGGCGATCTTCTGCACGGCGTTGTAATGACTGAGATCGCCGTGACTGAGCTTGCCGCGCAGGGCCGCGACGAGATCGGCGGCAACCGCGCGAGCGCTGACGGGAAACAGTTTCTTGCGCAGACGTCCGGTTACGACGCCCAGTCCCACGTAAGCGAGAAAGTTTGCGACCAGCAGCCACATGACCGCGAAGTGCCAAAGCAGGGCGCCGCCCAGCCAGCCGCCCAGCGTGATGGACGCCGGAAACCTGAATGCCGGGAAGATCGGCGACGCGTTGTACACCGCCCAACCGCTCAGGCACATGGCGATTACGGCGGCGGCGTTGATCCAGTGAAAAATGCGGACCCAGATGGGATGGATGGTGACGTGGCTCAAGGCGATCTCACTTGCGATGACACGGGGTGCCGGACGCGTATTGACTGATGGACAACCGGTTTTAGATTGGTGCTAAGGATCGCAGCGGAGCCGGTGCGGCGGTATCGGTCAAATGACCGACCTTGGAGGATGGTTGGCTTGTTGGGGTTTGAGGGTTGGGTTTTTAATTTGACATAAGATAAATTATCAACAAAAACGATGTAGCAGCAATATGAGAATGTCGTGTTTGAGCAAGATACAGATGTCGTGTTTTGCAGCTGGAGTCATGCTGGGCGCTTGCGGTCGGACTGCGGGAGCCCAGCATGCGTCAAGCCGAACTGGTGACACTGAACATGCGCGAACTCGACCGGTTGAAGATGGTCCAGGCGATCGTGGAGATGGGACTGAAGCCCGGTCGTGCGGCTGAACGACTGCAACCGTGTGAGCGTCAGGTCGGCCGGCTCGTCCGGAGCGGCGTGGCATGGGCAACCGCCAACGAATGCTCGAAGCACGCGCCGCAACTGGCGCCTAAAATGAAAAGCCGCCTATTCTTTTAACGCGGCCAACTTCTGCAATATCGCGCTGTACTGCTCTTTTTCCTTGAGGCTGAGTTTGTCGAGGCTGACGCCGAAGGCGTCGCTAAGCGTTTTCCGGCCACGCTCGCACACCTTGCGGCCCAGCGGGGTTAGGTTGATTTCAAACCGCCGCAAATCCGAAGCTACGGTTTTTCTTTCCACGTAGTTGGCTTGTTCAAATTTCTTGATCAAAAAAGTCACCGTGGGCTTCGGCAGGGTCAGTCGTTTGGCGAGCGCAGCCGGATGCTTCAGCTCATCAATTGAAGCCAGCAGAAAAACGCCCTTCACGTCCAGCTTGTCGGCGGCCAACGCACGTTCCGCGTTTTGCGTGATGCGTTCGTAAAACTGAAGGTTCAGTTGCAACAGGTCCCAATTCGTCATGCATCCTCTTGACTGTTTGGCCAAATGGTTTAATATTGAACTATTCAACTCGGAATAGTTGTAGTTCCAACGTAGCCTACCTGGAGAGACATTGCAAATGGCCAAAACAGTTTTGATCACCGGGGCCTCTACTGGCATCGGGCGGGCTACCGCGCTTTATTTTGCCGGGAAGGGCTGGAACGTCGCCGCGACCATGCGCGACCCGCTCAAGGCCGACCCCGCGCTGAAACATCCGCAAATCAGTGTGTTCGCGCTGGACGTGACGAATGAAGATTCTATCGCGCAAGCCCTAACCGACACATTGGAGCGTTATAAAAAGATCGACGTGTTGTTGAATAACGCGGGCTATGGCTTGTTTGGCCCGGTTGAAGCAATAAGTGGTCAGCAGATCCAGCAGCAATTTTCGACGAATCTCTTCGGCTTGATCGGTGTCACGCAGCAAATACTTCCAATTATGCGTGGCGCGGGCGAAGGCCTGATTATCAATATTTCTTCCATCGTTGGCCGCATGGCTCTCCCCTACGCCTCCTCATACATCGCCACAAAATTCGCAGTCGAAGGCTTGAGCGAATCCATGCGCTACGAGTTGGCACCGTTCAATATTCGCATCAAACTCGTCGAACCCGGAAGCATTCGCACCGAGTTTGGCAAGGGCAGCAGGCAAACGGCTGTGAGTGACCCTTATCGGGCGAGCTTTACCAAATTTTTGGCTGTATTTACCAAATCAAACTCTAGAGGTTCCACCCCGGAATCGGTCGCGCAGGTCATTTACCGAGCAGCAACTGATACGAGTAATCGGCTGCGTTATCTTGCCAAGGCCGGCCCGTTTTTTTGGATGAATCGCATTTTGCCTGATTCAATGTGGCGGCGGCTGTTGGTGAAAGCAATGGTGAAATAGTCGGCTCGCTTGCAACGAACAGGGATGGGCGATGGCGCTGGAGGCAGCGATGCAGGGACGATCACGCCCTATGAATTTGTCTGCGGGACCTTGATAACAGAGCCTCAAAGACTCATACTCGGCTCGCTCCATCAAATGCTGGGACTAAACACCTGGCCAGCACCAGCCCGATGACCAAGACTGTGAGGTCGCGTCGGAGTTTGACACAAAATTTCTTTATTTCACGTGTACCACCTAACTCGGGAGATTTGAGATGAGCATCGGTCCTATTCCTCTTGTGGCCATCGGAACCCTTTCCGGAAACCTGCCGACAGGCGCCGGTGCGAAGACGCTCGGTGCGCCGGCGCTGGCGCCGGGTAGTTCATTCAGCCCCGTTGGCCTCAGTGAGAGCAACGCGGTCAGTGGCGTAACGCTCAATCGTTATGCAACACCAATAGTCAGCGCAGATACACCGCCCTCAGCCTCGTTCGCGGAACAACTACTGCTGCTTCAACAGAAAAACCAGTCTTAATTTGCCTGAGATGCACATGAAAGGAACAGAGGCGCCGTCGGAACTTTTCCTTCGGCGTCGATGTTTTCATGTTGAGTAGCCTTTCGAGGGCGGGGTAAACCAGGTACCTCCTGGTTTACCGTTTCATCGTGCAACGGCACTGCATGGTGGTCGCGTTACGCGATCCGTAATTGGTCGCCGCCGTGCTCCTGGCGTCGGTCACTCTTCCGAACGTGTTTCGACCGCAACCCCCTTCTGTCGCACCAGCCAGGCATCTGCAATTTCCGCCGGGTCGTTGAGCCGGACGGCTGGCGCGGACCCGATATCCGCGCGCAGAACTCCCCCTCGAATCTCACCAATGGCCCTTTCTGGGAAGGGGCCGATTTTGATTCAAATGAATGTTGCTTCGAGGTGGAGCAATCGATAATTGCGCCGAGGGAACGGCCGTTTGAAGCGGTGCGTTCACCTTGCACGGTACTAAATCGTCCGAGTGCGGCAGCACACCGGGCGTTTTCATCCGCATCCATCCTGCTTCCGATTCCGCGAAGAAAATGAAGGCCGAGGTCATCACCGAGCGCAACCTATGAGGCCCTCGGCACACCCCCTCCCCACGGCGTTCAAAAAATCCACTCCCCGCGATTGACTCAGATCAACGGTAGGTGGCGATCTGACAGCTACAGTCGTCCCGTGCCATGTTTGCTGCCCCGCGCAACGGGGTCCGAAAACCGGCCCAGGCATTGTGATTTGCACAAGCGAACAGCTTCGGCCGGCAACACCGCCAGCCCGTTCACTGAGTCCCGCAAATAGCCAGGCCGCATCACGCGACGCGCCACTCCACGCCGAGGAAATCCAGATGAACACCCGCTTCAGCCCCGTTTCCGACGCCGTTCAAGCCGCTCCGAATGCGCCAGCCGTTCCCGTATCGACAGAACCGTTTCGCGCGCTGGACCACGCCAAAGAAGCCTTCATTGCCCGCTTGAGCGGAGGTCTGTCCCCAGCTGCGCTCGCGCTAGCCTGGTCCGACTGGCTCATCCATCTCGCAGCCGCGCCCGGCAAGCGGCTCGAACTTGCAGCGCTTGGCATTCAGGGAGCGAAACGTATCGCCGGCTATATGCTCGAGGCCGCCCGCGGCGACTACCGTCCACCGCTCGCCGAACCATCGCAGGCAGACGGGCGTTTCCGTGCCGAGGTCTGGCAAACCGAGCCTTACCGGTTCTGGCAACAGAGCTTCCTCTTGAGCGAGCAATGGTGGAACGCCGCGACACGCGGCGTGCCCGGCACCACACACCATCACGAGGATGTGGTGTCGTTCGGCGCTCGCCAGTGGCTCGACGTGATCGCGCCGACGAACTTTCCTCTTACCAATCCCGAGGTATCGCAGCGGGCAGCGGCCACGTTGGGCATGAGCATCGCCCAGGGCATGGGGAATGCGCTGGACGATATCCGGCGTCAGGCGAGCGGACAACCGCCGGCCGGGCTCGATCAGTTCAAGGTCGGCGGCAATCTGGCCGTTACACCAGGCAAGGTGGTGTTTCGCAATCACCTGATCGAACTGATTCAATACAGCCCGGCTACCGCTAAAGTGCTGGCCGAGCCGGTGCTGATCGTGCCGGCGTGGATCATGAAGTACTACATCCTCGATCTGTCGCCGCACAATTCGCTGATCCGCTATCTGGTCGAACAGGGCCACACGGTGTTCTGCATTTCATGGCGCAACGTCGATGCGAATGACCGCGATCTCGGCCTCGACGACTATCGGCAACTCGGCGTCATGGCAGCACTCGACACCATCTCCACGATCGTGCCCGATCAGCGGATTCACGCAACCGGTTACTGTCTGGGCGGCACGCTGTTGTCGATCGCCGCCGCCGCGATGGCGGGCGCCGGCGACGAGCGGCTTGCGTCGGTCTCGCTGTTCGCCGCGCAAACGGATTTCAGCGAACCGGGCGAGTTGCAGCTCTTCATTGACGACAGCGAAGTCTATTTCCTCGAAAGCATGATGTGGTCGCAGGGCTATCTCGCGGCCAACCAGATGGCCGGCGCATTCCAGCTGCTGCAGTCGAACGAGCTGATCTGGTCGCGCGTCGTGCACGACTACCTGCTCGGCGAGCGCGCGCCGATGATCGACCTGATGGCGTGGAATGCGGATGCCACGCGTATGCCGTACCGGATGCATTCGGAGTATCTGCGGCACCTGTTTCTCGACAACGATCTGGCATGCGGCCGGTATCAGGTCGACGGGCGGCCGGTGTCGATCCGCAATATTCGCGTGCCGATGTTCGTGGTCGGCACGGAACGGGACCACATCGCGCCGTGGCATTCGGTGTTCAAGATTCACAATCTGTCCGATACCGACATCACCTTCGTGCTGACGAGCGGCGGCCACAATGCCGGCATCGTCAGCGAACCTGGTCACCCGCACCACCACTTCAGCCTGAAACACACGGCGGCAGACGAACTGCGCGTCGGTCCCGATGCATGGGTGGCGACCGCGACACCGCAGGAGGGTTCGTGGTGGCCCGCGTGGACCGGCTGGCTCGCTGCCCATTCGAGTCCCAAACGCGTCGCACCGCCCGCCATGGCGGCAAGCAAAGGTGCCCAGGCGCTCGCGGATGCGCCCGGCACCTACGTCCTTCAGGCATAGGAGCCACGCCATGAACGAAACGCTGCTACACAACCGCACCTTCGACGAACTCGCGATCGGCGAATCGGCCTCGCTCGTCCGCATTGCCGGGCAGAACGACATCGATCTGTTCGCCGCGATGTCGGGCGACGTCAATCCGGCGCATATGGATGCGGCCTTCGCATCGACCGACCTGTTCGGTCATGTGGTGGTGCACGGCATGTGGACCGCCGCGCTCATCTCCGCGCTGCTCGGCACCCGGTTGCCCGGACCCGGCACCGTCTATCTCGACCAGACCTTGCAGTTCCGTCGTCCGGTTACGCCGGGCGACACCATCGTGGCCGCCGTGACCGTCAAGGAAAAGCGTGTCGAGAAGCGCATCGTGCTGCTCGACACAGTTTGCACCAACCAGAGAGGCGAGGTGGTTTTGCTGGGCGTCGCCACCGTGATCGCACCTGCGACGTCGATCGTCTTGCCGGCTATGCCACGCCCCGAAGCCGCCGTCCGCCGGCATGACCGCTTCGAAGCGTTTATCCGCGAGGCCCGCCAGCGGCCGGCACTGCGCACCGCGATCGTCCATCCCTGCTCGCCCGACGCCATCCGCGCGGCACTCACGGCGCGCGACGAGGGGTTGCTCGATCCGCTGCTGATCGGGCCGGAAGCCAAAATCCGCGCAGCCGCCGAGGCCGCCCAGCTCAGCCTCGAAGGCGTGGAGATCGAATCGGCTGAGCACAGCCACGCCGCCGCTGCGCGCGCGGTCGAACTGGGTGTGGCGGGCAAGGTTGCCGCGTTGATGAAGGGCAGCCTGCACACCGACGAGCTGCTTTCCGCCGTCGTCGCGACGGGGTCGGGGCTACGCACCGCGCGCAGGATCAGCCATGTCTATGCGATGGACGTGCCGGCCTATGCGAAGCCGCTGTTGGTCACCGACGCCGCCGTCAATATCGCACCGACGCTCGACCAGAAGCGCGATATCTGCCAGAACGCGATCGACCTGCTGCACCTGCTCGGCGTCGACGTGCCGCGGGTCGCCGTCCTCGCGGCAGAGGAAACCGTCAACCCCAGAATGCCGACCACGCTCGACGCCGCCGCGCTGACGGTCATGGCCGCACGCGGCCAGATCACGGGCGCGCTGGTGGACGGCCCGCTCGCTTTCGATAACGCGATCAGCATGGCGGCGGCGCAGACCAAGGGCATTACTTCGCAGGTCGCGGGGCAGGCCGACATCCTGCTGGTGCCGGATCTCGAAGCCGGCAACATGCTGGCCAAACAGCTAATCTACTTCGCCGGCGCCGATGCGGCGGGGATCGTACTTGGCGCGCGCTTGCCGATCATCCTGACGAGCCGCGCAGACAGCTTGCGCGTCGGTCTCGCTTCTGCCGCCCTCGCCAAACTCGTGGCCGAACGCGCCCACGGTGGGCCGATTCCATCATGAACGCCCCCCTTCTGCTGACCTTCAATGCCGGCTCGTCGACGGTCAAGATCGGCCTGTTCCGTGTCACGTCGGGCACCGCCGTGCGAATCGGCCAAGGGATGATCGACTTCCGGCAGCAGCCCTTGCGCCTGCACCTGGTCAGCGGCGGCGAGACCAAGGAGATTGCGCTGGTATCGGGCGTGACCGAAGATCTGCACGACGTGATCGACGAAACGCTCGGCTGGTTCGCCACGCACTTTCCGCTCGACGATCTCGTCACGGTGGGCCATCGAGTCGTGCATGGCGGCGACCGTTTCGCCGGACCGGTAGCCATCGAGGACGACACACTCGCCGCGATTGCCGCACTCGTGCCGCTCGCGCCGTTGCATCAGCCGCAAAGCCTGCGGCTGATCCGCGCGATCCGGCATCTGCGGCCTCACCTGATCCAGTCGGCCTCGTTCGATACGGCCTTTCACCGCACGCAGACCGATCTCGTGCGCCGTTTCGCGATTCCACGCCGACTGTTCGACGAGGGTATCAAGCGCTACGGTTTTCACGGCCTGTCCTATCAGTTCATCATCGGTCAGCTCAAGCAGCAGTTCCCGCGGCTTGCACGCGGCAAGGTAGTAGCGGCGCATCTGGGTAGCGGTGCGAGCCTGGCCGCTTTCGTTGACGGCAAGAGCTGCGATAGCAGCATGGGCTTCTCCACGCTCGACGGTATTCCGATGTCGACGCGTTGCGGTGCGCTCGACGCCGGTGTCGTGCTGCATCTGCTTGAACAGCAGCGCATGAGCACCGCCGCAATCGAGGACATGCTGTACACAAAGTCGGGCCTCCTCGGCGTGTCGGGCATCAGCGCGGACAGCCGCGACCTGCAGGCCAGCCACCGGCCGGAGGCCCGCGAGGCCCTGGAACTGTTCGCCTTTCGCATCGCGGGAGAAGCAGCACGGCTCGCGACCACCCTCGGCGGCCTTGATAGTCTCGTGTTCACCGCCGGCATTGGCGAACATCAGCCGGAGGTGCGCAGCGCGGTCTGCGAGCGGCTTGCGTGGCTCGGTGTCGAACTCGATCGCGAAGCGAACGCCGGCAACGCACGCGTGATCAGCAGCGCACGCAGCCAGGTGACGGTGCTCGTGCTGCCGACCGACGAAGAACAGATCATCGCCAACGAAGCCGTAGCCATCCATCACCGTGAGGAGTCCACATCGTGAATCCGATTATCGATCTGTCGGGCAAGCGGGGGCTCGTTGTCGGCATCGCCAACGAGCACAGCATCGCCACCGGCTGTGCCAGGCTGTTTCGCGCAGCCGGCGCCGAACTGGCCGTCACCTATCTGAACGACAAGGCCAAACCCTTTGTCACTCCGGTCGCAGAGGCACTTGAATCGCCCATTGTCCTGCCGTGCGACGTCACCGTTCCAGGCCAGCTCGAAGCCGTATTCGAGCAGCTCACGAAGGATTGGGGACGGCTCGACTTCGTGCTCCATTCAATCGCCTTTGCGCCCGCCGATGCGCTGCACGCGAAGCTGATCGACTGCCCGGCCGACGGCTTCGCGCTGGCCATGGCGGTGTCGTGCCATTCGTTCATTCGCATGGCGAAGCTCGCTTTGCCGCTGATGGCCGATGGAGGCAGCCTGATGACCGTGAGCTTTTATGGCGCCGAACGCGCCGTCGATCACTACAACGTGATGGGACCGGTGAAAGCGGCGCTCGAATCGAGCGTGCGCTATCTGGCCGCCGATCTGGCCGCACGCCGTGTCCACGTCCATGCCATTTCCGCCGGTGCGGTGAAAACACGCGCGGCGTCCGGCATCGACCATTTCGACGCCCTGCTCGACGACGTGCGCGCGCACACGCCGGCCCAGCATCTTGTCACCATCGAGGAAATCGGACGGATCGCGGCGGTGCTGGCAAGCGAGGCCGGCATGACGCTGACCGGTTCAACAATTTACGCCGACGCCGGTTTCCATATTACGGCATGATCATGGCGTGGGAGCGTCCAGCCGAAGTCCACCCTCCCACGCCGCGTTCGCCGAAACTGCGCTTCCACCACAACCCATCTGCATGTGCACCCGCCGGGGGCCAATTGGACAACCTGCCACAAGCGCCCGACCCCGCTGGAGCCGATCCCGTCGTCGGCCCGTCTAAACCGCGGCTGCTCGGCGTACTCGGCCCAGGGCTCATCACCGGCGCTTCGGACGACGATCCGAGCGGCATCGCCACCTATAGTCAGGTCGGCGCGGCATTCGGCTACAGCCTGTCGTGGACCCTGCTCTTCAGCTATCCGCTCATGGTCGCGATCCAGATGATCAGCGCCCGGATCGGGCGCACCACGGGCCATGGGATTGCCGGCGTGCTGCGGCTGCATTATCCGAACTGGCTGCTGCAATGGGTCGTTGTATTGCTGCTGATCGCAAACGTCATTAACCTGGGCGCGGACCTCGGCGCGATGGCCGATGCGATGGCGCTGTTGCTGCCCGGCCCGAAATGGCTTTACGTGCTGTTCTTTTCGGCGGTGTGCATCTGCATGCAGCTGCTGTTGCAGTACACGCGCTATGTCGCCGTGCTGAAGTGGTTCACGCTGTCGCTGTTCGCGTATTTCGCCGTGCTGGCCGTGGCGCACGTGAACTGGACCCAGCTCGCCAGTCACTTCCTGATTCCGCACATCAGTTGGACGTCGGATTATCTGACCGCCGTGGTCGCGGTGTTCGGCACCACAATCAGCCCTTATCTATTCTTCTGGCAGTCCGAAGAAGAGGTCGAGGACATGCGGGCGCATCCGCGCCGTCTGGATCTGATCAATGCGCCCGAACAGGGGGCCGCCGCTTTGCACCGCATCGAGATAGATACGGTGACCGGCATGGGACTGTCCAATCTCGTCGCCCTCGCCATTCTGGCGACGACCGCCGCCACCCTCAACGCACACGGCACGCTCGACATTCAAACCTCGTCGCAAGCCGCCCAGGCGTTGCGGCCGATCGCCGGCTCTTTCGCCGCGCTCTTCTTCACGACCGGGATTGTCGGCACCGGGCTGCTGTCCGTCCCCGTGCTCGCCGGCTCCGCCGCATACGCGATCGGTGAAGCGCGCGACTGGCCGGTCGGCTTCACCCGCAAGGTGCAGGAAGCCAAAGCCTTTTATGCAACGATCGCGATCGCCACGTTGATCGGCATGATCGTCAATTTCACCGCCATCAATCCGATCAAGGCACTCTACTGGAGCGCCGTGCTGAACGGCATCGTCGCCGTGCCAGTCATGTTCGTCATGATGCTGATCGTTTCCAGAACCGACATCATGGGGCGGTTCGTTGCCCGCGGATGGCTGCGCGCGCTGGGCTGGCTCGCGACGATCGTCATGCTGGTAATTGCGCTGGCCATGCTGGCCACGTCGTTCTAGGCGGATAACCCCCGCGCTTCGAGCTCTTGCAGCGCGCGGCTAACGGACTCGACCGGCAGCCCAATATAGTCGGCAATATCGTGCCGGGCCATCGGCAACGTCATTTCTCCCGCGATCCGGCCAGGTGGCGCGTAGGCATGATCGGTCCATAAGAGAAAGCTGGCGAGGCGCGCCGGCGCTTCGTTCTTGCTGACGGTGATTTGCTGACCGTGATTGCGTGATGTTGCGAGCGCCTTTACACCGATAACGTCTTCGACATCTTTAGCTGGACCCATACCATCCCTTCGAGCAGGCCGCCGAGCGCGGCCTCACGCTCGCTCGGGAAAATGCTGCTGTGACTGAACTCGTGGGTGAAGACGCCTTCCGGCGCGGCATAGCTCAGCTTGATCGCGCAGTCGAAGCCCCCCGCAATTTGATGAGTGTTCACCGATACTTCCCAGTTGCCGTCGCTAACTCTTCCGGAAATGGTCATGAGCCGCTCCTGATCTTTCGTTGGTTTCGCTGGAATAAACATCGACGCGCGCCACGTCATGAACCAGCGTATGAGCGAAGCCTCAGAAAGCCTTGATACAGATCACGGAGCGCCCCGATGTGCAGAACCCGCGGGCACGAGTGCGGCCTTGCATCAACCTGGTACCGATTACCCAAACGCAAAGCCACGTTGCCGCAGCGCCACTTGATCCAACTCAATCGGCAGCGCAAGGGCCTCGCATATGTTGGATCAACGTCCACCCGATGCATCAGGGCGGTCCGGCTGCAACTGGATTGTGGCGAATATGAAGAGGACAACAACATGCAAAATTCCCACCCGAACCGCGTCCAGGCACCGCATGCAGACGCCAGCCCCGGCGGCCGCGCTGCAGAGAACGGCAAGTGCTATCTCATCGGAGGCGGCATCGCCTCGCTGGCGGCGGCGGCCTTCCTGATCCGCGACGGCCGTATTCGCGGCTGCGACATCACCATTCTCGAAGCGCTGAACAAACCCGGCGGAAGTCTGGACGGCTCGGGCACGGCCGAAAGCGGCTATGTGTTGCGTGGTGGCCGCATGCTTGAAAGCAGGTATCTGTGCACCTACGACCTCTTTTCGTCGATTCCGACGCTCGACGACAGCAAAAGCGTGACCCAGGAGATCTTCGACTGGAACGAGACCGTCCGCCCCCCCTCGACGGCGCGGCTCGTGAGAAACGGCCGGCGCGAAACGGCACCCGCCGATGGACTCGCCGAAACGCATCTGCTGACGCTGGGCCGGCTTTCAATCGAACCGGAAGCAATGCTCGATGCCAGCCGGATCGTGGACCACTTCGAGGCCTCGTTCTTCAAGACTAATTTCTGGCTGACGTGGTGTGCGACATTCGCGTTCCAGCCGTGGCACAGCGCGGCCGAATTCCGCCGTTATCTGCTGCGCTTCGCGCATATGTCGGAGAGTTTCGACCAGTTGCACGGTAACATGCTCACGGTCTACAACCAGTACGACTCGATGATTCACCCGCTGCGCCGCTGGCTGGACAACCACGGCGTCGTGTTCGACGCAGACACACGCGTCACCGATCTGCTGTTCGACAAAACCGGCGCGCTCAACCGGGTGCGGGCCCTCGTGTGCGACACGGCCCAGCGGCGCTTCGATCTGCCGGTTGGTCCGTCCGACAAGGTAATCGTCACGCCAGGCTCGATAACGGCCGCTTCGAGCATGGGCGGCATGGACTATCCCGCGCCGCTGGACACGCTCGACAGTACGGGTGCCTGGAGCCTGTGGAAAAACATCGCCGCGGACCATCCCGAGTTTGGTCACCCTTCCGTGTTCGCCGATCATCGCGAGGCCTCCAGGTGGCTCTCGTTCACCGCGACGCTGCGCGACCCGACGTTGTTCCAGCTCATCCGCGACATGACCGGCAACATGCCCGGCGAAGGCGGTCTCATCACCTTTGCGGAATCGAACTGGCTGGCGTCGATCGTGTTGCCGCATCAGCCGCATTTCAGCGGTCAATCCGCGGATGTGCAGGTGTTATGGGGTTACGGCCTACGCGTCGACGAGCCGGGAAATTTCGTCGACAAGCCCATGCACGCATGCACAGGCCGCGAAATCCTCACGGAAATCCTTTTGCATCTGAACATCGAAGCAGACGCCGAGCAGATCATGGCGCAGACCAATTGCATCCCTTGCATGATGCCGTACATCACGAGCCAGTTCCTGCCGCGCCAACGCGGCGACCGGCCGGCGGTGGTGCCTGAAGGCTGGCGCGATCTCGCCTTCATCGGACCGTTCTGTGAATTGCCCGACGACGTCGTATTTACCGTCGAATATTCGGTGCGTTCTGCACAGAACGCGGTGTACAAGCTGCTCGGACTCGACCGTACACCGCCGGCGCTACACAAAGGGCGGCACGATCCACGCGTCTACAAGGCGTTCTCGACGTCCGCGGACCGCCGTTGATCTGAGTCAAGGTGATGGAGGCTTTCACACCTAGACTCAGATCACCGATTCACGTACCACTGACTTCCTCCGGAGAGCCGCCATGAGCTACAAGACCATCGTCGTTCACCTGGACACCAGCCGGCACGCCCACGCGCGGCTCGAAACGGCGCTGCACCTCGCAAAGCACTTCGGCGCGCGTCTGATTGGCGTATTTGCCGTGTTCAATCCCGACCCGCGCGCTTTCTATGTCATGGCCGGATCCGTCGACTATTTCGCGGCCCAGGACCAGTTGCGCCTTGAACGACGGGGCGCACTCGAACGGCTCTTTCATGCAGAGCTGGAGCGCGCGGAGGTGGCCGGCGAGTGGGTCGCCGTCGATCAGGCGGCCAATCTCACTGTGCCGCACCGTGGCCATTACGCCGATCTGATCATTGCCGGTCAGGAAGACCCGCACGACCCTGAATCGTACGTCGGCGACTATTTCTCCGAATCCCTGGTCATGTCCGCCGGTCGGCCGGTATTGCTGACGCCGTATGCGGCGAACGTCGCCTCTCCGGGCGGGCACGTGATGGTGTGCTGGGATGGCAGCCGCGAAGCCACCCGCGCGATCCACGATGCGTTGCCGTTCATGCGCACCGCCCGGCTCACCACGATCGTGTCGCTAGACGGCGAGCGCGACGAACCGCGTGCGCGCATTCCCGGCACCGATATCGCAACGGTGATCGCCCGGCACGGCATCCGTGTCGAGGTCAGGAACCTCGACTTACCAGACGGTACAGCGGTAGGCGACGCGCTGTTATCGGAAGCGGGCACGCTCGGCGCCGATCTGCTCGTCATGGGCGCCTACGGTCACGCGCGCTGGCATGAGCTGGTGATGGGCGGTGCGACCCGCACGATCCTGAAGTCAATGACACTGCCTGTGCTGATGTCGCATTGACTATCCCGGCGCTTTATCGCGCTGGCTATCGGGCAGCGTCTTTCTGGAGAGTGCGCCACGTATCGGCGGATTCTCGCGATCCCCGCGCAATGCGCCGACCCTGCGCAAGGAAATTCACGCCGCCGTCTGAAACCGTCAAGGAACCGTCATGACCTGCAAAACCCTGCTCGTGCATCTGGACGATAGTCCCCATAGCGCCGCGCGCACCGACTTCGCGCTCGACCTGGCCCGCCAGTACGGCGCCCACCTGATTGGCTTGTACGTGGTATGTCAGGAACTGACGCGACCGATCTTCCTGCATGCCGAGGGCACATGGGTTACCGCCTCCGAGAGGCGGCGCAATGCCAATCGCGAGGATGCACAGGCGCGGTTCCTCTCGGCGGGCGAGCGGGCTGGCCTTGGCGTGGAATGGCGTGCGCCGGTCGGGCCGACGGTCGAAACGGCGATCCTCCACGCCCGCCACGCAGACCTTCTGATTCTCGGCCAATACGATCCGAGGGAGTCTTCGTCCTACGTCAGCCTGCATTTTGTGGAGGACGTGGTGATGAGTTCGGGGCGCCCGGCTATCGTCCTGCCCTGCGCCGGAACGGTCCGTTCATTCGCGCAGCGCGTACTGATTGCGTGGGACGGCAGCCGCGAGTGCGCCCGCTCCGTAGCCGATGCCCTACCCGTCATCAAAGCCGCGAAATTCGTCACCGTAATGACGGTGCAGCGGCATCCTTCGGGCGGCGGATCCGCCAGCCACGAGCTCGTTGCGTGGCTCGGGCGGCACGGCATCGAGGCAAGCGTTGCGGACGCCGCCGCAATGGACGGTGTTTCGACGGGCGCCGTCGTGCTGAACATGGTCGCCGACCTTCATATCGATCTTCTCGTGATGGGCGCATACGGGCACCCGCGCATTCAGGAGAGGCTGCTTGGCGGCGTCACGCAAACGGTGCTCCAGTCGATGACGGTCCCGGCACTGATGTCACATTGAAGCCCCCGAGCTCCCCCCCGCCGCATACCTTGCGCGCGCCTCCACCGACCTTGCTGGCATGATCCCCGCGAATCGCGCAAAATGTAGGGTACACGCTGTGCGCCGGTCGTCTTGAAGACCGGACACAGCCGAGCCGAACCATATTGCGGGACTCGTGATCCATACCGTGCCTGGCATTCACCGGCACGGTGGATCATCGCTCATCCAGAGAGACGCACATGCCCCCTCGCGGTAAAACGCATTTCCGTGCCGACGCCTCAACGCGGGCACGAGTCGCCGCGTTGATGCAAAATCCCGTATTCGCCGGGGCGCTCGCCCTTGCCATCGCGCTGGTGCTGGCGCTTGAAGTATGGCGCTGGTCGGCGGACCTGTCGCTGGGCGAAGCCGCCATGCGGGAAAACAGCCTGCTGACGGCATGTATCGCCGCGGCCTGTCTGTTTGCCCTCGTAGCCTTCCTGATCGTGCGGACGCGCGGCGCCGCTACGGCCACAAACGAGGCGCGTAGCCTGTCGAGCGACAACGAGGCCCGCCTGATGGGGATCATCCGCTCGTCGATGGAAGCCATCATTACCGTCGACGAACGGCAAAACATCATCATCTTCAATCCAATGGCCGAACATATATTCGGCTGCAGCGCGGCGGAGGCGCTCGGCGCCTCGCTTTCGCGCTTCATTCCGGAACGTTTTCGTGCCACGCACGCGCGACATGTCGAACAGTTCGGCGTGACGGGTGTGTCCGAGCGCCAGATGGGCGGACAGCAGCGCGTGCTGTTCGGCTTGCGGAGCAACGGCGAAGAGTTTCCGATCGAGGCGTCGATTTCCCAGGTTCGCGAAGGCGACAGCAAGCTCTACACCGTCATGCTGCGCGACATCACCGAGCGGGTCAAAGCGGAGAATGTGCAGCGTAAGTCGCGCGAGGAGCTGCGCGAACTGTCGGCCAATCTGCAGAAGGTGCGCGAGGACGAAAAGACCCGCATCGCCCGCGAATTGCACGACGATCTCGGACAGCAGTTGACTGCGCTAAAAATGGACCTTTCCTCGGTCGAGCAGGCGCTGGAAGACACGGCCGAACCCGAGCTTCTGCGGCAACTGCAGGGCATGCGGCGGCTGATCGACGTGACCGTCGCGTCGGTACGCCGCATCGCCGCCGACCTGCGCCCGGTCATGCTCGACGATCTCGGACTGATTCCGGCGATAGAATGGCTGGCCAACGACTTCACGAACCGTTATGGCATCGACGTGGAGCGCGACATCGAAGTGGGTGACGCGCATTTTTCGCCAACCGGTGCGACTACGCTGTTCCGTATCGTTCAGGAGGCGCTGACCAACGTCGCCCGTCATGCAGAGGCAACGGTCGTCAACCTCACGGTCCGCGTGGAGGCCGCTGCCTGCGTCGTGCAGGTCGCGGACAACGGTCGTGGGGCCACCGCATCGGCGCCGTCCGCCGAAAAATCGTTTGGCCTGCTCGGCATCCGTGAACGCGCGTACATGCTGGGCGGCACGGTCGAAATTCACGCTTCCAGCGGCAAAGGCTTCGTTTTGACCGTCACTTTTCCGGCAGCAGCCGTGCAACAGCAGGAGACCCAGACATGATTCGAGTGCTGATTGCCGACGACCACGCGCTCGTGCGCGATGGTCTGCGACACATCCTGCAGAACGCAAACGGCTTTGAAGTGGTCGGCGAAGCCAGCGACGGCGTCAGCACAATTGCGTTGATTCGCTCGCGTCAGGCCGAGGTGCTCGTGCTCGACCTGTCGATGCCGGGGCGCAACGGCGTCGAACTGATCAAGCAGATCAAGGACGAGCTGCCGGCGCTGCGCATTCTTGTGCTCACCATGCATGCGGAGCAGCAGTACGCCGTGCGTGCCTTCAAGGCCGGTGCTTCGGGCTATCTCACCAAGGAAAGCGCCAGCGCGGAGCTGGTCTCGGCGGTCAGCAAGGTGGCCTCCGGCGGCGTCTACGTGAGCCTCGCCATGGCTGAACGCTTTGCGCAGAGTCTGAACGAGCCGACCGATACGCTGCCCCATCAGCGCCTGTCCGATCGCGAATTCGATGTGTTCCGCCGTATCGCCGCCGGACAAACGCTCACTGAGATTGCCACCGAACTGTGTGTCAGCAGCAAGACCGTGAGCACCTATAAAACCCGCATCCTCGAGAAAATGCAGATGCCGCACGAAGCCGCGCTGGTGCGCTACGCGATGCGTCACAAGCTGCTTGGGGAAGACGGCGAGATCTAGCGCGCTCGCGCTACGCCTGCCGCGGGGCTCGCTGCGCCGTTACGGCCAATCCTGCTCACACGCCCACGCCGCCTTCGAGCGGCACGTGTAGGAAATCCCCTACACGACGTTCACACTCCCCTACTCCAAGCTCGTTCGCCGCCGATTTTATTTTGAGATAGCGCGGCCGATACTTCGAGCCATGAACTCAAGCCCGCCACTGCCAGCCTTGCGTGTCTTCCTCGTCGAGGACACGATTTCGATCAGAACACGTATGGCGGCGCGCTTCGCTGCGATCGAAGGCGTCGAGATCGTAGGCGTCGCCGAGGAACCCGGCCCAGCGCTCGACGGCATCGGCGCGACCGTCGCCGATGTCGTGGTCATGGATCTGCACCTGACCGGCGGCACCGGCATGGAGCTGCTACGTGGTCTCGCGCAACGCAGGTTTCCGGTGATCGCGATCGTGCTGACCAATCATTCGGGCAATGGGTTCCGCGAGGCGTGCCTCGCCAACGGCGCGCACTATTTCTTCGACAAAACGAGCGAATTCGAGCTTGCCTGCCACACGATCAAGCGGATTGCCCACGCGCGCTGCGCACGTGGTCTCCACTCTCTGGGAGCACATCATGTCTGACGTTGTCGATTACTCCGAAGTCCTGACCGTCGCGCAATCCCCCTTGTCCTCGCCGGGAACCTCCTTCGCTGCGACGTCCGCATTGAAGCACACCGGCGCCAATTGCTCGAGTTGCGCGATGCATGCCTTCTGCCTGCCGGAAGGGCTGACGCCGGCCGAGACCGAGCGGATCGAGGCGCTGATCTGCCCTTCGCGCACGATAAAGAGCGGTGAATCGCTGTTCCGCGCGGGTGACTCTTTTCAGAGCATCTATGCCGTTCGCGCCGGTTCCTTCAAAACAATCGTGATGCACCGCGACGGCCGCGAACAGGTCACGGGTTTTCATCTGGCCGGCGATGTACTCGGACTCGACGGCATCTGTTCGGGGCGGCATAGCAGCGACGCGCTCGCCATCGAAGACAGCAAGGTCTGCATCATCCCGTTCCATCTTCTCGAGGCCATGTGCCGCGACGTCAAGGCGGTGCAGCAGCATGTGCACCGACTGCTGGGCAGCGAGATCGTGCGTGAGGCGACCCTCATGATGCTGCTCGGCACGATGTCGGCCGACCAGCGGGTCGCCACCTTCCTGCTGAACATGTCGGGCAAGCTCAAGTCGCGCGGCTACTCGCCGGCCGAGTTTTATCTGCGCATGACGCGCGAAGAGATCGGCAGCTACCTCGGCCTGAAACTCGAAACCGTCAGCCGCATGCTGTCGAAGCTCCAGAAAGAGGGGCTGGTCGATACCCATGGCAAGCAGATCCGAATTCTCGATATGGATGGCCTCGCCCGCGTGTAGTGCCGCGCCGCACTGAAAAAAACATCAGCTTGACGTGCGTCAATCGCAACGGCGTTCTTCGTCATAGACTGACCGTGGAGTCTCCAGTGGAGTGTGCGTCGCCAACGGCGCCTTCCCGCAAATTTTCCGCGAACCTGCCTGCGTTGCTGCCGACAGCAAATAGCACGGCGCTCGCCGGTGAGTCGGCTCCCCGCTCGCTGCAAATGCAAGCGGTACACAAGGAGAAACTCATGCGTCTCACCATCCACCTCGATACGTTCGACCGCCTCAATCCGATGGCATTCGTCATCCTGTGGCTGGACAAGGAAATGCGTCAGTGGTCGCGTGAAGGGCACCACGGGCTCGATCTGCCCAGATGGGGCGCGCTGCGCGTCGACTGCGGCAACACGCTCATGTGCGGCCCGCATGATTCGACACCCTTCTGCGTGCTCGAAGGACTCGATCTGAACGCGACCGGCGGTCCGTTCGAAGGAGAAACCGGCCGTGCGCAATGGTGCGCCAATGAAGGTCGAACGTTAATGAGCGGCCATTGGCATGTGCAATGTGTCGAAACCGGGTGCGTGACCCCGGAAAACGGCATCTTTGCGGGCGACGAGATGCGCTGACATTGACTTAAGGCGGCGAAACGCATGTTGTTGGGCCCACCCGTTGCGGGCCGTGCGTACGCGCCGACATTTATCCGATTCTTTGCCGGCACGGTGCTGGCGACAACAGGCTCAGGAGGCTGACCATGCTCGCTCTCGACGTGATGACTACCACGATCATTTCCGTGAAACCCGAAACGCCCATCCGCGATGCCGCGAAGGTGCTGGCGGACCACCGCATCAGCGGTGTTCCGGTGGTCGATGCCAAGGGCTCAATGGTTGGCGTAATCAGTGAAGGCGACCTGATTCGGCGGACGGAACTCGACACCGACGAGCGCCACCGTTCATGGTGGCTCGATCTGTTTTCGTCGGACCGCAAGGCTGAAGACTACATCAGGTCACACGCCCGCACGGTACAGGATGTCATGACCGTCGATGTCATTAGCGTCGACGACGAGACACCGCTGAGCGAAGTCGCCCACATCATGGAGGCGCACCGCATCAAGCGCGTGCCCGTAATGCGGGACGGCCGGCTCGTCGGCATTGTCAGTCGTGCCAATCTCGTGCAGGCATTGGCCAGCATCCCCGAGCAGCCCACGCCGGATGTTGCGTCCTCCGACCGGGAGATACGGGCGAGGCTCATGGGTGAAATCGCCGGTCAGCCGTGGGCTTTTGCCGGCCGCAATGTTGTGGTTAGCGATGGCGTCGTACACCTCTGGGGAATCTTTCGCTCGCTCGAGGCAGTCCGGGCGGTGCGCGTGGCCGCGGAAGCTATTCCCGGGGTAAAACGCGTTGAAGATCACACCGAGCCGTATCCGGCAATGCCAAGCATATAGATTAGCAGTTCGATTCAGTTTCTCGCTTTATGGCGATATTAATTTTAATCATGGATCTGCAATTATCTAAAGCCGCAAAAATCCAATAAGAATTAGCGGCCTTTTATTGCCGGTCATTTCAAATCCCAATACAAAAGACCGCGCTTCTTCATTCGTTGATCCAGATCATTCAGACAGGGTGTCGACGCGCTTAGAGTAGGTCCAGATTCACCGGCGCCAAGCTGAAAACGCGCCCGCCTGCCGGACAGGTCATCCAGACAGTGCGCAACTTCGCTGAAGCGGTCGTCCCGCTTTTGCGCCTGCGCACGTCTGGATCCCAATGCCGTTTGAAAATCAACCGTTTTATATCCGCGTATCTGGAGAGGCCATCATGAATTTACCGCTGAAGGGAATCAAGGTTATCGACTTTACCGGTGTGCAAGCCGGTCCCGCCTGCACCCAGTTATTGGCATGGTTTGGTGCCGAGGTTCTGAAGGTAGAGCGTCCCGGTGTGGGTGACGTCACACGCCGTCAACTACGGGACATCCCGGATCTCGATGCGCTCTACTTCACCATGCTCAACAGCAACAAGAAATCGCTGGAACTCAACACGAAAACAGCCGAAGGCAAGGCGATCATGGAGCAACTGATCCGCGAAGCCGACGTGCTGGTCGAGAATTTCGGACCGGGCGCGATGGACCGGATGGGGTTCACGTGGGAACACATCCAGGAACTCAACCCGCGCATCATCTTCGGGTCGGTGAAGGGCTTCAGCGAAAATTCGCCGTATTCCGACATCAAGGTCTACGAGAACGTCGCGCAATGCGCGGGCGGTTCCGCATCGACCACCGGTTTCTGGGACGGCCCGCCGACCATCAGCGCGGCCGCGCTCGGCGACAGCAACACCGGTATGCACCTCGCCATCGGCATCCTGACCGCGTTGATCGGACGCGAAAAAACCGGCAAGGGGCAGAAGGTATCCGTGTCGATGCAGGACGCGGTATTGAACCTGTGCCGCGTCAAACTGCGCGACCAGCAACGGCTCGAACGGGTCGGCTATCTGGAGGAATACCCGCAGTATCCGAACGGCACTTTCAGCGATGTCGTGCCGCGCGGCGGCAATGCGGGCGGCGGCGGACAACCGGGGTGGGTTCTCAAGTGCAAGGGCTGGGAGACCGATCCGAACGCATACATCTACTTCACGATCCAGGAACAGGACTGGGGGCCGACCTGCCAGGCGATCGGCAAGCCGGAGTGGAGCAACGATCCGGCCTACGCCACCGCACATGCGCGCCAGTCGCATATCTTCGAAATTTTCGCGGATATCGAGAAGTGGCTTGCCGACAAAACCAAGTTCGAGGCGGTCGACATTCTGCGCAAGTTCGGCGTGCCGTGCTCGCCGGTGCTGAACATGAAGGAAATTGCCAATGACGCGGCCTTGCGCGCAAGCGGCACCGTCGTTGAAGTTCAGCAAAAGAAGCGCGGCACCTATCTCACCATCGGCAGCCCCATCAAGTTCTCCGATTTCACGCCCGAGATCGTCGGCTCGCCGCTGCTCGGCGAGCACACCGACGAGGTACTCGCGGGCCTCGGCTATAGCCAGGCACAGATCGACAAGCTGCGTGAAGCGAAGGTCGTCTAGGCGTCCCTGCACTGCACACAACCAGGCAACCATCGCAAGGTATTCAAAGATGACTATCGAATCCGAACAGACCGTCCTGACCGACGGGTTTCATCTTGTCGTCGATGCGCTAAAGCTCAATGGCATCGACACGATCTACGGCGTAGTCGGCATTCCCATCACCGACCTCGCCCGCCTCGCGCAAGCCGAGGGCATGCGGTACATCGGGTTCCGGCACGAGCAGTCGGCCGGCAACGCCGCCGCGATTGCAGGCTATCTGACGCAAAAGCCGGGGGTTTGCCTCACCGTCTCCGCGCCGGGGTTCCTCAACGGCATGGTGGCGCTGGCTAACGCGACGACGAACTGCTTTCCGATGATCCTGATCAGCGGATCCAGCGACCGGGCCATCGTCGATCTGCAGCAAGGCGACTACGAGGAACTCGACCAGATGAATGCGGCGAAGCCTTACGCGAAGGCCGCGTTCCGCGTCAATCGGCCCGAGGACATCGGCATCGGCATCGCCCGCGCGATCCGTGCGGCGGTGTCGGGGCGGCCTGGCGGCGTTTATCTCGATCTGCCCGCCGAGGTACTGCGCGCGGCTCTCGATGAGCAAACGGCGGCGCGCTCGCTGGTACGGGTGGTCGACCCGGCCCCCAAACAAATCCCTTCACCCGAATCAGTGGACCGCGCAATCGAACTGCTGGCGCGCGCACAGCGTCCGCTGGTGATTCTCGGCAAGGGCGCTGCCTACGCGCAGGCCGACGACGCCATTCGCTCCTTCATCGAAACCACCGGCATACCGTTTTTGCCGATGTCGATGGCCAAGGGCCTGCTGCCCGACGATCACCCGCAATCGGCGGCTGCGGCGCGCTCGCTTGTGCTTGCCCAGGCGGACGTCGTGGTGCTGATCGGCGCACGGCTGAACTGGCTGCTGGGACACGGCAAGGCGCCGCAGTGGTCGGCCACGGCGCATTTCATACAGCTCGATATCAGTCCAACCGAAATCGACAGCAATCAGCCAATTGCTGCGCCCGTCGTCGGCGATATCGGTTCCTGCGTGACGGCGCTGCTGGCCGGTCTGACACTCGCTTGTCTGCAGCCGCCCGCTGCGTGGCTCGATGCGATCGCCACGAATAAACAGCACAACGCCGAGCGCATGGCCGCCCATCTCGCAGCAACCGCTAGTCCGATGGACTTCTACACCGCACTGCGCGCGATTCGTGACGTACTTGCCGACCGGCCGGATGTGTACGTCGTCAACGAAGGGGCCAACACGCTCGACTTCGGCCGCAACATCATCGATATGCGCCTGCCGCGCAAGCGGCTCGACGCCGGCACCTGGGGCGTGATGGGTATCGGCATGGGCTACGCGATCGGCGCGGCGACCGTCAGCGGCAAGCCTGTCGTGGCGATCGAAGGCGACAGCGCGTTCGGCTTCAGCGGCATGGAAATCGAGACGATCTGCCGCTACAAGCTGCCGGTCGTGATCGTCGTGTTCAACAACGGCGGCATCTACCGCGGTGACGACGTCAACCGCAGCGGCGGCGCCGACGTCGCGCCGACCGTGCTGATGAAGAGCGCGCGCTACGAGAAGCTGATCGAGGCATTCGGTGGCGCTGGCCATTACGTCAGCGATCCGCAGGGTCTCGCGAAAGCCCTCAGCGAATCGATCGCGTCGGGGCAACCGGCACTGATCAACTGCGTGATCGATCCGGCCACCGGCACCGAAAGCGGCCATCTGAAGAAGCTCAATCCGCAAAGTGCCGCGACCCATGCCGCCGAACCGCAACACAACGACATCAAGAGGTAGTCCGGCCATGTCATCCACGCATAACGAAAGAATTCGCGGACCCTTCTCCGGTCTGCTGGTTCTCGATCTGACCCATGTCCTCAACGGCCCGTTCGGCACGACCATCCTGACCGACCTCGGGGCGCGCGTGATCAAGATCGAGCCACCCGGTCACGGCGACGACACGCGCACCTACGGCCCGTTCGTCGGCGACCAGTCGCTCTACTTCAGCTTCGTGAATCGCGGCAAGGAGAGCGTCGTGCTGAATCTGAAAGACCCGGCCGACCGCCAGATTTTCCTGAACATGGTCCGCCACGCCGATGTGCTGGCCGAGAACTTCCGGCCCGGCACGATGAAACACCTCGGTTTCTCCTACGAGGAGCTCGCGGAGATCAACCCGCGTCTGATCTATGCGTCGTCGTCCGGCTTTGGCCAGACGGGCCCGCTCGCCACCTTCCCCGCCTATGACACGATCGTCCAGGCGATGAGCGGCATCATGGACGAGACCGGCTTTGCCGACGGACCGCCGACCCGGGTGGGCACATCGTTGTCGGATCTGTGCGGCGGCGTCTTCATGTTTTGCGGCATCGCAAGCGCGCTGTACGCACGCGAAAAGACCGGTAAAGGAGCACACGTCGACGTCGCGATGTTCGATGCGACGCTGGCGTTCCTCGAACACGGCTTCATGTCGTAT
>NZ_CAAJGM010000214.1 GCF_900996235.1 Paraburkholderia sp. BCC1885
AGGTACGAGAAAACGGTGTTCGGTTCGACGCGTTGCAAGCCTTCGAGCCGAATGTCGCGAACCACAAATGAGTCGGTGGCAAAAGCCGAGACTGCGGTGACGCTCAGGCCGATAAATGTCAGCGCGCGGGCGCAGCGGGCCGACAGTGTTTCAAAGTTCATATGGGCTGGCAGGAAAGTGAATTGCCAGGGCAGACGGCTGTGACATGAGGGCGCTCCGGACGACATTGGAGAGCGAGTCTAGGACAACGGCAAGCAGTGCTGATTACCTACGGATTACCGATTCTTCCTTTCAGCAAGGGAGAATCTGAATGAAATGCGGGGAACGAACGGCGAGGGCGAGACGCGCAGCAGGCGCGGTGGCGGCGGGAAGAAACGAGGGGAGAAGAAGCAAAGGCAGGAGGGCGAGCACCCGCTTCGCTGGGGTGGGCTCGCCCGGCTAATCGTCACGCGTCTGGTTTTACCAGTGACGATGCGCGTAGTAGTCGTGACGGGACCACCAGCGACGCCCGTCCCAGTAGTTGCCGCCGTGCCAGCCGATCACGAAGCTCGGCGCGACCACCGGCACTGGCTGATAGGCGACCACGGCCGGCGGCGGAGGCGGCGCGTACACCGGCGGCGGCGCCACGTAGACGGGGGCGGGGGCCACATACACCGGCGCCGCGAAATTCAGCCCGACGGAAACACCCGCATTGGCCATTTGCGACGCCCCGAGGATCAGAGCCCCGAGTCCGAGGCTGACTAACAGTTTGCTTTTCATATTGACCTCCAAATCAGGGAGAAGAGACAGCTTCACTTTAGCGCTCCCGTTTCGCTTTTGAGTTACGTAAGTGCAACAAGATTAACGGCTGAAATTTTTCGTATTAGCGTCCAGCGAGCCGCGCCGCGCGCGGCCACTGCGCTTGACGTGCAAAGGCCACGCGAGGCTGCAATGGACGGTAATAACCGTAAGCGCCTTGCAACGCGTTTGACGCCCGGCACGCGCGGCTTGCCGTGTGGCCTTGCGTAATCTCGGCGGTAAGAGGGCGGTAAGAGGGCGATAAGAGCCGCGTAAAGGCGCTCATCTTGCCCGCGCGTGACTTACCCGAGGCTTACCGCCAGGACCTACCGGCAATCCGGTGGCCGCGGCCACTTCGCGCTTAATCAGCTACAGGCACCCGGCAACCGGGCGAGTACCCGGCAATAACCGGTTGATAGCCGTTTGGTAACTGGTTGGTAAGTGAGCGGTAAGTCAGCCGCCCCTAAAGTCGATGCCGTTTCATCCCATCACTTCAGGAACGACTGTGAAAAGAACTTTCTATCGCCGGTATCCGGCGTTGCTGGCCGCGGCGTGCGTCCTGCTGCATGCGGGCGGCGCGTGGGCCGACGGCGCGCCTGACGTCCAGTCCGCCACTCAGCCCGGCGCGGACGATTCCGGCCTCACCGTATTGAGCAACGCCACCAATGTGACCCATTGGGGCCTGGGAATCGGCGCCGGTATTTCGAGCTCGCCGTACAAGGATGGCAAGACGAAGTTCACGCCGATTCCGCTGATCGCCTTCGACGACAAATGGATTCACGCGTTCGGCACCTCGGTCGACCTGAAGATCGGCAAATGGGACGGCCTGAGCTTCGCCTTGCGCGGCCAATACGCGATCGGCGATGGCTACCGCAATGACGACGCCCACATCCTGAATGGCATGGAGAACCGCGACGGCACGTTCTGGTACGGTCCGGCGGTCGCATGGAAAAGCGCCTTCGGCACGCTCTCGGCCGACTATCTGCTAGGCGGCAACCGTGGCGAGCGGGCGAGGGTCGACTACAGCAAATTGTTCGATTTCGGCCGCTTCAGCGTCGAACCCTACGCCGGGGTCGAATGGCTGAGCAGCGACTATGTCGATTACTATTACGGCGTGCGGGCCTCGGAGGCGCGCGCCGGGCGACCCGAGTACACTGGCCGCGCCGCCTACGACGCGTCGGTCGGCACGCGCCTGAACTACAACATCACGCGCAGCCAGAAAGTGGTGCTGGACCTCGGCGTGTCGCATTTCACGAACGGCATCAGCGACAGCCCGATTGTCGGACACAGTTATATTCCCGCGGCCAGACTCGGCTACGTTTATCAATTCAAATGAGCGCAGCGCCATGTCGCGAGTTGCGATTGTCGAAGACCACGAGCGCCTCGCCCAGATGCTGCGCCAGGCGCTCGCGGCCGCGGGCATCGAAGCCGATCTGTTTCACACGCTCTCCGAAGCCCGCTATGGCGTCGCTCACGCGGACTACGCCGTGCTGATCGTCGATCGCGGCCTGCCGGACGGCGACGGCCTGGCGTTTCTGCGCGGCTTGCGCGCGGCCGGCCAGATGACGCCCTGCCTGATGCTGACCGCGCGCGACGCCTTGCACGACCGGGTGGACGGACTGGAAAGCGGCGCCGACGACTACGTCACCAAGCCGTTTGCCATGAGTGAACTGGTGGCCCGGGTGCGCACGCTGATGCGGCGGCCACCGGCGCTGACCACGCTGGTGGCCGCATACGCGGACCTCACCGTCGATCCGCAACAGCACGCCATGCGCTGTGCCGCGCGCTCGGTTTCGCTCGCTCAGGCCGAATTGCAGGTCCTGCTGTGCCTCGTGAAGGCCGCGGGTCAGACGGTGCGGCATGCGGCGCTCGAACACGCCGCCTGGGGCCTCGGCGAGGCGGTGACGCCCAACGCGCTGGAGGTAACCGTGCATCGGCTGCGCAAGAAGCTGACGGCGGTGGGCACCACGACCCGGCTCGCCAATATCCGTGGCGCGGGCTTCGCGCTGCAGGCGGCGTCCGCCACGCCATCTTGACCTGCTCATCCGCCATGCTCATTTGCCACGCTCATTTGCCATGATTGAAAACTGGATCCGAAGCCTGTCCGCGCGGCTGTGGGTGACCAGCATCATCGCGCTCGCGCTCTCGCTGAGCGTGATCACCATGATCGTGACCTACACCTTCAATCACTATCCGGAGAAGATGCTCGGGCGCCGCGAACAGATGTTGCAGACGCGTCAGGTGGCGAGCGCGCTGCGCTTCGACGGCGCGGGGCGTCCGGTGGCCGTCCGGCTGACCGAGACGCAGGCCTGGATTTTCAACGCGGCGCCCACCGAGATCAGCTACCGTGTCTCGGATGCCGCCGGTCACGTGCTGCTCGCTTCTTCCACCACGCGCGACGGTACGCCGTGGATTCCCGGCGACCTCGCCACGGTGCTCGATCGCAGCGAGCGGGTGGTGATCGGCGGCCGGCCGTTCGACATCACGACGCTCGAGATCCCGCATGGCAGCGCGCGTTTCTATGCCCAGACCGCCACCAGCGCGCGTCTCGTCGATGCGATGATCGGCACGAAGGTCCGGCAGATCCCCGGCACGGTACGGACCATCATCGTGATCGCGGCGATCATTTTCGCGCTGACCCTGACGATCACCGTGCACCGGGTCCTCAGGCCGCTGCGCGAGGCATCGAGCGCGGCCGCGCTGATCACGCCGCGCAACCTGAAAACGCGTCTGTCGCTGCAAGGCGTGCCGGGCGAGATCAAACCGCTGATCCAGGGCTTTAACGAGGCGCTCGGCAGGCTCGAAAACGGCTTCATGGTGCAGCAGCAGTTTCTCGCCTCGGCGGCCCACGAACTGCAGACCCCGCTCACGCTGGTGCGCGGACAGATCGAGTTGCAGCCCGACATCGCGGACAAGGACATGCTGCTGCGCGAGATCGACCTGATGGCGCGCCAGGTGCGGCAGTTGTTGCATCTGGCCGAAGTCAGCGAGGCGCAGAACTTCACCTTCGGCGAGATCAGCAGCGCCGAAGTGGCGCGCGACGTGTTGGCGTATCTCGGACGCAAGGCCGACGCGAAGCGCGTCCGGCTCGAACTGGATACGCACGAGGCGCCGGCGTCGGTATGGGCGGACCGCAGCGCGCTTTTCATTCTGCTGAAGAATATTGTCGAGAACGCGCTCAACGTGTCGACGCCGAACAGCAGCGTGTGGCTGGTGGTGGGCGCGGCTTCGATCGAGGTCAGCGACGAAGGGCCCGGCATTCACGAGGAGCATCTGCCGTTTCTGTTCAAGCGCTTCTGGCGCGCGCCCGGCGCGAAACACGACGGCGCGGGCCTGGGCCTCGCCATCTGCAAGGAAATTGCGCTCGCCCATGAGTGGGGGCTGACGGTGAGCCGGCTGGCTTCGGGTACGCGCTTTATTGTCCAGTTCTAGCCGCGAGGGCGCACCTTGGGCGCGGCGGCCGCAGGCTGTGTCCACGGCGTGCTATCGCGCTAAATCAGGGGCTAATTCGAGGGCTAAAGTCGGCAGCTAAAGTCCAGGGGGCTAAAGGGCTGTATGGCGGGCCATAGGCCGCTATCAGACTATCGGGCCTATCGGCGCAGCACAGCAGCCCTACGAAAGATGCCAGTCGACCCCGCTCGAAACAAAGGTCACGACCGCGAGCGCGAGGCTGCTGATCACGGCGTAGCAGGCGCCCAGCAGCACCGCGCGCAGTGCCTGAGGCCACCAGCGGCCGCCATAAACACGCTTGAGCGCCACCACCAGGTACGCCAGAATCGCCGGCATCGACCACGCCGCGTAGGCGCCGAGACCCGGTATCAGGCAGAACAGAAACACCGCGAAAATGAACGCATGCAGATGCACCGTGAAGAGCAGGTGCATGCCGTAATGCTGGCGCCGGCGACGGTAGAGCAACGCGCACATCGCGGCAAATACCGGCATCAGCACGAACACCGCATAGGGCAGGCGGTGCAGCATGTGCTCGCTGAATGCCGCGACCTTCTCGGGCTGGTCGAACACGCTCATCACGCTGCTGGCGAAGCTCAGTATCCGCTTCTCGTCGGCATCGGAATCGGACGCTGCGAGCGCGGCCAGCGCCTGGGTGGGATGCGCGACGGGCTGGTTGTCGATATAGACGGGATGCGTGTGAGTCATCGCGCCGGACCAGCCGAGCAGCAGGAAAAACAGAAAGCTGAAGGTGACGTAAAGCGGCAGCGGCATCACATAACGGCGCCGCCGGCCCGCGAGATATTCGAGCGTCAGTTGCCCCGGTTTGAGCAGCAACAGCTTGACGGTGGGCAAGAGCTTGCCTTCCGCGGCGACGTAGTGATGCAGATATTGATGCGCGAATTCGCGCAGGGTGGGCATTTCGTGGACCGTCTCCTGGCCGCATTGCGCGCAATACGGCCCATGCACCGGCGCCTCGCAGTTAGGGCATGTGGCGGGCAGTGGGTGTGCAGCTTCGGGGATGTGCGACATGCGTGTCTAGCCCAGGAGTCTCGACACGCCGGATTCTGAACGCGGGGTCGGAAGGCGTCAACAAGGACAAAACTCCGGCGCGGACGCACCGGCATATCCGCCGGGTCGCTCACCGCTCACCGCTCGCCGCTCACGCGCTACGGGTTAGCGCCTGAAACAGCATGCGCACGTCGAACGGCTTTTCGCAGCGGGGATAGTGCAGATAGCCGGAGTCGAGCGCGTCGGCGCCATAGCCGGTGGTGAATACGAAGCGGACTTCGCGCGTGGCGAGCCAGTCCGCGATCGGATAGGACTTTTCGCCGTGCAGATCGACATCGAGCACCGCGCTATCGAACTTGTCCAGATGCGCGTGGACGAACTTCAGCGCTTCGTCGGCCCAGCCCAACGGCCCGACGACCGTCGCGCCGGCTTCTTCGAGCAACCCGCACAAACCCTGCGCCACGAGGAAATCGTCTTCCACCACGAGAATGCGGCGGCCCTGCAACTCAGCGCCTGGTCCCATGGTGGTCTCCCATTGCTTTAATTGAGTGGGCGCCGGCCCGGTCTGAACGGCATGGCGATGCGGCATGAAATGCCGTCTTCGCCGAACACGAGTTCAGCCTTGGCGCGCAGCGAAAACGGCAGAGCCTGTTCGATCAGTTGGCGCCCGTAACCGCGCCGCGTCGATTCCGGCGGCTCGGGCAAACCGCTCTCCCGCCACTCGAGAACCAGCAAGGAATGCTCCTGCTGCTCGTTTTCGATTCGCCAGTTGATTTCCAGGTCGCCCGCATCGCTTTTGAGCGCGCCGTATTTCACCGCATTGGTGGTGAGCTCGTGAATCGCCAGCGCAATGTTCTGCACGTATTCGAGGCCGAGCGGCACCGTCGGCCCTGAGATTGCGACCTTGTCGGCGGCTTCGCCGGCAATCGTCGCGATTTCCGAACGGACAATCTCTTCCAGTTCGATCTGCTCGCCCGTGGCTTTGCCGAGCAGGCCCTGCAGACGCCCGAGTGCGCCGAGGCGCGTCGTAAAGGCTTCCAGCGGCGCGCCTTTGCCGAGTGTTTGCAAGGCGATGGACTCGACCACCGCCAGCAGATTTCGGGTGCGGTGCTGCAATTCCGCCACCAGCAGTTTCTGCCGCTGCTCGGCGTGCGTCAGGTTGGTGACGTTCAGAAACGTGACCACCACGCCGTCGGCGCGTGCGTCGCCGTCGCGATAGGGCGCGAGGCGCACGAGGTAATGGCTCTGGCGGTCTTCGCTGTCGACGCGGTTTTCGATCACCTCGCCGCTGGCCACCACGCCGGCGATCGCCTCGTCGAAGGCGCTCAGGCGCAGGCGGCTCGCCAGGTCGGTGATGGGTCGGCCGCGGTCGGCCGGGCGGATGTTGAACACTTCCGACATGGCCGGCGTGAAGCTGCGAATCACCAGTTCGCTGTCGAGAAACACCGTGGCCACGGCCGTGCTGTCGAATAGGTTCTGCAGATCGTTGCGGGCGCGGTCGAGCGCTTCGATCTTGCCGTTCAGCTCGGTATTGACGGTATGCAATTCCTCGTTGAGGGAAACCAGTTCCTCTCTGGAGGCTTCCATTTCCTCGTTGGTCGACTGCAGTTCCTCGTTGACCGAGACGAGTTCCTCATTCGAGGACTTCAGCTCTTCGAGCGCGGTTTCGTATTCCTCGATCATCGATTGCAGGCGCTCGCGCGTCTCGCGCAACTCGCGCTCCATCTGCAGCGCGGTGCCTGCGGTGGTAGCGCGGGCGCGGCTGAGCGCCTCTTCGCGGCTCAGTATCGGACCCTGGTCGACGAACAGCACCAGATACAGCGGATCGGCGCCAGCCAGGCTGCTGAGCGGCTCGACCGTCAGGCTGAGCATCTGCACGCGGCCGTCCTCTTCCTCGATCGCGATGCCGTCGCGCGTCACCGTGCGTCCCGACTCCACCGCTTCGCGGAACACCGTGCGCAGTTCGAGCCGCACGCCTTTACGGGCCATCGTGAAGATCTGCTGCGTCGGCATGCCGGCCGCGGCTTCCAGATACTTGCCGGTGCGCGCCGAATAATAGACGACGTCGCCCTCGCGATTCACCACCACATGGGGCGGTGCAAAGCGGTCGAGCACCTGGGTGTCGACCATCTGGCGCATGGCCGCGCTGCTGGGCGGCGGGCGTCGTGGCGCGAGTTCGCGGGTTTGCCCCGGCTGCAGCGCCGCCACCATGAGCGGCAGCCGCACGCGCGGCATGACGTCCGAACGGCGCAGGAAAATCCGCTGCTTTTTATCGAGCGGCACGAACAGGTCGTCGAACTGGCTCACGCTTTCCGAGGTACCGAGGAACAGAAAGCCTTCCGGGCGCAACGCGTAGTGAAAGGTCGGAATCACCTGGCCTTGCAGGTCGAGGCCGAAATAGATCAGCAGATTGCGGCAGGAAACCAGATCGATGCGGGAAAAGGGCGGGTCGCGCGCGACGTTGTGCGGCGAGAAGATGCACAGGTCGCGGACTTCCTTGGCCACGGCGAAGCTGCCGCCGTCGGCGATGAAAAAACGCTCGCGCCGTGCGAGCGACACGCTGTCGAGCAACGCGCCGGGGTAGCGTGCGGCGCGCGCGACGGCGAGCGCCTGATCGTCGATATCCGTGGCGAAAATCTGCACGCGCGGCACGACGGCGAGCGTGTCCATCTGCTCGCGCAGCAGAATGGCCAGCGAATACACCTCTTCACCGGTGGCGCAGCCAGGCACCCAGACCCGCACGATGTCCTGGGCGCCACGGTCTTCGAAGAGCTTCGGCACGACCATCGCGGCGAGCGTGTCGAAGGCCTGTGCGTCGCGAAAGAAGTGGGTCACGTTGATGAGCAGGTCACGAAACAGCGCGCTCACTTCCTGCTGATGCTCGCGCAGATAGCCGACGTAGGCATCGAGTTCGCCGATCTGCACGACTTGCATGCGCCGCTGCACCCGCCGCATGAAAGTGTTGGACTTGTAGCCGCTGAAATCGTGGCCGATCTGGCCGCGCAGAATGCCGTAGATTTCCGCGCGGGTGTGTTCGAGTTTTTGCAGATCGTCGTGGGCGCTGGCGCTGAACGGGATGTCGTCGAGCACATAGCCGCTGCCGGCGAACTCCGCGAGCTTGCGGCCCATGTCTTCGACCGGCAGCGCGTAGTCCACCAAACCGGTGGCGATGGCGCTGTCGGGCATGCTGGCATGCTGCGGGCCGAAGCTGCCGGCGGTCTGCGCCAGCGTCAGGCCGCCGCGCTCCTTGATGGCCTTCAGGCCGAGCGTGCCGTCCGAGTCGCCGCCGGAGAGCACGGCGCACACCGCCAGTTCGCCCTGGTCGTCCGCGAGCGAGCCGAAAAACACGTCGATGGGTTTGCGCTCGCGCTGCAACGCGTTTTGCGGATGAATGCGCAGACAGCGCTGTTCGACAGTCAGCATGACGTCGGAGGGCAGCACGTAGACATGGTCTTTCTGGATGAGCAGGCCATCCGCCGCCACCTGCACGGGCAGACCCGTATAGCGGGCGACGATCTCATGCAGCAGGCTGTCGCGCGCCGGTGCGAGATGCGTGACGATCACGATAGCCACACCCGGCGCCTCGGGCAGGCCGCGGAAAAACCCTTCCAATGCCTCGATTCCGCCCGCTGAAGCGCCGACGCCGACGATCGGAAACCGTGCCGGCGTGGTCATGATGCATGCCGCTTGTCAAATATCTGACAAAGGCGGGCAGTCAGCGTGGCGCTGACCGCGTGTGGACTCGGCATGGGGTTCCTGACGGCGGGACGGATGGAGGGTAGCCAAGAATCCTACCCTGATTTGACCGCCAGATGACTGCGGGGGAGCGGCTTTTTGCTCCGGCCCGCGAGGCGCAGCAGGGACGCCGCAGCCCTGGATCCGTGTAATGCAGCATTCCGCATGCCCGGCTTGCGCCGGGCCTTTGCTTCAGGTGGCCGCTGCCGCCACCGATCTGCCGACGGCGAGATAGTGCAGCAGCGCCAGCAGCGGGAACACGCTTGCCACCAGCGCGGTCAAGGTCCAGCCACCATGGTCGTAAAGCGTGCTCGCCAGCGCCGAGCCGATCGCCCCGCCGACAAAAATACTCGTCATATACAGCGCATTCAGACGATTGCGGCTCGCGGCATGCAGCGCGTAAATTTCGCGCTGGCCGAGCACCATGTTCATCTGCACGGCAAAATCGAGCACCACGCCGGTCACGACGAGCCCGCCCACGCCCCAGGCCGGATGAATCAGTCCGGGCGTGAAGGCGAGCGCGCCGACCACTAGCGCGATCAAGGTCGCGCGCACCGAATGGCCGGCGTCCGCGAGCCGTCCTGCGATCGGCGCCGAAGTGGCGCCAATCGCGCCGACCAGTGCAAACAGGGCGATCGCGTTTTGCGATAAGCCGTAGTGACGCGTCAGCTCGATCGGCACAGCGGTCCAGAACAGGCTGAACGTGCCGAACATCAGGCCCTGATAAAGCGCCCGATGCCGCAGCACCGGCAACGTGGCGACCAGCTCGCCGAGCGAGTGGATCAACTGGAAGTAGGTCGCCTGGTGCGACGGCTGCCGCGGCGGGATGGTCAACGCCAGCACGGTGGTGACAATCGCCATCAGGACCGCGGCGTAACCGAACACGACGCGCCAGCCGAAATGCCCGGCGATTACGCTCGAAATCGGCCGCGACAGCAGGATGCCGAGCAGCAGGCCGCTCATGATATTGCCGACCACGCGGCCGCGCGATTCGTCGGGCGCAAGATGCGCGGCAAGCGGAATCAGGATCTGCACGGCCACCGAACTGAAGCCCACCAGCAGGGACACCGCGAGGAACGCGCCCGGCTGACGCGTGACGGTGGCGAGCGAAAGACTCACGATCGAAACCAGCGCCGTGGTGATCATCAGCTTGCGGTTTTCCAGCAGGTCGCCAAGCGGCACGAGAAAGAACAGGCCGAGCGCGTAGCCGATCTGCGTGAGCGAGACGATCAGGCTGGCCGTGCCGCCGGCCATGTGGATATCCGGCGCGATCAGCTCGGTGATCGGCTGGGCGTAATACAGATTGGCGACGATCGCGCCGCAACAGAAGGCGAACATCGCGGTCAGACCGCGAGTGAGCTGGACGGCGCCGCCATGCGGAGCGGCGCCAGATGTATTGGACGTCATGGAAAATCCTTCGTGACCGGGCAACGGCGATCGGACGATCAGCCTTGCCGCGGCGCGTGCCGGCTGGGCACGGCGTGGGGCTGAAAAAAAGAATCCGCATAGGATAGCGGATTGCGATGTCTGAAGTGGGCGCGGTGCCGCGTCAGCGCATGGCGGCGTGCATCAGGAGACGAAACGGCAGCGCCAGCAGCAGCGCGCCCGCCACTCCGGCGCACCACAAGGCGACGAACCAGCCGGCACGCCTGAGCCATCCATGCGCGGCTTCATGGGCAGCCTGTGCGCGCGGCGCCGAAGCGGCCGCAGAGGCAGACGCAGGCGCGGACGCAGACGAATCGCGCGGGATAGAAGAGCGGAAGAATCGCATTGCAGCGGGTCCCGTCGAGTTCAGTGATACTTCGCGCCAGGCGCCGACTTGCCGCGAAACACGTGATACCCGAGCGTCGTATAAATGATGATCACCGGCAGGATGATCACCGCGCCCACCAGCGTGAAGAGCTGGCTCGAACGCGGCGCGGCGGCGTCCTGCAGCGTCAGGACATTGGGGATCGCATACGGCCAGATGCTCACCAGCAGGCCGACATAGCCCAGCAGCACCAGCAGCAGCGCCAGCAAGAAAGGCGTGTTGTCGTGATGGCGGCGGATTGCGCGGAACATGAACAGCGCGGCCACCACCACCAGAAACGGCACCGGCAGCAGGCGGTACAGCAAACCCGAATCGAACCAGCGCTGGGCGATTTTCGCGTCGGTGAGCGGCGTCCAGATCGAGACGACCACCATGAAGGCGAGCAGCACAAACGTGAGCGGGCGCACCACTTCGTGCAGACGGTGCTGCAGATCGCCTTCGGTTTTCATGATCAGCCAGCAGGCGCCGAGCAGGGCATAGGTCGCCATCAGGCCGAAGCCGGTCAGCAAGCTGAACGGCGTCAGCCAGAAAAACGACGGCCCGGCGAATACGCCGTTGTGCACCGGAATGCCTTGCAGATAAGCGCCCAGAATCACGCCCTGAAAGAACGAGGCGCCGCCCGATCCGGCGATGAAGGCGAGGTTCCAGAGGTTCCGGGTGCGAGTGGCCTTCTCGCGGATCTCGAAGGAGACGCCGCGAAAGATCAGGCACACCAGCATCGTGACAATGGGCAGATAGAGCGCCGAGAGTACGATCGAATACACGTCGGGGAACACCGCGAACAGCGCGGCGCCGCCGAGCACCAGCCAGGTCTCGTTGCCGTCCCAGACGGGCGCGATGGTGGCGATCATCAGATCGCGCTCGCCTTCTTCCGGGAAGAACGGGAAGATCAGGCCGATGCCGAGATCGAAGCCGTCGAGCGCGACATACATGAACAGTCCCAAGGCGATGATTGCGGCCCAGATAGTCGTCACGTCCATGCTGTGCTCCGGTTCGGATGAAGCGAAATGGCTGCTGTGTGCATTGTTGTCGTGCTGCCTGTCACTCGACCGCGGCGAGCGGCCGGCGGCCGCTGCTGTTGGCGTCGGCGCCCGAGGGGGGGCGCGTCGCCATGTCGTCATGCGGCGGCCCGATGCGCAGCAGCTTGAGAATGTAGAAAATGCCGGTACAGAACACCAGAAAATAGACGATCACGAAAATCATCAACGACACGCTCACGTCCTGCTGCGTGACGGGCGAGACCGCCTGCGCCGTGCGCAACACGCCGTACACCACCCACGGCTGGCGGCCCGCCTCGGTGGTGATCCAGCCGGCCAGCAGGGTAATGAAGCCGGCCGGGCCCATCGCCACCATGCTGCGCTGGAACAGGCGGTTTTCGTAGAGCCGGCCGCCGCGGCGCAAGATCAGACCGATCAGCGCCAGCAGGATCATCAGCATGCCGAGGCCGGCCATGATGCGAAAGGTCCAGAAGATGAGCGACGAATTCGGCCGGTCTTCAGCGGGAAACTCTTTCAGGCCGCGAATTTCGCCATCCCACGAATGCGTGAGGATCAGGCTGCCCAGATGCGGAATCTGGATCGCGTAACGCGTGACTTCCGCCTGCATGTCCGGAAAGCCGATCAGATTGAGCGCGGTGCCGCCGTGTTCGGTTTCCCACAGGCCTTCGATGGCGGCGATCTTCGCCGGCTGGTACTTGCGCGTGTTCAGGCCGTGCTGGTCGCCCACCAGCGCCTGGATCGGCACGAGCACGAGCAATAGCCACAGCGCCATCGAGAACATGGTCTTGACCGCCGGATCGCGCCGGCCGCGCAGCAGATGCCATGCGCCGGCGGCCGCCACCAGCAACGCGCCGACGATGAACGCGGCAATCGCCATATGCGCGAGCCGGTACGGAAACGACGGATTGAAAACGATCTTGAACCAGTCGAGCGGCACGACGTGGCCATTCTCGACGCTGAAGCCTTGCGGCGTTTGCATCCAGCTGTTGGAGGCGAGAATCCAGAAGGTCGAGATCAGCGTGCCGAGCGCCACCAGCAGCGTGGCGCCGAAGTGAGCCTTGCGTCCGACGCGCTCCCAGCCAAACAGCATGATGCCGAGGAAACCCGCTTCCAGAAAGAAGGCCGTCATGACCTCGTAGGTCAGCAACGGCCCGGTGATCGGGCCGGCGAATTTCGAAAAGCCCGCCCAGTTGGTGCCGAACTGATAAGCCATCACGACGCCCGACACCACGCCCATGCCGAAGCCGATCGCAAAGACCTTCGACCAGAACAGGCACAGTTCCTTGTAGTGCGGCTTGCCGGTTATCAGCCACGCGGCTTCGAGCACCGCGATAAAGCTGGCGAGGCCAATGCTCATCGCGGGAAAGATGATGTGAAACGATACCGTGAAAGCGAACTGCAATCGCGAGAGATCGAGCGCACTGAGGTTGATCATGACAGGCTCCGGTCGGCGCGTGCGGGCTGGATCGAGGATGCGATCCTAAATGCACGTTGGCAACATACACCGGAGTCGCGCCGACGCCTAGTGATGTTTCGGTGTTGTTTCGGTGATCAGGCTGGATTCAGGCGGGAACGCACGAAGCCCACGTGTTCGCGCAGCACGTAGAAGGCATCCGCATACGCGAGCGGCATGTGCAGGCCGTTGAGCGCGTCCTCGATCTGGTCCAGTTCCTGGAACAGCGCCTCGCGCTCGGATGGCGAGGGGCCCTTCAGCGCCGCCCGCTCGATCGCAATCAGCGAACCATAGTAGCGATAGATGCGCGAGCGTACCCGCCAGCGGTACAGCGCCGGAATCAGGCGCAAAGCCGGGAATAGCAGCACCGCGAGCGGCAGCAGCAGAACCAGCGTGCGGTCGCCCACGCTCGCCAGCCAGAACGGCAGGGTGCGGTACAGGAAGCTCTTGCCGGTCTTGTAGTAGCGCTGGGCGTCTTCGCTGACCGGGTATTCGCGCGCCACCGGACTCGGGAATTGTCCCGCGTGCTGCAGCAGCCCGGCCGTGCCGTGAATCTCCTGGGCGGCTTCGATCAGCAGGTCGGAGATGGCGGGATGCAGGTTGCTGCGCGCGACGATTTCCACCGTGGGGCTGATCAGATGGATGGTGTCGGCGGGAATCAGGTGTCCCAGGTCGAGCACGCCGGGCGGCAGGTCGATCTCGTCCAGATACGGAAAGAGCCGCGTATAGGCGCTGGCTTCCTGGAAGTCCATCACGGAGATGCCGGGTACGTGCAGGAGCCGCAGCATCAGGGTGCGGGTCGCCGAGTCGCCGTTGAGGATGGCCGCGTCGATCTCGCCCGACACCAGCCGGGTGGCCGCCTGCAGGCCGTCGTCGGGCGTGAGCGAGGTGTCGCCGCCCGGTTTGATGCCGTTTGCCGCCAGCAGCCTGAGCGCCAGGTCGCGGGTGCCGCTGCCTTCGCGGCCAATCGCGATGCGTTTGCCTTCGAGCTGCGCGAGGCGCGTGATGCCGCTGCCGCGATAGAACACCACCACCGGCGCATAAAACACGCTGCCGAGCGACATCAGCGCGGAGACGTCGAGGCCATCCGCCACGCCGCCCTGGACGAGCGCGATATCCACGTGCTGTTTGGGGTCGAGCAGCCGCTTCAGGTTCTGCAGCGAACCGTCCGATTGCAATACCTTCAGCGTGACGCCGTTGCGCGCGAGAATTTTTTTGTACTCGTTGGCGGCCTGTGAAAACGAGCTGTCTTGCGGGCCGGCGCTCATCACGATGGTATGCGGCGGCGCCGGGTCTATCAGCCAGATCACCAGCGTGATCGCCACCACCACGAAGATGGCGAGCGGCGCGAACGTCAGGCTCAGATCGCGCAGATCGGCATGCGAATGCTCGCCGGAGAAGCTCGGAGGGCGCGGGCGATGGTGTCTCATGTGAGCTCCGTTCGGATGGCGGGGCGTGTTTTGTCGGGCGAGCGAGGCGGCCTGTCTGCGCGTATAGCGTAGCAGTATTGACGGTGGTCTGATGTTTGCCGTGCGCGGCGGGCGCGGTTAGTCAGGATGGCTGATTAATGCGCGTAAGGTACTTATACGATTCGCTACGTGAAAACCCTGCTGCCGAGGCACATGCAGCACCGCAGCCGCCGCCGTGTCAGATGCATCCGGGTATGGCTCAGTCCGCGATGCGTTTGTCGGCCAGCGCGTACTGGCAGTCGGCCAGGACCTGGGTGACGAGGCGGGCCTGGAAATTGAGGTCGTCGGTATCGAGGATTTCTTCGACGGCGTCGCGCGCCCATTCGGCTTCGACAAAGCGCGCATGCCGCCCGGCAATCTCCAGCGCGAGGGCGGATAACTTCGCGACGCTCAGCCAGTCAGCTTCCCGTAAGTGCCGGTCAAGCCACTTGTGAGCCGCCTGCACGTGAAAGGCCGGTTCCGGCCAGGTCTCATTGAGGTAATAGGCGCCGAGGCTCCCGCAGGTGAGCCAGCACAGCAGTTCCACGCGGTCGCGTGGGCTCAGATGGAGGCGTACATCACTCATGGCGACACTCGCTACGATGAGTTGCGTTCGGTCCCCGAGGCTGCGGGAACCGTCCCAGGATGCAACACAACGATAGCACGCGCGGCCCGCAATCCGGAACACCTTGTGCTGATTGGCGCGCGGGCGCGCAACAGGGGCCGCGGCGGATACGGCCACGGCCACCGCCACGGCTACGGCGTCAGAAGTTGTACTGCAGATAGACTTCGCTGAAGTTGATGCCGGGGTTGGGATGTTCGAGGCCGGCGTTCGACAGATGCTGGAAGCGCAACCCGGCCTGATACTGCTGACGGCCGCCGAACTGGGCGCCCACGCCGATCATGTCGGCAAACTGGAATGACGAGGAGAAGGTGCGATCCTCCGTCTCGCGCACATGCGAGAGCAGGCGCACGCCCACGCCGCCTTCGATATACGGGCGTATCCAGCCCGAGCTTTTGATGAAACGGAATACCGGCGTCAGGCCGAATTCCCAGATATTCGGATGCGAGGCATTGCTTTCGCGAATGTCCCAATAGGCCGCATGCGCTTCGCCGACCACGGTAAAGTGAAAGCCGCCGATTTCCCACCAGCTTAAACCTGGGTCCCATACAAAACCGAGATCGGCCTTTTTTACATCATGGTCGGCGACGCCACCGGCAAATTGCACTCCAAACTGATCAGCGTGGGCAGACGCTGAGCCAATTGTTAGAGCGCAAACTGCCAGCGTGCGGACCAATTTTCTTTGCAGAGATTTTTTGGTTGATCGCATGGGATTCCGACGACTCGAGTGACTTGTTTATATAGAGGCTTTTTTGTCCGACGCATGACCACGCGCACAACGGCCCGGCTTGCAACCATTGCACGCGTCACCACTGTATGGGGCCTTCGCGCACGTCAGCTGTGCAGCGGGCCACATACGCAATCAGTCTGGTGCTTGAATAACGAACGGCATTTTAGAGTGAGACGGCCGTGCGGAGTATGAGTCTGGGGGCAAATGAGTTTGTTGATTTCCGCAACGATGGAGATGCAGCAATCGGGTGGGGTCCATTCGCATTTGCATATTCGTCAGAGAATTGAATTCACTGCGGAGCACAGACCGGTTTAAAGCGGATTAACGAAAGTCGTATGCCGCATTTTTGAGGTCTCGTACTGTTCCAGTGTCCGGCGCGTTTTTTTGAAGTCTATCCGACCTGCGCAAATCGTGCTTATAACGTGAACGGCTGGAAGCGGCCGGTTTGAGGTCGCGGGTTAAGACCCGGGTTTAGGGCCTGGGTTTAAGGCCTGGACCTAAGCCGGTTCAATTCGCCGAAGCGGGGCGCGTCTGACTGAGCTTGATGGCGGGCACGACCATCACCGAAATGACGGAGAGCACCGAGATCACCAGAATGGACACAAAGGTCAGATGCAGCGACTGATGCAAGGCGAAGCGCACGGCGCCGCCGCCGGCTGCATTGCCCGGCGCGGCGTCGAGGATCTGCCGCAACTGGTCGGCGGTCACCGCCACCGTTGCCGTTGCCGACGAACCGGTGGATGAATGAGCGAGCCCGTAATTGAGCACCGCGCCGAACATCGCCGCGCCGAGTGTGCTGCCCAGATTGCGCGAGAACAGGTTGGAGGCGGTGGCGCTGCCGCGCTCGAACGGCTTGACGATTTCCTGAATCAGGATGAGCGAGCTGACGCTGACAATCCCCATGCCGAAGCCCATCACCAGTGAACCGATGCCGGCGAACATCGGCGTGCTGGCCGGTGTCAGCGTGGCGAAGAACACGGCGCCGATCGGCAGAAACGCGCTGCCGCCGATCAGCGTGCGGCGCAGCCCGAGCAGATGAAACGAGCGGGCGGCGACGGTGGCGCCGCTCGGCCAGCCGACCATCATCATCGTCAGCGCGAGACCCGCTATCACCGGCGAGCGGCCCAGCACGCCCTGGACATACATCGGCAGAAAACTGGTCAGGCCCATCAGCGCCATGCCCGATAGCACGGTGGCGACGTTGCACGCCGCAATGGGCCGGTGACCCCACAGCGCGAACGAAATCATCGGATCGGCGGCGCGGCGCTCCTGTAGCACGAACAGGACGCCGCATACGACGAACAGGGCGAATTCGAACGCGACAAGCGCGTTGCTCGACGATCCGGCATCCGTGAGGCCCATCATCAGCGCGCCGATGGAGACCGTGAAGAGTGTGGCGCCGGCGATGTCGATGGACGGCCGCTGATGCTTTTCGTGCTCATGCAGGAAGGCGATGAAGCCGGCCGCCGAGGCGAGCCCGATAGGAATATTGATCCAGAAGATCCAAGCCCACGACAGATCGCGGATCAGCAAGCCGCCCGCCATCGGCCCGATTACGGCGGCAATCGCCCATACGCTCGCCAGATAGCCCTGGATCTTGCCGCGCTCGCGAGCCGGGTACAGATCGCCGACGATGGTCAGCGTGACCGGCTGGATCGCTCCGGCGCCCACGCCCTGGATCAGGCGAAACACGATCATGGCCGGCATGGACCACGCGAAGCCGGCCAGCACCGAGCCCACCAGGAAAATCGCAATGCCGATCAGCACGACGGGCTTGCGGCCATACAGGTCCGCGAGCTTGCCGAACACGACGGTCATCGCGGTCTGCGCGAGCAGGAAGGAGGAGAACACCCAGCTGTAGAGATGCAGGCCGCCGAGTTGCGTGACGATCTGTGGCATCGCCGTGGAGACGATGGTGGCTTCGATCGCGACCATCGCCATCGAAGCCATCACCGCGGCGATCACGAGGGAGCGAACTGTCTTGGGATGTTGTGACATGCCGTCTATATGGAAGCGGGAACGCTCTGCAGTGTTTGCTTAAGCGCGAGTACGGATGTTACCGCGTGAATGGACCTGCTGCTTGCGAACCGACCAGCGAGGTTCGCTTGCGGATACTGCCGGGTGGAAGGCAGGTGCCGCCCGCCGGAGTGCCATAACATGGTGCGACGCACCACAAAATTGCACCAACTCAATTCACGCCGCGCTGCGAAGGGGCTTAGGCCGCCAAGGGCGCCATGCGAGCGAGCCTGCATTTGAGGGTGTTTTTCCGGGTTCGGCGCTGCGCGCGAAGTCCGTTGCCACCCTGTCCGAAAGCCGTATCCGGCAGGGCTTTGGCCGCGCCTCACCGGTCTGCCTACCGTCCGCACTCCGTTGCAGACGCAACCAGCCGAAGCCCCTATGGCATACCTATTGCATTGCAACGCACCGGGGCCAATGGCGGCCTCAACGAATTGACACTTGAAGGGTTGCGCGCAACTAAAGCGAAGCGGCCCGCAGGGACAACGGCGTCCCGGGTACCTGGCAAGCCACCGAGCAATCGGCGTGCGCCAGGCACTCGGGACGCTTTTTTTTGCGCTTCGTTTATGGATTCACGGTGCAGGCGAGTCACACGTTCACGATGACGTTCACGATGAAACAGCAGACCCATTCGAGCCCCGACGCCGTCTCCGGACCGGTGATCGGCGAGCTGATCAACCTGTCGGGGCGGCAGCGCATGCTCTCGCAGCGCATCGTGCTGCATGCGTTGCTCGCGTCGCTGGGCGACGCCGCGGCGCTCGTGGTGCTGAAGACATGCCTCGCCAGTTTCGCGCAGGCGCACGCCGAACTCGTGCACGGCAACGACCGCTTGCCCGGCGTGTTTTCGGCCGCGTTGCGCGAGGTCTACTTCGGCGCAGGCAAGGCCGACGAGCGCATCCAGCAGTTCGTCGCGCTTGCCGCACGCGCCGTGTCGAGCATCGAAGCCGGCAGTGACGAGCCGCAGTCGCAGGTCGATGCGCTGGTGACCCAGGCCACGCCACTGCTCGAATTGCTGCAGGAGATCACGCTCGCGTATCAGCATGAGATGCGCGGCATCGAGGCCGCCGCCACCAAGCGGCAGATGGATATCGCCGGGCGGCTCAGCAGTATTTCGATGCAGGCCAACATCGTCGCGCTCAATGCACGCATTTCGGCGGCGCGCGCCGGCAAGTTCGGCCGCGAATTCGCGGTGATCACCACCGTGCTCGCGGACATCATCAAAGAGATGGACGAACTGATCCAAAGCGTCGTCGATACGCGCGGCGCGAGCGGCGCCGCAGCGCGTCGCGGCGCTCCATCTCAAGGTGGGCACGTCCGTGCCGACCGCGCTCTTCAATAGTCATCACCCTGCGAGAGAGACCCATGAAACATCTATTGAATTCGCTAACGAGCGGCAACTGGCGTGCATTGTTAGCGTGCTTCTTATACTTCGATACCGGGTTTACCGTGTGGGTGATGTTCGGCCCGCTGGCCCCGTTCATCCACAAGGACATCGCGATGTCGCCCGCGGAACTGGGCTTCCTCGTCGCCGTCCCTGTGCTCGGCGCAGCGATTCTGCGCGTGACGCTCGGCAATCTCTACCAGGCATATGACGGCCGGCGCATCGCGTTGCTCGGCGTGGCGCTCTCGGCATTACCGTCGATCGTTCTGCTGCTGTCGCCGACGCCGCCGTCCTACGTGATGCTGCTGGTGCTCGGCGTATTTCTCGGCGTGGGCGGCGCGAGTTTCGCCGTGGCCTTGCCCATGGCGGGCAGCAACTATCCGCCGAAAGTGCAGGGGCTGGTGCTCGGCCTCGCTGCTGCGGGCAACATCGGCGCGGTGCTCGACGGCTTCATGTTCCCGAGCATCGCGGACCAGTTCGGCTGGGCCAAAGCAGCCGGCGCGGCGCTGCCGCTGCTGGCGCTCGCCGCCGTCGCCCTGTTCTTCTGGGCGAAGGACCTCGGGCCGAAATCGGGCAGCGCGCCGCGTGCGTTCGGCAGCTTCTGCGTCACGCTGGCGGGGCTGATCGCGCTGGTGCTCGCCGTGCATGCGGGTGTGCTGGGCGGCGGCAAAACCGGCGTGCTGTTGTTGCCGGTGCTGGGCGCGCTGCTCGCCATCGCGGTGCTGCCGAAGCACTATCGCAGCGTGCTGGCGGAAAGCGACACGTGGGTGGTGATGCTCGTCTACAGCATTACGTTCGGCGGTTTCGTCGGCATGTCGTCGTATGTGACCACGCTGCTGGTGTCGCTGTATCAGTTGCCCAAGCTCGAAGCGGGTCTGTTCATGTCGCTGCTGGCTTTCACCGGTGCGCTGGTGCGGCCGGTGGGCGGCCTGATCGCCGATCGCATTTCGGGCGTGCGTGCGCTGGTGCTGCTGCTCGCCGGCATCTCGCTGTGCGACTTCGCCTTCGCCGCATGGATGCCGCCGTTGCCGGCCGGCATTGCATTGTTGGTCGCGACGTATCTGTGCTTCGGGCTCGGCAACGGTGCGACGTTCCAGCTCGTGCCGCAACGCTGGAAGGGCAAGACCGGTTTGATGTCGGGGATTATCGGCGCGGCCGGCGGCATCGGCGGCTTCTATCTGCCCGTCATCATGGGAATGGCGAAGGAAAGCACCGGCAGCTATCAGATGGGCTTTGCGACCTTCGGTGCAATCTCTGCGCTGGCTTTCGCGCTGGTCGCGCTGCATCGGGCGCGCTGGCTCAAGTGGGCGCTGCCGGGTGAAAGCATGGCGGTGGCGTCGAGCCCGCTCTCGGCTGCCGGCGTGCGGGCGGATAGCGGCGCGTGAGATTGCGCGCTGCACGGATCGGGTGCTGCAGCGCACCAGCACTGTGCTCTATCGCATCAAAATGCATCGCCAGGCGGCGTGCGGTCGGGCGTGGTGGCGGCCCGCAACACCCGCCGCCAGCGGGGCCGGCGCGCGAATTCGCGTAGATGGCATAGCCTTTGCATAACACTGCCTGGCGGATCAACGATGATCCGGCCAGCATGCAGCAAAAGTCACCTCTTGGATTACGGGCTTTTGGACAACGGCGTCCCCTGAATTCAGTCGCATCGGCGATTGAATCCGCGGGACGCTTTTTTATTTGCCGGACGAAAATCATGTCGCGAATTGAGCTGAAAAACGGACTACTAAGCGGACCACAAAGCGAGCTGAAAGCGGACGGGACCCCGGTCATGAACGTGGTGGTGATCGGCCATGGCATGGTGGGTCACAAGCTCCTCGAATGCCTTGTGGACGAAGCGAAATCGGCGCTGCACATTACCGTGCTGTGCGAAGAGTCGCGTCCAGCCTACGACCGCGTGCATCTGTCCGAATTCTTTTCCGGCAAGTCGGCGGACGATCTGTCGCTCGTCAAGCCGGGCTTTTTCGAGCGCGAGAACGTGCTGCTCAAGCTCAACGCGAAGGCGCTGTCGGTCGACCGGGCGGCGCGCACCGTGCGCATCTCGACGGGCGAGACGCTTTCCTACGACAAGCTGGTGCTCGCCACCGGATCGTCGCCGTTCGTGCCGCCGATCGCAGGTAACGATCGTCAGGACTGCTTCGTGTATCGCACCATCGAAGACCTCGAAGCCATGCAGGCTTGCGGCACGCGCGCGAAAACCGGCGTGGTGGTGGGCGGCGGCCTGCTGGGGCTCGAATGTGCCAAAGCGCTGCGCGATATGGGGTTGGCCGCGCATGTGGTCGAATTCGCGCCGCGCCTGATGGCGGTGCAAGTGGATGAGGGCGGCGGACGGGTTTTGCGCGGCAAGATCGAAGAACTGGGTGTGCAGGTGCATACGGGCAAGCAGACGCTCGAGATCGTCGACGGCCAAGCCGGCACGCACCGCATGAAGTTCGCCGACGGCACGCATCTCGACGCCGACATGATCGTGTTCTCCGCCGGCATCCGGCCGCGCGATGAAATTGCCCGCGCCTGCGGTCTCGAACTGGGTCCGCGCGGCGGCATTGCGATCGACGATACCTGCCGCACGAGCGACCCCGACATCTTCGCAATCGGCGAATGCGCGGCCTGGAACGGCATGGTGTACGGACTCGTCGCGCCGGGTTACGACATGGCGCGCATCACGGCAAAACAATTGCTCGGCGAGCAGGCGGCCTTTGCCGGTGCGGATATGAGCACCAAACTGAAGCTGATGGGCGTGGACGTGGCGAGCATCGGCGACGCACACGGCAAGACGCCGGGCAGCCGCACCTATCAATTCAGCGACGAACGCAAGCAGGTCTACAAGAAGCTGGTGGTGTCCGACTGCGGCAAGCAACTGCTGGGCGCGGTGATGGTCGGCGACGCCACCGAATACGGCACGCTGTTGCAGATGATGCTGAACCGCATCGAAGTGCCCGAGGCGCCGGAATTCCTGATTCTCCCATCGAGCGACGGCAAGGCGAAACCCGGCCTCGGCGTCGATGCATTGCCCGACGCCGCGCAAATCTGCTCGTGCAACAACGTCTCGAAGGGCGAGATCTGCGCGGCGGTGGGTGCGGGCGCCACGAGTATCGGCGCGCTCAAGACCGCGACCTGTGCCGGCACCTCGTGCGGCGGCTGCGTGCCGCTCGTCACCCAGGTGATGAAGGCGGAAATGAAGAAGCAGGGCATGACGGTCAATAACCACGTCTGCGAACACTTTCCGTATTCGCGCCAGGAACTGCATCACATCGTGCGCGTGGAGGGCATCAAGAGCTTTGGCGTGCTGCTCGAAAAACACGGTCATGGCCTCGGCTGCGATATCTGCAAGCCGACCGTGGCCAATATTCTCGCTTCCTGCTGGAACGAGTTCGTGCTCAAGAAAGATCACGCGAGCCTGCAGGACTCGAACGATTACTACCTCGCCAACATCCAGCGCGACGGCACCTATTCGGTGGTGCCGCGCATGCCGGGCGGCGAGGTGACGCCGGAAGGGCTTATCGCAGTGGGCCAGGTCGCGAAGAAATACAGCCTCTATACGAAGATCACCGGCGGCCAGCGTGTCGACCTGTTCGGCGCGCGCGTGGATCAGTTGCCGTTCATCTGGGAAGAACTGATCGCAGCCGGCTTCGAATCCGGCCATGCCTACGGTAAGGCGCTGCGCACGGTGAAGTCGTGCGTGGGTTCCACATGGTGCCGCTACGGCGTGGGCGATTCCGTCGGGCTCGCCGTCGCGCTCGAAAACCGCTACAAGGGCCTGCGCTCGCCGCACAAGATCAAGTTCGGCGTGTCGGGCTGCACGCGTGAATGCGCGGAAGCGCAGGGCAAGGACATCGGCATCATCGCCACCGAAAAGGGCTGGAATCTCTACGTGTGCGGCAATGGCGGCATGAAGCCGCGTCACGCCGAACTGCTCGCGGCGGATCTGGATCGCGAGACGCTGGTGCGCTATATCGACCGCTTCCTGATGTTCTATGTCCGCACCGCCGACCGTCTGCAGCGCACCAGCGTGTGGCGCGATAACCTCGAAGGCGGCCTCGATTATCTGATCGACGTGGTCGTGCACGACAAGCTCGGACTGGCCGCGGATCTGGAAGCGGATATGCGCAACGTCGTGGACACCTACGAATGCGAGTGGAAGAAGGCCGTCACCGATCCCGAGACCCGCAAGCGTTTCCGCCATTTCGTCAACAGCGACAAGCTCGACGACAACGTGACTTTCGTCGAAGAGCGCGGCCAGATTCGTCCCGCGACACCGGCCGAGCGCGAAAGCGCGAAGCCGTTCCCGGTTCCGGTGATCGTCGAGACTGCCTGAGTCTTGCGTTGCGGTCCACGCCATTTACTTCGAAAAACTTATGATGAGCCACGATCAGACCATGCTGAACTGGGTGCCGGTTTGCGCGCTCGACGATATCGTCCCGAACACCGGCGTGTGCGCGCTCGTCGACGGTAAGCAGGTGGCGGTATTTAACGTCGCGCAAGGCGAAGGCCATGTCTACGCGATCGACAATTACGACCCCTGTTCGCAGGCGGCCGTGCTTTCGCGTGGGCTGATCGGCAGCCTGGGCGAGCGTGTGGTGGTGGCCTCGCCGATCTACAAGCAGCATTTCGATCTGCGCACCGGCGAGTGTCTCGAAGCACCCGAACATTCGGTGAACGCCTTCGCCGCCCAGGTCAGGGACGGCCAGGTGTGGGTTGCGGTCTAGCGTAGCCGGCCACGTGATGAGCAGCGCAAGCGTCAAGACGGTGTGTCCCTACTGCGGCGTCGGCTGCGGAATGGTGCTGCAGGTGAAAGACGGCCAGGTGGTCAAGATCTCCGGTGACAAGGAGCATCCTGCCAACTTCGGACGGCTCTGCACCAAGGGGACCTCGGCGCACGTCGCGCTGCGCAAGTCGGGACGGCTGGAAAGCGCTTTCCAGCGCGACGAGCGCGGCAGCGACCCGATCCCGCTGCCGCTCGATCAGGTGATGGCGGACACCGGCCGCCGCCTGCGCACAGTGCTCGATACACATGGCCCGGACGCGCTGTCGTTCTATGTGTCGGGACAGATGTCCATCGAGGCGCAGTACCTCGTCAACAAGCTCGCCAAGGGCTTTGTCGGCACCAACAACATCGAATCGAATTCGCGGCTGTGTATGGCGAGCGCCGGCAGCGGCTACAAACTTTCGCTGGGCGCCGATGGTCCGCCGGGCTCCTACGAGGATTTCGACAAGGCCGATCTGTTCTTCGTGATCGGCGCCAATATGGCCGACTGCCACCCCATCCTGTATCTGCGCATGATGGAGCGCGTCAAGGCCGGCGCGAAACTGATCGTGGTCGATCCGCGCCGCAATACGACCGCGGAGAAGGCAAGCCTGTTTCTGCAGATCAAGCCGGGCACCGATCTGGCGCTCCTGAATGGTCTGCTGTATTTGCTGCATGAAAATGGTGATACGGATTCCGAATTTATTTCCGCCTTCACGGAAGGCTGGGCCGATCTGCCCACTTTTCTCGCCGATTACACGCCGGAAAAGGTCGCGGCCATAACCGGCATCCCAGCAGCCGATATCCGCACCGCCGCGCAATGGATCGGCGCCGCGCCCGAGTGGATGAGTTGCTGGACCATGGGGCTGAACCAGAGCACGCACGGCACCTGGAATACCAACGCGATCTGCAATCTGCATCTGGCGACGGGCAAGATTTGCCGCCCGGGCAGCGGCCCGTTTTCATTGACAGGCCAGCCGAATGCGATGGGCGGCCGCGAAATGGGCTACATGGGACCGGGCCTGCCTGGCCAGCGTTCGGTGCTGGTCGCGGAGGATCGCGCATTTATCGAGGACCTGTGGCGGATCGCGCCGGGTACGCTCAAAACCACGGTCGGGCAAGGCACCATCGATATGTTCTCGCGCATGGCCGTGGGCGAGATCAAGGCGTGCTGGATCATCTGCACCAATCCGGTGGCAAGCGTCGCCAACCGGCAGACCGTGATTGCCGGATTGCAGGCCGCCGAACTGGTGATCGCGCAAGATGCGTTTCTCGACACAGAGACCAACCGCTATGCCGATGTCCTCTTACCCGGCGCGTTGTGGGCCGAAGCAGAGGGCGTCATGATCAACTCCGAGCGCAACCTCACGCTCATGCGCAAGGCCATCGACCCGCCGGGCGCGGCGTTGCCCGACTGGCAGATCATCGCGCGAGTGGCCTGCGAAATGGGCTTTGCCGACGCGTTCACTTATGCATCGGCAGACGAGGTGTTCGCGGAGATCACGCGCGCGTCGAATCCGAAGACCGGCTACGATCTGCGCGGCGCGAGCCACGCGCGGCTGCGCGAAACCCCGTTGCAGTGGCCGTGTGCGCCGGATGCGGCGCATGACCGCAATCCGCTGCGTTATCTGAACGACGGCGTCAGCCAGACGCTCAAGGAAGCGCCGGACGGCAGCCGTCCCGCGCTGGTGTTTCCGACGCCCAGCGGCAAAGCAGTGTTTTTCGCGCGGCCGCATACGGACCCGGCGGAAATGCCGGCGCCTGAGTTTCCGATTGTGCTCAACACCGGGCGCCTGCAGCACCAATGGCACACGATGACGAAGACCGGCAAGATTCCGATGCTGAACAAGCTCAATTCGCAGCCGTTCATCGAGATTCATCCCGAGGACGCCAGCGCGCTGGGCATCGCCGCGAAAGACCGCGTGGAGGTGCGTTCGCGGCGCGGCCGCGCCGTGCTGCCCGCCGTGGTGACCGACCGTGTGCGCGCCGGCTCCTGCTTTGCACCGATGCACTGGAACGACGTGTTCGGCGAAGACCTCTGCATCAACGCGGTGACCAACGACGCGGTCGATCCGATTTCGCAGCAACCGGAACTCAAGTTCTGCGCAGTGGCGCTGGCGCGGGTCGAAGCGGAACCCGTTTCGCTGGACGATTCGATCGATTCCGCCACCATCCAGTCCAGCCTCGAAACCGCCAGCCCGGTGCTGGCAGATGATGTCAGTTCTACGAAGGAAAGGGACATGTCCCGTATCGACGCTCTCGTGCGCGTGCTCGGCTTGCCCGAACTGCCCGCGCCGCAACTCGACGAGGCGCAGCGCGCTTACGTCTCCGGCTTCATTGGCGGCTTGCGCGCGAGCCCTGGCGGTGTCACGGACGGGGTGCCTGTGCTGCCCGCCAGCGCGCCGCTGCCGTTTGCCGCGCGGGTCTGGTTCGACGGCCTGCTTGCGGGTCTTTACAGCCGGACGGGCACCCCTGCCTCGTCGTTGAACGGCGCGCCGCCGGCCGAGATCGATGCGGGCGCGACGTCATCCGCTGCCTCGGTGCGTATTGCCCGAGCACGGCCAAAGGTGCTGCTGCTGTGGGCCTCGCAGACAGGCAATATTGAATCGTTGACGGAGCAGTACGCGACGCAATTAATGGAGTCCGGCTTTGATATCCGCACCGCCTGTATGGCCGATTACGACGTGGCCGCATTGGCGAAGGCGCAATACGTGCTGCTGATGTCGAGCACATTCGGCGACGGCGATCCACCCGACAACGGCGCGGGTTTCTGGAGCGCGCTGAAGGCGGACGATGCCCCGCGCCTCGATAACGTGCGCTTCGCCGTGCTGGCCTTCGGCGACCGCAATTACGACGCGTTTTGCGGTCACGGCCGCGCGCTCGATACGCGCATGGCGCAGCAAGGCGCCACCCGCATGCTGCCGCGCGTCGACTGCGACGCGGAGTTTCAACCCACGGCCGACGCGTGGCTCGAACAGATCGTCGTGCGTATCAAGGAAGAGGACGCGGCACTCCATGACGTCCCCGCGGCCGGCATGATTCCCTCGGTGTTGCCAGGCGCGCTCGCGACCAAGGCGCATCCTGCGGCTTCGCGGCTCGTGGCGAATCTGCGGCTCAACAAAAAAGGCGCGTCGAAGGACACGCGTTACTTCTCTTTGTCGACGGACGAGTCAGGCCTCGAATACGAAGTGGGCGACGCCCTGGGCGTGTGGCCGAGCAACTGCCCGGAACTCGTCGACGAACTGATTGATTTAAGTGGGCTCGCCGCCGACACCACCGTCAACGTCAGCGGCGTCGGCGACATGCGTCTTGCCGATGCGCTTGGCAAGCACTACGAAATAGCCCGTCCCAATCCCGAAGCATTGGCGTTTATCGCCTCGCGCGATTCCAGTGGCGCGCTCGCTGCGCTGCTCGCCGAAGACCGCAAGGCGGATCTGAAGAAGTGGTTGTGGGGACAACAGTTGGCCGACGTGCTGCACGAGTTTCCGGTGACGCTGGCGGCGTCCGAGTTGCTTGGCGTGCTCAAACGCCTGCAGCCACGGCTTTACTCGATTGCGTCGAGCCCGAAAGCGCATCCGGGGGAGGTACATCTGACGGTGTCGGCGGTGCGTTATAACAACGGCCGGCGTCAGCGCAAAGGGGTGTCGTCCACTTTCCTCGCGGATCGCGCCGGTGACGTCAGCGTGCCGGTGTATGTACAGAAGTCCGCTAATTTTCGCCCGCCGCGCGATGGCGATACGCCGATGATCATGGTCGGACCCGGCACCGGCGTCGCGCCGTTTCGCGGCTTTCTGCACGAGCGTCTCGCGCGCGGCGACAAGGGCCGTAACTGGCTGTTCTTCGGCGAGCAGCACGCTGCAACAGACTTCTATTACGGCGATGAACTGGCCACGATGCGCGAGAAGGGCTTGCTGAACCGACTCGACCTGGCGTTCTCGCGCGATCAAAGCGAGAAGATCTACGTGCAGGACCGTATGCGCCAGCATGGCGCCGAGTTGTGGGCATGGCTCGAAGCCGGTGCGCACTTCTATGTTTGCGGCGACGCGAGCCGGATGGCCAAAGACGTCGATGCGGCCTTGAAAAAGGTGGTAGCCGGTCACGGCGGCATGAGCGAGGAAAAGGCGCTCGAATATGTCAACCGGCTCGCGCGGGACAAGCGCTACGTGCGGGATGTTTATTGAAGGATGTCTATTAAAACGAGGCGTGCGCCGCCAGAAGACGCTGCAGTTCGGCGCGCACCTGTGCAATCACGCTGTCCCAATCGCCCGGGGCCGGTTGCCGGAAAATCTTCATGCTCGGATACCACGAACTGTCGTCGCGCTGCGTCATCCAGCGCCAGCAGGTGTCGAAGCGGTTGAGCAACCATACCGGTTTGCCGAGCGCGCCCGCCAGATGCGCGACCGAGGTGTCGACGCCGATCACCAGGTCGAGCTGATCCACCAAGGCGGCGGTGTCTTCGAAGTCGTGCAAATCTGCAGTATGGTCGACGATAGCGGGTCCCTTCCAATTCGCCGCTTCGAGTTCCCGTAACTGCGACACGGCGGGTTCGCCTTTCTGCAGACTGAAAAACTCGGCGCCTGGCAGATTCAAAGCGGCAAACTGTGTCAGCGGAATCGACCTACGCGCATCCACAGGGCGCTGCACCGCCAGCGAACCATGCGGCGCACCGGCCCAAACGAGGCCCACCCGAAACGCATGCCTTGGCCCAAGTCGCTTTTGCCAGCCCAAAGTTTTTTCCGCGCAGGGCGATACGTAGCGCGGCGCGGATGGCACTGTTTCCAGCGTCGTGCCGAAAGCCAGCGGCAGGCTCATCAGCGGACAATGAAGGTCGAATGCGGGCAGAGCCTCGCCCGGCGCGAGCACCTGAGCAACGCCATTTATCGCCCTGATCAACGTCGTGAGCGACGCGGGGATCTGCACGATTACCGTTGCCCCGCGCTCGGCCACCATGGGCAGATAGCGGCAAAACTGCAGGCTATCCCCCAGCCCCTGTTCGGCGTGCACGAGAATCCGTTTGCCGTGCAGCGATTCGTTGCCGAGCCATAATGGCTTGTCTGAAATCAGTTCGGATGACTTAAGTTGTTGTGTACGCCAACGCCATTCGTATTCCGCCCAACCTTCGCGGTAGTTCCCCAGCGTCAGATTACAGAGCGCGTGATTGAAATGCGCGGCGGCGTGGTTGGGCGAGAGCGCGATGGCCGTCTCGTAGTGAGCCAGGGCCTCGGTGTGCTGTCCTGATGCCTCCAGCGCCATGCCGCAATTGCAATGAGCGTCCGCGTGCGCAGGATCGAGGCGGATTGCGATGGCAAAATCAGCCAGGGCCTCGCGATGCCGCCCCCAAACATGCATCAACAGGCCGCGATTGTTGTAGATGTCGGCGTTGCGTGGTTCGAGCGCGCTTGCGGTCTGGTACGACGCTAACGACGCCTCGTATTGCCCGCTAGCGCGCAATGCGTCTGCACGTCCCCAATGCGAGGCGGCGTGATGGGGCATCAACCGGATCGCTTCATCGTGGCTCGCCGCGGCCTGGGCATAGCGCGCCATGGCAAAGAGCGATAGCCCGAGATTAAAGTGCGCGAGTCCGTAATCCGGCTGGAGTGCGATGGCGCGCTCGAAGCAGCTGATTGCCTGCGCATGCTGACCGAGTGCCTTGATAGCCAGGCCCCGGTTGTTGTGAAACGACGCCTTGGCTGGATCTAGCGCAATTGCCTCGTCATAGTCCTCCAGCGCCCGTTCATGTTGCCCAAGCGCGTGGTAGGCATTACCCCGGTTATTCAGCGCGTCGGCATGATTCGGCTTGCGGCGCAGCAGTGCATCATAGCTGGTGATAGCGGCTTCGTATTGCTGCGTCATCTGTTGCGCTTCGCCACGCAGAAAATAGGCGTCGGCGAGTTCTTCATTCTCCGCGAGGGCGCGGTCGAGCCAGCCGATCGCTTCGTGTGGCTGGCCGCTGCGCAGCGCGATAAACGCCAGCAATAGCAACACTTCGCAGGAACCGGGCGCGAGTTGCAATGCAGCGAGGCATGCCTCGCGCGCCTGCGCGGTTTGTCCGCCCTGATATAGCGTCGCGCCTTGTAGCGCCAGTTGCTGTGCTTGTGCGGCCTTGTCGGGCGGGGAAGGTGTCATGCGATGCGAGCCAGGGAGTCACGGCGGCAAGTATACGGCCTAACCGGCACACCGCGCTCGTGCGTCCGTTCTTGCGCGCCCATTCTCGCGCGCCATTTGCGCTCCGCCAAAATCCGGCTATCCTGCCTGATGCCATCGCCGTCCCACATTAATCGCGTTAGCCTGGGGAGTTTCCTGTGACATCGACCGCAACGGACGTTCCGCTCATTGCGCGCGCACACCTGTTTGGCAATCCGGAGCGCGCTTCCGTGCATATCAGTCCGGACGGGCAGTACCTGTCGTGGCTGGCGCCTCTGGATGGCGTGCTGAATATCTGGGTCGCACCGGTTGACGATCCGGACCAGGCGCGAGCCGTGACGAGCGACACGAAGCGCGGTATCCGCATCCATGGCTGGACCTTCGAGGGTCAGCTTTTCTATCAGCAGGACGTAGACGGCAACGAAGATTTTCACCTCTACGTCGTGGATCTCGACACCGGCACCGCCCGTAACCTGACGCCCTTCAAAGGCGTGACGGTGCATGTCGCGCGCGTCAGCAAGGTGGTGCGCGACCGGATTCTGGTCGCGATGAACCAGCGCGATCCGAAGTATTTCGATCTGCATACGCTGAACCTCGCGACCGGCGAACTCGTGCTGGTCGAACAGAACCCCGATTTCGCCGGCTTTATCACCGATCGGCTCTACCGCACGCATTTCGCCACGCGCACGGCAAGCGACGGCACCAGCGAGGTGTTCAAGCGCAACGCGCAAGGCGAGTGGGCTCTCTGGACCACCTTTGCCACGGAAGACGCGCGGACTTCCGGACCCCGTCACCTGAACGCGGACGCCAGCGCGCTGTTCATGTTCGACAGCCGCGGCCGCGATACGGCCGCTTTGACGCGCATCGATCTCGCCAGCGGCGCGACCGAGGTGGTGGCCGCCAACTCGCGCGTCGATCTGTTCAGCTTCATGCTGGATGCCGATACGCTCGAGCCGATAGCCTATTCCGTCAACGTGGAGCGCCCCGAATATGTTGCGCTTACAGCGAAAATCCAGCGCGACCTCGATTTCCTGAACAGCAGGCAACTGGGCGACTGGCATGTCGCGGCACGCACCGAGGACGACCGGCTGTGGATCATCAGCGCCGCCTCGGATACCCGGCCGGCAACGACCTACCTGTATGACCGCGAGCCGCAGACGCTACGCACGCTGTTCGAGCATCGTCCCGAGCTGGCCGGGGCGCCGCTCGTGCCGATGCAGCCTGTCGTGATCCGCTCGCGCGACGGCTTCGAACTGATCTCCTATCTGACGCGCCCGGCCGGTGCCGATCAGCCAGGGCCGCTCGTGTTGCTGGTTCACGGTGGACCCTGGGGGCGCGACGGATTCGGCTTTAATGCCGGGCACCAATGGCTCGCGAACCGCGGCTATAGCGTGCTGAGCGTCAATTTCCGCGGCTCGAGGGGCTTCGGCAAGACCTTCGTGAATGCCGGCGATGGCGAATGGGGCCGCCGTATGGACGACGATCTGCTCGACGCCGTGGCCTGGGCCGTGGATCAGCAGATCGCCGACCCGTCACGCGTCGCGATCATGGGCGGCAGCTATGGCGGCTATGCGGTTCTCGCCGGCATGACGCGCAATCCCGAGCGCTACGCGTGCGGCGTGGCCGTTGTCGGGCCATCCAATCTGGAGACGCTGTTGGCGAGCACGCCGCCTTACTGGGAGTCGTTTCGCACGCGGCTCATGCAGGCTATCGGCGACCCAACGACCGAAGCGGGTTTGGCGCTGCTGCGCGAGCGCTCGCCGGTGCATCAGGCCGACCGCATCCGCCGGCCGTTGCTGATCGGGCAGGGCGCGAACGATCCGCGCGTCAAGCGGGCCGAGAGCGATCAGATGGCCAACGCGATGAAGGCCAACGGCATCCCCGTCACCTATGTGCTGTTTCCGGACGAAGGCCACGGTTTCGCGCGCCCTGAAAATCGCATTTCGTTCAACGCGATTACGGAGGCGTTTCTCGAACGGCATCTGGGCGGGCGCGCCGAACCGATGCGGGAGGCGGAGTGGAACGGCTCGAGCGCCGAGATACTCGAAGGCGCGGCGTTGCTCGACTTGCCTACCCGGCAGAAGGATTAGCACGCTAGGCGCCGAAGAACGGCGTGCAGTAATCCGGCGGTCCGACGCAATCGCCCGGGCCGTCGGGCGCGCCGTGCAACGCGGCGCATCCGCATAGCGTCGCCCCGGCGGCGACGTAGACGGCGAGCCGAATCAATCGTAAATAAAGAGTCCGCGGTTTCATGATGTTCCGTCATTCGAGAAGGGCGCCGGCGCGAATGCGTGGGGCGGCCGTGTGACAGGCAGGATAAGACGCGCGCGCTATCGCAAGCGAGGCGTGAAAATGAAGAGATATTTAGAAACCAGCTGATCCGGTCTCAGACGACCATAGTGGCTGGTTGTCGTACAACAGGTCGAGCTTAGGCATGAAAACCTCGCTCACGCCGGGCCTGAAGCGCCCGCACGAATCGCTTATTGAATAACGATTTACCTTGCGTTTACCGGGTAAACACCCGTCCCTCCGACCTTGCTCCGATCCCCGCTTAAGACATACGATGTCTGCCGAGGTGAATTCCGTATCGGCCTGCGGATCGCCGGCAAAAAATATCCGGATCGGAGAGAGACATCATCATGGGAATCAAGGTAAAAGGGCTGCGCTGGTGGATGATCGCGTTGCTGTCGCTCGGCACGGTCATGAACTACCTGGCGCGCAGTTCGTTGAGCGTCGCGGCGCCAACGGTCATGCAAAACCTGCACATCAGCACCGCGCAGTACGGCTGGATCACCGGCGCGTTTCTCGTCATGTACCCGCTGGGTGGTCCGCTCACCGGTTATCTGATGGACCGGATTGGTCTGCGTTTCGGCTTTCTGCTGTGCGGTCTCGCGTGGTCGGTGATCTGCATGGCGCATGGTTTCGCGACCGGCTGGGTGGGTCTGTTCGTATTGCGAGGCATGCTCGGGCTCGTCGAGGCCTCGTTTATTCCGGCCGGCATGCGCCTCGCGGCGTTCTGGTTTCCGCTGCGCGAACGCGCGATTGCGGCGGGCGTGTTCAATATCGGCACCTCGGTCGGCGCGATTGCGGCGCCGCCGCTGATCGCCTGGTCCATCCTGCGCTATAACTGGCAGACTGCGTTCATCATCGCGGGGGGCATCGGTTTTGTGTGGGCGATACTTTGGATTGCTTTCTATCGTCATCCCAGCGCGCACCCGGCATTGAGCGAGCGGGAAGCCGCGCATATCGTCGACGGCAAGCAGTTGGGTCTCGCTGAAGACGGCACGAAGCCAAACCTCGGCGAGATCTTCCGTTCGCGCAACTTCTGGGGCATTGCGCTGCCGCGATTCTTCGCCGATCCCGTCTGGGGCACGCTGGTGTTCTGGATGCCGCTTTATCTGCATCAGGCGCGAGGTTTCGATCTGAAAGCGATTGCCATGACGGCGTGGCTGCCGTTCGTCGCGGCGGATATCGGTTGCATGATGGGTGGTTCGGTGTCCTTTCTTTTGAACAAGCGCTTCAACCTGTCGATTGTCAACGGCAAGCGGGTGGTCTTCACCGGCGCCGCACTGTTGATGACGGCCATGACCGGCGTCGGTTACGTGAAGTCGCCAGGCATGGCGATTTTCCTGTTATGCCTCGGCGGTTTCGCGCATCAGACCCTGTCCGTCACGGTGATCTCGATGTCAGCGGATCTGTTCCCGCGTCATGAGGTCGCCACCGTTACCGGCTTTGCCGCGTTGAGCGCGGGAATCGGCAACCTCGGCTTTACGCTGGTCATGGGCGCGCTGGTGGCGACCATCGGTTACTCGCCGTTCTTCGTGGCCCTGGGGCTGGGCGATCTGGTCGGGGTGGCGCTGATCTGGAGCCTGGTGCGTCCGGCTCTCGCGGAACGGCGCGCGAATGCGCAGTTGACGGGGACCGCGAGGGCGTAGTTCGAGCAGGAGCGAAAGTTGCTACTGGGGTATGCTCGGGTAATCCGGGGCTCCTGAGCGGTGGGATAAGTGATTCAATGGATAACGTCGCCGGCGTGCGCCGCGACCATGCCAAAGCATCGCGACGCATCCCCCGCGCCTCAACTTTTGCGAACGATAAATGGATGGCATCCATGAAGCTCAGTCCTCTCGCCGGCAAGTCCGCGCCGCACGGCATGCTTGTCAATATTCCCCGTCTCGTCACTGCGTACTACGCTGAAAAGCCGGACCCGGCCGTGGCTGCGGAACGCGTCGCGTTCGGCACCTCGGGGCATCGCGGCACGCCGTTCGAGCGCGGCTTCAATGAGTGGCATGTGCTCGCGATCACGCAGGCCATCTGTCACTATCGAAAGCAGCAGGGTATCGACGGGCCGCTTTTTCTCGGCATCGACACGCATGCGCTCTCCGAGCCCGCCCACGCCAGCGCGCTCGAAGTACTGGCCGCCAATGGCGTGGAAGTCATGATCGCGGCGCACGGCGAATACACGCCCACGCCCGCCGTCTCGCGCGCGATTCTGGTGTACAACCGCGGCCGTACCTCGGGGCTCGCGGACGGCATCGTGGTCACGCCGTCGCACAACCCGCCCGATAGTGGCGGCTTCAAGTACAACCCGCCCAACGGCGGCCCGGCGGACGGCAGCGTCACCGGCTGGATCGAAAAGGCGGCGAACGCCTTGCTCGAAGCCGGTCTCGACGGCGTGCTGCGCATGCCGCTCAGCCGTGCGCTGGCCGCCTCCACCACGCACCGGCACGATTACCTCAACGCGTATGTGGAGGATCTTGCCAACGTGATCGACATGGACGTGCTGCGCGGCGCGCCGATCCGCCTCGGTGTCGATCCGCTCGGCGGCGCGGGCGTGCACTATTGGGAGCCGATTGCGCAACGTTACGGCCTGAATCTGACCGTGCTCAACGACGAAGTGGATCCGACCTTTCGCTTCATGAGCCTCGACTGGGACGGCAAGATTCGCATGGACCCGTCGTCGCCATACGCCATGCAGCCGCTGCTGGCACAGAAGGATCACTTCGACGTGGCCTTCGCCTGCGATACCGATCACGACCGGCATGGCATCGTCACGCGCGGCGGGGGTCTGCTGCCGCCTAATCATTATCTGAGCGTGATGATCGATTACCTGTTCGCGCATCGGCCGGGCTGGCCGGCGCAGGCGGCGGTGGGCAAGACCATCGTCAGCAGCCAGATGATCGATCGCGTCGCCGGCAACCTCGGCCGCCGGCTTCATGAGGTGCCGGTGGGTTTCAAATGGTTCGTCGACGGTCTGGTGGACGGCTCGCTGGGTTTTGGCGGCGAGGAGAGCGCGGGCGCGAGTTGTCTGCGACTCGACGGCACGGCGTGGACCACCGACAAGGACGGCATCGTACCCGCCTTGCTGTCGGCGGAGATCACGACGCGCATCGGCCGCAATCCCGCCGAAATCTACCGCGATCTGACGCAACGGTTGGGCGAGCCCGTCGAACGTCGCGTGCAAGCCGCCGCCACCGCGCCACAGCGGGCCAGGCTGGGCAAACTCGCGCCGGCGCAATTCCCGCACACCGAACTGGCTGGCGAGAAAATCGAGCAGGTGCTCGACCGCGCGCCGGGCAATCAGGCGGGCATCGGCGGCATCAAGGTGATGACGAAGAACGGCTGGTTTGCCGCGCGTCCGTCAGGGACCGAGGACATCTACAAGATTTACGCGGAGAGTTTCCTCGGCGACGAGCACCTGACCCGCATTGTTGAGGAGGCCCAGGCAATGGTGGATAGCACGCTGGCGCAAGCATAGCGTGCGAGCCGACGCCATGGCTTCAGCTCTTTTCGCGCAAGGCCGCGACATGCAGTTTCGCGGCCTCATTGCTGTGAAACAGCCCGCGTAACGCCAGCGAGAGCGCCGTTTGCGCTTCGTGCGCGACGGCGCTACGGTCGTCGTCGAAGTGCTTGACGGCGTTGCGCAGGTGGCGCGCGGCATCCTCGTGAAGCTCGGCGGCGATCGCGTGATGCTGGGCTGCGCCTGCATGGCTGTCGAGAGGGCCGTCGGTGGGCGGCACGACGAGCGGCGCGCCGGTGTGGTGCTTGAGGGCGTCGTTGGCGCGCTCAATGGCATGCAAGGTGTGGCCGTGCGCCAGCATCGCCTGATGGGCGGCGTGCGCAAAGTCCTTGCCGTCCTCGAAATGCCGCGACGCCTCGCGATGCAGGCGCCCGGCCTGCTCGTGATGCGACGCCGCAGCCTCCAGATGTTCCTTTTTGCTGTGTTTGGCGTTCATGTCTCCTCCTGGGCAATCGGTTGACCCCGTGCCGGTGTGGAGCGGAGCACGAGCCGCCAGGGGCGCTGCGCGATGGCCGGCGGGCAGACCATGTTACGCCTCGCCAGGCGTTTGTCCATGCGCCTGATCCCGCGGTGACACCTGCGTCTCCGCAAGCTGCGCCAGGTAGTGCCAGGGATAGATGCCGCGCGCATGGCCGTCGCTGAAGACGAGCTGCACGCCATAACCCATTGACTGCACGTCGACGAGTGTGACGTCGTCCGACGTATGCAGCGCACCGCCGTCGATCCGGATGCGGCGGCATTCGGCACACGCACAGGCCTGCCGCAATTGCGCGTGTGCCAACTGCTGTTCGCGCCCATCGGGCCAGTGCAGTGTCAGCCTCCGCGTGACGGCGTTGCTGACGATCTGCGGCGGCGCGTCGTTCATGCGGCCGCGTCCTCGATCTGTTGCAAGGCGATGCGCACCGCTTTGCGCACATCCGGGTCGCGATCCTCGAGTGCCTCGCGCAGTGCGGGCAAGCTGCGCGGATCGCGTATTTCGCCGAGCGCCAACGCTGCCTCCTTGCGCAGATTGCTGACGGTATGGGCGAGAAGAGCGGCGACTGCGGACGCGGCCTCGTGGTTGCCGATCTGGCCAAGCGCGCGCACCGCACGCAGGCGAACCTGCCAATAATCGTCGTCGAGCGCCGCGAGCAGCGGCTCGTACGCCCCGGCGGCACGCAGTTTGCCGAGGGTGGTGGCCGCTTCCTCGCGTACTTGCCAGGCGTCGTCGCGCAATGCGCCAAGAAGCGCGGAGGTGACGACTGCATCGGTCGCTTCCGCAAAACCGAGTGCGCCGACCGCGGCGCGCCGCACCTCCGTTTGCGCATCTCCGGTCGCCAGCGCGGCGAGCGGCGCCAAGGCACGCGGGTCTTTCAGCCAGCCGAGCGTGCCGACCGCTTCAAGCCTGACGCTGGACGTGCTGTCGCCGAGCGCGTGCAAGGCCGGATCGAACGCGCGGCTATCGCGCAGTTCGCGCAAACCTCGCAATGCCGCGGCCCGCACGAAGGGCTCTTCGTGCGCGACCCATTGGCTCAATATCGCGCCCGAGGCGGGATCTTTCAGTTCGGTGAGGCTTTGTGCGGCGGCGGCACGGACGGTTTCATCCGCATCGAGAAGCGCGCCGCACAGGGCTTCGACAATCTCCGCCTGTTCCCATGACGCGAGCACTCGCGCCGCTTCCAGCCGGACTTCCGGCGCGGGATCGTCGCGCAAGGCGGCCACCAGCGCCGGCAGCAGTTCGACCTCTTCGAGGTCCGCGATGTCGAGCAGCGCGATGCGGCGCACGGCGGCGTCCGCGTCGGCCAGGCGCGCGAGTAGCGCGGCGCTGGCGGGATCGGTTGCGTCGAGGTGAGGAGGGTTAAAAGACGGCACGGTCATGGGCAAAAGATTCGCACAGGATGATTGATCTGAAGGTCGAGGTCGGATTCTGAGGATTGATCAGGATTGCCAGGTATAAATGATTGCCGCGCGAATATCGTCTACCGCAACAGATAAGGAATTTCGACCTTGACCGCCCCGGTGGGGCAATCGCGCTCGCAGGGCATGCAATACCAGCATTCGTCGAACTGCATGTAGGCTTTGCCTTTGCTCAGATCGATAGCGAGCAGATCGAGCGGGCATACGTCGACGCAAACCGTGCAGCCTTTATCGGCAATGCAGAGGTCTTCGTCGATCGTCACGGGCGCGCTGCTGCGCTGAAGAATATCGTGCGGGGTATAGGACATGGTGTGCCTCGGTCAAACCGTTTCAGTGAGCGTAGCCGACTCGCGGATGCGCAATTTCTGGTAAGCGCCGCGCTCGTCATCGGCAAGCGGCACGACGTAGGGCTCGACCGCGCGCTTCTCGCTCGTCATGCGGCCATGCTCGTCCTTGCGCAGATGCGTATGGCAAAACCACTCGGCGTCGTTGCGCTGCGGGTAATCGACCCGGTGGTGATACAGACCCCAGCGGCTCTCGGTGCGAAACAGCGAGGCGCGTGCCGCCATTTCCGCGCAATCGCGGATCGCCCGCACTTCGGCGGCCCGCATCAGTTCATGGGGATTGAGCGCGCGAATCGCGTCGATGTCCTCGGCGATTTCGTCGAAGCGTTGTAACCCGATCTCCATCTTGCGCGTCACTTTCGGCGGCTGCAGGTAGTCGTTCACCATGCGGCGCAACTTGTATTCGACCTGCGACGGCGCGTGTCCATGCTCGCGTTCGAGCGGGGCGTAGATGCGCGCCCGTTCGGCGGCAATCTGCTGTTCGTCGATTGCCGCGTGCTCGCGGCCGGCCACGTAGTCCGCCGCGTTCTGGCCGGCAAACCAGCCATATGTGAAGGCGCCGAGCATGTAGTTATGCGGCACCGCCGCCATATCGCCCGCTGCGTAAAGTCCCGCCACGGTGGTTTCGGCCCGCGCATTCACATAGACGCCGGAGGCACTATGACCGCTGCAAAAGCCGATCTCCGAGATATGCATTTCGACCATCTGCTGCCGGTAATCGGTGCCGCGTCCTGCATGAAAGCGTCCGCGGCTCGGACGTTCGTTGGTATGCAGAATCTGTTCGATCGTCTGGATGGTTTCTTCGGCGAGGTGATCGAGTTTCAGAAACACCGGTCCGTTGCCGCTTTGCAGTTCCTGATAGAACTCCCACATCATCTGGCCGCTCCAGTAATCGCATTCGATGAAGCGCTCGCCCTTGCCGTTCGCGGTGAAGCCGCCAAGCGGTCCAGTGACGTAGGCGCATGCAGGTCCGTTGTAGTCCTTAATAAGCGGATTGATCTGGAAGCATTCGAGGTTCGCCAGCGCAGCCCCGGCGTGATAGGCCATCGCATAGCCGTCGCCGGCGTTGGTGGGGTTTTCGTAGGTACCCATCAGATAGCCGGAGGCGGGCAGGCCGAGGCGTCCGGCCGCGCCGCAGCAGAGAATCACCGCTTTGGCGCGCACCACGTAAAAATCCGCCGTGCGGCAGTCGAAGCCGAGCACGCCGCAGACACGCCCCTGTGCATCCGTCAGCAGCCGCGTCGCGACGATCCGGTTGGTCAAGGCAATCCGCGCCCGCTTGAGTTGCCGATAGAGCACTTTCTTGATGTCGTGGCCTTCCGGCATCGGCAGCACATACGAGCCCATGTGATGGACTTTCTTGACCGCGTAGTCGCCGGTGCCGTCCTTCTCGAACTTCACGCCCCAGCGATCGAGCTGCTCGATGGTCGTGAAGCTGTGCTTTGCGTAGGCATACACGGCTTCCTGATCGACGATGCCGTCGTTGGCGATGGTGATTTCGCGCGTGTACTGTTCGGGCGTGGCGTGGCCCGGAATCACCGCGTTGTTCAGGCCGTCCATGCCCATCGAGATGGCGCCGCTGCGTTTGACGTGAGCCTTTTCCAACACCAGCACCTTCAGGTCCGGATTGCGCTCTTTCGCCTTGATGGCGGCCATCGGCCCGGCGGTGCCGCCGCCCACCACCACAATGTCGTACTCCAGAACATGCGTATTCATGGGGCTTTCCTCGTCGTGCCGCGCGGTTTGTGGCGGTCCGTGCGCAAGCGGTATTGAAACGCGTCGCCACGGAAGTAGAGATATTCGTAGTCGATCGGCGCACCGGACGCATCGTGCGTCAGGCGCTCGATGCGCAGCACCGGGCTGCCTTCCTCGACCGGCAGGGCAGCGGCTATCTCGTCGTCGGCGAGGATCGCGTCGATGGCGACGTCGGCATGGCCGAGCGCCACGCCGCAGTCGTTTTCGAGTATCAGGAAGATGTCGCGGGTGACGAGATCGGCGCTCGCGAGGCGCTTGCCGAATACTTCGGGTAACCAGGTAATTTCGAGCGAAACAGCCTCGCGATTCAACAGACGCACCCGATGGATCTCGGCGACAGGCGCACCTTCCGGCAGATTCAGTTTGGCGGCGACCTGCCGGCTCGCTTCGACGATACGAAAACTGCGCAACTGGTTGACGATTTCATAGCCCATCGACGTCATCGCCTCGCCGAAGCCCTGCAGCGAGGTGACATTCTGAAATGCCTTCGGCTTGGAGACGAAGGTGCCTTTGCCATGCAACTTGAACAACAGTCCCTCTTTCTGCAGATCGCCGAGCGCCTGACGCACGGTGATGCGGCTCACGCCGAACAGCGCGCACAGTTCGTGCTCGGACGGCATCTGGCTGTGCGGCGCGTAAGTGCCGTCGAGAATCCGGCCGCGCAAGGTGTCCTTGATCTGCGCATAGAGCGGCTGCGGCGAGAAAGGCACGAGATTGGATTTGGGCATGAATCACTTGTCATAACAAGATGAATGCAGAGTGTAGTCAGGAGGGCGGCCGTAGCAAACCAAGCATTTGCGATATCTATTGGCGGCTTTGCTGATAAGCGCCACCTGAAAGCGACGACGGGACGCGTTGCACCGGCGCGGGGCATCGGCGAGAACATGCAAACCTTAAATGTCGGATTCGAATAAACATATACAAATCGAATAATTCTCAACGGCGTTCCGGACCGTTACGCTGTGCGTTGAATCCGTCCGCGAGGACGTTTGCCGGCCTGACGGAGCGTGTTACTACCGTGTCTACTCAATCTGAAACGATCCCTTCGAGCACGGCGCGCGCGAGCCGCGCGACGCCATTGCGTCATGTGTCGCGGCGCGTGGTGATCGCCGGGCTCGCCGCCCTGGCATGGCTGGGCAGCGCCGCGCTTACGCAATGGTGGCCGAATCTCGACGATTGGCCCTACACCAGCGAGCTCGTTGCTATCAAGCTCGTGCTCGCGGCGATTGCCGCGCTGCTCGGCATCGCAGGGTGGCGCGTGCGCCCGGGCGAAGCGGACCAGAACGAGGGTCAGGATCCGCCCTCGCGCATCGACCGCTGGCTCGGCGCGATGCCGTGGCTGGTTGCATTGGCGCTGGGCGTCACGGTGTGGGAAGTGCTGACGGCGAAGCTCGAATGGCTGCCGCGGCCGTTCTTCGCGCCGCCCCAGGCGCTGATTGCCGTCTACGTGGAGGACTTCCCGCGTCTCGGTTCGAGCGTCGTGCATTCGCTCGGCCTGCTCGCGTATGGCTATGCGCTGGGCGCCGTGACGGGCTTCGTGATTGGCGTGAGCATCGGCTGGTCGCGCGCGGTGAGCTACTGGCTGCATCCGGTGTTGCGCCTGATCGGACCGCTGCCGTCCACCGCGTGGCTGCCGTTGGCGTTTTTCTTCTTTCCGTCCAGCTTTAGCGCAAGCGTGTTTCTGATTGCGCTGGCCACGGCGTTTCCGGTGGCCGTGCTGACATGGTCGGGCGTCGCGGGCGTGAACGCCGCGTACTACGACATCGCCCGCACGCTCGGCGCGCGGCCGTCCTTCCTGATTCTGCGCGTGGCGATTCCGGCCGCGTTGCCCTCGGTGTTCGTGGGTCTGTTCATGGGCCTTGGCGTGTCGTTTTCCGTGCTGATCGTGGCGGAGATGATGGGCGTAAAAGCGGGTCTCGGCTGGTATCTGCAATGGGCCCAAGGCTGGGCCGCGTATTCGAACATGTACGCGGCGTTACTGGTGATGGCCCTGATGTGCTCGGGCCTGATCACGCTGTTGTTCCGCTTTCGCGACCGTTTGCTCGCGTGGCAGAAAGGATTGCTCAAATGGTAGCCATACCCGCATTGAACGAAGGGCCGCCTGCCGCGCAGCGCGGCGGTGCGCGCATCGACGTGCGCAACGTCAGTCACCGGTTCACGTTTCAGGGCGCGGCGTTGCCGGTGCTACAGGAGGTCGACTTCGCGGTGGAACCGGGCGAGTTCGTCGCGCTGCTGGGACCGAGCGGCTGCGGCAAGTCCACGTTGTTGCGCCTGGTCGCGGGCCTCGATAAACCTGCACAGGGGAGTGTCCATGCAGATGGCGCCGTGATCGAAGGGCCGGACCCGTCGCGCGTGGTGGTGTTTCAGGACCCGACGTTATTTCCGTGGCGCACGGTGCGCGCCAATGTAGGCCTCGGGCCGCAAGCGCAGCGTCGCAAGCACGGCTGGTGGACCAAGCAGGAACCGGATGGCGTCTCGCAACGCATCGATGCGGCACTCGAACTGGTTGGCCTCGCCGAATTCGCCGATGCCTTTCCGCATCAACTCTCCGGCGGCATGGCGCAGCGTGTGGCGCTTGCGCGGGCGCTGGTGAACGATCCGGCGCTGCTGGTGCTGGACGAACCGTTCGGCAAGCTCGATTCGCTCACGCGCATCCGCATGCAGGGCGAACTCGTGCGGCTGTGGCAGGACGCGCAGTTTTCGGTGCTGCTGGTCACGCACGATGTTGAGGAAGCCTTATTTTTGGCGAATCGCGTCATCGTGTTCAGCGAACGGCCGGCGCGAATTGTCGCCGAGGTTCACAACGACGCGCCGTATCCGCGGCATCGCGACGACCCAAAGCTGGTTTCGTTGCGCCGTGAGGTACTCGCGCAACTCGGACTGGAGGCGTGAGCGATCGATGTATGAACGCCCGTGCGCAAATGCACGAGTGTCTCCATGCGCGTCGCCGCGTCTCGCGCAGCACAAAACCTGCGGCACAAAACCCGCAGCATCAGACCAATAATGACTTGAGGAACCACCCGCCATGACATCTTTCGACGACACTTCTCCCGCCAGCCTCGCGCGCCGCGCGTGGTTGCGCAAGACGGCGTGGGCCGCCGGCGCGGCGGCGCTGGGCGGCACGTCGCTCGGCCTGTCCAGTTCGCTCGCCTTTGCAGAAGCGCCGCTGACACCGCTCAAGCTTTCGTGGAACGCGGGCGCAATCTGCACGGCGCCCGTCGCGGTCGCGGTCAAGCAGGGCTTTTTCAGGCAGCACGGCTTGCAGGTCGAACTCGTCAACTTCGCCGGTTCGACGGACCAATTGCTCGAAGCCATCGCCACCGGCAAGTCGGATGCAGGCGTCGGCATGGCATTACGCTGGATCAAGCCGCTGGAGCAGGGCTTCGACGTCAAGCTGACTGCGGGTATCCACGGTGGCTGCATGCGCCTGCTGGCGACGCGCGCATCGGGAATCGTCGATCTGCAAGGTCTCAAGGGACGCACGGTCGGCGTCAGCGATATGGCCAGTCCCGCGAAGAATTTCTTCGCCATCACGCTCAAGAAGCTCGGCGTCGATCCGGACAGCCAGGTGCAATGGCGTCAGTATCCAGCGAGTCTGCTGGGCGAAGCGTTAAAAAAGGGCGAAGTGCAGGCCATCGCGGACGGCGATCCGACCATCTGGAGCATTCGCGACTCGGACCATCTGATCGAAGTGTCGAACAACCTGTGCGGCGAATACGAAAACCGTGTGTGCTGCGTGCTTGGTGTGCGGGGATCGCTGGTGCGCAAGGATCGCGCGACAGCGCAGTCGCTGACCCAGGCACTGCTCGACGCCACCGAATGGACCGCCAATCATCCGGCCGAAGCGGCAGCCATTTTCTCCGAGCACGCGCCGCAGGCCGATGTCGGCCAACTCACGGCCATGCTCAAAAGCCACACGGACCATCATCATCCGGTGGGCGATGCGTTCAAAAAGGAAATCGCGCTTTACGCGGATGACCTGAAGACCGTGGGCGTCGTCAACAGCGGCACGGACTCGGCGCGCTTTGCAAACCGCGTGTTTGCGGACGTGCTGGTGTAAGTCGAAGCGGGCAAAGGGGCTGCGCGTGGATATGTGCGCGGCCTCCTTTGCAGGCCGTGAGCGGCCGCGCAGCGGTTTATCGAATCTCAGGCGCCGCGTGGAAGACACCGCGGCGTTCCTCCCCGAAAAATTATCAACGCCATTATTCCGGGTTCAGCAAACCGGCGAAAAGCCGCATCCTCTCCTTGAAGACTTCTGTTCCAGCCCTCCAAGGCAGACGCGTTATGCGCGTCGCATGGCACAACGCTGCCCCGATATATAGCGCCGCTGCGACGTCCAAGGCCCTCCTTACCACGCGGCCGTAAAGCCATGGGCGTTACGTCACGCCGTAACATGCGCGCCGTAACACCGCCGTGCAACACGTCCGGCGAGACCGTGGGCTAACGAACGTTCCTATCTGCCACGGCGTGATAAACCCTTGTTATAGAAAGATTTTGTCCGTGTCATAAGGCGACGCGCCGGTTGCGCCTAAAATTGGCATGCAATTTGCGCACAGCAGTCCATTTGGCATGGGATAGGGCGGGTCATGCAGGCCAATCAGAACCGGAGTCAGCCGGAGCGTCCGCGCACTGGCGGTGCGGTAATCACGCTATCAAGCAGGCAGAAGAATCGAATGGCCAAGGGGAATGGACAGGATGGACTCGGGCCTCGCGTGTCGCACGGACTGCGCGCGGGCGAGTTCCATCTCATGTTTCAGGGTGTCTATCACGTAGGCACGGGCCGGTTGTCGCGCGTCGAAACACAGGTGCGCTGGACGCATCCCGAGTACGGGCTGTTGCTGCCTGGCGTTTTCATGGCGCAGATCGAGTCGGCACAAGTGCTGTATGAACTGGCCTGTTTTATGGTGCGAAGCGCTTGTCGCGAACTGGGCGCCTGCGTCCGGCAAGGACTCGAACCGTGCCGGATCGCGCTCGAGGTGGATCCGTCGGTGGTGCTGCATGAGCGTTTTGCCCAGGACGTCAGTGAGATTGCGCGCGCTGAGGGCGTCGCGCCTAATCTGCTCGAAATCGAACTGGCCGAAAGCGAGGATGCCGCGCAACTGCTGTCGATCCGGGCGTTGAGCGGCGAGCTTCGGGATGCGGGCGTGGCAATGTCGTATGGCAATTTCGGTGCGGGCGGCGCGTCGCTGACGTACCTCGCCACGCTTTGCGTGGATACCGTGAAGCTGGCGCCCGGCATCCTGGCCGCCGTGCCGCACGACACGCGCGCCTGTGCGGTTGCAGCGGGCCTGTTCACACTGCTCGATTCGCTCGGCGTGAGGATCGTGGTGAGCGGCATCGAGACGGCGGCGCAGGCGGAGTGGGTGGGTCGGTGGGAGAATGTTTTCGCTCAGGGTCTGTATCTGGCCAAGCCGGTGAAAGGCCTGGCTGAACTGCTGGGCTGATCCGGCGGGCAGGGTGCTTTCTCTGCCTTCGACTTTAGAATATAGGAATGCGAAATAATATTCTGGGGTGCCTGGCATGATCAGTAAAGCCTGATCGAACGCACAATCCGGATTGGAAGATCCGCCGGTTCGTGCAGGCAAACTGTCAGGCAATACCTCCCAAAAGAAGGCCTGACGCCCGTCCACGCAGGCGCAACGCCGTTGGTATATCCTGTGGCCTCATGTTCTGACAGGAACAAACAGGACGCACCGAAGGAGGAAGCGCATGTCGACCGAAGCGAAATGTCCTTTCAACCACACATCCGGCGACGGCACGTCGAACCGGGACTGGTGGCCGAAGCAACTCAACCTGAAAATCCTGCATCAGCACTCGTCGCTATCGGACCCGATGGACGAGGGCTTCAACTACGCCGAAGCATTCAAAACGCTCGATCTCGCCGCCGTGAAGAAGGACCTGCTGGCGGTGATGACCGACTCGCAACCGTGGTGGCCGGCGGACTTTGGCCACTACGGACCGTTTTTCATCCGCATGGCATGGCATAGCGCGGGCACCTATCGCACCGGCGACGGCCGCGGCGGCGCCGGTGCCGGCCAGCAGCGCTTCGCGCCCCTCAATAGCTGGCCCGATAACGTCAGCCTCGACAAGGCTCGCCGGCTGATCTGGCCGGTCAAGCAGAAATACGGCCGCAAGATTTCCTGGGCCGACCTGATCATTCTCACCGGCAACGTCGCGCTGGAATCGATGGGCTTCAAGACCTTCGGTTTTGCCGGTGGCCGCCCGGATGTCTGGGAGCCGGAAGAAGACGTCTATTGGGGCACGGAAAAAATCTGGCTGGAAGGCGACAAACGCTATTCGGGGGTACGTGACCTCGAAAATCCGCTGGCGGCGGTGCAGATGGGCCTCATCTACGTCAATCCGGAAGGTCCGAACGGCAACCCGGATCCGCTCGCGGCGGCCGTGGATATCCGCGAGACGTTTGCTCGCATGGCCATGAACGACGAGGAAACGGTGGCGCTCATCGCGGGCGGCCATACCTTCGGCAAGACCCACGGCGCGGGTCCCGCGACCAGCGTGGGAGCGGAACCGGAGGCGGCGCCCATCGAGCAGCAGGGTCTCGGCTGGAAAAGCAGTTATGGCACGGGTTCCGGCGGCGACGCGATTTCCAGCGGCCTGGAAGTGACGTGGACCAGCACGCCGACGCAATGGGGTAACGGCTTTTTCGAAAACCTGTTCGGCTACGAGTGGGAATTGACGAAAAGTCCGGCCGGCGCGCATCAGTGGAAGCCGAAGGGCGATGCCGGCGCCGGCACCATTCCGGACGCGCACGATCCGTCGAAGCGCCGCGCGCCCACCATGCTGACCACCGACCTCGCGCTGCGCTTCGACCCCGCTTACGAAAAAATTTCACGGCGCTTCTTCGAGAATCCGGACCAGCTCGCCGACGCGTTTGCGCGCGCGTGGTTCAAGCTGACGCATCGCGACATGGGTCCGCGTGCGCGCTATCTCGGCCCGGAAGTGCCGGCCGAAGAACTGATCTGGCAAGACCCGATTCCGCCGCTCGATCACGAAGTGGTCAACGCGCAGGACATCGCAGCACTGAAGGCGAAAATCCTTGCGGCGGGCTTGTCGGTTTCGCAACTGGTGTCGACCGCATGGGCGTCCGCTTCGACGTTTCGCGGCTCGGACAAGCGGGGCGGGGCGGACGGCGCGCGCATTCGTCTCGCGCCGCAGAAGGATTGGGAGGTCAATCAGCCCGCGCAACTGGCGAAAGTGCTGGAGACTCTCGAAGGCATTCAGGGCGAGTTCAACGGCGCGCAATCCGGCGGTAAAAAGATTTCGCTGGCCGACCTGATCGTGCTGGCCGGCAACGCGGGTGTCGAACAGGCCGCGAAGAATGCCGGTCATAATGTCACGGTGCCGTTCGCGCCGGGACGCATGGACGCCTCGCAGGCGCAAACGGATGTGGACGCCTTCGCCGTGCTCGAACCCATCGCGGATGGTTTTCGCAACTACCTGAAGAGCAGGTACGCGGTGACGGCTGAAGCGTTGCTGGTCGACAAGGCGCAACTGCTGGAATTGACCGCGCCGGAAATGACGGTGCTCGTCGGCGGCCTGCGAGTCCTGAATGCCAATCATGGACAAAGCCAGCACGGCGTGTTCACGAAGCGGGCGGGAACGCTGAGCAACGATTTCTTCGTCAATCTGCTCGATATGGCCACGGAATGGAAGCCGGTATCGGAAGAGCGAGAAGTGTTCGAGGGGCACGACCGCGCCACCGGCGAATTGAAGTGGACCGGCACGCGTGTCGATCTGATCTTCGGCTCACACTCGCAGTTGCGGGCGCTTGCCGAGGTCTACGCCAGCACGGATGCGCAGGAAAAGTTCGTGCGTGACTTCGTCGCTGCCTGGGTCAAGGTGATGAACCTCGACCGTTTCGATCTGGCCGATCACAAACGGTAGGCTGTAGACGGCTGATCGTGGGAGCACAACGGCTGGTCGCGAGACCGGCCGTTTTTGTTTCTACATCGAGCGCCGATAACGCAAACGCTATCGCCTCATGCGGTTTCGACATTGGAGCGGGGAGGCCGCATCCGTACACTGGCCGTTCAGTGCCGGTCAGTCACCGATTGCCCAAGACAACGATGAATGGCCGCGCAAAGGCCATCCGGATGGAGACACGAGTTGGACAAACAGACCCTTTCCGCCGCGGCGGCGCCACCCGCTCGCTTCAATTACCGCTGGCATGTGCTGCTCTGGCTGCTGGTGGGCGGCATCATCAATTATATGGACCGCGCCAGCCTGTCGATTGCCGCGCCCGGCATGATCCACGAACTCGGCCTGACCCGCACGCAGATTGGTCTGCTCGGCAGCGTGTTCGCATGGACTTATGCCGTGATGCAGTTGCCGGCGGGTTGGGTGATCGACCGTTTCGGCGCGAAACGCGCCTACGCGCTCGGCATGATCTGGTGGAGCGTCGCCACCTGGTTGACGGGCGTGGTCGGTTCCATCTCGGCCTTGCTGGTGATGCGCGCCTTGCTCGCGGTAGGCGAAGCGCCGTGCTGGCCGACCTCCGCAAAAATCACCGCGGCATGGTTTCCCGCCAAGGAACGCGGCTTCGCGACCGGCGTGTGGGATTCGTCATCGAAGTGGGGACCGGCGCTTGCACCCGCCATGCTCGTTGCGCTTATGATCGCATTCGGCTGGCGTTCGCTGTTTCATGTGACAGGCGCGTTCGGGATTGCGTTTGCCTTGCTGTTCTTGATGTTTTATCGCAACCCGATCGACAGCAAACGCCTGTCGAAACCGGAACTCGCTTATATCGAAGCGGGCGGCGGGGGTCACGAACGCTCGCTGGCGACCTCGTCGCTCAAGTGGCGCTCGCTGTTCACGCGGCGCAGCGTGTGGGGCATGATTCTGGGCTACTTTTGCACGATCTGGCTGTGGAATATCTTTCTGGTGTTCCTGCCGCTGTATCTGCTCGACCGCTTTCATATCTCGTTCACGCAACTCGGCGCGGTGGCGGGAATTCCGTGGGCCGGTGGCGCGCTCGGTGAAATCGCCGTCGGCTACCTGGCGAAGAAGATGGTGGATCGCCAGCTTGCCTCGCCGATCGACGCCAAGCGGCTGTTGATTGCCGGTTGCGCGACAGGCGCTGCCGTGTGCGCGATTGCACTGCCGTTTACGCATGCGCTCAGCGTGACGCTCGTGCTGTTTACCGTCGGCCTCGCGTTCATCGCCGCCGTGGTGGGGTCGGCGTGGGCGCTCGCGGCGGATATCGCGCCGTCGTCGATGGTGGCGTCGGTGAGTGCAATCCAAAACTTTGGCGGCTATTTTGGCGGGGCGTTTTCACCGGTCGTGGCAGGGTTTGTCGTCGACCATACGGGCTCTTATGCACTTGCCTTCATTTCGGGCGGCGTGATCGCCGGATGCGCGGCGCTGTTCTACTGGTTCATGGCCCGTCAGCCGATCCGCGACGACAACGCGGCATAAGCCAAGCCGAGGCATCAAGACGCGGCATCGTGGCAGTTTGTGCGCGCCCGGTGCTGCGTCGTTTATGCTTCTGTTTGCCCCTGTTCCATTGGAGAGTTTTTTGCCCACCTGGCCGCGCCTCGTTCTGAGCCTTGTCATACTGCTTGCACCGTTCTCCGCCTTTGCGCAGAAGTGCTGGATGGTCGGGTGCGCCGGCAACATAGGCTACCTCTATATCCCCGATAGCCAGATTGCCGTGCTGCCGGAGACTCACGCTGTCACCGTCAACGCGGTGAGCTACAAACTGGATACCTCCGGCAAGCTCCTGCACGAGTACGGCTTGCCGGCGGTCGGCTCGGTTATCACGCTCAATAGCGCGGCTGTTCTGCTGAAATACAAAGGGATCGAAGATCCCTCCGTACTCAAGGAGACCGCCAAATGGGCCTACGATTACGACGCGCAAGGGCACACCGCTTCGCTATACCAGTACAAGATCGACGAAGCATTGGGTGATGCCATGCGCGGTGGCGCGACGCTGCAGGTGCTGGGCTACGTCGGCGACAGGGCCTGGGGCTACTCGCATCTCTTTGCCCTCGTCATGGTGAAGTCGGACTGAGCTGGCGTGCGGCGGTCTGATCGGCTTGCACCCCCTTCGATTAAGTTTCACGCCGCTTCAGCGGCATTTCGCGCCGGGTGTCGTCGATTGGTCGCATCATCGATTTCCTGTCGGGTAAGGATCGAGGACACAACTCCGGATGAAGTGAAATGGTTCGAAAGCGTCGATCCTGTAGTCCGGAGAGTAAAAAAACATCAGGACTGTGAAGTGTTGTCAAAGTTAATCCAAAACAGGTTCCTGCCATGGAAATTTTTGTTGGAATCCGTTAGGTTTGCGACAGCACAGTAAAAAGGAATTGC
>NZ_CAAJGM010000215.1 GCF_900996235.1 Paraburkholderia sp. BCC1885
AATTTTTAAAGATCGAGTCCGCATTCACCACCAAAACCGCACCGGGTTACCAACCTCACCACCCGGCACCGCTTCGTTCTGCGTCGCTGCATCAGCAGCAGAGAAACGAGATTATGAAGAACTTTTTTCGCTTCGTCAACCCCATTTTTTGCTTTCGCTTAAAACCCGGTTGACGTCACGGCCACTGGTTCTCGCAGCGGCTCCTCGTTCGCAAACGAGGAGCCGAATAGTAGGTGAGCGTCAGCCATATGACAAGGGTTTGACCGAAATATTTTATGGACAGGTCATTTCCGAGTCGAATTCACTACGGCGTCCAGCGGAATCGCTTCGGCCATTGCCGTGTAACCGGCATCGCTTGGATGGATGTTGTCGCCACTATCGAAGCCGTGCCGCAGGCGGTCGGGCCGAGCCGGATCGCGCAGCGCCGCATCGAAATCGACCACGCCGTCCAGCGCGCGGGTCGAGCGAATCCACTGATTGACCGCCAACCGGATGCTTTCACGCTGCGGCGGCAGTGAAGCCGGCGTGAGCGTCGCGCCGAATATCCGCACGCCGTGGCCATGCGCCTCGGCAATCACGCGCTGATAGCCAGCGATCAGATCCGCCGCCGTCACAGACGTATGCGGGTAGTCGCAATCCAGCCCGCGTCGCGACGGCGTCGACGAGAAATTGATGTCGTTGATGCCGATCAGCAAAATCGCCGTCTTCACGCCCGGGCGCTCCAGCACGTCCCGGCCGAATCGCTTGACGAGCGCGTCGCCGTAACAAGGCGAGTCGCTGAGCAAACGGTTGCCGCTAATCCCGAGATTGACGACCGCGGTCGACCGGTCGCCCTGCTGCGCGAGCCGGCGTGCCAAAGCGTCTGGCCAGCGCCGATTCGCGTTCAGGCTCGAACGCATGCCATCGGTGATCGAATCGCCGATCGCCGCGACCGTGGCCGCGGACGGCGCCTCGACCGACACGCCCGCCACCCACGCGAACTGCGTGAAGCGCTGCCGAAACGCCTCCGGCGCGGTGTCGCCGGTGTGGTTGCCAACAGCAGCAGAAACGTAATTGACCTGGCTCGACACCCGGTGCCAGGCGACGAGGCGCTGTTCGCCCCCCATATAAGAGCTGATCGCATAAGGCGCCCCCGCGACAATTTCGAAAGGAACCGGGTCGCTATCCAGTTGGGCGCCAGGCGGAACCGTCGCCGTTTCCTTGCCGCCAAAGGTCACCGCCGCCCCGGCGCTGGCTTGCGAAGCCCCGCCCGCCGAGCGCGCAATGCGCATCGCCGCCACCACGAGCGGCGTCCTTCCGTATTCGTTACTGAGATGAATCCGCACGCTATTGCCCGAGAGCGTCGGGTAGACGATTTGCCGAACCGTCCGGCCAGCGACATCAGGCGCGCGATAAAGCGGCGGCAAATCGGCTTGCTGCGGGATGGACTGAAGCGCCGTTCCCCACGCGGAAACCCAGCGCGAAGGCGCGTCGGCGGCAATGGCTGCCGGTGAAACGGCGAATTGGGCAAACAAGACGGCGCCGCACGCAGCGGCCAGAGTACGCAGGGTCATTCGGGGAAGTGGGCTGAAGGCAAAGCGCCCATTGTGCACGATCGACCACGCCGGGTGGCGCCCAACCGGCCGCAGTCAATCCCTGCGACCCGCCTGCGCCCTCAGTCCGCGCGCCCCGCCATCATGCTCAGAGCCAGCGCCTGCGCAACTTCAATGCCGTCGATGGCCGCGGAATAGATACCGCCGGCATATCCCGCACCCTCGCCCGCCGGATAGAGACCCTCGACGTTCATGCTCTGATAGTCGTCCTTGCGGCGAATCCGGATCGGCGACGAGGTGCGCGTCTCGACGCCGGTCAGTACCGCGTCATCCATCGCGAATCCGGCAATCTTTCGGTCCAGTTGCGGCAGCGCTTCCCGAATGGCTTCGATCACGTAGTCAGGCAAGGCGGTGCTGAGATCGGTCGGCGTCACGCCTGGCTTGTACGAGGGCACGACCGAACCCAGTGAGGTAGACGGCCGCCCCGCGATGAAGTCACCCACCCGCTGCCCCGGCGCGCAATAGTTGCTGCCGCCCAGTTCGAACGCGCGCTCTTCCCATTTGCGCTGGAAGGCAATGCCGGCGAGCGGGCCGCCCGGGTAATCGTCCGGCGTGATGCCCACGACGATGCCCGCATTCGCATTGCGCTCGGCCCGCGAGTATTGGCTCATGCCATTGGTCACCACGCGGCCCGGCTCCGAGGTGGCCGCGACCACCGTGCCGCCCGGGCACATGCAGAAGCTGTACACCGCGCGGCCGTTGCTGCAGTGATGCACCACCTTGTAATCCGCGGCGCCGAGTTGCTTGTGACCCGCGAATTTGCCAAACCGGCTGCGGTCGATCAGCCCTTGCGGATGCTCGATACGAAATCCGAGCGAAAACGGCTTCGCTTCAATATAGACGCCGCGCTTATGCAGCATTTCGAAGGTATCGCGCGCGCTATGTCCGACCGCCAGCACGACGTGATTGCACGGCAGCGTCTCGCCATTGGAGAGTTGCAGCGCCCGCACCTTACCCTGCTCGATCTCAATATCTTCGACGCGCGTCTCAAACCGTACTTCCCCGCCGAGTTCGTGGATGGTGGCGCGCATCTTCTCCACCATGCTGACGAGCCGGAAAGTGCCGATGTGCGGCCGGCTCAGATACAGGATGTCTTCCGGCGCGCCCGCCTTGACGAACTCATCGAGCACCTTGCGGCCGTAATGATGCGGGTCCTTGATCTGGCTATACAGCTTGCCGTCGGAGAACGTACCGGCGCCACCTTCGCCGAACTGCACGTTGGATTCCGGATTGAGCACCGACTTGCGCCACAGGCCGAAGGTGTCCTTGGTACGTTCGCGCACGGCCTTGCCGCGTTCGAGAATGATGGGGCGAAAGCCCATCTGCGCGAGAATCAGCCCCGCAAACAGCCCGCAGGGGCCCATGCCGATCACAACCGGACGCGGCCCGCTGAAATGCTCGGGCGCCCGGGTGACGAAGCGGTACGTCATGTCCGGCGTCACCGCGCAATGCGGCACGCTGCCGATACGCTGCAAAGCGGCCGCTTCGTCCTTCACCTCGACGTCGACGATATACGTCAGCTTGATGTCGGCGCGCTTGCGGGCGTCGTGCGCGCGCCGGAACACGGTGTAGTGGACGAGCCCGTCGACCGGCACGCCGAGTTCGGCGAGGCGCGCGTGAATCGCGGCTTCGAGCGCGCTCTCGGGGTGATCGAGCGGGAGTTTGATTTCGCTTAAACGTAACATGGGGACCGGGGATGCTGAGGGCGCACAATCGCAGCCAATCCGCGATTTTATAGGTTCTGCGTCCGGCGAGGGGCGGCAACGGCTGAGATCGTCACACTAGCGGCACGCATTTCAGGCGAAAACGCCTGAACTGGCCCAGCCTTTTCAGACCTGCGGCAACACTACATAGCCCCGCCGCTCCAGGTCGCGCAGATGCCACTGGTTGCCGCGCATCCCGCAGTAAATCGCGAACAGGATGCTCAGCACGAGGCTGATGACATCCGCCGCGTCGCCCGCGAAACCGATCAGGCCGATCGCCAGATCCGCCGCCAGCATCAGCATGCCGACCAGCCACATCCGTTTCATCAGGGCCCACACGAAACCGAGCAGAAACGCCGGCCAACTGAAGCCGGCTTTCACCTCGACCGTCTCATCCTTCACCGGATGTCGCAAAAAAATCCGTTCCGTCATCTCTGTTCCACCCTCGTATCGAACCACCCCGGCACGCGCCGCCGCCGGTCTCCACCCTACCTTATCTGCGGCGCCTGAAACCACCTTGCGTCATCGTCAAAAAAATCATTAACCGACCGGTCGGTTGGTTTATACTGCGAAACACAGATAACTTCGGACGAGAGCGTTCGCCATGTACACGCAATCACTCGACATTCCCGGCCACGTCGCCCCGCTCGACACGGCCGCCAGTTCGCCCGAGCAGACTCGTTTCGACGCGGTCATGGCGGCCGACGGCAAAATCGAGCCGCAGGACTGGATGCCCGAGGCGTATCGCAAAACGCTGGTGCGGCAGATTTCGCAGCACGCGCACTCGGAAATCGTGGGCATGCTGCCGGAAGGCAACTGGATCACGCGCGCGCCGAGCCTCAAACGCAAAGCCATTCTGCTCGCCAAAGTGCAGGACGAGGCCGGCCACGGGCTCTATCTATATAGCGCGGCAGAAACGTTGGCGGTGTCGCGCGACCAACTGATCGACGCCCTGCACGCCGGCAAAGCCAAATATTCGAGCATTTTCAATTACCCGACGCCTACGTGGGCGGATGTCGGCGTGATTGGCTGGCTGGTCGACGGCGCGGCAATCATGAACCAGATTCCGCTGTGTCGCTGCACTTACGGGCCGTATGCCCGCGCCATGATCCGCATCTGCAAGGAAGAGTCGTTTCACCAGCGCCAAGGGTTCGACGCGCTGCTTTCCATGATGAAGGGCACCCACGCGCAGCGCGAGATGGTCCAGCAGGCGGTGAACCGCTGGTGGTGGCCGGTGCTGATGATGTTCGGCCCGAGCGACAAGGATTCGATCCACAGCAACCAGTCGTCGAAGTGGGGCATCAAGCGCATTTCCAATGACGATCTGCGCCAGAAGTTCGTCGACGCCACGGTGGATCAGGCAAAAGTGCTCGGCGTCACGCTGCCGGACGTCGACCTGAAGTGGAACGAGGCGCGCGGCCATTACGACTATGGCGACATCGACTGGGAAGAATTCTGGCGCGTCGTCAACGGCGACGGCCCCTGCAACCGCGAGCGTCTCGCCACCCGCGTGAAAGCCCATAACGACGGCGCCTGGGTCCGCGAAGCCGCCCTCGCTCACGCCGAAAAGCAGCGCCAACGCGCGCAACAGGAAGCGGCATAAGCGCCGCGCCGCTCAACCCACGCACGCCAATGCGTGCGAAGCCGGAAACTGGCTGCCATCCACAGAAGCCAGCCGGCCGCCGCCGCAAAAAATTCAGGAGATTCGGGAATGGATAAGTCAGTGAACAAGGAATGGCCGATCTGGGAAGTGTTCGTGCGCAGCAAGCAAGGCCTCGACCACAAGCATTGCGGCAGCCTGCACGCGGCCGACGCGCCCATGGCGCTGCGTATGGCGCGCGACGTCTACACGCGCCGCCAGGAAGGCGTGAGCATCTGGGTAGTGCCGTCGTCGGCAATCACGGCGTCCGACCCGCAGGACAAGGCCGAGCTGTTCGAACCGGCCGGCGACAAGATCTACCGCCATCCGACGTTCTACACGCTCCCCGACGAAGTCAACCACATGTAAGCGCGTCATGGACATCACGCCCCAACACCTCTCCTACGTCCTGCGCCTCGCCGACACCGCGCTGATCCTCGGGCAGCGCAACGCCGAGTGGTGCGGCCACGGCCCGATCCTCGAAGAGGACATCGCGCTCGCCAACATGAGCCTCGACCTGATCGGCCAGGCGCGTCTGCTCTACACGCACGCCGCGACGCTCGAACACGCGCTGACGGGCGTCACCCGAAGCGAAGACGACTACGCCTATTTCCGCACCGAGCGCGAGTTCTCCAACTACACGCTGGCCGAGTTGCCGCATTACGGGCCGCTTGCCGGCACCGCGCAGGCGGACAAGGACTACGCGGTCACGATCACGCGCAACTTTCTGTACTCGTCGTTGATGGCGCATGTGTGGACGGCCCTCACCGCTTCCGCCGACGAACAACTCGCCGCGATTGCCGCGAAGTCGATCAAGGAAACCCGCTATCACGTGCATCACGCGGGAGAATGGCTGGTGCGAATGGGTGACGGCACGGACGAATCGCATCGCCGCGCGCAAGCCGCGCTCGACTATCTGATGCCCTACACCCGCGAGTTCTTCAGCGTGGACGCCGTGGAAGAACGCATTGCCGCCGCGGGCATCGGTCCGTTGACGGCCAGCCTGCAAGCCGCCTGGCAAGAAGATGTGCGCGCCGCGCTCGACGAAGCCACGCTCACGTTGCCGGAACCGGTAAAGCACGTCAGCACCGGCAAGCACGGCGAGCATTCGGAGCACATGGGCTACGTGCTCGCCGAAATGCAGAGCCTCGCGCGCCAACATCCCGGCGCGAGCTGGTAAGCGGCGCACGTCGCCATGACCACGACCCTTCCCGCCGCCATGGATCCCGCGCTGGAACGCGCGTGGTCCGTGCTCGAAAGCGTGCCCGATCCGGAGATTCCGGTGGTGTCGATTCGTGAACTCGGTATTCTGCGCGACGTCCGCCGCGCCGGCGATGGCGTGCTCGAAGTGGTCATCACGCCCACCTATTCGGGCTGCCCGGCGATGTCGCAAATTGCCGAAGACGTCGAGCACGCCCTGGAAGCCGCGCGCCTCGCGCCCTATCGCGTCATCACCGTGCTCGCGCCCGCCTGGACCACCGACTGGATGACCGCCGACGCACGCGAGAAGCTGCGCGCCTACGGCATCGCGCCGCCCACCGGCAACTGTGCGAGCGACGGCCCCGGCGAAAAAGTGATCCGCTTCGCGCCCCGGACGCTTGTGGCGCCGGGCTGTCCGCATTGCGGCTCGGCCCATACCGAACGTCTCGCGCAATTCGGCTCGACGGCCTGCAAGGCGCTGTACCGCTGCCTCGACTGCCGCGAACCCTTCGACTATTTCAAACCTTACTGATATGGCCACGCCGCAATTCCACTCTCTGCGCATCCGCGAAGTCCGGCCCGAAACGGCCGACGCGGTCTCGGTCGCCTTCGAAGTGCCTGCCGAGCTGCGCGAGCACTATCGCTTCACGCAAGGGCAGTTCGTGACGCTAAAGACGCACATCGACGGCGAGGAGACACGCCGCTCCTATTCGATCTGCGTCGGCGTCACCGATTACGACCGCGACGGCGAGCTGCGCGTCGGCATCAAGCGCGTGCGGGGCGGCCGCTTCTCGAATTTCGCCTTCGACACCCTGCAGCCCGGTCATACGATCGACGTCATGACGCCCGACGGCCGCTTCTTCACCCATCTGAACGCGGAGCAGGGCCAGCAATACGTCGCCTTTTCAGGCGGTTCGGGCATCACGCCGGTACTTGCCATCATCAAGACCACGCTCGAAGTCGAGCCGCGCAGCACGTTCACGCTGATCTACGGCAATCGCAGCGTCGACCAGATCATGTTCGCCGAAGAACTGGAAGACCTGAAAAACCGCTTCATGAACCGCTTCGCGCTGTATCACGTGCTGTCGGACGATCTGCAGGACGTCGAGTTGTTCAACGGCGTGCTGGATCAGCAAAAGTGCGCGGCTTTCATCGAGAGCCTAGTGCCCGCCGAGACCATCGACGAAGCCTTCATCTGCGGCCCCGCGCCGATGATGGACGCCGCCGAGGCCGCCCTCAAGGCCGCGGGCGTGCCGCCGGCCAGCGTGCACGTCGAACGCTTCGGCTCGCCGCTGCCGCAGGCAGGCGTGGCGCCGGTCGAAATCAGCGAAGACACGCCGGCGGCGGAACTGGAAATTGTCCTTGACGGCAAGAAGCGCAAGCTGCGCCTGCCTTACCAGGGCGTGAGCGTGTTGGACGTCGGCCTGAAGGCCGGCCTCGCGCTGCCCTACGCGTGCAAGGGCGGCGTGTGCTGCACCTGCCGCGCCAAAGTGCTGGAAGGCGAGGTGCGGATGGACAAGAACTACACGCTCGAAGAACACGAGATTCGCGACGGTTTCGTGCTGACCTGCCAATGCCACCCCGTGAGCGAGCGGGTTGTGGTCAGCTACGACGAACGTTGATCAACCTCCGGGCATTCATCGGCCACGATACGCGCCTGAACGCTTTCAGCTCACCCGCGATCCGCTTACACTAAGGGCCGCTCGCGATCGGGACCGGTTCCGCTCGCCAAGCGGCCCTTTTGTGACTGATTTGTCTGCGAGCTGTCCATGAGCACGATCCACCTGACCAACGGCGACGTCGCCGCCGATTCCCTGCGCACCGCCCTGCAACAGGCCGGCCGCGCCGAACCCGTCGAGGCATTGCGCGACGACCTGGCGGTGGGCCCGTTGCGCGGCGTCGACGATACGCCCGCAATGCGCGCCGAGTTCTGGCAACGTGTGATGGACGGCAGCCCGCACGACGACCCGCCGCGCGATTTGCTGCGCGAATTCAACGATCAGGCGGCGATGCTGGAACAGATCGAAGCGGCCGACACGCAAGTCGTCGTCTGGCACGGCGAAAGCTCGGCCGACCAGCTGACCTTGCGCCGGGTCTGCTACCACCTGCGCAATAGTCCGCAGCGCCTGAACGAAGTCCGTCTGTCGATTCGCGACTTGACCGACCCGAACGCCGCCGCCCATCACCGCGCGGACCGCGCGACGTCAGTGGGGATGTTCGCCCCGGGCGCCTTGCTGACGCGCTTGCCGGACGTCGCGCCCATTTCGGTGTTACGCATCAGCCGCCTCGCGCTCGAATGGCAGGAGGTCAAGCAGGCGAACGGCGAAACCCGCCGCTGGCGCGACAACACGTTCACCAGCGGCACGTTCGGCGAACTCGACGCGCTGATCCTCGAACGCGCCAGCGACGCCTGGCAACCCGCCGGCCGCATCGCAGCGCAATTGATGATGACGGACCTGGGCTTTCTCGTCAGCGACAGCCTCGTGCTCTGGCGCTTTCGCGAGCTGGCCGCGAGCGGCCGCGTCAGCCTGCGCGGCGACGGCTCAGGATGGCCGGCGCTCGAATTGCGCACGGCCCTTTCCACCTGCTCAAGCTAAATCAAGCGAAGGATTCCAAGGACATGGCCCGCACCCGCGCCCCCGACCACGAAACCCAGCGCGATCAGATTCTCGAACTGGCCGCCGCCAAGTTCGCCCAGACGAGCTATCCGAGTACCTCGATGGCCGACCTGGCCGCCGCGAGCGGCACCTCCAAGGCGCGTCTGTATCACTATTACGCCAGCAAGGAAGCGATCCTGTTCGACCTGCTCGACCGCTACACCAAGCGGCTGATGCTGATCATCGCGGAGGTGGAAGGCGCGAGCCAGCGGCGCGGCTTGAGCGAGCGCGAGACCTTTGCCGAACTGATCCGCGCCTTTCTCTCAGAGTATGAGAACTCGCACAGCCGGCACGTCGCGCTGCTGAACGACGTCAAATACCTCGTCGACGCGCAGCGCGAAATTATCCTGAACCGCCAGCGCGACGTGGTAGCGGCGTTTGCCCGCCAGTTGACGCGCGCCTATCCGGAACGCGCCACCCGCGACAACCAGACAGCGCTGACGATGATGGTATTCGGCATGATCAACTGGACCTTTACGTGGCTGAAACCCGGCGGCCGGATGGGTTACGGGGAGTTCGCCGAACAGGTGGTGCAGATGGTCGACCATGGGCTGAGGATGCCTGAATAGGCGTCAACTTATTGCGGGGCAGCATTCATCTGAAGAAGGAGTTGCTTCCGAGCGACACGCGCGCTGTCCCGATATTAGCGATAAATAACCATTAAAAATCAGCTACATAAAAACAGGTCCGCAACAGACTAGAGCAGCGTGTCGAATTGACATACGGGTTTTCCCTAGTTATGGGATAACGTTTCCGATAGAATTGATCTTGCGGCGCACCATGCCGCCCGATCAACAGGAGAACCCAACCATGACCACGCCCTCTACTCGCGCCGCTGAGCCGATCGTCACATCCGATCGCCTGTTGCAAGCGGGCGGTCGCGCGCACGCTCTGGTCCGGGAACTCACCGCCATCGACCGCGAACGCCTCATGACGCACTTCCTCGCTCTCGGCGAGGACGACCGTCTATTGCGCTTTGGCCAGATCGTGCCGAACCACGTCATCGAAAACTACGTGCGCGCCATCGACTTCAGCCGCGACACCGTGTTCGGCGTGTTCGACAACCAGCTGCAACTGGTGGGCGTCGGCCACCTCGCCTATCTGACCGCGGAGGGCGACAAGCGCACCGCCGAATTCGGCGTGTCGGTGCTGGAATCCGCGCGTGGCCAAGGGATCGGCAGCCGGCTGTTCGAGCGCGCCGCCATCCGCAGCCGCAATACGCACGTCAGCACGCTGTATATGCATTGCCTGTCGCGCAATTCCACGATGATGCACATCGCCAAGAAGGCCGGCATGAAGATCGAGTACGCTTACGGCGAAGCCGACGCCTATCTGACGCTGCCGCCGGCCGATCAATCGAGCATCATTGCCGAAATGCTGCAGGAGCAGGCCGCCGTGTTCGACTACGCCTTGAAGCGCCAGGCGCGTCAGGCATCGAAGATTTTCGAATCGTTCATGCCGGCGCCCGTGGCTGCCTGAAGGAAGCCTGAGCGAAACCGCAGCCAGTCTGCGGCGCTCACAGGATCGGCAACGCCGTCGTCTCCTTGAAGGTCTCGAGCGAAAAGCTCGACTTCACGTCGATCACTGACGGATGGTGCAGCAGGCGGTCCTGCACAAAGCGCGAAAAGTGCGCCATATCCTCCACCTGCACGCGTAACAGATAATCCATCTCGCCCGTCATCGCGTGGCAGGCGACCACCTCCGGCCAGGTTTGCACGGCGGCGCGAAACAGATCGGCATGCGTCGCGCCCGCGCGCAGCGGCGTGACATCGCCAGATGGGCTGAGCGACGGACCGCCACGCTTTTCCAGCCGCACATTCACGTAAGCCAATAGATCCAGCCCGAGTTGCTGCGGATCGAGCAATGCAACATAGCCGCGGATCACCCCGCTTTCCTCCAGCCGCCGAATGCGCCGCAGACAGGGACTCGGCGACAGGTTCACCCGCTCGGCAATCTCCTGATTCGACAGCCTGCCGTTCTCCTGCAGGATGGCAAGAATCCGCCGGTCGATCGCATCCATCTCAATATTAGCCATTTTCTGCCACTCATCCCGGTGGTTGCGCCACAAAGTAGCGCCAGCCTACTCACGTGCGATTAAGTTCGCAAGTTTTCGTCGCAGATCGGCCTTTACACTTGCCGGATCGATCGCGCAGCGTGCGCGACCCACGAGGACATCACCATGCAGGTCAAAACCTGGGACAACCCCGTCGGCACCGACGGCTTCGAGTTCATCGAATACACCGCGCCCGATCCCAAGGCGCTCGGCAAGCTGTTCGAACAGATGGGCTTTACCGCGATCGCGCGCCATCGCCATAAGGATGTGACGCTGTATCGCCAGGGCGAGATCAACTTTATCGTCAACGGCGAACCGGATTCATTCGCGCAACGCTTCACGCGCCTGCATGGCCCGTCGATCTGCGCGATCGCCTTTCGCGTGCAGGACGCCGCCAAGGCCTATCAGCAGGCGCTGGAAAAAGGCGCCTGGGGCTTCGACAACAAGACCGGCCCGATGGAGCTGAACATCCCGGCGATCAAAGGCATCGGCGATTCGCTGATCTATTTCGTCGACCGCTGGCGCGGCAAGAACGGCGCGGAGCCGAACAGCATCGGCGATATCAGCATCTATGACGTCGACTTCGTGCCGATTCCCGGCGCCAACCCGAATCCGGTCGGCCACGGCCTCACCTATATCGATCACCTGACGCACAACGTCCATCGCGGCCGCATGCAGGAATGGGCGGAGTTTTACGAGCGCCTGTTCAACTTCCGCGAGGTGCGTTACTTCGACATTGAAGGCAAGGTGACGGGCGTGAAGTCGAAGGCGATGACTTCGGCTTGCGGCAAGATCCGCATTCCGATCAACGAGGAAGGCTCGGAGACGGCCGGCCAGATCCAGGAATATCTCGACGCGTATCGCGGTGAAGGCATTCAGCACATCGCGCTCGGCACCGACGACATCTACCGCACCGTCGACGGACTGCGCGCCTCGAACATCTCGCTGCTCGATACCATCGACACTTACTACGAGCTGGTCAACCGCCGCGTGCCGAATCACGGCGAGCCGCTCGACGAATTGCGCAAACGCAAGATCCTGATCGACGGCGCGCCCGACGATCTGCTGCTGCAGATCTTCACCGAAAACCAGATTGGCCCGATCTTTTTCGAGATCATTCAGCGCAAGGGCAATCAGGGCTTCGGCGAAGGCAATTTCAAGGCGCTGTTCGAATCGATCGAGCTGGACCAGATTCGCCGGGGCGTCGTGCAGGACAAGGCGTAAGCCTCGACCTGGAAGTCGCACATTCCGGAAGCCGAGCGCGGCGCGGGCCGCGCCAGACGCATCCAATAAAAAAGGGCGGGGATCGCAAGATCCTCGCCCTTCGTTGTTTGCACCGCCGCCCTCACACCCCATCCGCAGGCCACGGCAAGAAATAATGATTGAAGATACCCGAACGCATCGCCTCAGCGACCCGTCCAGAAATCAGGAAATCAGGAAGCCTGCTCGTCCTCGTCGGACTCGCCGGACTCGCCGGACAAGGTGATGCGTTCCGAAGCGAGACTCACCGGTGCGATCTGCGACGTGTGGGCGACCGCGTTGGCAAGTGTTCTCGCGCCGTTGCCCGAGCGAACCGGGGCGCTCATGGCAAAGAAGGCGGCCGAAACCATCAGGAAGGTCTGGATATTTCTGCTGTTCATGCGTACTCCTTTTCTAGCTGCCTGTTGTCGTGAAGCTCCGCCAAGCGCGGAGCGTTACGTAGCCACGTGCACAGGTGGGTGGTTAGACCGGCTTTTCAAGACAGGTTCCGCGCATTTGAATCTTTTACAGCTTGTTACACAAGACATGCAAAGTTTTCAATTTGATGCAGCGATGTCACAGCGGCGTCACGCGTCTTAAAGCCAAAAGCGCTGTCTGACAGCACTTTCGACGCCATGCGTCGGGTTTCTCCCGGTGCTACCATCACTTAAAACACGTCAATATTGCGACCCCGGCCGAGGCAACCACAAGATGCCGCGGCCAACGAGTTTTGGTGATCCCAAACAGGGTGGAGGAGTACACATAATGAATGCCCCGCTAGACGCTGGTCAGCGAGCCTCGCTCGAAGCCGCGCTAAATTCCGTCACGCTCGACGACAAGTACACGCTCGAACGCGGCCGCGCGTACATGAGCGGAATTCAGGCGCTCGTCCGTCTGCCGATGCTGCAGCAGGAACGTGACAAAGCCGCAGGGCTGAACACCGCCGGTTTCATTTCCGGCTATCGCGGCTCCCCGCTTGGCGGACTCGACCAGTCGCTGTGGAAGGCGAAGCAGCATCTCGCCGCACGCCAGGTCGTGTTCCAGCCGGGCGTCAACGAAGACCTCGCCGCCACCGCCGTGTGGGGCTCGCAGCAGGTCAATCTGTATCCGAACGCCAAATTCGATGGCGTGTTCTCGATGTGGTACGGCAAGGGTCCGGGCGTCGACCGCTCCGGCGACGTCTTCAAGCACGGCAATTCCGCCGGTTCGTCGCAGCATGGCGGCGTCCTCGTGCTGGCCGGCGATGACCACGCCGCCAAGTCGTCGACCCTCGCGCACCAGTCCGAGCACATGTTCAAGGCCTGTGGCCTGCCGGTGCTGTTCCCGTCGAACGTGCAGGAATATCTCGATTTCGGCCTGCACGGCTGGGCCATGAGCCGCTATTCCGGCCTGTGGGTGGCGATGAAATGCGTGACCGACGTGGTGGAATCGTCGGCCTCGGTGGATATCGATCCGCATCGCACGCAAATCATTCTGCCGGACGATTTCGCCATGCCCGATGGCGGCCTGAATATCCGCTGGCCCGATCCGCCGCTGGTTCAGGAAGCGCGTCTGCTCGATTACAAGTGGTACGCCGCGCTCGCCTATGTGCGCGCCAACAAGCTGGACCGCGTCGAGATCGATGCGCCGCACGCGCGCTTCGGCATCATGACGGCCGGCAAGGCCTATCTCGACGTGCGCCAGGCGCTGACCGATCTCGGCCTCGACGACGAAACCTGCTCGCGCATCGGCATTCGCCTCTACAAGGTGGGCTGCGTGTGGCCGCTCGAAGCGCAAGGCGCGCATGCCTTTGCGCGCGGCCTCGAAGAAATTCTGGTGGTCGAGGAAAAACGGCAGATTCTCGAATACGCCATCAAGGAAGAACTGTACAACTGGCCGGACGCGCAACGTCCGCGCGTGTTCGGCAAGTTCGACGAAAAAGACGGCGCGGGTGGCGAATGGTCGGTGCCGATGGGCAATTGGCTGCTGCCGGCGCATTACGAGTTGTCGCCGGCGATCATCGCCAAGGCCATCGCCACGCGTCTCGACAAGTTCGACCTGCCATCGGACGTGCGCGCGCGCATCGCCTCGCGGATCGCCGTGATCGAAGCAAAGGAAAAAGCGCTGGCCCGGCCGCGCGTGGAAGTCGAACGCAAGCCGTGGTTTTGCTCGGGCTGCCCGCACAACACGTCGACCAACGTGCCGGAAGGCTCGCGGGCGATGGCCGGCATCGGCTGCCACTACATGACCGTGTGGATGGACCGCAGCACCAGCACCTTCAGCCAGATGGGCGGCGAAGGCGTCGCATGGATCGGCCAGGCGCCGTTCACCAACGACAAGCACGTGTTCGCCAACCTCGGCGACGGCACCTATTTCCACTCGGGACTGCTGGCAATTCGGGCGGCGATCGCCTCGAAAGCCAACATCACCTACAAGATTCTCTATAACGACGCGGTCGCGATGACGGGCGGCCAGCCGGTCGACGGCGTGCTGACCGTGCCGCAGATCACCCATCAGCTCGCCGCCGAAGGCGCGGCAAAAATCGTCATCGTCACCGACGAGCCGGACAAGTACCACGCCAACGTCGGCCTCGCGCCCGGCATCACGATTCATCACCGCGATCAGCTGGACGAAGTGCAGCGCGTGCTGCGTGAGATCAACGGCACTTCGATCCTGATCTACGACCAGACCTGCGCCACCGAAAAACGCCGTCGCCGCAAACGCGGCACCTATCCGGACCCGGCGCGCCGCGTGGTGATCAACGAAGCCGTCTGCGAAGGTTGCGGCGATTGCTCGGTGAAGTCCAATTGCCTTTCGGTCGAACCGCTGGATACCGAGTACGGCACCAAGCGCCAGATCAATCAGTCCACCTGCAACAAGGACTTTTCGTGCGTGAACGGCTTCTGCCCGAGTTTCGTCTCGGTTGAAGGCGGACAACTGAAGAAGCCCAAGGCGTCCTCCGGTGCGAGCAGCGAGGCGCTGCCGCCGGTGCCTTCGCCGGAACTGCCGTCGATCGAGCGGCCGTATGGCGTGCTGGTCACCGGCGTGGGCGGCACGGGCGTCGTGACGATCGGCGCGCTGCTCGGCATGGCCGCTCATCTGGAAAGCAAGGGCGTGACGGTGCTGGACGTGACCGGCCTCGCGCAGAAGGGCGGCGCGGTAATGAGCCACGTGCAGATCGCGAAGCAGCCCGCCGACATCCACGCCACCCGCATCGCCATGGGCGAGGCGAGTCTCGTGATCGGCTGCGACGCCATCGTCACGGCCAGCGACGAGTGCGTCTCGCGCATGCAGGTCGGACGCACGCGCGTCGTGCTGAACAGCGCGCATACGCCGACTGCCGCCTTCATCAAGAACCCGAACTGGCAATTCCCCGGCGCCGACGCGGAATCGGACGTGCGGCTGGGCGCAGGCGATACCGGTGTCGACGCGATCGACGCCAATCATTTCGCCGTGGCGCTGCTCGGCGACGCCATCTATACGAACCCGTTCGTGCTCGGCTACGCGTGGCAAAAGGGCTGGGTGCCGCTGATGTACGAATCGCTGATGCGGGCCATCGAACTGAACGCGGTACAGGTCGAGAAGAATCGTGCGGCCTTCGAATGGGGCCGCCGCGCCGCGCATGATCTGGCGTCGGTGCGCAAGCTCGCGCAATCGCAGGGACGCAGCGGCGCCTCGGCCGCCGAAACCGCCACCAGCAAGATCATCGCGCTGCACACGCCGAAGGCGCTCGACACGCTGATCGACAAGCGCGCCGCCTACCTCAGCGCGTGGCAGAACGACGCCTATGCGGCCCGCTACCGCGAACTCGTGGCGCAGGTGCGGGTTGCCGAAGCGGCGCTCGACACGGGCGAAGCCCAGTTACCGTTGACCGAAGCCGTGGCGAAGAACCTGCACAAGCTGATGGCCTACAAGGACGAGTACGAGGTGGCGCGCCTGTACGCCGATCCCGCATTCATCGAAAAGCTGAAGGCGAGTTTCGAAGGCGACTGGAAGGTCAATCTCCATCTCGCGCCGCCGGCTTTCTCGAAGAAGGACGCGCACGGTCACCTGATCAAGAAGAAGTACGGACCGTGGATCCTCAGCGCCATGCGCGTGCTGGCGAAGCTCAAGTTCCTGCGCGGCACCGCGTTCGACGTGTTCGGCAAGACGGAAGAACGTCGCACCGAACGGGCGCTGATCGGCGAATACGAGGCGCTGGTGCGCGAGCTGATCGGCGGGTTGAATGCGCAAAACCACGCGCTGGCGCTCGAACTGGCGAACTTGCCCGACGGCATCCGCGGCTATGGGCACGTCAAGGAAAATAATCTGAAGGGCGTGCGCGTGAAGTGGCAAGGCTTGCTGGCTCGCTGGCGCTCGCCGGAAGGCAGCGAGGCGCAACACGCGGCCTGAGTGAGAGGCGGCGGAAGACCTCGCGAGGCGTCTTCCGCATATAGAAAAGGCGGCTGCCCAGAAGGACAGCCGCCTTTTTTGCGCGCGGCGCTTACTCCGCTCGAGCCTTCACCCGCGCATTGGCCGAAGCCACCGCCGTCATGTTGATGATGCGGCGCACGGTCGCCGCCGGCGTCAGGATATGCACCGGCTTTTCCGAACCGAGCAGGAACGGCCCTACCGTCACGCCTTCGCCGCCGATCATCTTCAGCAGGTTGTACGTGATATTCGCGGCTTCCACGTTGGGCATGATCAGCAGATTCGCCTCGCCCGTCAGCTTCGTGCCGGGGAAAGCCGCCTTGCGGACCATCTCCGAGAGCGCGGCATCGCCATGCATCTCGCCGTCGATTTCGAGGTCGGGCGCGCGCTGCACGATCAACGCACGCGCCTGCGCCATGCGTTGCGACGAAGCCGACGGCACGCTGCCGAAGTTCGAGTTCGATAGCAGCGCGACCTTCGGCGTAATGCCGAACTTCTCGATCTCCTGGGCGGCCAGCACCGTCATGTCGGCGAGTTGCACGGCGCTCGGCACCTCGTTGACATACGTGTCGCAGATGAACAGGTTGCGGCCCGGCAGCATCAGCAGATTCATCGCCGCCAGGTTCTGCACGTTTTCCGCCTTGCCGAGCACCTGGTCGACGAACTTCAGATGGCTCTGATAGGTGTCGATCATGCCGCAGATCATGCCATCCGCGTCGCCCAGCCGCACGAGGATCGCGCCGATCAGCGTGTTGAACTTGCGCAGCGCCGCCTTCGCGACTTCCGGCGTGACGCCTTCGCGCGCGCCGATCTCGTGGTATTCCTGCCAGCACTTCTGATAGCGCGGATCGTCTTCCGGATTGACGATCTCGAAGTCTTCGCCGCATTTCAGCTTCGAGCCCATCTTCTTCAGACGCATCTCGATGACAGACGGCCGGCCGACGAGAATCGGCCTCGCGATCTTCTCCAGCAGCACGAATTGCGCGGCGCGCAGCACACGCTCGTCTTCACCTTCGGCAAACACGATGCGCGCCGGCGCCGATTTCGCCGCAGCGAACACCGGCCGCATCACCATGCCGGTGCGGTAGACCGTGGTGCCGAGCTCTTCGCGATAGGCGTCCATGTCCTTGATCGGACGGGTCGCCACGCCCGAATCCATCGCGGCCTGCGCGACGGCCGGCGCGATCTTGATGATCAGGCGCGGATCGAACGGCTTCGGAATCAGATATTCCGGGCCGAATTCGAGCGTGTGGCCTTCGTAGGCCTTCGCCACCTCGTCGCCCTGATCGGTTTCCTCGGCCAGTTCCGCGATGGCGCGCACGCACGCGAGATTCATCTCTTCCGTGATGGTGGTCGCGCCCACGTCGAGCGCGCCACGGAAGATGAACGGGAAGCACAGCACGTTGTTGACCTGGTTCGGATAGTCCGAACGGCCCGTCGCGATAATCGCGTCCGGACGCACACGCCTGGCTTCTTCCGGGCGGATCTCCGGCTCCGGATTGGCCAGAGCCAGAATCAGCGGCTGCGTGCCCATTTCCGCCACCATCTCCGCCTTCAGCACGCCGGCGCTGGAACAGCCGAGGAACACATCGGCGCCACGAATCGCGTCGCCCAGGCTGCGCGCATCGGTATTCGCCGCGTAACGTTGCTTCGACGGATCGAGATTGCCACGGCCTTCGTAGATGACGCCCTTCGAATCGGTGACGAGCACATTCTTCTTCGACAACCCCAGGTGCACCAGCAGATCCAGACAGGCAATCGCCGCCGCGCCCGCGCCCGAGCAGACGAGCTTCACTTCTTCGAGCTTTTTGCCGACCACCTTCAGGCCGTTGAGAATCGCCGCCGAGGCGATGATCGCGGTGCCGTGCTGATCATCGTGGAAGACCGGAATTTTCATGCGCTCGCGCAGCTTCTTCTCAATGTAGAAGCATTCCGGCGCCTTGATGTCTTCGAGATTGATGCCGCCGAGCGTGGGTTCGAGCATCGCGATGGCTTCCACCAGCTTGTCCGGATCGGTCCCGGCGAGTTCGATGTCGAACACGTCGATGCCGGCGAACTTCTTGAACAGACACCCCTTGCCTTCCATCACCGGTTTGGCGGCGAGCGGCCCGATGTTGCCGAGACCGAGCACCGCCGTGCCGTTGGTGACCACGCCGACGAGGTTGCCGCGCGAGGTGTATTTCTGCGCGTCGAGCGGTTCGTCGTAGATCGCCATGCAGGCGGCGGCGACGCCCGGCGAGTAGGCGAGCGACAAATCAAGCTGGTTCGACAGCGGTTTGGTCGGCGTGACCGAGATCTTGCCGGGCTTCGGATTCTGGTGATACGCGAGAGCGCTTTGCTTCAGTTGTTCGTCCATTTTTTGGCCTGCGAGACGTGAGTGATCGGGCCCGGCCCGGCTCGCCGTGTGCCTCGCTCGCATGGATCGAATGGGTCATCGACTGCAGCGGTTTTCGCCCGCGCCGGTTAGGCGCAGCGTCGAACCTGAGCGGTTGGCAAGACGATGCAGAGCTTTTACGGGGGGACTTAGTGTACACCCCGCATGGGCCGTTACGCGTGCCCTTCGGCGCCGCGAACCGTCGGCGAAACAATGGGTTGATCGCGCGCAAGCGGGCGTCGCCGGGGTGCTGCGGCGCGTCATGCGACGGGGCTTATTCGTAGTATTTTTGCTTCGCGCCCGCGGTCGATAAAACCGGACGGCGAATCACTCAGTCGAGTGCGGCGCCGCGACGTTCGGGGATCAGAAACAACGTGGCTACGATGTCGAGCAGATAGATGGACGCAAGCAACGCGAGCGCCGCGCCGAACGAATAGCGCGCCGCCAGCGCGCCGACCGCGACCGGCCCGAAACCGCCCACTGCACGGCCGATGTTGAACAGGACGTTTTGCGCGGTGGCGCGCGCCTCGGTGGGATACAACTCGGAAATCAGCGCGCCGTATCCGCCGATCATGCCGTTGACGAACACGCCCATCACCGCGCCGCCGATCAGGAGCGCGAACGGCGTCGTCAGATGGGCGTAGACGAACACCATCACCACCGCGCCGATCTGATAGAACAGGAAGGTCGGCTTGCGGCCGAAACGATCGGCCGCGACGCCGAAGAGCCAGATGCCGAGCGCCATGCCCAGCACGGTCACCGAAGTCCACAAACCGGATCTGGTCAGCGAATAGCCGAAGGTCTTGGACAGGTAGCTGGGCAGCCAGATCATCAGGCCGTAGTAGCCGAAGTTTTGCACCGAGCAGAGAATCGCCACGCCGATGCTCGAGCGCGTGGTGCGCGCATCCGCAATGAGGCGTTTGAGCGGCGAGGTGCGTGCGGCGTCTTGTTGTCCCGCGTGCCGCGCGTGTCGCGCATGCTCCGCCCGTTCGACGAACAGCGCCGGTTCTTCGACACGCCGCCGCACCACGAACGACACCACCGCCGGCACCAGCCCCAGCGCGAACATGCCGCGCCAGCCGATCACCGGCAGCAGCAGCGGCGTCAACAGCGCGGCGGCCAGAACACCCGCTTGCCAGCCGAGCCCCACATACGACGACACGCGCGCCCGCTGCGCGGCCGGCCAGGCCTCGGCGACGAGCGTCATGCCAATGCCGAATTCCCCACCCAGTCCAAGGCCAGCGACGGTCCGGTAAGCCAGCAGATCCGGATAGCCCTGCGCCAGCGCGCACAGGCCGGTGAACACCGCGAAGACGAGGATCGTCCAGGTGAGCATCCGCACCCGGCCGAAATAGTCGCTCAACACGCCGAAGACGATACCGCCCGCCACCGCGCCGATCAGCGTCCACGTCACCAGCGAGCCGGCCTGCGCGGACGACAGGTGCAGGTCGGCGGCGATCACCGGCAGCATGAAGCCGAGGATCAGCAGATCGAAGCCGTCCATCGCGTAGCCGAGCACCGCCGCCAGCAGGGCGCGGCCGGCATAGCCACGCTGCGCGCTCGCGCGGGAGGATGGGGAAGTAGAGGCGACAGTCATCGAAAGCATCCCGTAGGGCGCGGCCACGCTGAGGAGATCGGCGCCGGGGCCGCCCGGCCCTGAAAATTCGCGTGAGTGTAATCGGCGCCCGCCCGCGCCACAAGCCAGCCAAAAAGGCTTGCGCGGCGGCGGCCTCTGTCGCCGTGTCAGTCGGAGGCCCGGAACCGGAGGGCCGGCGGCATCCCCTTCACCGCCGCTTTAGCCGTCGTTACGGGTTCCACGCACGACAGCCTCCTCGGAAAGGTCCGAATCGGGTAAAATGTCGGCCTACGCGCGTAGCAAAACCGGCCTGTACTCCACTGACCGGCCGCGTGTTCCGCCCATCGGGCGCGGAACATCCCGCTTGCTGCGCCACCGGGCCTCCGCGCCCGCGCCCTCCCCGCTCTCATCCAAGGATCCGCCCATGACAGGCTTCGATCGCCAGACGATCTCCGACACGACCGCCAAGATGCTGCTGGAAGTGCAAGCAGTTCACTTCAACGCGGAAAAACCGTACATCTTCACGTCCGGCTGGGCGAGCCCGGTGTATATCGACTGCCGCAAGCTGATCTCGTATCCGCGCGTGCGTCGCGGCCTGATGGAAATGGCCGAGGCCACCATCCTGCGCGACGTCGGCTACGAGCAGATCGACGCGGTTGCCGGCGGTGAGACCGCCGGCATACCCTTCGCGGCGTGGCTGTCCGACCGCCTGATGGTGCCGATGCAGTACGTGCGCAAGAAGCCGAAGGGTTTCGGCCGCAACGCGCAGATCGAAGGTCTGTTGACGGAAGGCCAACGCGTGCTGCTGGTGGAAGACCTGACCACCGACAGCCGCAGCAAGATCAACTTCATCAACGCGCTGCGCACCGCCGGCGCGACGGTGAACCACTGCTTCGTGCTGTTCCACTACAACATCTTCAAGGAAAGCGTGTCGGTGCTGAAAGACATCGACGTGGATCTGCACGCGCTCGCCACCTGGTGGGACGTGCTGCGCATCGCCAAGGAAAAGGGCTACTTCGACACCAAGACGCTCGACGAAGTCGAAAAATTCCTGCACGCACCGGCCGAATGGTCGGCGGCGCACGGCGGCGCGACGGCATCGCCGCAGTAAGCCTCAGGCTGAAAAGTCGTTAAAAAGGGCTGCCTGTCTTCACGACAGGCAGCCCTTTTTGTATTCGGCAGTTACTCCGGCAATGTCAGCCTCAACGTCAGGGCAACTCGCCCGGCTCCTCTGCCGAATACGAAGACAGATTCAATAGGCCATTGCTTTGCGCGTACTGAAACAGTTCGGAATCGCGCTCGATCCCGAGCTTGCGCATTGCCGTGTTCTTCTGTGTGCTGATGGTCTTGATGCTGCGGTTCAACTGTTCTGCGATTTCCTTGATGGTCATGCCCGACACGAAGAGCCTCACTACTTCCAGTTCGCGCTTGGACAGCATGACCTCGTCGCTCTTGCCGCCCGCGTTCATACGCAGCGTGTCGAGCGCGGCCTTGACCGACGGGCTCATGTATTCGAGATTGCGGCTCACGTGTTGAACCGCGAGACCGATATGGCTCAGGTCGTCCGATTTGTTGACGACAGATATGACGCCAAGCTCGCTCAGACGCTTGAGCAATGCAGCATTCTCCAGCATCGTCAATACGACGATCGGCAGAGTGGGGAAATTACGACGCAGGTAGCCGATCAATGGCAAACCATCGCCATATTGGCCGCCCGGCATCGCGAGGTCGGTGACCAAAACGTCGCAGGGGACCGTCTGCAACACCTTGATAAGCTCCGTTGACTGGCGTGCGCGCGCGACCACCTGAATGCCGGGAAACTTCAACAGCGCATGCTCTGCGCCGAACAGTATCACCGGATGATCATCGGCCACGACGACCCTGACTGGACCTGGCATTGCTCTCCCTTTGCCTGATAACACGCTCTCCGAAACTTCAGCCATGCATCATTCTTGAATTCTAGGCCCCAGGTTTTAAATTTGTGAACTTGCACGCGACCCGGCCCACGCGCGCAACTCATCCGACTATAGCTGATTTCACACCGCCTCGGCCCGTCAGAGCGAGCCTGAGGGGAGCCAATGATAGACTTGATTCGACCTCGGGACACAAATTAGGGACAATAATGAACGTGAGGATGAACGTTCATGACACTGGAGAATCGGCACATGCGCTCGCGTTGCCTGGTCGTTCCGCTTGCTTCACCCCGTTCCCGAACACCGTCTCTCGCCTGGGCGCTGCTCAGCCTCGCGCTCGTCGCCGCGCACGGGCCGCGAGCACTCGCCGAAGGCCCTTTCGCGCTGACGAGCACGAGCTTTCATGACGGCGGTCCCGTCAACGCCGCCCAGGTCTTCGATCAGGACGATTGCAAGGGCGTCAACCGCTCGCCGCAATTGTCGTGGCATGACGCGCCGCAAGGCACGCGCAGTTTCGCCGTCACCATCTTCGATCCCGATGCGCCCGGCCCTGGCTGGTGGCACTGGGCGGTGGCGCAGATCCCCGCGAGCGTCGACCACTTGCCGGAAAATGCCAGCGCCTCGGGTTATCTGAAGAAGATCGGCGCGGTCGAGGCGCGCAACGACTTCGACATCGACGGCTATGGCGGCCCATGCCCGCCGGCCGGCAAACCGCATCGCTACGTCGTCACCGTGTATGCCCTCGGCACGACCGATCTTCGGCTCGGCCAGGGGCGGCCCGCGTTGATGTTCGATCATGAAATCGGCACCGCAACGCTCGGCAGCGCGCGGATGGTTGTCACCTACGCGCGCTAGGGTTCACCTGGCGGCGCCGCCGCCCGTCTCACGTCTGTGCTCAAACCCTCATGGAGGATGTCATGTCGAAGATCGTCATCGTGTATCACAGCGGCTACGGCCATACGAAGAAGGCAGCGGAAGCCGTGCTCGCCGGCATGCTCGAAGCCGGCGCGCAGGCGCAACTGATCGCCGTGGGCGAGCTGGACGATGCCGGCTGGGCCGAGCTCGACGCCGCCGACGCCATCGTCTTCGGCGCGCCGACCTACATGGGCGGTCCTTCCGCGGACTTCAAGAAATTCGCGGACGCGAGCTCGAAGCCGTGGTTCGGCCAGAAATGGAGGGACAAGATCGCGGCCGGTTTCACCAATTCCGCGACGATGAACGGCGACAAGTTCTCCACCATCCAGTACATGGTGACGTTGGCCATGCAGCACAGCATGATCTGGGCGGGCGTCGGCATGATGCCGTCCAACACCAAGGCGGCGACGCGCAACGACCTGAACTATGTGGGCGGCTTCACCGGCCTGCTCACGCAATCGCCGGCGGACGCCACGCCGGATGAAGCGCCGCCGCCCGGCGATCTGGAAACGGCGAAGCTGTTCGGCGCGCGCATTGCGGCGGTGACGGCACGCTGGACCGCCGGACGCTGAAAACCGGCCTCTGGCGGCACCAAGCCGCCAGCGACCCGCGGCCAAGCCGCCGCAACCCGCCGTCAACGGATGGCTTCTGCCGCATAAAACCGTCATCTCAATGTCATTTACGCGGCGCAACGTCGTTTTTCGACGATGTTTGCGCACGCGTGCCGCCATCCGGTCTTAAAATGACGTTCCGGCGCACTCTGGCGCCTCCGTAATCCCGTAGCCAGTGAGATTGAGATGAGCACGAAAGTATTTGTCGACGGACAGGAAGGTACGACCGGCCTGAAGATTTTCGAATACCTGTCGCAACGCGCCGACGTAGAGATCCTGCGTATCGAAGAGGCGAAGCGTAAGGACATCGAGGAGCGTCGTCGTCTCATCAATGCGTCGGACGTGACGTTCCTGTGCCTGCCGGATGTCGCCTCGCGCGAGTCGGCCTCGCTCGTCGCCAACGACCACACCGTGCTGATCGACGCGAGCACCGCGTTTCGCACCAGCGCCGACTGGGCGTATGGCCTGCCGGAACTGGCCCGCTCGCAGCGCGAACGTCTGCGCACCGCGAAGCGCATCGCCGTACCGGGCTGCCACGCATCGGCGTTCGTGCTGGCCATGCGTCCGCTCGTCGAAGCCGGCGTGGTGACGCCGGAGTTCGCCGCGCACAGCTATTCCATCACCGGCTACAGCGGCGGCGGCAAGAAAATGATTGCCGACTACGAAGCCGGCGGCAACGAGCGGCTGAAGAGTCCGCGTCCCTACGCGCTCGGTCTCACGCACAAGCATTTGCCCGAGATGGCGGCGCACACTGGCTTGCGGTCAGCGCCGCTGTTCACGCCGATCGTCGGCGACTTCTACAAGGGTCTGGCCGTCACCACGTACTTCTCGCCGAGCCAACTCGCAAAGAAGGCCACGCCGCAAGACGTGCTCGCGCTGTTCTCCGAGTACTACGCCGGCGAAGCCTTCGTGCGTGTCGCGCCGTTCGACGCCGAGGCCAATCTCGACGGCGGCTTCTTCGACGTCCAGGCGAACAACGACACCAACCGTGTCGACCTGTTCGTGTTCGGCAACGAAGAGCGTTTCGTCACCGTCGCGCGTCTCGACAATCTCGGCAAGGGCGCATCGGGCGCGGCCATTCAGTGCATGAATCTCGCCATCGGCGCCGACGAAGAAAGCGGATTAAAACGCTAAACTCCTTGCGTCCGGCAGCGTTGCGCCGCCACCCAGACAAAAAGCCAGTTTCATAAACCGGCTTTTTTTCGTTTCAAATACCCGATTCAAAAATTTCATTCCGCATACCTAATTAGTATTAATCCCGATTACTTTTAAACCCGCGCTCGCCGTTATTCATAAATCGGTAAATCGTGCAGCGCCGGGGGTGCGGCATGCACAGATTTCCGCCTGGGGAAACACCCGATTCTTTAGCGAACGGTCGCTCCAAGATGATAGAGCCATTTTGCTCCAAGGCTTGACTGGCAAGCGTGTGCGGCGAAGCAACGCTACCGCTCCCAGCGCCCAAAAATCGTTTTTTGTTTAAAAGACTCGCGAAACTCGCAGCGGCAAGAGTCGTGCGTTTCTGCGGCTGTTTGAATCGCTCTTTTTAGACGGTTCTATCAATTGACAGTCCTGAAGCGTACAGCGAAATTACTTCGCACAATTACACGAAAGGGAGACAGCAGCATGTGGGATGCCATAAACAAGGGCCTCGCATTGGCCCTTATCGCGACGCCTTTGTTAATCGCCTGCGGCGGCGGCGATGCCAGCAATCCAGGTCCGATCAGCGCGCCGCAATGTTCGGGATCGAGTTGCACCGGTGAAGGTCCACCGCCTCAGGGCACGGTGGCCTCGCTCTGTCCGGCGACGGCGGACATCGGCAATAGCACCTATCTGGGCGGCGCCGGCAGCGGCGAAGTGGTGAGCCTGAACATCAACGCCACGGCGATGACGTACACGCTGTCGTGGCTCGAATCCCCGGTTCCGCTTGCGACAGGAACGGTGAGCCCGAGCCGCGCGGGCGTGCAGATCACGGGCGCGGTCGTGCACCCGCCCGCGGGCACTTTGCCGACCGCCGAGCAAACGCGCTGCGCCTTCGTGCTGACACCCGGCACCGGCTCCGGACCTAACGGCACCTACAGCACCACGGCCGACTTCAACTCCGCCAATCCGCCGACCATCTTCGTGGGCCAGGGCGTCGCGGGCGGCGGCATTCCGGGTGCGACGATCCAGTTCAGTGGCGTGTCCATCCTTGGCCTCGGCACCGGCATCGGTAAGGTGGATAACCGTCACTTCGACTTCTACCCGTTCCTCGGCTTCGCCAGCACGACCACGGACATCAGCAAACTGCCCGGCACTTACAACGGCCTGCTCTACCACCTGACGCCTTCGGGTAATTCGGGCAACTATGCAACGGCCGGCACCAACACCTACGAGACCTTCGACTCGACCGGCGCCTGCACGTCCTCGCAAAGCACCGCAGGCTTCTCGGCGAGCAGCGGCGGCTGTCTGACCACGGGCAATCCGTACACGCTCAACGCCAACGGCTATTTCGACAGCACCTCGCCGCCGCAGATCATTACTCCGACCTTGCCCACCGGCAAATCGGGCGTGGCGCACATGATCCTCGGCCAGTTGAACGGCGCGACCATCCCGATCGTCGTGCGCACCGGCAACGTCGATATCGGCGCGCTGCAGGTGGACGACGAATCCGGCATCGCCGTGCTCGCGCAAGCCACCGCGCTCGCCTCGGGCGGCTTCGACGGCGGCTATGTCGGCGCGGATTCGAACTTCAACTACACCGCCACGCTGATCAACGGCGGGACCGGCACGTTCGTCAATCCGCAAACCTCGAGCGCCGAGGACGGCTTCAGCCTGACCTACGGTCTCACGGCGACGCCGGGCCTCGTGGGCGTCACCGCCCAGACGACTAGCGGCGGCACCGCTACCGGCTTCGCGATCGCCACGGGCGGCCTGTACGCGATCCTCATTCAGGGTGAGGAAAACAGCGGCGTGGCCTCGACTTCAGCCATCACAGGGACGGCGCAAAGCCCGTACTTCGGCGTGGGCGCCCAGGTCAGCAAGTAAGCGGCTCGAAGCGGAATCGCGACGGAATCGGAAAGTGGCAACAGCGAAAGCGAGGGATGGCCGGCGGGAAACCGGCCATCGAAAACGAGAACATTCTGGAGGGGGCGGTATGAATTGGAAATTCGTTGCGGCACTGGTTTTGACAGCGCCGCTGGTGACGGCATGCGGTGGCGGCGGCAACACGCCGCCGGCCCCGCCGCCGACGGCATTGTGTCCCACGACGCTTGACTACAGCACGGTCTACACGGGCGGCGGCGGCGACGGCGAACTCGCCAAGCTGCAACTCGATACCACCAAAATGACCTGGCAGATCACCTATGTCGAATCGCCGGTTCCGGCCACCACCGGCACGGTGACACCGACGCGCGCGGGCACCACCGTCAGCGGCACGATCACTCAGGAGACCGAACTGCCGACCGCCAAGCTCAATCAGTGCGCGTACCGGTTGAACGGCGCGAGCCTCGACCCGAGCCGGCCGGCGCGCGTCTTTATCGGCGAAGGCGTGGCGGGCGGCACGATCCCCGGCGCGCAGATCCAGTTCGGCGGCGTGCTCGGCGTGGGCGCCGTGCCTGATACGACGTTCCCGTACTACCCGTTCATCGGCTTCTCGTCGATTGAAACGAACATTGCCAGCCTCGCGGGCACCTATAACCAGCTCGGCTATCACCAGATACCGTCGCAGAACTTCCTGCCGGTTTCGGTGGACGCGAAGATCACCATCAACGCCGACGGCACCTGGACCGAGTGCGACAACAGCGGCATTAACGCCGGCAAGTGCCAGCAGCCGGGGACCAACCTCGTGCAGTCGGCCGACGGCAGCGGCGCGTTCGAAACCGACAACTTCCAGGGACAGGCCAAGGCGACGCTCGCCACCACGCCGGCCGCGAAGGGCTTCATGATCGTCGGCCAGTTGCGCGGCCAGCTCGTGCCGATCCTGGTGCGCACCGGCGTCGCCAATCCGACGGCGCTGCTCGCGGACGACGAATCGGGCATCTCGATTCTCGCGCCGCAGTCGACGGTCGCGGTGAACTCGCAGAACGGCGAGTACATCGGCGTCGATAGCCAGTTCGACTACCGCACGACGGCGCTCGAGGGCACGCAGGCCACGCTGCTCGATCCGTTCAACGCGTCGCAGGCGTCGCTCGCGACGGCGCTGAATCTCGACTTCACCGAGGCGATCCCTGGTGAAGTGACGACGACTCACGTGGGCGCATCGACGGGGACCACACCGACCGGAAAGATGATCTTCACCGGCGGCGTGTTCGGCTACCTCGATCTGACGACGCCGGCATCGCCCTACTTCACGATCGGCGCGTTCGTCCAGTAATGGACTCACCTGAGCTGATCACCACGTAACGAGGCGCCCGCTCCCCGGCTGCAGCACTTGCAGCGGCCGGGGTCCGCCCGGAGCGCGACGGCCACGCGGGACGACACCCCGCCGCCGCGCGTAGCAGGAGCACCCGCCCAGGAGGAACGTCATGAAAAGAATACTTATCGCGGCGCTGGCCGCGTACCTGCCGCTCAGCGTCCACGCGCAGCAGGCAGGCGACAATGTGGCCGTGCTCGGCTGGTTCCACGTCGCACCGCAAGACTCGAGTTCGGCGCTGACCACCCATGTCGCGCCGACGCCGATCAACACGCCGCTGCGTCTGCCGAACTCGTTCACCTCCGGCGGCACGGGACTCTCGACCAACAACGCCGACACGGTCGGTCTCGTGTTCAGCCACTTCCTGACCGACCACATCGCGATTACGTCGGTTGCAGGTGTGCCGCCGGTATTCAAGGTCTACGGGCACGGCACGATCATGCCGCCCGGCCCGGCCGGCGCGCTCGGCAGCCAGAATCTCGGCGATCCGTCGAGCAATCCGATCATCAAGAGCGTGCGCCAGTGGAGCCCGGCGGCGATCCTGCAGTATTACTTCAACAAGCCGGATGCGAAATTCAGGCCCTTCGTCGGCCTCGGCGTGTCGTACAACTGGTTCTCCGACATCCAGCTGAATCCGAACTTCGTCAGCTCGACGCAGAACAATCTCGGCTCCGTGCTGGCGGCGGGCGCGGGCAAGCCGGGCAAGACGCAGGTGTCCGCGAAGGCGTCGTCGTCGTGGCAACCGGTGTTCAATGCGGGCGCGGAGTACAACATCACGAATCACTGGGGCCTGCTTGCTTCGGTGACGTATATCCCGCTGAAGACCACCTCTTCGGTGATCGTCAAGGCCGCCGACGGCACGGAGCTGGCCGTGAGCAAGGCGGAACTGAAGGCCGATCCGATCATCTCGTTCCTCGCCGTGTCGTACCGGTTCTGAGGGAATGACACGCCGCGTGCGTCGCGACGGCGTTCAGGAAAGGAAACGCAGGACGAAAAAAAGCCCGCCTATATGGGCGGGCTGAATCCATATCAGAGGAGACATGGAGGAGACAAGACAAATACTAGCAAACCGTTTGGTGCGACGCAACATCGAAATTAGGGTTGACCCTCAATGTTGCGTTTACGCGACACTACGATTGACGGCGCATTTTCTCGCGCTGATGCTCAGCGCCCGGCGCGGCGCGCCGACACCTGCCCCAGCACCGCGAAGTCTTTCTCGCCGTCGCCGTGGGCAATCGCTTCGATCAGGCTATCGCGCACGACGCTCGCTACCGGCATCGGCGCCGAGACCGCGTCGGCGGCGGCCAGCGCGAGGCGCACGTCCTTGAGACCCAGCCGCGCCTTGAACAGCGCCGGTTCATAGCGCTGATCCGCAATCATCTTGCCGTAACCCTGATAGACCGGACCCGGGAACAGGCCGGCCGTGACCACATCGAGGAAATCCTGCGCCGCGACGCCATGCGCCGTCACAAGGCTCGCCGCCTCGCCGAAGGTCTCCACCGCCGAGCCGATCATGAAATTGGCCGCGAGCTTCATCACGTTCGCCTGTTGCGGCAGCGAACCGATACGCCATGTCTTCTGCCCAATGGCGTCGAACAGCGGCTGCACGCGGTCGATCGCCTCAGCCGGGCCGCCGGCCACGATGGTCAGCTTGCCCGCCGCCGCGACATCCGGGCGACCGAGCACCGGCGCCGCCACGTAATGCAGTCCGCGCAAGGCGTGCGCGTGGGCCAGTTCCTCGGCCAGCGCAACGGAGATCGTCGCCATGTTGACGTGAATCAGCCCGCGCGCCGCGTGCTCGAGCAACGAGGCGTCGATGACCGCGCGCAGCGCCGCGTCGTCGGCGAGCATCGACAAGACGGCGTCGCCAGCGAAGGCTTCGGCCGGCGATTCCACCACCTTGGCTCCCGCCGCGGCCAGCGCCTCGGCGCGTTGCAGCGAGCGGTTCCAGACCCGCACCGAATGGCCGGCTTTCAGGAGGTTCTGCACCATCGCCGCGCCCATCTCGCCAAGACCGATAAAACCGATGTCCATCTCTTGCTCCACTCTTTCAGGAAACCGGCAGTAAAGCACAGCCCTGTGACATGTGCAGTCATGGCGACACGGGACACGGCGCCGCGCCGCTCGAAACACAGCGTGAAGTGGCGTTTCGAGCCGCCGGAGGGCGCCCTTGGCTGACTAGGCGGCGCGATGCGTACAATGCGGGATTACCTATCAAGCAGAGGCAATTCCGTATGGCGATGAAAAAAACCGACCTTGAAAAGAACAAGGCCCTGAAACTGACCAATTCGATGAAGCTGGCGACCGCCGACCGCTTCGGCAAGGCCTCGGCGGCCGCGCCGGTGCTGGATCGCCGCGAACAACGCAAGCTCGATCAGGCGCAAGGCCTGGTGCCGTTTGCCTGCAAGCTCAACGCCGATCTCGTCAACGAACTGAAGGAAAAGGCAGCAGATCACCCTGACGGCATGACCGGCCTGCTGACCGAAGTCATCAAGCGCGGCCTCGCGGCGAACGCCTGATGCCGCGGGCGACGCGGCCTTCGGATGCCAGAGGCGCGTGATTGTGGTGGGGACTTACTGCATTCCCGCCATCGATAACTCCGCGCTCACGCTTTCCCGCACCACGCTGCGGCTATCCGCGGTGGGCGGAAATACGCACCAGCAGCCGTCGTCGTGGCGGAAGAAGAACAGGCTGCGCGCGCCGGCGGCGAGCGCGGTCTCGACCCGCACGTAACGTCGGCGGCCCATCCGGGTGCGGCTGAATTCGGTGACGCGAACGGGAATCGACGGCCCCGGCGCCAGCCACTTTTCGACGAGAAAGCGCAAAGACTGCTCGCTGGCGGTTCTCATGATCCTCTCCACATGCGTTCGTCCTGAGCGACGTCACGCGTGTCGTCGGTACTTTCCGAAGCGGACGCCTCGTCGGCTTCGTCTTCTGCCAGCTCCATGGCGCGGTTGGTCGCCGCGGCCCGCAACGTACTGCAATGAGCCGAATGTCTGATGTCTGAGAGAAGACGGACAAGCTGTCGAGCCGTTCTGCGTTTCATCGCACACCCCCGCACCGCACAAGTAACTTCAGAAATCACTTTAACTCTATGCCTCGCCGGCGCACTGCTGGGTAGTTTTTGACTAAATAGCAACACAAATGCTCAAAGTCGCGTCGCCAAATGCCCGCACTGATGGATACCAATGTGCGCGTATTGACGCGATGCAGTATGTGCGCTGGCGACCGCAACGGGCCGCAATGAAGCCGCGACCGCGCCTCTCCGACATCTGTTAAACGGCCTCGCGGCGGATAACTTTAAGGCGGGTGGCGCGGGAAGCCGGCAGGAAACGGGCGAATGACGCGGCGGCGTCCGGTTACGGGCTGACGCTGGGCGCGCTGGCAGGCTGCGCCGCGATGGCCGGATGACCCAGCTCGTCCGCTGCGGCGGGCGCCAGCGGCGCAACGGGCGCAGCCGGCATCAACGCCGGCACGCTCAACGCGCTCGCCGGCGGCGCCACCACCGGCGTGGTCGCCAGCCTGGGCGCCGGCACCACGGGAATCGGCGCGGCCACCGGCACCGGCGCGGCGGGGACGGGAAGCGGCGTGCTGATGACGTCGGTCGGCTTGACCGGCATGGTCCGCACGACGGTTTGCAGATAATGATCGACCAGCCCGAAGAATCGATCGTAGAAGGTGCCAGACGGAATCGTCTCGCTGGAGATTTTCACCATTTCGTCGTTATTCGAACGGATCGGCAACGATACCGAGCCGAGCACGCTCAAACCGACACTCGCCGACGTGTCGCTCTTCTTCAGCGCAAAGCCGTTCTGCACCGCGTTCACGTAGACGATGCTCGTGTCGGCGGTTTCTTCGCCCGGCGTACAGACGACGTGAAACTCCACCACCACGTGCGAATCGCCGCTGGGCTGGAAGTTCTTCGTGCCGTCGACCGTGTCCGAATGCGTCAGCGTCGTCATGTAGCCCTGGCTTAGCAGGGCGCGGCGGGCGGCTTCGCAGGTGTCGGTGGTGCTCGCGTTGAAATTGCGGGCGAAGGGGCTCGCGCCGGTATCGAACTGTTCCTGCTGAAACTTGGGCTGGGGCGCGCTCGAACAGGCGGCGAGCACGAGCAATCCGGACAGCGACGCTGCCGTGGCTTTAAAAAATGAGGTACGCATGATTCTGGGAGGCGAACTACTTAACGTCGAATGGCATGCATTGTAGAGCGGTTGCGACGCTGGAGCGAAAACCCGCGCGCGCGACATAACGCCTTGAAACAAATAGCTTTGTAGGGTCTTTGTCAGCGTGACATGGACTAACCGAGCAAAGGGCTACGCGCGGCCCGATGGGTGCCGGCCTGCCGCGCTGCCGTCAGGGTGCCGGCGCAGCCGCCGTAGCCGCCGTAGCCGCCGACAACCCAGGCGAGGCCGAGCCAGCCGCAGCACTCGCCGCCGGCACGTAGAACGAGCGAGCGCCGTTGGCCGGCGCTGCGCAGTCGGTGGCGGCATGGGCGTCGTCACAGGCTGCGGCTTGCGCGGCGGCGGAGGGCGCGTTGTCAGGCCTCGCCACCACCGGCGTGAAGGTCTCGACCCGCATGCTCACCTTTTGCGCGTAAGCGAGCGAGCCGCCGTAACTCTTCAGCGCCAGATTCAGATCGCCGCCGGCCGACTGCATATACCCGTGCAGAATGGCGGAGCCCGCTTCGATGTTGGCGGTGGGCTCGGTGAGGTCCTTGACGTTCCTCAGCAGGCCGCGATGAGCGGCGGGCACCACCTGCATCAGACCGGTCGCGCCGCGCGGCCCCTTGGCCTTTTCCTTGAAGCGCGATTCGATCGAAATGATGGCCAGCAGCAGCGCCGGCGGCAGCGAATACTTGGCCGCGGCGGACTGCACGGCGTCCGAGATCTGCTCTGCTTTCGCGCGGGCGACGCCGAATTTCTGCGTCAGATAACTGGAGATGCGGTCGTGATCGTTTTCATCCGCCGCTGCAATCTGCACCAGGCCCAGCGACAGCATGATCAGACAGAGAAAGCGGCTCATGGAACGATGACCGATCGAGAGGAGAAGACCCGCATTATACCGATGCCTAAAAAAACGGCACAAATTCCTCAGAGCATTGTCAAATCCGCGTCGTGCATGAGCCGAATCGCTTACTGCGCCTGCATCTGCTGATGCATGGCTGCCTGCTGCTGGACCTGCCGGGCTTGTTGCGCGTGCTGTTTGGCCAGATGCCGGCCGACGATGCAGCCGCCCACCGCCCCCACTACCGCGTGATGTCCAGCGTAATGACCGGCGACACCGCCCACCACCGCGCCTTTGATACAACCCGCCGCATTGGCGTTGCCGATGGTGGCGAGTGCCAACGCGGCGCTGATGAGGGCGAACCTGGTGCGACTTGCTTTCATGTGTAAGTAACTCGTGTGCAAAAGGCGCGGGCGATGTCTCTGTGACGATCACGCCACACGCCGGATGACGGACAAGGACGGTTCGCAGTATAAAAGACGCCTTGCGCGACGGGTGCAACAGCAGTGCCAGATCAGTAACGCCGGTTTACCAAAGCGTGCCTGCGGCAAGAATCCGCATGCATGCGCGAGCAACTTTAGGTTTCCCCGTGTAACGTATCGTCTTTGTTTAATGCAGACAGGGCCCGATCAGCAGCACAGGTCCGATCCGCAACGGTGTTGATTCTCATGCTCGCGCCCATACGTGTGGACGTTGAGTCACGACAGCAGGCAGGCCGATCCATGAACAAACCTGAATTCACCGAGCCCGACAGCGCGCGTCCCGACCTGCTGTGTTTCCTCGTCGCGATTGCAGCGGCTTCGTATGCCCTGACTCAGGAATGGCGCGTCGACCATGTCGTGCAATGCTGCCGTCAATGGCTTGGCAAGAACGGGCTGAGGATGCATTGGCTCGACCGCGTGCTGATCGGTCAACTCGCGCTGAAGATCGCCAGCCAGGACTTGCTCGAAGCCGGCGTCGCGGTGCGGTTATCCAGCGTAAACGCATTGTTCACCAATGAGATGGAACTCAACGGCGCCAGCACCATGGTGCAGCGGATGATGGCGCTTTGCCACGAGGCGCTTTGAGCCGCTTTTAACGGCGGCCGAACGGGAATCGCGTGCTACCTAACATATCGAGGCGCGGGCGCTTATAGTGGAAACACGGCTACGCCTTTGAGACGCTCTCGGCGGCGAGCTTCGGTTCAGGACAAGCGCTTTTGACGGGGGAACCGCACGATGGCTACCGCTTCGAATTTGAATCACCCACCGCAGGACATGGCCCAGGAGTGGGTGCAGGCCCTGGCCGGCTATCTCGAACTTTCGCTCGACAAGGGCAAATGCCTCGTCATGATGCGGCACGGCAGCGACGTCTGTTCAATCTACGTCGGCGATCCGTCCGATGAGGAAACGCCGTTGACCGTTCACGGTTCAATTGCCACCACCGTGGCCGACCGCATACTCGAATCCACGCATCCCGGTAAGAATCAGATGACGGTGGGAGAGGAGACGTATCGCTTCTTTCGCAGCTTCACGCACATCGACGGAGTTGGGGCGGTGGTGTTCGCGCCGGCTTAGGATGATGCCGCGGGCTGCGAATTGACGAGGCTGGTGAAAGCGGTGAAAAGTGGCAGGTTCTAACAATTGCCCTTAAAGGCGCTAATTGTCCTTAAGGATTCGAAAAATCCTTATAAATCAATGGCACTTCACGCCTCCAACACCGCGACCGAGAATGAGCCCACGTTGCACCCGAAAAAATTCGCTCAGTTGGCGCAGTTCGAATAGTTATGCTTAAGCACGGGCTCGTCAGGCTGCGCTTTGGTCAGCGCCGGTGGGCTCGCTTCCATAATCGCTATGCGCGAGGTGTGAAAACCTGGCCGCGGCCTGAGAAATCTTCCGCTTCGAAACCGGATTGATAACATCAATCGGCGCCGCCGTCGGATGCTCCAGGAAGTGCTGCTTCACGACCCCTTGAAGGTCCGGGAATCTCTTCACCGACTCTTCGATGTCTCGAGCGAGCATGACTTTAACGGTGTAGAGGTTCGGGCGCACGGTCGCCTGCACTTCCGCGATTCTTCTTTGAGCTTCCGCAGAAAGCTCTCCAGTGAGCCAGAGTTCGAAGGTGAGCTTGAGATTCTGGAACTCCGGATTATCGTTCGTCTGTTTCCGGACGTTCGGGATGCGCTTGGTCAGCCAGGCCTCAATTTCGTTGTCTGGCAATAGGTTGCCAGGTATTAGCCCTTTGCATTCAATGAATCGAATCTCCTGGCGTGGCACAACTACCCGGACGTCGACTTCCGCAATGTCTTTGCCGTCCTTGCGATAAATCTTGTTCATGTCGATGCTAGCGCCGGCCACCGACCTTCGCATAACATCTGCGACGACGAATTCGAACAGCGCCCCGCGGAGCGTGCCGGCTGCACCCTCGACCTTGCCGAGCTTTTCGAACAACCTAGAGAACTTCTCGGGGTCGATTGCTTGTGTTGCTACTTGCGCAAGCGTGGCGGTCAATTCCATCAGCGCACGGGCCACGTCGGTACCGAACAACGACTCTGTTGTCGCGGGGATGATTCCTTCGCGGCGGATTGCGTCGAGGGCTTCGCGGCTGTATTGGTGGGCGACGAAGAATTGCAGGGTGCGAGTTTTATGCACCTGGCGTAGCGTTTTGCACTTGTAGATGAACGGCAGGAGGTCGCTCAACCCGACCTCCTCCCTCAAGAGCACGTCCAAAACCATGAAACCGGGATTCGGGCGACCGTTACTCCAAGTTGCCAGTGCACTGACATATGACGGCGCCGTCAAATCCCACTGAAAAATGGAGACAGTAGGTGCGGCACCCTGTTGGTTGCTCCGCTGCTTAAATGTCCCGTAGCTACCGAACGCAAGTCTTGCCGCCCAGTCCTGAACAGACTGGAGCAGCACGGTCTCAGCAATCAGTCGAGCGCGGACTTCAGGGAGCAGTTCTTCAAGAGAGGCGTCCTTCTTCGCGAAAGCAAAGCACTCGCCTAAACCAGGTACCTCGATGGTCTGAAACAGCTCAGTGGCCACAAGGTCCTGCCAAACACGTTCGAAGGAGATTTGGCGGTCGCCGGACGAGATACCTGCCGCAGATGCGAGGTGTGCCAGCGGAAGAAGGCCGCCACGCGCTCTGAGAGCTCGAATCACTCGCGCATATGCACCGTTACCTTCCTCGAGCGCCTCGGCTAATCGCCTCCAGAATTTATCGCTCCCGTATTGCGCCGCCGTATACAGGAACTTTGCCTTGCGCGCGAACGGCAGTTTCAGCTCGCGTACCGACTTGCTTCGTCGTTCGACTTTCTTTCTCGCTGCCGCCGGCGTGATGCCCAGCCATTTTTCAAGGCCGACAGCAAGCTGGCCGCTCAACTGCGGCCCCTCACTAGACAGCAGTTCAAGTACGTGGTCACGCATTGCTCATTCCTTGTCACAGAGCGCTATTTATAATTATAGGGCGGCGTGACTTCGGCGCGCAAATTTTTTTGTTCGAGATGAAAAATATCGTTTAAAAACAATTGCTTGCTAAATATTTTTGACATCGCGAGGCGAAGGACTGCCCAAAATGCCGTCACAGTTCAGGCGACGACTTATCGGTAGGGGCCCAACGGTGCCTCCCCGGAAGCCCGCCGGCCGCGTCGGAAGCGTGCGGTCGAACGGCCCCGGCCCTGCGGTAAGCGTTGAGAAGCTCACTGGAGTACGGGCGCGCGGCCCCGCTTAGAGAAGCAGGGCGCGACGCCTACGCGCCAAGGCGCTGCGACGCGGCGCGCAAATGTGCGGCCAAAATTGCATCGTATTCATCGTCGAAATCAGCGTCGACGACGACCGTGCCATCTTCGGTGAGGAACACTTCCGACTTCACAGCCTCGAACTGCTCCTGTGCCTCGTCAACATTCGCTGTCGAACCCTCCGCTCTAGCAAAGCGCTTCCTATCCTGCCTCACCTTCGCGTTCTTGCGAGCTCCGCGAATCGTCTCGGCTTCGAGGACCGTATCGAGCGCCTTGTTCGAGCGCCGCTGGTGGTCGTCCACCTTCTTCTGCGCCTTGTTGGTGAGAGTGTTTGCCTTGTGGCGATGCCTACCTTGCTCAACCTCATCCTCTACCGCGAGTGCAGCGTCATCCCAGTTACGAAGCTCAAGAGCTTTCCAAGTGACTTTTTCGACCATGAACTCGTCTTCCCGCACAAGTCCCAACTCCCCGCGGTTGCCGCGATTGTCCCGCCACTGTAGCGTCGCTGCATGAACTCCGACACGCTTGTACTCGATTTTCATCTGCTCTGACTTGCTAGCCCGAGAAGCCATAAAGTCATCGTAGTGGTCATCGAGTTCATCAGACCTCCACCGTTTCGAGAGGTAACCAACCTTCCCGCCGCGAACTGTACCGGGACACCACGGGATAAACTTTTCCCAAGCCTCCTGCTCGGTCAGTTCGACCTTTTGGTCGCCGATGCGTGCGGCCTGGTGGTACCCCCAGAGAGTAGTCGGATTGATATGGTGGCAGCCGTTCATGCGCATGGTTTCGCTTCGCAGATGGCGCTTCTTCGAAAAGCGGTTGACGTGCTGGATAGCCACCAAGACCAACTCTTCCAATTGCTCGACCGTGATGGGCTTTTCCTTTCTTGCGCGGTCTCGAAGGTCTTTCGAAAGCAAGGCTTGTTGCCGCGTGTAGGCACCGGGAGCTTCTGACATCAACCGCAACATGATGCCGTTCAGGCTCTCACCGGTTCCCTTTTTTTCGCCTGCTGCCGGGGGCGCCAAATACATGATGAGATGCATCTCCTTGCACGCCGTGGCGATAACAGCGTCGCTTGCACCCGCGCCGTTATCGACGAAGACACCATCGATTGAACCGTGCACCAAGTCATTGACGTCGCGAAGGCCGAGTTCGCGTGCACGTTTGGCTTTGTCAATATAGATGGAGGCTATGCATCGCCGGAATGATTCATTGTCCTCTCCTTCCATCGCGATTTCATACCCGACCACAGCTCCCGTTCGCCGGGAAACCGCGAAAATGATGGTCACGAAGATGGGTTCAATCTTGCCGGCAACAAGCGCAGCAACAGGTACCTTGGCAACGAAGCCATCAACGTCAACGATTTCGAGACTCATGTCCAGAGTCAGGTGTGTCGCCTGCCCAGACTTCGAGGATAGATACTTTCGCGAAAGCCGACGGCCGAGTTGTCTTCGCTTGGCGTCGGTCGCTGCGAGGATGTATGTGTTGACGTGGTAGAGGAACTGCTTCCAACGGGGAATCAAGCGCTCGGGATACTTCCCATACTGGTCGCTCACCATCGCGCTGTACGTATTGATGAGCGTCATCCTTTCGCCGATGTAGTATTTTTCGATAGCCACGACGAACTTGGCGAAGTCTGCCGGACGCACATGTGTTTTGCGCATCATCCGTGGATGCCCCAAATACTCGGTCTTGTCGTCAGCGATTTTTTCCAACCGCGTTCTCGGGCCGGGGCGACGGGTGTTTACCGCTGTGCGCTGTTTGCCTCCCCCACCTCTAAGCGAGGTTCGTTTAATCAGTGCGCGCGGTACGCCACCGTAAGCGCAGTGTCTGTGGAAATACTCGAGGATTGTGGTCTGATAACCTGGTTGCTGTCCCATGTTCTGCCAGACGTGACGCAGCGCCTCCGCCCTGGCGGTCGGGTCGCTCAAGATGAACGGATTGAACATGTCCTTCGGCGCACCGTTGTAGTCGACCGTGACATCCGAATAAGCCTTGACGATAGACTTCCGACGCTCAAGGCCAACCAAGCTCGCCTCGGAGACAGGAATGGACTCTTTTTGGATTTCATCTGGCGTGAAGATGTCGGAGATGGAATAGACGTCGCTCAATGGGTCATCAGCGTCATCGAGATTCCAGCGTTCCCAATGCCCACCGCCATAGAGCGTGCTGCTTCCGCTTCCGGCCACCAGTCGGAGCACGTAGAGGTGGCGATTGTGCGCGTCCCACGTTACCGCCCGATAGAAGAAACCCCCGTTATCTCGTCTGCGGGCAAACAGTTTCATCGGAACCAGCCCGGAGGGCCAAGCTCGCCGATGGTAGCTTTCAATGATGCGCGCTGCGAAAGCTTCGTCCGTAATGATGCGAGGCGGAGGAACGGGCGAGCTCTCCTTCGCCGCGGGAGGCATGATATGCGAGCGCATGAGTTTCTCCTTGAAGCACGGCCGGCTGAAGCGCCGGCCTGAATGAAGAGGTTTAAGCGAGCGGAATCGAGAGTCGCGCGTCAACGCGCTTGGAGTGGTCCAACGTGACGAATCCGTGCGACACGGCCGACACGAAAAGATGAACGGCCGTGTTCATGCTGACGCCCATGCTGCTTGCGCGGCGCTCCAGCACTGCGTGTAAGGTTCCGCGAACGCTGTGGGACATCAGGTTGTCTGCAAAACTTCGAGAAGGCTCGTACAGGTGGCGGACCTTCTGGCTCTTTGCCATTGACCACAGCGCGGCGAAGTTCCCGAGTTCTCGGCTCGGAATCGCGTTCGAACGCAGCATCTCCCACGTCCAGTGCCGGCCAGCGGAAAGCGTACGTTCCTTGATTGTCCGGTCCTCATCCTTCTTCTCAAGGACGTGACGGGCATGTTTAACGCTGACGACGTGGTAGCGCAGCGTGCGAAGCTTTGGATGCCAATACGTAAGCACCAAGTCAAACGTGAGCAGGTCCGAGCGGTTCATCTTCTTGCCACCGGCCAGCGCCCGTAGATACGCTTCGTCGGTGTAGTACGGATACTGCTCACGAATATCGACCACATATGGGTGGAACATCAACGCGAGCTGGATTGTGAATTCGCCCATCGAAAGGGCCTGGAGTACCCGGTTTTCTTTCAAGCTTGGCAACACCCCGCGCGTGGCTAGTGATGGCGTCCGTGCTTCCAGTATCGATTCGTACCTCTCCCCAGTCTCCCAGCCGTATTTGCGTATTTCGGACGAACGTGACCGGCCTTTTCGGGATCGTGACCGGCGATTTCGGGAACGTGACCGGGCATTTCGGGAACGTGACCGAGCGGACCGGAAGGCAGGATAGGCGTTGCGCATGACATCAACCACGCGGGCTATGCTCGCCGGCTTTTGCCGGAGAGAGCATGCCCGCGCACCGGATGAACATGCGCATGATCAAGGACGTTTTACGACTTAAATTCGACGGCGGCTTCTCGCACGACCGGATCGCCGCGTCGCTGGGCATTTCCAAGGGCGTGGTCACGAAGTACGTCGGACTGGCGGGTGCCGCCGGGCTGGACTGGGCGAGTGCCTGCGACATGGATGAAGCCGAACTCGAGCGGCGGCTTCTCGGCAAGCCTGCGGGACCGGCAGCCTACGCCCAGCCCGACTACGGACGCATCCATCAGGAACTGCGCCGCAAGGGCGTGACACTGACGTTGCTGTGGGAGGAGTACCAGGCCGAATTCGCCGACCGGCAGACCTACCGCTACACGCAGTTCTGCGAGCATTACAAGGCGTTCACGAAACGACTGAAGCGCTCGATGCGTCAGATCCACCGCGCTGGCGAGAAGCTGTTTGTCGACTTTGCCGGTCCCACTTTGCCGCTGACCACCGGACGCCGCGCGCATATCTTCGTGGCTGCCATGGGCGCCTCGAGCTACACGTTCGCGTGCGCGACGCCGGCCGAAACGATGGAGGACTGGCTGGGCGGCATCGCACGCGCGCTGACCTTCTATGGGGGTGTGCCGCAGCTCATCGTGCCGGACAACCCGCGCGCGATGATTGCCGATCCGGACCGCTATGAACCTCGTGCCGGCGACACCGTGCTGGACTTTGCGCGTCATTACGGCACCTCATTCCTTCCTGCTCGCGTATATCGCCCGAGGGACAAACCGAAAGTAGAAGTTGCGGTCCAGGTGGTCGAACGCTGGATCATGGCGCGCCTGCGTCATCACCGGTTTGCGTCGGTCCACTCGGTCAATGAGGCCATCGGTCCGCTGCTCAGGAATCTGAACGAGCGCCCGTTCCAGAAGCTGCCGGGATGCCGTGCCAGCGCATTCGCACAACTGGACGCGCCGGCATTGCAGTCGCTGCCAGCCCAGCCCTATGAACTGGCGCGCTTCAAGACGGTGACCGTTCACATTGACTATCACGTCGAGATCGACAAACACCGCTACAGCGTGCCGCACGCTCTGGTCGGACTCAAGCTCGATGCGCGCATCACCGCTGGCGCTGTCGAACTCCTGCATCGTGGTCGCCGTGTCGCGAGCCACGCCCGCAATGACCGCGCGGGCGGCTATACGACCGTCGTCGAACACATGCCGGCCGCACACCGCGCCCATCTCGAATGGACGCCGCAGCGGTTGATTCACTGGGGCCAGCAGATCGGCGCGGCGACCGGCGCGCTCGTCACCCGGCTGCTACAGGAACAACGTCACCCGGAACATGGCTATCGGGCGTGCCTCGGACTGCTCTCGCTCTCACGTCGTTATGGCCGCGAGCGCCTCGAAGCAGCGTGTGTGCTGGCACTGGAACTCGGTGTGCACCGTTACCGCCATGTGCGCGACATCCTGATCAACAACCGCGACCGGGCAACCACAGCAACGCCTGCCGACTGGATCAGCCCGAGCCACGCGCATGTGCGCGGCCCCGGCTACTACCAATAAAGAAAACCCGCCATGATGATGCAACAGACACTGACACAACTGCGCACCTTGAAGCTTGACGGCTTCGCTGACGGCCTGGAAGAACAATTGACGCAGCCCGGCGCGGCCAGTCTGAGCTTCGAGGAACGGCTGTCGCTGCTGGTTGACCGGGAAGCCATCTGGCGTGATGATCGGCGCCGTACCCGACTGCTCAAGCTGGCTCGACTCAAGTATCCGCAGGCCGCAATCGAGGACCTCGACACACGCGCCGGTCGCGGCGTAGACCAGCGCTCACTCACAAGCCTCGCTCTCGGTGACTGGGTCGAAGCGGGCTACAGCCTGCTGATCAGCGGCCCAACCGGCGCCGGCAAATCATGGCTTGCCTGCGCGCTCGCGCAATACGCCTGCCGGCGCGGGCATTCGGCGTTGTATCTGCGGGTGCCGCGCCTGAGTGAGGAACTGCGCGTTCTGCACGGCAACGGCGGCTTCACGAAATGGCTGCTGCAGGTCGCTCGCGTTGACGTCCTCCTGCTGGACGACTGGGGAATGGCTCCCCTTGATGCGATGGTTCGAAATGATCTGCTCGAGATGATCGATGACCGCTCGGCGGGCAAGGCCACTATCGTCACCAGCCAGCTACCGATTGAACACTGGCATGGATGGATCGGCGACGAAACCATCGCCGATGCAATGCTCGATCGTCTCATGCAGCGTCATCACCGGATCACGCTCACCGGCGAATCGCTCAGAAAAGCCTTACCCAAACCCAACACCCTGGAGCCCGAACTCGACCAGAACTGACAAGGAAACCTACAATCGATACCGCGCAACGCCAAACGCGCCGAATCGGTCACGTTCCCGAAATCGGCGGTCACGTTCGCCGAAATCCGCAGTATTCATCGAACGGCTCGACCTCAAGGCCTGGAGGCATCGCGAAGGGACGTGGCAAATCGAAGATATGGAAGTCGGTCTGCTCGATTAGCGTGGCGTGTTCTGGAGTGCAGCCAGAATTGGTCTGCTCAGCCTCAGACTTCGTCGCGGTGCTCGCAGTCTCACGGATATAAGGCTGACGACGATATCCCGAAGCCCGAGGCTTGCGGGGACGCTCTTCGTAAACGTCGACGGCGGGGTCGAACGCTGGTTGCTCATCCGGAAGTTTTCGCATGACACGCCTCCATCATTCAAACCCCAGCGCCGCCTCGGACGCGTCTTGCTCTCCATCGCTGGACAACAGAAAGTCGACAAGGGGCGACACCGAGCTCTGGTCCGAATGCCGTTGGTTCTTCCGTGGACCCGGGCTCGTCCTATTGCTCTTTTCGCGCGCGCGGGCTCTTCCTGCTGCGTTCTTGGAGAGCGGTCGACCGACCCGCGCGCACCAGTCATCATGGCTCTCGGTGTATCTCGTCAGCGCTTCGTCGGTCAGCGGGTAGAGATGACGGTATTGCGTATTTTTGGAGAGGATGGTGCCGGCAAGAAGCCTGTCCACCGAAACTCGCTTCTCGCATTTACTGTAAGCAAGTTCAAGCGCGACACTGACTACTCGCTCTGATAGTAGCCGGTCAATCACCTCGTTCTTTTCAGGGTCAAAGATGATTGTTGGCACGCTCTCTCCAGCGGCCTTCAGCGATTCGACCGTAGGCGCCCAATGTCTGGGGCATCCCACCTCGAGCCGAATCCCCGCATGATTGAGATGCGGATTTTTTTCGCGAACCGCGATGTATTTGAGTTGCTCCCTCGCTCTCAACCACCCGCGATTCCTTTCCATATACATCCTCTGTCGAAGCGTGTGATAGTTGAGAGGCTCCGGCTCGAGGAGCTTTTTTCCCGGCTTTGGATTCAGGGGCTTGAGTTGAATGTCGCCTGCATTGATTTCCTCGACGGCGTTCTCGACGTCACTCCAATCGTCGAAAAGCGCCATCAGCAGCACAGTGCTTTGCAACGGATTTAGGTAAACAAGCTTTCCCGTGACGTGGTCACATGAAAGGCCCCCGGTGGACAGAATTCCGGACCTTTCTAAGAGTCTCTTCATCGAATGTTGCGAAAGGTGGTCGTGGGCCAGTTCCGTCTGCATCACGTCATCTTCGATAAGTCCCAGTTCTTGGCTGCGACGTCGGGCGACTTCTGCAATGGCGTCGCGGGTGAAACCTGGCATGTAATCCGGATTGAGCAGCAGCTTCGTGACCCGATGTAGCTCCACCTCATGCTCCTGCTGGGAAGACGACATCTTCGATACTTCCTCAAGTGGCCTGAGGCCGCAGCCACAGTGCTGGCCGGGCCAAACGAGCTTGTTGTGGTCTTGTGTGACCGCGCATCCTTCGCATCCGACCTCGAAAGGGCGCTTATGCTCGGAGCAAAACAACAGTCCCGGCACCATGTTGGCTCGGTTCCAAAATGGTGTACCGCAGAGGGCTATGTTCGACTGCGCGCATTCAGGGCACATGGTGGGGAGCACCTGAAACCGACCGCCATTTGGACCATTCATTCCCAGCGGTGCCAGTATTCCGCCCGCGTACTTGTGCCGGGTGTGTTTGATTATTGTGTCGGCTTGCTCCCGGGTAGTCGTCCTCAGTTGCAAAGGCAGGAACGTGTGGTGGCCGCGAAGGTCCTCAAACGTTCCGATTACGTCTTTGAACGGCTCGATGTAGCGGTCGAGGCCACTCGGCGCATACCAGGCAGCGGTCAGGACATCGTGATGAGCATTGGCACTGGTTCTCGAAAAATACTTCGTCAGTAGTTCACCCTCTTCAATCGGGAAGTAGGCGCTGGGAAGTTTCAAATTTGTCATCGATTGCTGGGCCTGCGGCCCGTTAGCGTTTGGCGTGCGCGGGGAGGGTTTCCGGACGAAGGTTGGCGATGCGCGCGACAGAGGTGTCCGCTTGAGCGAAAGACCCCGGAGCGACCACGTTCAACGCATGCGCCTCTCTGCGCGCAATGAAAACGCGTTTCCGGCCAGGAGTCTGGGCGAAGGGGCCAGCCCCGCCGAGCCGCTCCGAGAGCAGAGCGAACGCGTGGTCGCGCATTCCGAACGCGAGTCGGGTCTGATACGCAGACGGAAGCGGCGGCCTGCCATGTTTCGAGGCCCGATAATCTTCTTGCGTTGATGAGACGAAAGTCTCGACAGCAGTCGGCGCAACCTTCTGCCTCCTCCCTCCATGCCGACGAATCGTCGGTGCCTGGTTGCGCTTTAACCACGCTTCGTCATTGCGATACAACCACGCCCACGCCGCCGGAGCGAGACGACGAATCGATGAGCGAGAAACGTTCGGATTTTGTGCGCACGTAGAAAGCCACTGAGACCGGTGCTCCTCGAGCTCCCACTGCTCCTTCGTCGTCTCCGGCGCAACCGGTCGAGCGCTTTGCAACCGCACGGGCAATCGGTCCGCCCCGGTCCCGAACATGGCAAGCAGAACAATCATGGTCGGATGGATGGGGCGCCCTCGCGCTGCTTTGCGGACAGCGGATTCGACATAGTCTCCGCCTTCGGTGATATGAAAGAGCCGCGGGTCTTCGAAGCCAGAGGAGAAGAACCGTTGGAAGTCACGCCGCAGGCTGGCCAGATTCCAACGGCCGGAATCAAGGAGGTAGCGGCGCTCGGCGAGAAGTCGTGTCACTTCCGACCAAGCGGTTTGACTATCGAATGAGTGCGTCGTGAGTTCGGTCGCGAACTGTGCGTACCGCGCCGAGTTCCGGTGCGCAGCCTCAGAACCAGAATGTATGAGTAGCGCCTCAAGGCGGCTTCCAGCACCGCCACACTCCAGAAGCGTGTCATGGTGAACGCATCGCGTTACGTAATCGATGCAATGAGCGGTGTGGTTCGCCACTCGGCCGAGGACTTGGGCATCAATACGCGCACATTCAGGGCACAGTAGCTCCGTACGGTTACCGCATTGACAGAGCGCATCGAACGAAGGACATGGAGTACGGACCCAGCCGTCGGTCAGCGCTTGCATGAGGGCTTCACGCGACAGAGCGGTCATTCCAACGGCATGCCACTCGGCAAGGCTGTTGGCGGCCAGGACGACGGCTGGGGGGCCATAGGAGTTTTCGGTTATCGCGCAGAACCGACTGGCTCTACATGGCAGCGAGTTGACGAGAGGACACGCGTGCCGATAAAACGACGCGTACGCTGCCTTCGCATCTCGAGAATCTGTTGTTTGTGCGACCATTTTGAGTATGGAACAGGCGCTCTCGCTTTCCGCGGCTGCGAAGAAAGTGTACGTGCTCATGTAGCCGCCTTTTGAAGCTCTTTGGCAGACGGCGTGCAAGTCGGTTGAATTGCGCGGTTCGCGTCCTTCACCAGTTTCTCCAGGAGTGCGGCTGCCGTCATGATGGCGCGAGCCTTCTCAGAATCGTTGTCGCCGTCAAGAGCAAGAACAGACTGCACAACCGCAGGGAGTTGGAGCCAATCGCTGAACCACCGGATACGACCGAGCGTGAAAGTACCAGCGCGCTGTGCGCGACGCACCGCTTCCAGCATCGGTTGCTGCAACAGGAGCGCCTGATAGGCGTATGCAATGAACTGCGCCTTGGAAAGCTCGACCTTGCCGCCTGTTGACCACGTCCCGGAGACGAAGGCCCCGACCTTAAATGCAAGCTCGACCCGGCCGAGGCTCACGGCATGCAGCGCAGATGTGAACCACGCAAACGGCTCTGCGCCTGCCGCGCGGAAGTATTTCAGCCAGACCGAGCCGGCCGTAAGCTCCCACTTGGTAGAGTTGAGCGGGAACGGGTCGATGCAGTAGACCCCGCGCGATGTCAGCGCCGCTTCAGCGTCGCCTTGTTCGAGAAGATTGATTGCAGCCCCGGCGGTTCCGACGATGACGAATGGAATGCCTGTCGCCGCTGCAATTTGTCCCAGCATCGACCACATGCCCGCGGCCACCCGGGATTTGGACATGTGATGCGACACGGGACCGACGATGACCATGCCGACGTTCAACGATAGAAGCAGGGACTGCACCGCCGCGCCGACTTCGTCTTCTCGTATGGCTTTTAACGCGTGTCTTACGTCGAAGATGGGCGAGACTTGCTTCACGAGCGTACGGCCAAACTTGGCGGGGTTACCGTCAGGTGGAAAGGGGGCGGTGATAGTGTCCATTCGAGCGAACCGGATGCCTTTTGGGCGCCCCTCAAGCGGAACCTCGAAGAGCATGTTCTCTGTTTGAAAGACACGCTGGCAGGCGCTGATGAGTGCATGCTGGCCAATGCCGTTTGGCACAACGACCAGATGGACTTTCGTCGATACGTTTGGGATGGTCACGTCCGAGGCGAGCACCGAGTGCCCATGCGTGTCTCGCCGATGGTTGATGAAGCGGTGCGCGGCAATTACCTTGGAGCGATATGCTGGATTGGAAAGGTCACGCTCGATGGCGCTCGCCCTGACCGACTGCGCAACGTCCATGAAGAGACGGCGATGAACGTTCGTCGGTATCAGAATGCGGTTGTCGGGCTCGATTCCGCTGTCGGGCAAGAAGTCAGGCAGGAATTGAATGGCCGCAGCCGCCTCTGCGCTCGTCTTCAGCGCCGGAGCGCGCGAGAGGGCCGGATTTTCGCCTGGCTGCGCTAAGTACGTGGACAACTGCAGTGGCGCCTCAACGCTCTCGGTCGAGTTCACGATTTCGGTGCTCATACGAGTCCCCCATTGACGCCGAACCGGTCTTGGACGGACAAGAGTGAAGGAGCGCACTCAAAAACGCAGTAGCCCACGTTCGCGGCAAATACGTTGGCGCGTTCAGCGAAGCAGGTCTGATGAGGCAATCGACGACGCAGGGTATCGAGGCTCAACGAATCGAGGGCGCAAAGCTCACCGCGCGACAGGTAAGCGCGGTCGGCGCCACGGCTGAGGGGCGTGTTCATAATACGGGTCCCACACAAAATCAGGGGCGAGCAATTCCCCCCTGAGCCTGCAAAACGAGCAGACACGAGTTGACAATGCGAACCCAATGTGAGACCCTACGCACGCAAGAAGTGACGGAGAGGCTCTTATTGGGTCTGCCGGAAGCGGGGCAAAGGGACTGGTACTCTCTTTGCCCCGTTTTTATTTGCGAAGTTGGTTCAGCGCTACTACCTCCAAAATCTCGACTGCGACGCCACCCCATTTTTCTGGTCTGGAAACACGACAGTGCACGCGGCGCTTCGTCCGGTCTTGCCTCTGTTGACAAACGCGCATTTAAGGGTAAAATAGGGGCACATTGTACACTGACATTTTTCGTTCAGCAAGTTCTGCGCGAGTTTTCGCTCGTCCTCGCTCTTCGTTCGCGCACTTTGGCTTTCTCGATTTTCCTGCTTTTCTTGTCTCCCGAAGTGTCGTCCCGCCGTCTGAGACGCTGCACGTTCTTAGGGTCACCCTCACACCGCATCCTCGCTTTCGTCCCGACTCTGGAACACAGTAGAATTGTTTTGTTGCCGCCCTTCTTTTCCGAGATTGGCTAGTAAAAAGCATCTACTGCGTAGAAAGAATTCGGCGATTTTTACTTCGTTTTAGTTTAGTCCAACATTGTGCGATTGCAAGGAGCCCTGTGAGTCACGTCGACACCTGTTGGGCGGATATGGCTGCGCGTGTCGTACGCGTCATCCTCGCGCGAAAAGGGATTGGATACGCTGAACTCGCAACGGCGCTGCAAACCGTGGGGGTCACTGAGAGTGCGCGGTCGCTTGCACTTCGTGTGATGCGTGGACGAGTGAAGCTGTCGATGCTGCTGCAGATTCTGCATGTTACGCATTCCAAGATGCCCCGACTATGGCTCGAAGCCATTTCCCGGTCGGATAGCTGGGAGGTCCGCGCTACAGCGGTTTTGGAAGCGGAGTTATCTAGGCATCCTGCCGTGGCGGTCGACGACCTGACGCTGCGTATGGTCCAACTCGGCGCCAGCCTGACCGAGAAGACGCTGGCCTCGCACATCGACCAAGGAAACATCTCCCTCCCTGAATTCCTCCAAAGCATCCTCGCGCTCGGCAGCTTGAGCCTTGACCGCTACATCGATTACGACGACCTGATTGCGGTCGGTCGGTCTGCGGTTGCAGAACGCTTGCAGTGAGCGTTCTGCAACTATCGCCTTGCCATTTCGACTGTTTGCCCTAGAATGAAAACAGACGTATTTGCTTCCGTTTTCCGCACTACGTTGGACCCGCATCCGGCGGTGTCCAAGCGATTTGGCTGAGAAAACAAAGCCGCGGAGGCGAGCATGTCGTTCCGGACAATCGGGTCAGTAGAAGAGCAACCAAGCGTTGACCTGATGTTTTGGAGATTTTTTGAGGTCGATGGAGACACGTGTCATTTCGTAGGTGCCGACTCATCCGGCTTCGCGGGACGCGTCAGCTCTGTCGTCGTCGAGTTTGACTTATTGACGATGCGCGGCGTGACTCAATCCGGTCAGGTCTATGAGTTGCAAAGCAATCCCGGCGATTCGGAACAGGCCGACTACGTTTGGGATAGTGGTGCGCAGGATATGGAATCCGCACGTTCGAGGACAAGACACGGACTGTGGTCGGTGACGCCAGACGAGCACTCGCCGACCGCGAACTTGGCTGATTGCACCTGGATGGCCTAACGCTCGCCCGCCAAAATCCATTCGTATTACTAATGGATTTTACTGCAATGCACTGAGGAGAAGCGGACATGCGGAGTAAGCGGCTCGGCTGGGCCGTGTCCTCACGCGCGCGCGAGCAAGGCATGATGGTGATGGCGTGTTGGAGTCCGTGTAGATCAAGGGAGATCGTGTCCACGATCGGCGATCGTGGACACGATCTA
>NZ_CAAJGM010000216.1 GCF_900996235.1 Paraburkholderia sp. BCC1885
GCTCATCCGGCTCAACGCCATGATGCGTGACGCCACCCCCTGGAGTCCGCCGAAATCATGATCGAATGAACCCCTGACACTTGACCTTCAATACAGTTGCTTTCTTTGCGGCGGCAAAGAAAGTAAGTGCCGCCCCGCACAGGGGCAACGCAGGCAAACCAATAACAATGCAAGGAAAGGCCAAAACCATAAGAAGCGATAACCAAAAAACCAACCCGCCGCAGGCAAAAAAAAACCGTCAGTCAGACAAACAAAAAAAACCGCTACAGTACTTTCGCCAAAACCGACAAAACCATCGACAACACCAACGTCGACATAAACGGAAACGGATACTCCTTCCCAAACATCCGCAGTGTCACATCGCCGGGCATCCGCCCAATCCCAATCTTGCGAAGCCAGGGCCAGCAGGACGACAAAATGGCCACAGCGATAAACGTCGTCAACAACCACCGGATCATCGCAAGCCTCTATCGGAAATGAACCCTAACGGAAATGAAAATCGACGCACGCACACCTTCAAAGACTGTGCGTCCGATCTCCACTCGCAAATGCATCAAGCGTCTCCTCGATGCCGCGCGAAAACGCAATGACCTTGAACAGCTCGCCCATTTCCGCCTCGGACAATAACTTCTGCACCGAATTGGCCGCCGGCAAAAATCGCTTCGTGTCCGTGGGGTCGATTTCGCCCAATACCTCGGTGATGCCCGCGTTCAACAGAAAGCGCGCCTGCGACGTATATCCCAGCAAATCTGCGCCCGTTTCCACGCCCGCCTCGGCAATGCCCGTGAATTCCACGTGCGCCGTGATGTCCTGCAAGCCCGGATAAACGAACGGATCGCTATGCGCCCGGTGCCGGTAATGGCACATCAACGTGCCCCCCGCGCGTTGCGCGTGGTAGTACTCGTGGCGCGGAAATCCATAGTCGATCAAAAGCGCCGCGCCCCGCGTCAGCATCGTGCAGATGGTGCGCGCGAAGGCCCGCGCGGCGTCGTGCGTCTCCGTGACGTAGTCGCCTTCTGCTTCGATTTCCTGTAGAAACTCCGCGTCTTCTGCGCGCGTCACCGGACGATCTTCGAAATCGAATTCGCCGCCGTCGCGCACGATTACACCGCGCTCGTGCCAGATGGCGCCGGTATGCGCGAAGAGCCGCACCGGCATCGCGTCCAGCACCTCGTTGCCGATCAGCACGCCTTCGAACTGCTCGGGCAGGGCGTCCAGCCAGCGGACGCGGGCGGCCAGCGCCGGTACGTCGGCTTCGAGGGTCGCGCGCTGGCGTTCGCGCAGTTCGCCTGACAGATCCACGATCGAGTAGGTGTCGAACTGCGCGCCCAGCGCGTCGAGCGCCTTCAGCAGGCCCGCGGCGAGTTTGCCCGTGCCGGCGCCGAATTCCATCAGGTTGCGCGTGCCGCTCGCTTCCAGCGCCTGCGCGACCGGGCGCGCCAGCGTCGCGGCGAACAGCGGCGAGAGTTCCGGCGCCGTCACGAAGTCGCTGCCGTCTTCCGGCCGGCGGCCGAATTTCACCGATCCGCCGCCGTAATAGCCCAGTCCGGGCGCGTACAGGGCACGCTCCATATAGCGGTCGAACGGCAGCCAGCCGCCCGCTTCGGCGATCTCCGCACGGATCTGCGCGGCCAGCGTTTCAGACTGCGCAAGCGCGGTCGGGCCGGGAGCAGGTAAACTGTCGGGTTGGTGCGCTTTCGGATTCATCCGCGTATTGTAAATGACCGTCCCCTCCGATACTTCCGCCGTCCACGTCCACGTCCATGCGGGCGCTGTGCCGCGCGTCGTCCTGATTACCGGCGCTGCCCGGCGGATCGGCCGCGCCCTCGCGCTCGGCTTTGCCAGTCGGGGCTGGGACGTCGCCGTCCATTACGGGAAATCGAAGCGGGAAGCGGACGGGGTGGTCGAGGAAATCGTCGCGCTCGGCCGCCGGGCGGTCGCGCTGCGGGCGGATCTGGCCGTCGAGGCCGAGGTGGCCCGGCTCGTGCCGGAGTGCATGGCGGCCTTGGGCCGGCCGGTGTGTATCGTCAACAATGCGTCCCAGTTCGACGAAGATACGGCACAGAACGCCGGCTACGGGCATCTGTTGAGTCATATGGCCACGAACGTCGGCGCGCCGCTGGTGCTGGCGCGTATGCTATATGAGGCCACGCCCGAGGCCGCGCGCAGCGACGAATCGCTGCGTGCCGTGGTCATCAACCTGCTGGACCAGAAGCTGTACAACATGAATCCGGATTACCTGTCCTACACGCTGTCCAAGGCGGCGTTGCAGACAGCCACCGTCGCGCTCGCCCAGGCGCTGGCGCCGAAGCTGCGCGTGGTGGGCCTCGCGCCCGGTCTGACGCTGCAATCGGGCAATCAGACGCCGCAAGGCTTCGCCGAGGCGCATCGCGTCACGCCGCTCGGACGCGCGTCGCGGCCCGAGGACATCGTCGCCGCCGCGCTTTATCTGGCCGAGGCGATGGGCGTGACAGGCACGACGCTAGTGGTCGACGGCGGACAGCACCTGGTGCCGTCGCCGCGCGACGTGATGTTTTTGACGGGCGCCTGAATGTATGTCAATGCGCGCGGCCTGGCGGTTGAGGGCCGTTGCCTGGCGTTGAAGCGCCCCCTTGCGTGCCTCGCACGCCTTTTTTGACTGGAACGACCATGTTTGCCGCTCTTTCGCACCCCCGGCTAGCCGATTGCCGCCGGCTTTTTCTGCGCAACTACGAAGTGCACATCAACATCGGCGTGCACGACTTCGAAAAGCGCGGCGAGCAGCGCGTCGTGATCAACGTCGAACTGTATGTGCCGCTCGCGCTCTCGACGCCCGTCGAAGACAAGCTGCGCGAAGTGGTCGACTACGACTTCATGCGCGCCACCATTGCGCGCCGTGTCGAGCGCGGCCACATCCATCTGCAGGAAACGCTCTGCGACGACCTGTTGACGGCCTTGCTGGCGCATCCGAACGTGCGCGCGGCGCGCGTGTCGACGGAAAAGCCGGACGTGTACCCGGACTGCGATGCGGTCGGCGTCGAAGTCTTCCGCATCAAGGAGGATTGAGCCATGAACGCACCGGAGATTCTGAGCGCCGAGGCCCAGCAGGCTGCCATGGCCGACCAGGCGGGCGCGGCGGACAGCGCGGCAACGGCGGTGAAAGCAGCACCTGCGGCTGCGATCGCAGGAGCACCGGCGGCAGCCGCCGCCGAACGCCCTGCCAAGCCCGCGCTCACGCGCCGCGAGCAGAAAGAGGCATACGAGAACAACAAGCTGTTCAAGCGGCTGGCGCGCCTCGTCGGCCAGGCGATTGGCGATTTCAACATGATCGAGGAAGGCGACAAGGTGATGGTGTGCCTGTCCGGCGGCAAGGACAGCTACGCCATGCTCGACGTGCTGATGCGCCTGCGCGAACGCGCGCCGATTCACTTCGACATCGTCGCGGTAAATCTCGACCAGAAGCAGCCGGGCTTTCCGGAGCACGTGCTGCCGGAATACCTGAAGCAGCTGGATATCCCGTTTCACATCGAGAATCAGGACACCTACAGCATCGTCAAGCGGCTGGTGCCGGAGGGCAAGACCACCTGCTCGCTGTGTTCGCGGCTGCGGCGCGGCATCCTGTACCGGGTGGCGGGCGAACTCGGCGCGACCAAGATCGCGCTTGGCCATCACCGTGACGACATCCTGCAGACACTGCTGCTGAACCTGTTCTACGGCGGCAAGCTGAAGGGCATGCCGCCCAAGCTGCAATCGGATGACGGCAAGAACATCGTGATCCGGCCGCTCGCTTATGTGAAGGAAACCGATCTGGAAAAATACGCGGAGTTACGCGAATTTCCGATCATTCCGTGCAACCTGTGCGGCAGCCAGCCCAATCTGAAGCGCGCGGAAATGAAGGCGCTGATCCGCGACTGGGACAAGCGTTTCCCGGGCCGCGTCGAGAACATGTTCAACGCGCTGTCGAATATCGTGCCGTCGCATCTGATGGATCACAAGCTGTTCCCGTTCGCCGGTTTGCGCGCGACGGGCGAGGCCGATCCGCAAGGCGATATCGCCTTCGACGAAGAACCGTGCTCGACCGATTCCAGCGAGGGCCTGACGCTCAACGGTTCGAAGCCGATTTCGATCGTGCAGTTCGACGATCTGTGAAGCCGGACAAATTTCAATGTTTTTCTTGAGCATCCGCGCGCAAACCCTGTGACTACGGGGTTCTGCGCCGGCGACACGCGCCCGCACGGCCGCTTTTCCGGGATGAGGCGCATGTTAGAATTATCGGCTCCAAACTCGTCTTTTCGCCGACGCCATGAACATCGTTATTTTGGCGGCAGGCACCGGTAAGCGCATGCGTTCCGCGCTGCCCAAGGTGCTGCATCCCGTGGCTGGCCGGCCGCTCCTGTCTCACGTCATCCAGACCGCTCGCACGCTCGATCCAACCCGTCTCGTGGTGGTGGTGGGCCACGGCGGCGAAGCCGTGCGCGCGGCGGTGGCCGCGCCCGATGTGCTGTTCGCCACGCAGGAGCAGCAGCTCGGCACGGGGCATGCGGTGCAGCAGGCTTTGCCGTTGCTCGATCCCACGGTGCCTACGCTGGTGCTGTACGGCGACGTGCCGCTCACGCGCGCCAGCACGCTCAGGCGTCTGGTCGACAGCGCCGCGGAAGGTTGTTACGGCATCCTTACCGTGACGCTCGACGATCCGTCGGGCTATGGGCGCATCGTGCGCGATCAGACCGGCTGCGTGGTACGCATCGTCGAGCAGAAAGACGCCACGCCGGAGCAGTTGCGCATTGCCGAGATCAACACCGGCATCGTCGTGACGCCCACGGCTCAACTCGGCATGTGGCTCGCCTCGCTGAAGAACGACAACGCGCAAGGCGAGTTCTACTTGACCGACGTGGTCGAACGCGCCATCGAAGCCGGTTTCGAAGTGGTTTCGGCGCAACCGGACGAAGAGTGGGAAACACTCGGCGTCAACAGCAAGCAGCAACTGGCCGAACTGGAACGGATTCACCAGCACAATGTCGCCGAGGCGCTGCTGGTGGAAGGCGTGACGCTGGCCGATCCGGCGCGTATCGACGTGCGCGGCACGCTCGAATGCGGGCGCGACGTCTCGATCGACGTGAACTGCGTGTTCGAAGGCCACGTGACGCTTGCCGATAACGTGAGCATCGGACCGAACTGCGTGATCCGCGATGCGAAGATTGGCGCGGGTTCGCGTGTGGAGGCGTTCACCCATATCGAAGGCGCCGAGATCGGCGCGAACGTGGGGCTTGGTCCCTATGCGCGGCTGCGTCCCGGCGCGTCGCTGCAGGACGAGTCGCATGTCGGCAATTTCGTCGAAGTGAAGAATGCCGTGCTCGGCCATGGCTCGAAGGCGGGCCATCTCACCTACATCGGCGACGCGGATATCGGCGCGCGGGTGAACATCGGCGCGGGCACCATCACCTGTAATTACGACGGCGCGAACAAGCACCGCACGGTCATCGAAGACGATGTGTTTGTCGGCTCGGACACGCAGTTCGTCGCGCCGGTGCGCGTCGGGCGCGGCGTGACGATTGCCGCGGGCACGACGGTCTGGAAAGACGTCGCGGATAACGTGCTCGTGCTGAACGACAAGACCCAGACGAGCAAGACGGGCTTCGTTCGGCCGGCCAGGAAAAAAAGCTGAAGGGCAACCGGCGCGCGGCCCATGCGCGCCCTGAAACCAAACCCCTGCTAAGGACCCATCTCTATGTGCGGCATTGTTGGCGCGGTAGCGCAACGTAATATCGTTTCCGTCCTGGTCGAAGGACTGCGTCGCCTCGAATATCGCGGCTACGATTCATGCGGCGTGGCCGTGCTGGCCAACGGCGAACCGCGGCGCGCGCGCAGCGTGGCGCGGGTGGCGGATCTGGACGACCAGGTGCGCGAAACCCGTCTCGAAGGCGTGACGGGGATTGCCCACACGCGCTGGGCGACGCACGGCGCGCCGGTCACGGACAACGCCCACCCCATCTTCTCGAGCAATGCGCTGGCGCTGGTTCACAACGGCATCATCGAAAATTACGAATCGCTGCGCGAAATGCTGCGTGGCAAGGGCTACGAGTTCGTCTCGCAGACCGATACGGAAGTGATCGCGCACCTGGTGCATAGCCTGTATCAAGGCGACCTGTTCGCGGCGGTGCGGGCCGCGGTTCAGCAACTGCACGGTGCGTATGCGATTGCCGTGTTGCATAAGGACCAGCCGCATACGGTGGTGGGCGCGCGGCAAGGTTCGCCGCTGGTGGTCGGCCTCGGCAGCGGTGAAAACTTCCTGGCTTCGGACGCACTGGCGCTGGCGGGCAGCACCGAACGCTTCATCTTCCTCGAAGAAGGGGATGTGTGCGAGCTGACGCTGGAAGGTGTGCGCGTCGCCGACCGCGAAGGCCGCGCGGCCAGGCGCGAAGTGCGTCACGTGGCGGCGTATGGGGGGGCGGTCGAACTGGGACCGTATCGTCACTTCATGCAGAAGGAAATTTTCGAGCAGCCGCGCGCGATCAGCGACACGATTCCGCAAGCCGAAAGATTCGACGCCGCGCTGTTCGGTGAAGGTGCCGACAAGGTGTTTGCCGGCATCGACAGCCTGCTGATTCTCGCTTGCGGCACGAGCTATTACTCCGGACTGACGGCGAAGTATTGGCTCGAATCGATTGCCAAAATTCCGACCCAGGTCGAGATTGCCAGCGAGTATCGCTACCGCGAGTCCGTGCCGAATCCGAAGGCGCTGGTGGTGGTGATCTCTCAGTCGGGCGAGACGGCCGACACGCTGGCGGCGTTGAAGCACGCGCAATCGCTGGGGCATCAGCATACTCTGGCCATCTGCAACGTCGGTACGAGCGCGATGGTGCGGCAGACGGCGTTGTCGTTCCTGACGCACGCGGGCACCGAAATCGGCGTGGCGTCGACCAAGGCGTTTACGACGCAACTGGTCGCGCTGTTCACGCTCGCGGCGACGCTCGGCAAACTGCGCGGCCACGTGAGCGCGACGCAGGAAGCGGATTACATCAGGCAGTTGCGCCACTTGCCGGCGGCGCTCAATAGCGTGCTGGCGCTGGAGCCGCAGATCATTGCGTGGTCCGAAGAGTTTTCACGCAAGGAAAACGCGCTGTTCCTCGGGCGCGGTTTGCATTACCCCATCGCGCTGGAAGGCGCCTTGAAGCTCAAGGAAATTTCGTACATCCACGCTGAGGCTTATCCGGCGGGCGAACTGAAGCATGGGCCGCTGGCGCTCGTGACCGAAGCCATGCCGGTGGTGACGGTGGCGCCGAACGACGCATTGCTCGAGAAGCTGAAGTCGAATATCCAGGAAGTGCGCGCGCGCGGCGGTCAGTTGTACGTGTTCGCGGATGCGGATACGAAGATCGTCAACGACGAAGGCCTGCATGTGATCCGGATGCCGGAGCATTACGGCTTGCTGTCGCCGATCCTGCACGTGGTGCCGCTGCAGTTGCTGGCGTATCACACGGCGTGTGCGCGTGGTACGGATGTGGACAAGCCGCGGAATCTGGCGAAGTCGGTGACGGTGGAGTGATGAAGAGGGCTGGTGGGGGCTTTTGTGTCCTTGAGAAAAAGAAACGTTTCTCGTCTGGGGGTTAAAACCGTTTCGCGAGGGGGGTGGGTCTCCTCGCTAATCACCGTGGCATAAGGCGGAAACGCTTCTAGTTGATGTGCTTGGGACACCAACTTTTCAGGCCAAATTCACCCCCCACCTATCGCCAGATTTTTGGTGCCAGACTCGCCTGTTGTAGGTGGGCATCCGTGCCTAGCTTCGGCGCCGACCTCAGTCGGCGCTGGTTCCCTTGACCCGGTGCCGCGTCACCGTCTGTCACTCCACCTCGTCGAACGCGTTCGTCATGCGGCACTCCGCAACGCACGAACCTTCATGATGATGTCGTTGGGGAGCCAGTACTGCGCAATTGGGTAGGCGCGCTCGGGATAACGAACCAAGGTAGCTTCCACCGGCCAGCCGAGGTACTTCAGTTGCTTGATGTATGCGGCGAGGCGCCACCGGTTCGTGCCGAACGCGGGTTGGGTCAGGCGCTCGCCGGTCAGTAGCCTCGCCAGTGCCTCAGCCGGTAACGTGTTGCTGGCGGGCCAGGTGGGCCTGAAGGCGGGCCGTGCTAGTAGTTCAAACTGGGTGGGTTGCATCGTCTCGTTCCTTTCCGCAAAGTGCGGTTCGTTGATTGACGATGCGAAGAATCGGTGCGCAAGCACCACTTGCGACAAGCGGTTCCAGCAAGCCCATATGGCATAAGGCTCCGCCAGTGATTGCGCAAGGCCTCGCGGTGCGAACGCAAGGGGGGTGCGGTAACTCTATGTCCGCTTTTTACGAGGTAGCGTGGTCCTGTTAAAGGGGTCGTTCGGGTTGGTCGCCGCGCGTCCTGCCTGCGATTTTTCCTTTACCAGTTGACCGACACGCTGGCGCGAAATGCCCAGCTCTTCTCCCGCTTTTGTCTTGTTTCCGTTGTGCTTATCGAGTACCGCAATAGCGCGCTGCCGATATTGTTCTGGTGTCTCTTGAATCGAGGCTGCAGTCGGCGTGGCTTTCCTGGCTGCGGGCGAAGGGAATCGAAACATGATGCGCGGCTCGTTCTTCTCGAGCCATGTGTTCAGGTCGTCCCAATGAGCTTCCTCATAAAACGGGCGAGCGCACCTGCCGTTCGTGTATTCATACCGTGCCCGCTCGCCTGGACCGTGCACAGGAAGCTCTCGACGTTCGGCAGCCCCACACAATTTCGCTTCCAACGCCTCGAATCGTTCGCCAGTTCCGGCAATCGCTTTCGCTGCTTCGCGGAGAGTGTAGCGGCCTGCGGCCTGCTTTTCGGCCTCTTGCATCGCGAAGATTTGTTGCAATTGGCTATCGGTAAGCCAATCAGGAAGCCTGTCGAAGTTGCCGAGTGCCCATCGCACAGCACGGGCAGGTTCGATACGCCAGATGCCACCGTAGACCGCCTCTCCATAACCAGCGCTCGGGTTTCGCTCCGCAGGGAGCTGGCCGGACTGAATCGCAGCGCTGATTCGAGTTCGAGTGTCCTCGCGTTCGGCTTCGGGCGCGATATCGTCGACGTCGGCGTATTTGGGCACACCCAAGCAAAGCGCCAACAACTCTTGCTCATTCCAATATTGAGCATCCAGAAACCGCCGACGGTCATCTGCGGAAAAAGCATTTGTTGTTGGAGTGCCATAGGCTACGTTCGCCTTGACGTTTCTGACGTTTTCCTCGACCGCCCTGAGCCACGAAGTGTCGATATTTTTGGTCTTGCACCACGCAATGAAATCCATGGGCCGCACTCTTATCGGCGGATTCTCGCGACTGCGCCAGAGTTCCAGAACCCATCGTGCCTGATGGAACGGGTCTTGAGTGCCGATAATGAAACAGTTATCCAGGCCCATTGCTCCTTTCGAAGGTATCTCGTCGCAGGGGATATGTGCCTGGATACCGGAAACCAGAAGCGCAGCGGTTTCCGGCGTCCACGTCTCGAACTCCAGATACTTGCTGAGAGTCGTCAGTTGAAGCAACTCTTCGCTGAATCCGTCGCCGGCGAACAGGTTCGCAGGCTGGCGGCGCTCCCAGAGCGTAACCTGCTCCTGTATCAACTCCGACCTCTGGGCTAGTTCCCGCTGCATTTCGTCTTCGTATCGTTCCCAATCCTCGCGTCGAACGGTTATTCGGTCGAGCTCGCGCCAATCGGTGTCGACTCGAGCATTGGCTGCGGTAGGCACAAAACCGGACACAAAGTCGAAATCCGTGCCTGGTGGCCATTCCACCCATAGTCTGCGGCCATACACAGACTGAACGAGTTCAGCGAGCTTATGGCGCGTCTCGTTGGTTGGCCTGTCGTCAGTGGCGTTCTGTCCGGTGTGGAGGCAGGCTAAGTCCCACAACGACAGCTTGAGGAGCTTTGGCGGAAAGACAAACGGGCTTTCCTGTTCCGTCTGTTGCCTCCTGGCCAGTTGCGGCGCGGCAGACGCCATATCTCGGTTAGAGGTCGTTCGTACAGCAATCGTGAATTGCGCCACGTATCGGGTTAGCTCCTCGACTGATACCTGGGAGTTCGGCTGATACTCATCGGTAGGTAAACGCGTGTGAGGTGCGACCACCTTCAGAGCACCATTGCGAACAGCAGACACGATGGCTTTCCGATGCTCTCGTTCGGCATCGAAGCGAAGAATGGTCGAGGTTAATTCTGGGTTGTTCCAGCAAACATCCAGAATCCAGTCAAGTTCCGCGTTGTTCGCCATTTCCAGATAGGGTTGAACCTCATCTGAAGTGGGATGGTCAGGCAGGCGGGGCATATCGGCCCATATGCGGTCCAGCACCTTCCTGTCGTCGTCATCAATCGGCCAGCCGTTCCACCTGGCAGTTTCACCGGTTGAGCCTGGCCCTGCGAACTTGATGAAGTACGACACTGTCAACTGCTGTCCTGCCGTATCGGGATGCAGGGCTTGCGCGATGAGTTCTGGAATGTCGGCAGTCGCAACGTATTCGGTGGCTGCCGACAGGACAATCTCGTTTGCCATGTGCGCCCTTCACGCGCCAACCTTCAGGGATGGGAGCCCCCGCCAGCCGGGGAAGGTACCCGGCGTTCGGCCCGTCGGCCTGGAAGGGAGCAGGATGATTCTACTTTGCCTCGCAATGCACTTCACTTTGACGGTTAAATTTCTCCATCCACGGGCACGCGGCGCAGCAGTTGAGAAACTTGTGGGAGGAGCCATGACTAGTATGTGCGCGTGCAGTATGTCACACGCTGATGCGCGAATCCGGGCTAAATAGAGTTTCTCAGGCTAGACTTGTTTTAAAGAAGGTTTCCTCCATTCTGCCTGGTTTAGATACTTTCGAGCAATATGAAATGAAGTACACTCGATGCACGACTTGAATAAGTAATTCACCGCAATGAACGTACGGGTAAACGTACGTCGATAGTCCAGAAGCTTATCCCATTGAGAGAGGGGGCGGAATGTCAGGAAGCGGCGGGGGCGGTGGGGATTGGCGGCCGGTACAGAAGGCACCGGTTCAGGAGCCGGTGAAAAAGGGAGCAGGCGATGGTGGCGGTGCCGGAGTGCCGGTGGACCCATGCGCTATCAGTGAAAGGACTACCCTCAATTCAGTGAATCGAGCAATACTCACGGCCGTCCGGGGTGGCGATTTACTTGATGTGGTTTATGAAGCGGGCCCACCGCAGCGGCTCGTAGCACAAGCGAATGGAAGTATCGTCGGGTCGATTACGGGGCCCTCCATGCTGCAGTTCATCCAGTGCATGCTCAATGGCCGACAGTACGTCGCTGAGGTAATTGGCATTCAGGGCGGCACCTGTCAGGTATTGGTACGCCCCAAATGAGCGAAATTGCCATCGTTGGCGGGGTCTACCACGAAAGGTGCATCTGGCCCGAGTGGGACCACATTTACGGCTCCGGTGGTCGGGCGGCGGCAGCGCTCAGGAGCCATGTCGAACGGGTAACGCTGCACACGTATGTTCGAGAGGACGTGGGCGTCGCGTTCAAACCCTACGCCAGTAATTATGGTTTTGATGTGGTGACTGCGGAAACGAAGGATGCTCTTTCCTTCGAATACGTGCATTGCATGTCGAGCCCGGTGATTCGTCCACCGCTTGCCCGTATTCATCGTCGGCCCCCGATAGCGGTATCGGCCGAGGCGGTCTTACGCTTCGGGATGCTGGAAGGTTGCGGGAAAGTTGACTCCGAATGGTGCGTCTACGACCCGCAGTCGGCATTCAGTCCCGAACCATTCGAACAGAACGGCAGTAAGGCCGCACATCTCGCGGTCGTTGCCAATCGCAGCGAAATCCTGGCCATGACTGGTGGTGATGAACCGACGGTGGCTGCACAAAAGCTCATTGAGAAGGGAGCCGAAGTCGTTGTCGTCAAGTCCGGGCCAGCCGGTGCCTATGTGATAACCCGGGAGGGTCAGTCTCACATTCCGGCCTATCGAAGCAATGGGGTTTGGACCATTGGTTCCGGCGATGTGTTTGCGGCCATTTTTGCGGCAAGGTGGGCTGTGCATCGTGAGAGCCCGGAGCGAGCAGCCGAGCTTGCGTCGCGGGCAGTGTCCAGTTACGCGGAAACAATGGGGCTGCCGTCCCCGTTGCCGGATAGCCTGTTGCAGGCGCAACTCGTGCCTGCTTCGACGGTCCCTGGCAGAGTCTATCTCGCAAGTCCTTTCTTCAATCTGGGACAGCGCTGGCTGGTCGATGAAGCCCGTCGTTGCCTGACCGAACTCGGTCTCGAAGTCTTCTCTCCGGTTCACGACGTGGGTCCTGGTCGCGCTCATGACATTGGGCCGGCCGACATTGACGCTCTCAAGTCGTGTGACAGGGTGTTTGCAATCCTGGATGGTGTGGATACGGGTACCGTGTTTGAGGTTGGTTATGCGAGCTCCCTCGGGGTGCCTGTCTACGCCCTGGCACAGTCGGTAGCTGAAGAAAATCTCAAGATGATTGTCGGCACCGGCAGCCAGGTGTTCACGGATTTCGTCACCGCACTGCATTACACGGCGTGGAAAGCATGAGAACGGCACTGCTGCTTTCCGGAGGGATGGACTCCATTGCAATTGCGTACTGGAAGCGTCCGGACATAGGAGTCACAATTGCATACGGTCAGCGTGCGGCGGACGCTGAAACACGCGCGGCGGCGGCTGTGTGCGATACGCTCGGTATCGAGCACCATGTGATTACCGCTGACCTGAGCGCACTCGGCAGCGGAGACATGGCCGGAATAGCGCCGGCGACGCTCGCTCCGGTTTCCGAATGGTGGCCTTTTCGCAACCAGATGCTCGTCACGCTCGCGGCGATGAAGATGGTCGCTTTGAACGTCAGCACGCTGATGATTGGCACGTTGCGTACCGATGGCGCGCATGCAGATGGAACACCTCATTTCATCGAGGCGATGGACCGGCTTCTTGTCTGCCAGGAAGGTGCAATCCGACTGGAGGCACCTGCTATCTCGCTCAGTGCTGCCGAACTCATCAAGACTTCAACCGTCCCGCCTGACGTACTAGCGTGGGCACACTCGTGCCATGTGGCGAATGAGGCATGCGGGTTGTGTCGCGGCTGCCGGAAGCATTACGAAACCCTCCAGGAGCTTGGGCTTGACCCGTATTGATGACCCTGTGCCGAGGTCGGATGACGGCGCGTGTGTAGCGTACCGGTGGCCCGTCGAACACAGGGAATCGTTCAAGACACTTCAGTCCCCGCCAGAAAAGTCTTTTCTTGAAGTCTTTGAAGGACGGCGCTCGACGCGTCAGCTAGGTTATGCGTCGCTCGATACAATCCTCAGTGCCCTGCACTTCGCGCTGTCAGCCCGGTTCCGGAAGGAAGGCGACGCGCTCAATCGAAGTCAACGCCCGTCTCTCTCAGCAGGAGCGTTGCACCCGATTTCGGTGATGCTCTTTACTGACTCGCGCGTGCTGAGACTCGACACTGATGCGTTCGCGCTCGAGCAACTCGTCTTTCCCGAGGACGCACGCGACGCCTGGGTGTCCAGGTGCAGGCGCGTGCTGCCAGACGCTAATGGCACTTTCCTCGTTCTGGTCGCTGATATGGCAAGACCCGAGGCCGCCTACGTCAACAGCGAATCGCTGGTCTGGCGAGACGCAGGCGCAATGCTCCAGACCCTCGCGCTAACGGCTGAACTTTTTGGGCTCGGCTTCTGTCCGCTCGGCATCCTTGGCAACGACGTGGTCTCAGTGTTACCGTCAAGCGGGCAGCTGCTGGCCGTCGGGTCGGCGGTCGTGGGGGTGCCTGCACAGAGCGTCGGCAGCAGTTCCTAATGGACGCTGGCGTGCCCGGCGAAGAGTTCAAGCTGCTCATCAGCTCCGGCGCGGTCCTTTCTCAGAATTGGCGAAAGGCGCCGCATGTGGTCCCACATCAGGCCATCTAGCGTTGCCGCGGACACTTGAATGGCGCGCGCAAAGCTGACGAAGCGTGCCTCAAGCTTCCGGTAGTGTGTGTCGGGCTCCCAGTCTTCCGGGAAGAGCCCCAAGTGTCGTCCCACCCGTAGGATATGGATGTCGATAATCGCGACCTCACTAAGCGGACGCATGTTGCGAACAATCCACGACGCAGTCTTCAGTCCGATACCCGGCAGCTCGTTCAGACTGTCCCTGAAGGCGATGTCGTCTTCAGACGGCGTGAACCCGGACAGTCGCGTGAGGCAGCCGCTCAGATAGCGGGCTTTCTGTCTGGCGAACCGGTATTTGCGCGCGCGCCCCTGGAAAATGAAAGGCTCGGCCAACGCTTCCTCCAGCTCAATTGCACTCACGCCGGGGCGCAACAGTTCGCGTTCACGCACACGAGCGTAGGCGGCCAGTGCTAGTTCCGCCGGCATGCCCCAGCCTCCAAGCAGGCACGCGGCGACTTCCTCAATCAGAGACCTGCCAAGACGGAAATCGCGGAACGTTCCGATTTCCGTGTGCTGCCATGCCTGCCCTCGCCAATACGCCGGGGTCATCAGCTCGTCGAACGCGCCCCACTGAATGCCGGGTAGCACTTCATCGGTGACAGGCGGTAGGGTCAGTTCGCGAGTTTCACCCGCGATGTAGGCGTACATTGTCTGCATGGTCGTCTGGTGCTTGTCTTTTGCTGCTGAAGCCCTTTAACCGGAGGCGTCATGCGGGCGACGCGCATGATACATCAGTCGGCTTTGACAGCCCCTCCGCGGGTACGGGGAGCTTCGGCGGGACGAGTTGCTGAAGTGTAGAAACATTCAATAAGTTGCGCCAGGTCCAAACTCGCATATTTGTATGAATCACTGTCGGCTCGTTGTTTTGACTGACGGAACAGAGGGAAGAGCAACCCAGCCAAAAAGCATGGGACATTCGGTGTTCCTGGCGCGGCGTGCTTTTGCCGAGGCGCCAGCACAACCCGATTTGCCCGCACCGTTGTAACCGCATGATGCTCAGCCCGACTGACTCAAAGGTCAAGCCATCTGCGCCCCGATTGCGTATAGACTCCGCGCAGCGCGAACGGCGGTCAGACTAACTGGACAGGTATCGACTAACTACCCGCGGTACTCAACCGAAAATCAGAAGCAGCCAATCTCCGGGGTCGCGGCATCGCAGAACATCACCATCGTGGCTACCCGCCCGTTGCAATGCCTGTTTCCAATCCGGGCGCCGAACATGAGCACCCTGGCTGCCGGCTGGCGGCAAACCGTTGGCCAACCTATGTTACGCACCCCCTTGCTGCCAGCAACGATTCTCCATAGTAAGCGTCTGCACTGTATCCGGCATATCGGGCCTTCCTGCGCCAGGGAGGTCAACGACGACGCCGACGACGGTCACGAGTGCTGTGTAGCGGGAGGCATAAGGTGAGATTTGGGAAGTATCGACTATCGACCGAGATACTTATTGGCGGGTGCATTCTGATAGCTCACATGACGGCACCTGACTGACGTCACAACTGCAGGAACTACGGCCACAGTGTTGAGGTCGCTGTTGGTTCGTCGAGACGAGAAATAACCGCCCACTAAGGACTCAAATTGAACACGCATTGCCCCCGCCGTCGAACCCTGCTTGTAGATAGCCTCATAACCTGAGAAAAGCGGACCCATAAGGTGAGAAGCTTATGGGGCTCTTTGCATTGATAGCTTGGATTTACGGGTGAGTCAGCGACTCCCCCCGGTGCCTTGCAGTTCGATGTCGGCAAAACGTGAAATCTGGCGAAGTCGGTGACGGTGGAGTTGGCGACGCGATGGAGGCGGCTGCGTGTGCTGAGGTGCATTAATTTCGGTTACGAAGTCTCGATTTAGTTTCGGTTACGTGGCTCTTCCCGACCGCTCAGCCTTAACTGGCAAGCGGTAACCAGAATTAACGTCCCAAGGGCGCTGGAACATTTTCCAGCGCCCCTTTTTTGCGCACTGCACCGCGATTTCGCCTTCGCGACGCGCCAGCTCCTAGGAGTCACCGTCCAGTCAAGCAAGAGGGCGCCACAAGACCCGAGCGGCGACTCACCTGCAGCGCGAAAGGCCTAACTCCCGTGTTGGCAATCTGCTACCCGCGCCGGAAATTCCCCATTTTTACCGAACTTCGCCTTCTCACGCTCTCCGACCCAGAGCTTCGCTCTCACGAGGAACTTATCCTCCTTGCTCAGCCCGCGCTTCAGTAGAAGGTCGTTGAGCGTCTTCGCATCGGACCTATCCGCTGACGCAGTACCAACACAATCCCCGTACTGCGTGGATGCTTTGAGCGTTTCCATTTGTCCCCCCCGGTTTGGCCATCGAGAAGCTAGTCTAGCGGTTCCCAGTATCGCCAGGCAGCCCTCTTAATCGACGTGAATGATGCAATTGGCATATGTTTTGTAGACTCAGCGCTCGCGCCCTTCCGACGCCGGCAGCCATCCTGCAAGTATCATCGAAAAGATTCTTGCCACCTGTTGATTTCCGGCGAATCACGACCGACAATCAGCGACACATAGCATTTAGCACCATACACCGCACAAGAACTGCGGAGTCTCATCCGAGCAGCAGAGGCGAAAATGACAAACCTGAGAGACCGAGTCATCGATTATCTCCCCGGCAATAATCATGCAAATTCGTGGGTAAGCAGTCAGGCGTTTATCGCGGCCAAAACGCCCGCATGATGAACGTCTACGACAACACTCCCGCGCGGCTGCTACTTCAGTTGCATTCTGAGGCTACGCCATGGCAGCACGACAGCTTTTGCGCGGGCTTCGAGATAAGTCAGTGGCGATGTTCTGCGCTCGCCGACCACATTATCGAATGGCTACCCGACTATGCCCTGAAAGAGGACGAACTGAACGTCAATCACGGCAACATCTATGTTCGACTGAAAGAAGCAGCGGCGCGGGTCTACTCCACAAAGGAATACAACAAGCGCGGGGAGCTCGGCGAAATTACGCTGCACGCAATATGCCGCGACTACTTCAAGACGATTCCACTCGCTCCACGAGTCTTCTACAAGACGGCGTCGAACGATGTTGTCAAATCCTTCGACATGGCGCACGTCAGATACGTTGACGACAGCACGTTTGAAATCTGGCTCGGCGAATCGAAGTTCTACAAGAGCGGGGCTTCGGCCATTTCCGCGGCAATCAAGTCCGTGAAGGAACATATTGATGCGGGGTTCTTAAAACGAGAGAAGTTCATACTGGGCCCACAAATTTCGCTGTCGCTACCCAATGCTGAGAAGATTCGGAAGTTATTGGCGAGCCAGACTTCAATTGATGCACTATTTCAGAATGCGGTGTTTCCTGTATGTATCGTATGCGACAGCGACGCAGTGAAAACGCACAAAAATCACACTGCCGAATATATTGAGAGCGTGTATTCTGAATTGGCAGAATTACGCGACCGGTTAGACCAATCCGCTCTGCCGAGCAAAATCAAGATGCATCTCATCTATGTTCCGTTGGAGTCGAAGGATAAAGTCGCGAAGGCGTTCGACAAGCGACTCAAATCCTTGAACATCGAGGATTAGTCATGCAAATCTCGGGCGAACAATGGAATCAGATTTCATCGCTCCGCGGCAGCGATTTGAAAGGCGTAGTTTTCGAGATTCTGCGAGGTGCGGCTAGCGCAATTCAACGCGAAGAAAGCGACGACCCGAGCACTCTGGATATCGTTCCGAGGCTCGCGAAGCTCATAGAGGACCGGGAGGAACTGGCATCGTACCGGGAGCCGTTCAGCGCGCTCGCCAGAGCGTCTGGGTTGTGGAACTACATCGACAAATCGGTGGCGTCGGAGCCCGACCTCTTGTTGGCAGAGTCGGTGACCGTACCAGAGCTTGACGGCATCACTCTTCACCGCGAACAGGTGGACGCGTTGAATGAACTGCTTGCAGGACGGAATCTAATTCTGAGTGCACCCACGAGTTTCGGGAAAAGCCTGCTCATTGACGCGCTTCTCGCTTCCGGACGATACACCCGCGTCGCCATCGTACTCCCCACTATCGCGTTGCTCGATGAGTTTCGGCGACGCTTGCGTCGAAGATTCGAAACTCGCTTCTCTGTCGTCATGCATCCCTCCGAAGAGGCGTCTGGCGATATACCGACAATCTTCCTCGGAACTCAGGAGCGTCTGATTCATCGGACTGACCTTGGCAAGTTGGACCTCACCGTTGTAGACGAGTTTTACAAGCTCGACCCGGGCCGGAAAGACGACCGGAGCATCACACTGAATGCGGCCGTTTACAAGCTTTTGAAGCGCTCTCGCCAGTTCTTTTTCCTCGGCCCAAACATTGACGGCGTGCGATTCGCGGAAGGTGCAAAATGGAAGTTTGAGTTTTTGAAGACCAAATTTTCCACAGTTGCGGTCGATACCTACGACCTCCGCAAAATCGCGGACAAAGAGGAGCGACTCCTCGAGGAAATCGGCGACGATAGCAACTGGCCAGCGCTTGTGTTTGTCTCGTCACCCGACCGTGCGAACAAGATTGCGAGCAAGGCTGCGGAGGGGATGGCAGTATCGGACTACGCTGATGCTTTTGCGCAGTGGCTCTCGGACAATGTTGGTGCAAATTGGTCGCTCATCGAAACGGTACGCTTCGGGTTTGGCGTTCATCATGGACGGCTGCCGCGAGCGATTGCGTCCCAGATGGTGCGGCTATTCAACAAAGGTACTTTGCCGGTTCTTTTTTGTACCTCAACCCTCATTGAGGGCGTCAATACCGCAGCGAAAACGGTCCTGATATACGACAAGAACATCAACAAAGCTCCATATGACTTTTTCACGTACTCGAACATAAGAGGTCGCGCAGGGCGTCTGGGCCAACATCATGTTGGGAAAGTCTTCTTGTTTAACGAAGCGCCGGCACGCCAAGAGATGGAGGTGTCTCCAACATTGTTCGCCGACGAAGAAGACGTTCCGCTGGACTATGTAGTGCAACTTGACGAGCCTCCAACTCAAACCACAGCCGATAGCCGAATCGTAGCCGTACGGGACTCACTTGCTCTGGACTGGCCCGACCTGCGCTTGGCAGCCTCCCTGGGACTTGATGCGGCGCAGCGACTGAAGACGAAAGTTCAGAGCGCCCTTGATGGTGGTGCTGCCATCGTATGGACTGGCGTGCCCCGTTACCCGGAAATCAAAGCTGTTGTCGAGGTAATCTGCGCCGTTCGACCAGCCAGTGAATTCGGGGCTTATACAGCGAAATCGCTGACGTACTTTATCGGTGGATTGCGGAAATCCAAGGGGATGAAGACCTTCTTAAATGAATACGATGCGAAATACACGGGGTCAGCAGAGAGCTACGATAGTGTCTTTCGTTTTCTCAGGGCATGCGAATATGGTCTACCGCAATGGTTCTCGCTTGTCGACGCTTTCGTGAAATCAGCGGGATTTCACGCGGACTACAGCCTCTTTGTGCAGGCGTTGAGCCGGTGGTTTCTTGCGGAGGAACTTAAGAACCTCGACGAGGAAGGGATACCCATTCAGATATCGGAGCGATTCCACGTCGGGGAAAGCAAGGCAGCGCTCACAGACCGCCTCGCAGGACTCGCAATGTCTGGCTCTGCGGAACTCACTCCGTTTGAACGCGACTGGATTGTTTCAGCACTGGACCTTAAAGAATCTGACCAATAGCCCGATGCCAACCGGCCGTTACAAAAGATGCCGCAATATCTGAGGATGAGTACGGTTCGCTTGCTCGAGGCAAGTCAGGACGCGTTGAGTCTTGCTCTCCAAGGGTTGGGGACACCAAGCAGAGGGGTTCTTCGCTTTGACTCTATACACCGCATCTATGGGTCCTATCGGTGCGTCAGGCTAGAACTCATCCGGCATATTGGCGTTCTTCGGCATGTCCTCCAGTCCAAGCAGGACGCGCAGCAATCTCAACCTGAATGTATTGCCTGCCAGCTTCGGGCGCACACGCTCCCGAAACTGCTCCAGATGGCGCCCGTCAAGGCGCAACCTGCCCGTATACAGCGCGAGCGCGAACTCGCCAGCCGCTTCGCCTTGTCTTCTCCCGTGTTGCTCGAGGACATTCGTCAGGAAGTCCAGCATGAACTGGCTAGAGTTACGCTCCCGCGAATAATCCAACTCGCCGACGCGAGCACATCGAAGCAGTGCCGCCTGGACGGCACCATCGTTGTACCGAGTGAAGTTCTCCGGATGTAAAATCACCTGCTGAAATGCATCCGTGGAGAGGCGGTGTGCTTCATCATCGAACTTCCCCTCTCTGGCGTTCTGGAGCAGCGCTCCGACCGTCGCGAGGACACCAGCACTCGTCTCATCGACCTCCTTGTAGAATGGTGTCCAGTACGCAAAATCCGCCCGAAGCTTCAGACGTTCAGTGAGGTCGTCGTCGGACGCGATGAACGTGTATCCTGCCAGGCCACCCTCGGAACCGCGAAGGTTACCTATCCTGTTTTGAAATGAAGCTCCAAACTCCAACTGCACATTCCTAAACACGTCCGCCTCAGCCTCGAAAGTCTCAGAAATCCCCGGCCCAATCGCGATGCCCATGAAGCGTTCCACATTGATGGCGGCATTGGTCGCAGAGTGCTTGAGATTGGGAGCAAGCGCATCCACTTGCGTGGCTGTCTCGGCAATCTGAGCGCCGATGAGATATGTCCTCGCGCCGTAGTGGATGTCCCGTAAATCGCGACTGATTGAGAGAAGCTTGGTACCGCGCCCAACCACAGCAGCTACGATGAGCATTGCCCCAAGGCAGTCCGGCGTCTTTGTCTGCGCTTCGATTTCGACATCCGACACCAAATGCAGTGGCTCTGCCCGATTCATGACCTCCTGCAAACGCTTCGCACAAAGCTTTGCGATTTCGTGCGAGGCAGCATCGCTCTGGTAGACAATTGTTTTGACCGACGCCGGTGTCTTCTGGCACAGAACTTTGTCCGCAAACCTTCCAAACTCGTCGTTTTCCAATAGCCCACGACCGTCAAGAAAGATGGGCCGGACCTTCGCCGTAGGTACACTTCCTCGCGCCTGAACCGCAAGCCGGCCGGTCTTCGCAAACGCTTTGCAGAAATGTGCGACCGACTCGACACGGTGTTTAGCCTTCTTCAAGAGCACCGACTTTGGGAGGAGGTCCTCCGGCGCAAATCGCTCGCCAACGATTGATAGGTCCTTCAGCTGTCCGTAGCGCTGTTGCCGGCCATCGTCGATACCGTCGGGCGTTTCCAGCGCGTAAAGGGCATCTTCATGATGCTCTGCACAATCTAACGTTAGAAGCGTGACGACTTCGTCGGGATGACAACGCGTCTTCTTTTTCCACTCCTGCTCAAGATTCATCGACGACGAAGCTGAAATCAATGTGAACGACGTCCCGTACAAGGGGGCATCAATTTCAGCGAGGCCATCGTGCGAATGGAAGCTTACGACGCGCGGGCGTGGAAGCTCGTAGAGCGAGCAATAGATTTCTCGAAGCGCATAGGCAACGGACGCAATGGCCATCGTGTCCACGAATATAACGTCTAGCTGTGCGCCAATCGCCAACGCTCGCTTCTTCAACTTCTCCAGCAATGCGAAGGCGAGGAGCTGCGCACTCTCGACCTCCGTCAGAGCCTCCTCGGCTCGCAGGAAGTGAGTCGACCGCTTTTGCGATGGTTTGACGAATGTGAACCCAGGAGGCGCCACCACGAACACACGCCGAGCATCGAAGAGCTTCTTTAGCCCCGCGTTTCGAATCGCTGTTGACTGGTTTTGCAGGATGCCCTCAAGTTTCCCGACCGGATTCCGCAGTTGACTATGTAGGCGGATAGCTCCATCGCGCTTAAATGAACAAACGCATATGCAGACTTTGGTTGATGCACGGTTCGCCGCTTGCGTCAGAAGCCGCTCCGCAAAAGCCTCGACGATTGGGTCAGCATCAGCCGTTTCGCATATGATTGCGACCACGTCAGGCGGATTTACACCTTGCAGCCCAGCCTCGATTGCATCAGCGAGGTTCGCCTCATTGAGTTTCCCAGGCGGCTTAAAGAGGAGGTGAAAATTTCTTGCTGGGCCGCCATCCGCAAACGTCCAATCGAATGCGAAATACCCCTTCATAGCAGCACCTTTGAGAGCGGCACCACAATCGAGTAACATGCGCCAGCCGTCATTGGTAACTCTGGCTGCTCTTTGAGCCAGTGGGTTGGCGTGAACAATGCCTCTGTCTTTGGAGCGGAGAAGTCTTGTACGAGGCAAACTCGACCGGTCCGCAATCGAAGGTATGCATTAAGCCGTTGCAGCGTCTGGAGCACGTACGACAGTCCTCCGCCGCTGCCTGCTGTTGTCTTGGTCGACGCATGAAGCTCAAAGCACTTCTGGACGAGGGCTACCTCGTCAGCAATCGACAAGCGCTCCATTTTGTCGCCCGAGTGACCGTGACGCGAAAGCCAACGACGCGCGAGCCCGGGACCAGTGTCAAGCACAGTGAGCTCGAGCAGAGCCGATTGTCGGTTTTGCCAGCGTTCGTCAGAACCCGTCGACGCCCGCCGGTTGGCGATGTTGTGCAATAGGTAAAACGAAAGTCTGGGGTCGCCCTCGCCCAGATGAGTAGCAGCAGTTTTCGCGTCGTAAGTGATGAACTTCGCCATAACCGCGCGGAGATTCTTCGGGTACGGTCGTCCATCCTCATCAGTCGTAGCGTGCTCGTCCGTATTTTTAAAGAGTTCATAGACGAGCGTTCCGAGCCAGATACGCCTTGTCTCGGACATCTGTTGCTCCGCCGATGGGGCGCACGCCGCAATAATGCGAGAAGTGAGCGTAACGAACTCGTCTCGTGAGCGTACGGCGCCGACCTCAGCTCGTGAGTACAAGGGAATCAGAAACTCGTTCTTTGCACGTGAGAAGCAACCGAGAAATACCCCTCGCCCGTGCATTGTTTGTCTGAAGCTGCTCGACTGCATGGCTTCAATCCGCGTGACCGCGTTAGCAAGCGCGGCACGCGTCGACATCGGTTCTCCTTCTGCCGTCTGGATAGCATCCGCGAAATACGCTGCCGCTATGCCATGCGGCTCCCTGGACAGGGCCTCTGCGGCTTCGTCGGCATGTCTGCTGTACAAGCGAAGTGTAGGTCGTGCGACGTTTCGCGACCATTCTGCGGTCAGCTGTATTAGAGAGCTGGGAACTCCTGCGCCACCACCGAATTTCAGTGTCGTAGGTAGACGCAGTGCCTGCTCGACCTGAAACTCGGAATAGGCCGCCTCTATCTCTTTGAGGCTGACGGCTTGAGAAAAGGAAATCATGAACTCTCGATTCGCAAATCCGCTTTCTGCTAACAGCGTACGCGTGGGGTGGCGAACTTCGGCCCAGAAAGTCGGGATGATGCTCGTCGCTCCACCCGTCAGGTTAAGTCGGCCGCTTAAGGGACTTCTCAATCAATTCGGTTTGGTCAGAGTGTCGCAGAGTACGCAGGTGAAGTACCGACTAGTTTGCTGCTACGTCACCGGTCTGCGCAATCTGCGTAAGCGCCGTCTTCTGGTCGGCATACCACCGGACAAGGCAGTCGCGGTCATGGCAGTTCTGTTCGCGGAAGTTCCACTCTCTTCGGGTACGCTCTCGTAATGCCGTCTGGTCTGCGACGGCAGCTTTAGCTCTGGCAAGAATAGCTGACAGTTCCACGTCATCTGCCGCAAGTTCAGGGTCGTGACAGATGAGCTTCTCCGAGTCGGAGCGTGCCTTCGCGCAGTCGAAGCTCGTTTGAAGCGTTGTGTCCGTCGTTGGCTCTAATGCCGACGTTGGCGATGCTTCTGTCGTCATGTTATTGGACTTCGCCCAATCCGCTAGGGGCGTCGAACCTATCGGCATATCGCTCCAGGCGAAACCGTTCGCCATGGCGTCGCCAGACGCATTGTCGACCGTATCCTTATAAATCACGTCACCCTTGCCTGTAGCCTCATTGATGACAAATGCCGCGATATCCGAGCCGCAAAGATGAGCCTTGCAACCGGCACCGAAGTAGTAACCGTCCCTCAACTGAATTCCGGCAGCATCGGTAACAGCAAGGCGGTCGGTGATTTTTTTCCATTCGTTGCGCGAAACGTGATTAAACGCCGCTCTGAATCGCCGGTTCTTGACTACGTCAGAGGGGTACTTTCCTACCAACCATCCGAAATCACCCTGTGGCAGGCGCATTTGTGAAGAACTCGCGGGCGCAGCGGGCAACGCAACGTTTTCGGCTTGGTTCACATTTTCCGAACGATTCGCTACCGCTTGCTGAATGTCTCGCGGTCGATACACAATCGCCGCTATTGCGACCACTGCCGTGAGCGCTACAAAAGTCATCGCTCTCAGCCGCACGTTGCCACTCTCATCGGGAACGGCCGGACGTGGCGAGAGTTCTGCTGTTAGCAACGAATCAAACCTTGCAGCAGCGTCTGAAATCTCAGCTGTCAGCAACACCTTCTTCTTTCCGAACGATACTAACGCGTAGCTGCCGTACACGAGTGCGACTGCCAGCAGGACGAGTCCGAATGGAAAATTTTTGATGAACAGGAGAAAGCACGCAAGGAGACCGAGAAGAAATGGAGCAACGAGCGAGGGAGGGTTAGGCCAGGCGAGCACCCAGTTTGAAAGCGTGGATGCGGCCTCGCGCAACTCTCCACGGTCACCTTGATGCTCCGCGCACTTCCTTTCCATCTCATATAGCGCGAGCATCGCCTTTTCTTTCTCGGCGAGCGAAATTGAGCCGATGTCTACCGCAAGCCTGACAGCCTTGGTCGTCGCCTCGAACTCTTTTGAAGGCTTCCAAGAAACTCCTGATGGTCCTCGAGCGTTACAGCATCGGCGAGGTCCTCCGTGAGAACGTACACCCCGTGGGAATTGAAGTATTGCTGCAGAGCAGTCGCAGTGCGGTCTTGAATTTGTCGCACGAAGTCTCGTGTTGCCTGCTCCCGTTTGGAAAGGCGTTCCGTGCTCGCCGAATCAATCCGCCCGGCAGCCGAAACCGCTGCCCCCATCGGCCTTGCCGTTCTGCGGGCGTTCAGGTTGTGCGTGTAGCGGATTCCGGTTCCCGGAATGCTGGTGGTGATACGTCCGCTAGTATTGTAAGTAAAACCTCTTCCGCCGATGGATGTACTTATCCCGCTCTTACTCAGGTTGATTCGGATACCCGGCGCGATTTTTATCCGCCTTCTGAAGCTCCACCCCATTTCCTGGCCCTCCTCTTATTCTTTGCTATGGCAGACGCTCCGCCGTTTGCATCGGGACAATCTTGTTTCCTGCAAATAGAAACGGACAAGTCACTCCAATGACTTTACGGGGAGCACAATGTCAGTTCGCGGATGCAAGGAGGTCGGCACTTTCAACCGTCTTCTACTCATGCCGACTAGCTCGGATTCTCACCACCGAACACGCTTAACCACGCTTGCTCCAAACGCGTCCTGCTGACGGCGCTGACTTTTCGCAGACCTACCTCGCGCGCCATCGCCATAACGCCGGACTCGTTATCATGCCCTGCCTGCAACATCTCGCCAGCGAGCGCTCGGAGTTCAGCCAACGATATCTCATCCACCGAACGCGCACTGCCGTCGACGGGGCGTCGGAACTGAATCGGCATATCAACTCTGTTTTGCGGTGCCCAGAAGAAAACGCCAATGTCCTCTGCATCGCTCCCGTAGTGCTGAGCCGCAAGGCGTACGACGCGGTCCTGAATTCTCGCACCAGTACGAACCCACCCGTGCGCACGGGCGATGCGGCGCGCCAGCACCTCGTCGCGAACCGGACCTTCGACGCGGACCACATATTCAATCATGCGGAGAAGATTTGGGTTGTACGCGACGTCAAAGAACGAGTCGGCACTGCCTTCGTATCCTGCGTGCGTGAGGTCCGCTTCGATGAATCGACTTTCTGCTGATACATGGGGCAGTACGACTGCCGCGTTACGTGCATAGGTAGCCGGCGCGGTTGAATCGACGTTTATATGTCCGTCGCGATTGCTGCTGGTGTCAACCACGTCAGTGCCATGCACATCGTCGGGTGAAGTTGCCATCGCATCCGCGATAACCTGCTTTGCCAGTACCGTCGCCTCTTGTTCCGCTTTTGCACGCTTTTCCCGCTGTTCAACGAGTAATGTCTCCAGCTGTCGATGAATCTTATCGACGGTGCCCGGCATGTCAATCCACCAGTCGGTTGACCAGATTCGCACGATTTCCCAACCCAGCCCCCGCAACACGTTCTCCCGTAGCTTGTCACGGTCGCGCGCCGTCGCCGAACGATGATAAGTGGCTCCATCGCATTCGACGCCAGCCAAGTACCGACCTGGTGCGTCGGGGTCAACCACCCCAAGGTCAATACGGAACGCCGAAACGCCGACCTGAGAATGCAGCCTCCAGCCACGTTCGACCAAAGCTATCGACACCGCCTTCTCGAAGGGACTCTCGAAGTTGCCAAGGCTGCCGGCAACAATTTCTCCCAGCGCACGAGCGCCACGGTCTGCAAACTCGAGGAAGTGCTTGAGGTCACGCACGCCCAAGGCTTGGGTCCGCGACAGGTCCATTTGTTCCGGTCGGAAGCTACCAAAGACGCGCAACTCCTGACGGGCGCGGGTAATAGCGACGTTTAGTCGACGCTCACCGCCTTGCTGGTTCATGGGGCCAAAGTTCATCGGCATCGTGCCGTCAATACCGGGGCCGTACGTGGTAGAGAAGTACATGATGTCCCGCTCGTCACCTTGAACGCTTTCAAGGTTTTTGACGAACACGGGCTCAAGCTGAGTGTCAAGAAAATGCGGCTCGATAGATGGGTCCTTTCGGCGCTCCTCGTCCAAGAGGTCTTCTATCAGCGATTGCTGTTCAGCGTTGAATGTGACAACGCCAATAGTCAGCCCGCTGTCCCGGAAATCAGCCGATTTCAGCCTCGACACAAGGTCAGCGACGAGTACTTTCGCTTCGGGCTTGTTTGTCCGCGCGCCTCCTCGTTCGTACTGTCCGTTCGGCACGTGGTTGAAGCTCACGGCACGGTCGTTGGTCACCGGGCTTGGGAACGTAACGAGGTCGCCGTCGTAATAGCGATAGTTTGAGAAGGCAATCAGGCTCTCATGGCGGCTACGGTAGTGCCACGACAATTTCATCGTCGGCAGGTTAGCGCCGATACACTCTTCCAGAATGCTTTCGAGCTCGGTTTCGACGTCTATATCATCGACATCGGATTCCGCCCGGTCAAAGAAGCTGGTCGGCGGCAACTGCTTCGGGTCACCGACCATGATGACCTGTTTCGCGCGCGCCATCGCTCCGATGGCGTCCCAGACCGGAATCTGCGACGCTTCGTCGAAGATGACCACGTCGAAGTGCGCAGTCTCTGCTGGCAAGTATTGCGCGATGGACAGAGGGCTCATGAGCAGACACGGTGTCAGACGCATCACCGCGCTGGACGCCTGCGACATCAACTCACGAAGCGGCAGATGGCGGGTCTTCTTTTGCATTTCATAGCGTAGGAGTCCCCACTCCGAACCACGCGAAACGCGGTCTGGTGACGGGTGTCCGGCCGAAAGCTGCGCTCGAACCCATGCCTGTGTGAGACTGATAAAGCGCTCGTCGAGCTCGCGGAAATCCCGAATACGCTTTTCGTGCTCAGCGGAAACGAAAGTGCGGAGAACTTCATCGGCGTCGACCACTGCGTTCAACCACCAACGACAATAATCAGTCTCGAAAGTCTCCTTCACGCGACCCAGCGATATCGCGCCGTTCTCGAGACCATTGACTACAGGTGCGAGGCCGAGAGCGAGAGCCTGCCGGCGTGCCTTGCGCCATGCACACCATGCATTCAGGCGGTTTGAGGAACGCAATACGTCGTGCGCTCGCTCCGCCAGCTGCATTGGAAGCAGCTCTTCAAGAGTGCTGTTTTCCGATTCGGGTAGTCCGCTCGCGACTGAGAAGCGTGCGACCGCTTCCCCGTACTCATGAAGCGCATCAGCATATGCACGGCCCGCACCCGCTACAACGCCGGTTGGTTCCAACAAGACGTTGCTGTCACCAAGCAACAGGGCAACCGGTGCCTTTACTGCCGCGAGCGTCTCGGGCGTGCTGGCAAGATTCGCCAGCGCCGCTGATAGTGCCTCAAAGAACTTGAGCGCCGGCTCAATCCCTTCAATCTTTGTCTGTAAACCGCTCCACAAGCCGGATGTCTTGGCGGACAGGTCAGCATAGTCCTGCAGTCGACTCTGCAGCAATACCAGTTCACGCATCTTTGTCAGGTCAGCCGCAGCGGTCGCACCCGCACGGCCGCTTTCGACGGCGACAAACCCTTCGTCTTGCCAGATGCTATTGGCGCGCGCGGCAGCTAACGCCCCTTGATACATGACGAAGGCTTTCGCCGCAGCCAGGTCGGTTTCATATCCCGACCAGGCACCGTCGGTCTCATTCCCGAGCGCCGACAAACGACTTACGACCTGTTCAATCTGCCGCATTTCGCGCATGCGCTGGAGGTCATCGCGTGCGGAATCTCCGCACTTACCGTGGCTCACTGGGTCAAGGCCCACATCCTCCCAAGCTGCGCGGATGCGAGCCTGCTTGAGTGCTCCTTGGAAGCCAAGCGATGCACGCGCGACGTCCAGTTCCGTCCTCAGCCCCGCCCATGCATTGGACGTGGGTAGGGAAAGGTCATCAAGAGCTTTGATTTCGGTTTTCAACGCGTCTATCTTTGCAAGACGCTCGATGTCGGCGCCGATTTCCGGCTCCCCACCGCCGGACGCCAACTCTTTAAGCTTCTTGCTCAATGCGCGGCGCCGTATGATGCTCATTGGCCACGACGATTCTTGCAACTCACGCCAGTCGGACTGGAGTTGTTGGACTGCAGCCTTGGAAATCTCCTCTCGATAGGGCAGCGTCAACTGACTCAGCAGTTCCTGTCGGGTGCGCAAAAGCGCCACGCCTGACGCGAGCCGAGACCACAACGTCTCGTTCCACGGTTGTGAGACCTGCGCCTGCAGCTCAAAATATCTGGTCAGCTGAGCGATACCGAGGCGGAGGTCCTCGAGCACCTGATTGCCCCGAGGCGACGAAAGGGAACTGTGAACTTCACGGTGGCGTTGAACCAATGGCACAGCCTGACGAAGGCTATCAACAATAGACTTCGCATCGGGGCGCAACACAAACTGCCAATCCTGGCCAGAGGCAGCCGGCAACGTCGCCGCGAGTAATCGCAGTCCATTGCGAGTTCTAGGCTCCAGCGACAACGCCGGCAGTCCAATACTCCCGCGCAGCGATTCCGCCGCTGCCTGAAATTTGCTGACAGCGGGCTCAACTGCCCGAGCCACGTCCAGCAGCGCCGCCTGCCAAAGGGGCGACCATTCCGTTTGAGCGATATGCGTCAGTGGATTGTCGGCAAGCTGCCCTGCTCCCATCACCTTCGCGTGGACGTCAAGAAGCTCGGCCGTGTCTCGAAGCGTCCGCATCGCTGCCGAATCATGAATTTGAGCTGATGGCCAGGAAAGCTGAAGAAACGGCAAGTCTTGGCCTGCGACGACCTTACCTATTGCTTCGTAAACGCTCAGCCCATTCGAATGGCGGAGATGCAATCTCTCGACGTAACCATTCAGCTGCGAACGGAGCCCCTCGAGGCGCTCGGCTTCTGCCTGCCAATCCTCGGGCGCCATCGCTGATGCCGCATCCCAGGAGGTGCGGAGTTGCTCTAGCACCTCGGTCTTTCGGGCCTTGCTCGAGTGGAGTTCGAGACAGAAATTGCCCAGACCGACCTCAGCGAGGCGCCGATATACGACATCAAGCGCGGCCATTTTCTCGGACACAAAGAGCACACGCTTGCGCTCCGCTAGGCACTGTGCAATCAGGTTCGAAATAGTCTGGCTCTTACCCGTGCCGGGTGGCCCAATCAGGACGAAGTCTTTGCCCTTGCTTCCAGCGACGACTGCAGAGAGTTGCGACGAGTCGGCCGGCAACGGACAGAATGTCTTACTGACAGGAAGTTCAACATCAAGCCTCCGGACGTCAGGAAATTCAACAGTGCTTTCGTACGAGTCTCGTGGCGTCTCAATAAGGTGGCGTACCACGGGGTTCAGTTTCAACTGTTCTGTGCGTTCAGTTAGGTCCTTCCACATCAGGTATTTGGCAAATGAGAACGTGGCGAGCACAACGTCTTCCACGACCTCCCAACCCTTGATGTCCTTGACGGCATTGGACACAGTCTTCCAGACGCCCGCGACGTCGAGGCCGGAATCATCCTTGGGCAGTTCTGTATCGCTCACCCCAAGTTCGAGCTCAAAATCCTGGCGCAACATCTCAAGCAGCGTCGGGTTGAAGCGCGGCTCGTCGTCGTGCAATTTCAGGCTGAACCCAGAGCGTGCACTGCGCCGTTCCAGCGTTACGGGAACAAGGATGAGAGGAGCACGGTACTTCTTGTCATCTTTTTCATCACGCGACCATGACAGGAATCCAAGTGCCAGGTACAGGGTATTGGAGCCCCCTCCTGCATGGTCGTACGTGAAGTCCTAAACAATTCAACGAGGCGCGACTCCATTTCGTCCTGGGCCAGGCCGACGAAAACTTCCTTGCGCTTGAGTGCATCGAGCGCATGCTGCCGCCTGATGTTTTCGCGCTCGCGCGCTTCATGGATGGCCTGGCTACGAGGGTCGTTGCCGTCCATGAGGTCCGGCCGCGTCAGAAGCTTCAGAACATGGCCTTCAGAGAGAATATCCTCGAGATATGCTGCGTCCGGCGCGTCGAGTTTGAGCGACTTCTTGCCAGCCTTGAAGCTCAGCAGGTTATTTCGCAGTGAGAGGTCGAGAAGCTTGCGCTGCCAACGGGTGAGACGGTCTTCCGGACGCTCAGGTGCCTCATCCGATTTGCCATCATCCAGTTCATCCGGCAGTTCAGGCGCGTCCTCGAACACTGGCTGAACGTTTTCGGCTTCGGTGCCTGCCGTTCCACGCGCCACGACTTGTTCGCTTGCCAACGGCTTTATGCGCTGGAGACGCGCCCGCCGTATGTCGACCGCCAACTGGAACTTCTGTTCCTCTTCCTCAGAAATCTGTTCTTCGCCGCGTGCGATTGCGTAGCTGAACGGTGGGAGCGGACGGTGGGTGAGAAGCGTCGCCTCGAACAACATCATTTCTTTCAGTTTCACGCGTTTGCGAAGTGCGGTCACGTCGTCCACGACGGAGGTTGAAAATTCCTCAGCCTTCAGCCAGACTGCCGGAAACGCGTGCCCCTCAGTGAAAACAAGGAGGGAATTGAGGCCAGCCTGCTCTAGTGCGGCACACACGAACAACGCCAAATCGAGACACGTCCCGAGCCCTGAGTCGGCAATCTGGCTCGGACTGCGCACCTTCTGGCCGGTACGTTCGAAACTCGCCGGCGGCAATGCGTAGTCGAGCCCCATCGTTCCGATGGCGTTCCAGATAGCAGACGCAAGCTCCCACGCACGACGTGCTCCACCTTGGTAACCGTCGACTGAACCGGACTTGCCTGCCTGCCGGAGAATCTCAGCCGCTCGCTTTAAAACTCGCTCGACCGCAGGTTCGTTGGGCTGGACAAACGCCGCGACCATGTCTGGTAGCGAAGCTAGACCGCCCCACTGATTACGCGGCAGCAATTCGACGGTCGACTCGGTCGACGCCAGTTCGTTCTCGGGCTCTTGCCCTGTCGTCAGCCTGAAGGTTACAACTGCCTTGTCGGCCTCAGTGAGTCGGCCTAGCAATGCACCGTCGAGCGACAGGTCGAGGTCGCTGATGCGGACGGTCTTCCCGGCGCCGAGGTGGTCAATGTGCCATGTCTTGGGTTTTAGGAATGCGGGTTCGGACGAAACCGTGAGCCGAAGCCCTTTGACGTCAGTGTCGGTTTCATTCAGCACCGACAGCTCGCGCGCAACCGGCACGGCATTCTGAAAATCGGCCAGATTAACCTTGCCAGCAAGCGTGGCTAGAATCTGCACGCAACGCGGCTCTTCCGGCGTATCCGCCGGTTCGACAATCGTGTCATCCATCTGGCCCCCAAATCGGCTCTGCCGACTTCGCTCTCTCGATTCTGATTTTGCTGCCGACCGTGCAATTCCGAACGACCGAAAAGGCCAGGAAATAGCTGACTCCTCGCTAAATGCGGTCACGAACTACTTTTCGACAGTGGCACCCGACGAGATAATCTCATAGATTTCGTTGCGATAGCCGGCTGCCCGACCGTATAGATTAGTGATGTATATTCAGTCGCTACTCTCGCTTCCCACATGCTGCTACTCCCGCTGAGAGACCGGACTTCATGAAATTCAGAAAACATGTCCCCGAGCCAGTACAGCGGGGAAACCCCTATAAGCTTGTACGAAAACAGCACGTGTTCCCTCATGCGAGCATTAAGAGGTTCTATGGGGCATCAGGGACCGTAACGGTTGCCTTTATCCGGGAGAATCGAATTGTTCGCCGGCTCAGCGGGACCAATGACCTGTTTTGTGCGAATCGGGTGTGGGACCAGCGCGCCGAGGCCGGCTTCATGGCGCAAATCGAGCGCCAGTTTCAATTTCTTGCCGAACGGATACTTCGAGGTGACCTACGTTGGTGGGCGCTCGAACATAGAATAATCGGAGCGTTTTATGCGTTGTGGCAGCAACGAGCACATTACGCTGCTAATCCCGTGCCTCCTGCTGAACTGAAGGGGGTGTCACCTTGGACCGACATGACAATGGACGTCAAAGAAGAGCTGGAGTCGAAACACGCAATGTATGCCGACGAAGCTTGCCGCATCCCGAGTCGTCAAATGACCGGCATGCACATTCAACGTGGCATTGACAGGACGCTTCATCATCTTAGAGACGTCAGATGGTTTGTATGCCATGCCGCATTGGGCGCAGGTGAGTTTCTCGTGCCGGACAGGCCTAGCACGCTGCATATCCCATTGTCTCCAACGGTGGTTTACTCGGGAACATGGAACTCCCCTTCGCAAACGCCTCCGCAATTAGGATGCTCAACCTTACGTCGGTAGCGGGTAGCAGTCGTTTTGCGTTCGCAAGAGACTTCACGCGATGCTTTGTTTAGTAGTCCACTACCTCGTCCGTGACGCCGGATAGACCAATACACTTTGCGGACAAAAGCGACGTTTTTGCGAGTAGCGCGAGCCGGGTATTCTGCGCTAAACCTACCGGTAGGCGTCACACAGAATACGCTGGCCCGCCCCGAGAGTGAATGGCCCCTGAAAGGCGCCCACCATGACTAGGTACGTCAGTCGCACAGTCGACTTCGCCACGCTTCTGCAGCAACGCGCGGTAGCGGCAACCGTGGTGAAGCTAATGATGGCGTGTAATGATTTACAGACATCCAACGAATCGCTTGAAATATGGCGAGAACTGGAGTCGCGAGATAGCGCGCGAAAGCAGGGGGCATGCATGTATTTCGTTCGGCTTCAACTGGCGCATCTGTATGAAGCCCTTGATGTCGTGGAGGCCATGCAAAGAAGCGATGCACTTATGGCGATATTGCGGACATGCGATGCGACTACACAGCAGTCGTTCGATTTTGTTTGTCAATTCGTGCGCGGCGGGACGCAGCGGTCCCGAATAGAACTACTGGCAGGCCGCATGCGGAACAACATCACATTTCACTACGAGCAATCCGAAACGCTGATTGAACGAGCCATTGCCGAGCGCGGCTCGCGCCCGGGCGGCAACACCTCTCGCGTCACTAGGGGTAGCAGACGGGAGCACTGGTACTTCAAAGTCGCCGATGATGTAATCGATGACATCGTTACGCGACAGTTCTGGCGTGTGCCGTGGACTCCGCGCACCGTCCATGACGTCGACGTGTTGCTAATGGAAGCACATGAGATTGCATTGAGATTTGTCGATTTTTGCGGCGAATTCATCTGGCGATACACGGACCGTTGACTGCGTCTTTTTGCCTCGTGATGGTTGGTGAGGACTGCGCGCGCCACGGCTGGACCACGTCGCACCTGACTTGAGGTCACGGAACAAAACCGGATGCGGACCGGAAATAAAGTTTCACGTTTTCGTGGTCTATTTCGCCGAGGGCGCTAGCGTGTCGCTAGCTGTGGAAAGTGTTGCGTCCAAGGTACTTTCCCGGCAGAGTGTCCAGGAATTTTTGACGATAGGACATCATGACCGCGATATGTCGAACATCAATCAAAAGCTAGTGAATATCTTGAACCCCGACACTGGGCTTGGTGCTGGTCGAAAGGAAGAGCAGACTGACCTGTACGAACTCCTCGCCAGCGAGCGGCTTGCAGATAAAGCCATTTTGTACGCGAGCGCCTTCGGTCCCCTAGGGTCCGTCTTCGTTCACTCGGTACTGGTACCAAAGTCGTCTATCAAGCTTCGCGACAAGGCTGGCTTCACCAACTGGCACGGTAATCCGTATGACGGTCCAAGTTGCGGCATGGTGTACGGCGGCGGCGAACGTGCTCGCGTCGAGTACGACAAGGGTGCTTTGGGGGCGAGCGGGATGCTTGCTGTCGCCAGACGGCTAATTTTCGCCAGGTCGTTCGACGTTCTTCACAGCGGCGACGCCTACTATGAACTCGCGCAGGAATTGACCCATGCACATGGTCTTCACTGGGTTGAGGAGCGCAGCGCATGGTGCAGGCTTGACGAGCGAGGCGACGTGGAAGACGTCGCGCGAGTAGAAATCTCGGAAGGGTCAACGCCCGGTATGAAAACGACCGTGGTTGCAATCTCCAGGAAGGTATTAGACCTTCATATGGCAGCCACGGGCACCAGCGTGCTGCAGATGTTTGATTCTGTCGTACACCGAGCGGAATTCCACGGGTTCGACGGCGGGGTTGAGAGGCAGTTCGTCGATACACAAAACAGCCTCGTGATGAAGTATCGGGTTGATAGCAATGAAGCCAGCTACTTTCGTGGTGCCCAGATTCTCCGCCCTCCGTTGAATGCGCTTGAACTCGGAGAGGCTATGCTCGCGAAGGACCGCGAACCCAAACAGCATGCAACCTATATTAGCCAGGACTTCAAGAATCACCGGATTGCCGAGGTCAGTTGCAGTCCTTCCGCGCTTGCGTCATATTTCGAAAGGGATTCGACACTACCGCTCCAGACTTCGCCGGTGTTCTTCAGGCCCGAAGTACTCGACAAGTACAAGGCGGACCCGGACAAATACAAACTGGAATCGCGGTCTATAACGTGTCGCAACGCTTGGTATCTGAAGACGTATGACTTCAATGACGCCGGCCAGGTGCATACGATGATTTGTTACCTTGGCGACCTTCCATACGACGAGCAGCTGTATTGGAAGTCATTCAATGAGAAACCGAAAGCATCAATCTCGAAGCGTTCGTTCAAGACGGACTTTCAGGGAACCTTCGACGATGAGGGCGACCCTCTTGACCAGCTCAAGGACACGCTGCGAGTGCTTTCCGACTTAAAACCTGATTGGTTTTCCTTTCGTGAACCGAAACTTCTCGACCAATTGCACTATCCGCTGACGTCGTCACACAAAGGCTGGAATGAGGTAATCGTAACGCTCGCGAAGTGCGTAACAGAAGGCCTTGAGAAACGATTCCTCGAAAAGGCCGCTCGAAACCTCGGTAGTGTCGGCGACCCCAAATGGGGTTCTATAAAGTGGGTAGAGGAACTGCTCAAGAGGATTGAGGTCGATGATGACCGAGTGCCGGAGATATGTTTTCCCTTGTTTGAAGTGCAGCGATTGCGTAGCAAGCTCGGTGGTACTCACGCAAGCGGCGGCGAGGCGAACGAAATCCGGAAACAGCTGCTCAAGACATACGGGACGCCGCTTGCACACATTAAGACGCTGTCAGCACAGCTATCTGAGTCGCTTGCCGCGCTGGGCGAACTTTTGAATCGGCGAGCGCTTGAGCGTGCCGCTCGATGGCCCTCCTTGAGTGCGCAGGCGATAGGCCCATTCGCCGCCTCGTAGTCAACACCTCAAGCTCACCCTTTCGCATGGTTAGACAGCCGTCTGCAATCGTCGCAGGCCCTCGGGTGTGAGCGAGAACGTCCCTCCCTCCTCGTTGTGGGCCAGTAGGTCACACTGCGCAGCAAGGAGCAGGGCATGCCGCAACCGGTCCGCCAGCAGGTCGATGCCCACAAATTGGTCGCCTTTATACGGTGCACTCACGTAGTCGGACTAAGAATGACACCAGCCAGATGAAAAGCTGCAAGTTGCATTTCCGAAATCTACCCGACGCATTCCGCGCTGGTACGCAGGATGCCGGCATTCATAACGCAAAAAGCAAGCTTGCTGAGACGTCCGAGGTATTAGGAAGCTTTGAAACGGAAGAATACGCGAAGTCGGTCGGCATCGATTGGTGAGGAGCCTAGTTAGACAATCACGGTTGAGATGGTAGACACCCGAAGCACTGCTGAAACAGCAATTTACTCAAAGCAAAGGACCCAAAGCGATATGTCAAGTTTCTTCGGCGAGCGGACCGCTGAGTACGCCCTTGTCCCGCTACTACAGCGTGCCCTCGTCCGGGAGTTTGGATGGGCCATTCCGATGTCATACTGGAGAACAAGGGAGGGAAACCGCACGTCCGCCGAAATGCACAAGGGGCTATCCGTCAGAATTCTAGCCATGTTCGCGAGACGTCCGAAGGTTACGCCATCTGACACTATCCTTGCGGGGAAAGTGAATTGGGAATTGTTCCGCTTCGCGAGCTTCGCACGTGAGTTGGGAGTTCCGACTATCGCGGGATATCCAGCAGTCAAATCAGTCATAGAGCTCCACTCAGACCCACGAGTATTTTGGTTGCACATCGAAGGCTTGCGCGCTGACGAATTCTTCATCGACCTATCGAGCCGGGAACAACCATTGATAGACATGTATGGTAATCCCGTGCCGACAATGTCCGTAGACGAAATAGCAGAATACATTCGCACACGCGCCCAGACCTTCAAGTGGGATGAGGCGATGCAATGCATACATCGACTACGGACGGAGCCCGATGGCCACTATGTATCGCCATGGTCAAGTGGCTACAAACCTGCGTATATGTTGATTCCCCCGGCCAACTCAAGGCTTCCTATACGACGGGATGACTAATCTCGTCTTAGTGTGAACCCATTCCCAATGGGTCTTCAACGCTGTATCGTGTGGCGACGAGCCTCATGGTCCATGTGCGTAGACATCATCGGGTGTTGTCAGCGCCCCTGGTCGGAACGGTGACATTCGCGACGGCAGCAGCATCAGTCATCGCGTTGCGCTCGGACTGGCGAGAGCCCCGCTTTGCCGTCGCCTTCTTCACTGCGTTCGCTTTTTCAGAAGTCCTCTTCGCGGCCGCCTTCTTCAAGACTTGGGCCGCCTGATTCGTCGTCGGCCTTTTGACTGTCACCTTCTCGTCCGTCATCTTTCGGGTGAACACACGCTTCCTCGTGGTCGTCGGCCTTTCTGCCGAAGCTGCTTCGTCCGCGGTTTCAATCAGGAACTTGGAAGGGTCTTTGGCACCGACGAGCCACGCTGGCGCACGGCCACGTCCGCTCCACGTCGCACCGGTCTTTGGGTCGCGGTATTTGGCCGGCTGCGGTCCCCGCACGTAATTGCCCACAACCTTCGCCTTCGTCGCGGCAGCAGGCGCGGCGCTCGTAGCGCTGCAGTCGAATAAAAACCTGCCGCGGTCTTTCACTTTCGCAATCCATCCCGGCGCACGTCCGTGGCCGGACCAGGTTGCACCGCTTTTCGGGTCTCGATATTTCACCTGGGGCTTCGCTGTTCTCACTCCGGCCTTGGCACCAGCCTTCGGCCCGCGCTTCTTGCTTCCAAAATGTGCGTCGATGTCTGCTGTCGTTAAGCCATGATTTTCCATCAAGCTGCGAATAGTTTCGAGAACGACTGACGATTGCTTTGCAACGATAGCCTCGGCTTGTGCTTGCAGCTTCTTGAGTCTTGCCTGGATTTGTTCGAGTGTTGCCACTGCGCTTGCTCCTGCTGTTTTCAATGACGGCACTATGCCATGAGCCGGTCGAACGAGAAAGAGCCGTGTGTCGTCTGTTCCTTCTCTTGATTTCTGAGGAGCCGCCGTCTTCAATGTCATCGGCTAGGTGTTCGACGTTCACAAAGTCAGCGCGACACGTTTCCATAAACCGCACGACGTAACGGTCGTCAACCGGCCAGGCTTTCGCTCACTCTCGCAAAGCATCGAAGCGTCCTGGAACTTCACAATGGTCGCTTCCCGACGAATAACGCCGCCCCGCAAGGCGTGAAACTATCGGTATGCCGGGTCCTTGCAGTTATTCGCATCGGAGAACTCGCAGGCGGTTCGCTCCAGGCCCCATATCGCTTTTCCTGCCCGCTTCGGATGTGCTTCGAAGTTCTGATTGCGCTCAAGAAAGTACCGGTCGATTGCGGACATCGCGGCGTCGACCGATTCGTAGTCGCTGTTATGAATGATGGCTCTTGCCATGCCACTGAACACGGATTCGATAACGTTCAGAAACTGCGCGCTCGCGGGCAACGGTGCCAGCTCCAGAAACGGGCGATGGCTCGCCTCTGCGGTAGCATTGTGTTCATCGACGAAGGCCGTCAACTTTTTCGACAGATGCCATGATGCCGCGTCCCAGGAAAGATAAAGCGTTCTCGCATCGGCGTATTGTTCAAGCAGCCTGTTCGCCATGCGAATCATCTCTTCGGTATTCTTGGCCGTCGAGTAGAAGTGCGTCACCTGATTAGCCGAAAGTTCGAGCGCGGCCGTGAGAATCAGGCAGCCTTTCGACTTTTGCCATTGAGGCACGCTGGGCTGTACGCCGGGCGCCGTCAGCAGCCGGCCCGGCTTTGCCTTCACGGCAAACGGTCCGAACTCGTCGATTGAAAAGAAGTGTTCGTCGGGCTGCAGACGTCCCAGAACGTCCCTGATGCGCGCAAGCTTTTCCTCGTAGCGAGAATCCGTGCTGGTCAACACCACCTTCGCAGACTTCCAGGCGTAACCGGCGCTTCTGATGATTGACCGGATAGTGTCTGCACCCGCTTGATAACCTCTGGCCGCGAGAATGCGTTGCAGGTCCGCCATCTTCCACGTGGTCCGGTTGATGCCCGATGCGGACGGCGGCTCATGCAGCAGCGCAAAAACCGCATCCTGTAGGACCGTGTTGTCCTTCATCCGTGCACGCTGCTTTCTGTTGAACAGTGAGTCTACGCCGCCAGCTTCAAAGTCACGCAGGCATCTGCGCACTCCGTTCCGACTGGCGCCGAGGTGGCGAGCAATCTCCCGAGCCGAAACTCCGGATGCGTGAGCAAGTATCGACAGCGCCTTGTGACGCTGGTTGGCGGACTCCGGCAACAATCTGCGCATCAACCTCTCGCACTGCTCCGGGTCCAAACCGGCTGCCACAGGGGCACAACCTCGCTCGATGTCGTACATGAAACGCATCCATCGCAGTCGGCTCTGTTCGGCATGGTCAACCGGCTTTGCCCCGAATCCCCATGTGCGAAGACGCTGTTCCGCGGCTTCGCAGGAGCCGTCGGAATGTAATCTCCGAAACAGTGATGACAGAAATCCGGCCGCCTCCCGTGAAGGAAGTGAGCGCACAACGCCAGCCACGTCCTTCCATGGCCCCGAAGACCGTGACCGCGCGCCCGACTTCAGGCTGTTAGCTGCCGTTCGCCGATATCCCGGTGGCTGCTCGAACCTGAGCATCTTGCGGACGGTGTTGCGACTGATACCTTCAGTTGCCGCGACCGAACGGGTCGACTCACCGCGTTTCGTGACACGTGCGCGGACACGGTTCCAGTGTGCAATGTCGGTGTACATTCGTCGCACCTCCCGGTCGACCGCCGACACCTTGCCTGCGCCGGTAGCCTGCGTTCGAACACGGTCGTCAACGTCAATCCATGATGCGTTTAGTGTAGTACGTCGAGTAGCTTGATGAAGTTGCGTTTGGCGCGATACATCGCGCGAATCTCACCGAGCTCGGCCGCGAACATGACCTGCTCGCCAAGCTTTGCCCGCAATCGGCCGATGGCCTGTACAACGCCGAATGCTTCCTGATACCGCGCGTTCCGTGTCCCGTTCTCCGCCGCGATTGGTAGCAGCCGATGATACAGCGCGATGGCGTCATGCGGATGCGTCTTCGCGCGAGCAACCGCCATTTGCGGCCAGACGTGCGCCGCGACCGGGCCGCCGCTGAAGGCATCCCAGGCGGCGTCACTGTCGGCCTCAGAGAGGAATATTTTGACCAGTTCGGTGCGGGTCAACGCCTGCCACGTGTTGCGCTTCGATTGCGCGGTTGACTCCTCCCGCTTTACGCTTGCCCAGAGATGACTGAGCGCGCGCTCACGGGTGGCATCATGTCTGGCCGTAGCGTCTGCGACCGTCATCAATTCTGCAAACCCTTCGGCGACAGGTCGCAAACCGAATCGCTGCCACGCGGCGGTATCGGCCTTCCCGAACTCATCGCGACGCAGGTATTCCTGAATGCAGAAATCGAGCAGTCGCTGGTCGATGGTCTTGCCCGATTCCGCAAGACCGCGTTCGGCCCATGCCAGAGCGTCGTCGTGACGTCCGCGTTCTGTACAAAGCTGCGCGACCAGCAAAAAGCGGTATGGACTCGACAGGTCCTTCGAACGGATGCGAATCAGCGCGTCAATATCGCCATCGCGTTCGGCCAGGGAACCCATCGCTCTTTCGAGCCGCATCCGCAGCGGTTCGAAAGACCGGCGAAATTCATTGCTGGGTGCGAGCGACGGCAGGGCATCCCAGCCTTTCTCGACGAGTTCGCGGTACCGGCGCAGTCCGATATCGCCGAGCGGTTCCGCGTACGCCGGAAGCACATCGTAGAACGTATCCCACGTACCTTCCGTCTGGAACCTGAACAGACGCCCGGCGAGCTCCGCTGCATCAGGCCCCGTCCGTCGGCAAGCTTCAAGGTGCACGCTCGCCAGCTCCATGATGGCCGGCATCACGTCGCCGCCCGAATCGTCAATCTGCTCGAGACTCTTTTCAGCGCCGGCAATCGCCAGTTCCGCGAGTTCGACGACCTGCGCGGCATTTGGCCCTTCAAGACGTTGACGCAGCATGTCGGCCAGCGACATGAGTCCGTCCCCATATGCACCGGCTTCGCGCCAGTCCAAAGCCCGGGAAACACGCGTTGCCTCGCGTACAGCTGTCTTCATGCCCGACAGGTCACTGGCATTCGCCGTGCGCGCGGCGAAAAGCAGCTTGTCGCGCAGGGTCATGTCGCGCTCGGCCGCTTCGAGCAGCAGTTCCCGCAGGGCGTCTTCTTTGAGCGTTGCGACGTACTCGCGAATCAATTCCTCGTAAGTCTTGCGCTTTTTACGAGGCTTCGCTGGTTTGGCCTCGTCGGGATGGAACACTTCTTCCCCCGAGTTCTCCATCCACGAGAGTGCGACGGCGACGGCATGCTTGCAGAAGATGCCATCGCCACCCACCGGACAATCACACTCGTATGTCAGTTCTCCGTCTTCGCCTACGCCCAGTTCAACGGTGTACCGGTGAGTGCCGCGCACGTTCGCAGTGAGTGCGCCATCGCACTCCTCCAGCCGCGAAACAAGGCCGTCATGGAAATAGGCGTTGCCCCGGGCAAAAGTCTTCGGGTCAGCAAGCGACTGGACCTCGACAAGGGTAATAACGTCATGAAAAGATGACTGGCGGGAGATAGCACACATCGGTTCGTTTCTCTGCATGGGGCAACGTGTAATTCTACGTCGGTAGACATCAGGACACTCTCTGCAACCTTCGCCCCTTGTCAATGCGGAAGTCCGTAGTTGTCAATCTCAAACAGCCTGACAGAATGATTTGAAACGCCTGCCGCGTCCCGGTCCTTCTCGGAAATCCCAGCCGCGGCGAAATATTCGGTTTCAGAACTCACCACTCCAAGTGGTCAACATCGTGGTCATTTGACGCGGCGAAAAGATGAACGGTCAGACGCCGACCGTGCTCACCATGAGCACGAGATAGTCAAAAATCTTCGGCGCAGCATCCCATCACGCCACGACCGGCGCCGTCGCGCTCCGCGTGTTTCGGCGAGGGACCGGCCTTTTGGGACGGCCACAGTTTTCTGCCTCAACTCAATTAGCGAATTCAACCGCGAAACGGCGGAACGATGGTATGTCGAACGAGAGCTCGATATTACTTTCGGCCAACTCACCAATTGGAATTAAAGGGCATCGTGCTGCCGCCTCGAACAGATTCGTCGAAAGTGTCTCCAGGTCAGCAGGCTTGTCCGGAAAGCCGACCCACTGCCTGACAATCCCTCTCTGGATTGTCCTTTCGAGCGCAGTCACAGGCAGAGCTGCCGTTGACGCTATGTGGGAGAGTTCTTTCGGTGTTTCAACACCCACGTCGCAACCGAGGTGGCAGTCTCCCATCCTTTCTCTGCGCCGTCGCGACACCTTTGAGCAATCTCCGTTTGAGCGGCTATCATGTCGTCGGCCATCGCAGTCCACTCCACACTAGCGTGGCCACCTGGTCTACGTCGACGGGGTCCTCGCCGTGAGGGAGGGCGTCGAACTATGTTTGCATTTATTTCCGTGCGGCGGACGTCCAATCCGTTTCTAAGCACTCGGGGTAGTGCATCATTCCCTGAGGAGGAAGTTGATATGTTTGCCCGGATTGCTCCGTTGAGCACTCCGGACCATGATTCCGAACACAATTGGATAGAGCAGAGCATAGCGGTGCGTCCTTCAAAATATGGGCATCCAGAATTACTGTGAACAGGTCGTATGTCTGTTTCAAATCCGAAACCGACAGCATCTTGGGGCGTTCGAAAGGATTCGTGCGAATCACCTCCGTCAAGTCAGCGATGTTTTGCGCGCGTGGCCTATAGCTCAGCTTGACATATTCATTCCGAATATCGGACAGGCGCAACCCCCCCATACTGTCCCCGTGGAGCAATAATCCGATGTCCGGCTGAAACGCTGTTCTTTCAAGCCCGGCTGCGAGTGGTATGACACACGCTGAATGGCAGCTCGCGGCAAGATATGTTAGCCGACCTTCATGGCGAACCAGTTGGGTGACGCAAGTATTTAATCCGCGGTCAAATATCAGGTCTGCAAGTCTTATGCTTTGAGAGACATCGCCACCGCTTGAGTCGAAGCAAATAGTGTTGACCTTGGGATGGTCATTCAACCACTTTGAGACGCGCTCACGAATGCCGATGAACAGCACGCCCGAGAGAATTTCTCCCTGAATCAGCAGAGCCGGCGTATTGCAGTGCAACGCGTCGGAGCATGCTTGCACGTTGTAAAGCGATGCTTCATGCTCCCCATTGACCATTGTGTCCCAGAATCGTTCACGCCCACACAACGCCATCGCTACTAATATGATTACTACCAGAGCTAGCAAAGAGAATAGCTTATTCAGTAGGCGGTCGCGCATGGTTTCCTTCAACTCCCCGATATTAGTTTAATTGGTGGATATATTACTACGAGTTTGTAAATATTCGCGGGTGTTTCTAAATCGAAAGGGGCGCCATGAGTGATGCGATGCTATAAAAAAGCAGTTAATTGCTTCTTAGCGGCTCACCGGAATACACGGCTCCATAACACGGTCACGACAGCCATGAAAATCATTCTGAGGGAGACCTCATGGTACTTATCTAGCGAATTAATGGGCGGAGACTCCCGGGCGGGCAGCCCCCGGAGGCCCCGAACTTTGCGGCGCAACCATGCCGAACGTGCTGCGCGAGCGAACGCCCTCTCAGCCTCTTGCGGCAGGTCCGTGACAACGTCAAATTCCCGGCCGTCGATGTACCCCGACAACGAAAATCCCGAGGGCCGCTGCGTCATCCACCCCACATAGCCCCATGCAAAGACTTGGGTCACTTCGCCTCCTTCGTCGATATCGCAAGTTTCAAGATGAGTTGATACGAATCGCCAGCAACGTCGCCAGCGTCAGCGGCAGGTATGCGTGCGATTCTTGCCATCGAGTCACACACGGATTATCTGCCCATGCGACTTCGTCGATACGCGGACGTAAGCAGATTCATCCCTCGGCGCAAATTTCCGGTACACGAAAGACAGTGCTTACGAGACGGCGCTTGACGAATTCTCGGGTGTGTTTCGGTGTTCGTGCGCGACGCACCTCCGCCTTGACCAAGCGTCCGAGCGTCCCAGATGGCATGGTGAGAATGGTATCCACCACATTAGGCGCGAGCATGCAAATCGTCAGTGCCATACGCGAAACCATCGCCCCCGCTTTTGCTTTAAGGCCTTGGGTAGGGCGCCCAACATCAATTCGGTGGTAGCGGATTCGAGCACCTCTTTTTCCGCCAACACGTATATACGTAGAGTCCATGTTGAACGCGAGGGCCTTCAGGTCCACGTGGCGAAGTTTCGACGCGTTGGCTGGAAACCAGCCCTCAGAAAGAACATCGTCGATTGTCCAAGGACATTCCGATGGAAACCAATCGAGTCCGTTTTCGGTCGCCGCCTGAGCGAGTGCGTCTGCCCATATCGACTGGAACGTTCGGGGCTCATCAATCGCGGAGCACAGACTCGGTGAGTCGTCCAGAATATCGGCAACATCCAGCCGTCGCGCCTCAATCATTGCCGAACGACTGTCGGTGCGCTCGGCTGGCAGTTGGTTCCACTTGAGTAAATGGGCGAGCAGGACCGACATCTGTCTGGCTAGCTCAACCAGTTCCGCCTTCGCGATATCTTCAATCTCATCGGCAAGATGCTCGATGTCCAGCAGGTCGAAACGACGTTCCCGCAGAAATCGGGCTTGTTCAAATGCCCACGCGCAGACATCCTCGTCATAGGTTGTCATCTGAACTCCTTGACAGACATGCCCTACGCCCTGCCGGAACGAAAGTCATCTCCGGATGATTGCGACCACAAAAATGGAGCCAACTATCAGTCCGAGCACCAGAGCTATCCGGCCGACCCACTCGACTACGAAATCGACATTTTTCTGCGAAGATGCAAACCGAAATAGCCATTTCATAGTTGCCTCGACCGGGTCGGACGTCGGATTCGCATAGCGAGTTCGGCCTTATAGGCCGAGAGGGTCCTTGTCTTCGGTTTGCGAATCTAAATATTCTTTGGCGGCCCACTTCCTATCGGTCTTGTATTTCTCGACAGATGCATCGTCAATGGCATAGTCTCCGTTCTCGGTGGGAGTTCCCGTTATCTTGCCGCGTTCAAGCAATAGCCTTATGTGTGGGCGACTTACGAAGAGGTACTTGGCTGCTTCTGCGACGTTCATGTCCAGTCTCCGAGGCCACCCTGCCGCAAGCGAGGCCAATGTCAACAAACCGCGGACTCCAAAGCAGGCGGCTGCGGGCCGTGTTGCTTAGAAATCCAGATGTCAAAAGTGACGGTAGCGAATTCACGTCGTACGCCTTGGAGGAATCGCATCGCGACATAGTCCACTGCATGCTCAATGTCGAATGTGACGCCTCTTCGAGCCGCGCCAACTCGTGTTTAGCCGATGCTGTTGGTCCCCTGGTAAGCTGTTGCGCTTGTCAAAGGATTGCCACCTTCAAAGTCTTGGGTACCGCGCCGGAGCAGAATCCCGGGCGCGGCGCCTTCTGGAAATCATAAGAAATCACCACGGTTCCGTTCATCTGAAAATCCTCGGGACCAATATGACGAGCACGAGGACCACGCCGAGCAACACTATCGCCCCGCCGAACCACTTCGCAACACAGTCGATGTTTTTCTGCGATGAAGCGAATCGGGTTAGCCACTTCATGTCTAAGCCCACTTGGTCAATGTCGATGGCATTACCTGTCGCCGGCCAGGAAATCGAACCAGTCCCATGAATAAACACAGTCCATAGGCATCGGGTCTTCTTCAATTAGCGGACGAGTCGAGTAAGCGATATGTTTCTGGAACATGCTTCGCGCCGGTTCCGGTATCTCCCGGAGGCGAATATATGGAACGTTACCGGCTACACGTACAGGAACATCAAGTTTCCGGGAACGTGGAGGCAGTTCCTCTTTTCCTGTCAACGCCACCGCAATTGCGCGAGCTACGAGGTCCCACACGGTCGTGGAGTAGCGTGGATAATCAAGCAAGCCTGCGCTTCCGATACCGCCCTGCCCATTCTCGTGTAGTTCGACCCGGTAGTCCGCGAGCGTACCATTCTTGATTCGCCCAATATCTGCGGCCGCGAACGCGTTGCGACCACTTTCGCGCCCGCCTGGCCAGATTTCGACAATTACTTTCAGCATGTTGCGGTACCTCCGCGACGTATATCGCGCGGGAAGTTACGAACTTGCACCGCGACGTCTGCGGATTCACTTCTATGCGTTGTAGTTTTTGTGCATCTCAGTAAGCCAATTTCGAATGTGCTGCTGAGCGCCTACATCGCTGATGCCTCGCGCCGAGTCTAGAAGCAAGAAATTCTGGATAAGCTCGCCCGGCTCAAGACAAAAATGGTAGGCACCGTCGACTGAATCATCGATTGCTACCACGTCGATGCGATTCATGACGTATCGATGAATCGGTCTCTGAGTCGCGGCGCGGTTTCCATGAGTTCGCGCTTCAGTTCTGATTTGGATGAGCCCAAACTCCGGGCAGTGCTAGAGCAGACACTTCCAGGTCGACATCCATCGGATAGTGTTTGAGCAGACCAGTCGCAACTGTCTCAATCAGACCCGAGATACTCACGGCGTCGGCTCTCGCAAGCAATAGCAAAAAGTCGCGCGTTTCGATAACCGCCTTCGTCCGCGCATCTGGTGTCGGCATATCAGCTTCGTCAATTGCATCCCGAAAAGTATCTTGCGACTTCCGCATGGTAAGCGGCTCGGCCCGACCGTTTCGCCATGCTGACTTTTCCAAAGCATGATGAGGGCGTTCAGATCAACGGAGCCAGTCAGCCATGTCGAACGCAGGGGGCGCAGCCCATCCCCGTCGCACGTACGCGCGAAAATTCAAGCAGCAGGTGATCAGAGAGACGTTGGTGCCTGGCATGTCGG
>NZ_CAAJGM010000217.1 GCF_900996235.1 Paraburkholderia sp. BCC1885
GCAAGACCTTCGACAGCGCTTGCTCTTTGAACTCGACAGAATACGTTTGTTTCGTCTTCAACCTACACCTCTGATTTCTTCAAATTAAAAAAATTCAGAGGCGACAACTACTATGACACCGGGGGACAGGTAAGCCTGGTGCTGCGAACGATCCTCGCGCTCTGGAGTATTCCCGTCAGCGCACGCCGTGGCCGCGACTTGGGCGGCCAGAGGACGTTGCCGGCGCAGCGCTGTTTCTTGCCAGTCCTCTCGCGAGTTTCGTTACTGGCATCAACCTGATGGTCGATGGCGGCTGGATGGCCGGCTAGACAGTTGCTCCATTGAGGGTCATAGGAACATGAACCAGATCTCTGCCATGCGCATGTTCGCCAAGGTCGCCGAGTCACTGAGCTTCACCACTGCTGCGAAGGAGTTGCGGGTTTCAACCGCGATGGTGACTCGCAGTGTTGCGGCGCTGGAGACATATCTCAATCTGCGACTGCTGAACCGCACCACCCGAAGCGTGACGCTTACCGAGGCGGGGCATGAATACTGGCAGGGCTGCAGGGAGCTTTTACGCCAGCTGGAGACACTCGAAGCAAACGTCTGCTCGGCCGCACGTGAAGCGGGTGGGTCACTCAAGGTGGCGGCGCACGAATCGTTTGCCGCTGCGGAGCTGACCGAGCTGGTCGCCAGGTACCGCGAGGAAGCGCCTCGCGTGGATTTTGAACTCACGGTTTTTGCGTCGACGCAGGACCTCGCGGTAGGCACCTACGACGTGTGCTTTGTTGCTGAGCGGCGGCTGCGCGACTCCACGCTGGTTTGCCGCCCGCTGACCCAGTTCCGGGATGTGATCGTCGCCTCGCCAGCTTATCTCTTCCAAAGAGGGGCACCGACGCGGCCCGCCGACCTTGCCAATCACGACGTATTGTCGACTTCCGAACCGTGCGTTCGTTGCTGGGAATTCGGCGATGCATACGGAGTTCAGCGCATACCGTTACGGCCGGTGTTCATCTCCTCGAATCTGCTGACTTTGATCCGTGCCGCCAAAGCGGGTCTTGGCATCGCGCGTTTGCCCGCTTCGCTGGTCGCGACGGAGTTGCAGGACGGCTCACTCGTGCCGCTCCTTGAGGGGTGTGAACTGGAGAACGGCGAGCGCACGCTTTGGATGCTGTACTCGGGGCATCGCTACATGACGCCGCGAGTGCGTAGCTTCATCGATTTCGCCGTGGCGCACTACCGGCGTGACGTTCCGCATCGGGACGGATTGTCACTGAGGCCAGCCATGCATTCCGCCCATGCTGGTTCTGCGCCTATGAGCACATCGTGGCGGCTGGGAAGCCCGGCGGTGGAACACGTTGCTTCTGATTGACACGACCGGTCGGCAGGCCGGATTTCAACGCAAGCCGGCAGCATTGCCGGACAGAATGGATACGACATGGATCTGGGAATCAAAGACAAAGTCGCACTTGTAACGGGTGCGGGCGGTGGCCTTGGTAGTGCAATTGCGCTAGCCCTTGCGCGCGAAGGGGCGAAGGTTGTGCTGGCGGACATCAACCCCGCGGCGCTGGAATCCGCCGCCGATGCCGTCCGCAAAACTGGCAGCGAAGCAATGACGCTGGAATGGGATCTCGGCGATCTGTCTGTCATCGACTCCCGTGTCGGCGCAATCGAGACGCGATTTGGCGGCGTCGACATCCTCGTGAACAACACCGGCGGACCGCCGCCGACGCCGGCTTCCGGCCAGCCCGCAGATTTATGGGAAAGGCACTTCCGCTCCATGGTGCTCTCGGTGATCGGAATTACCGACCGCGTGCTGCCTGGTATGAAAGAGAAAGGGTGGGGCCGGGTGGTGACGAGTGCGTCGTCGGGTGTGGTCGCCCCAATTCCTGGGCTGGCGATCTCGAATGCCTTGCGCATGTCACTGGTTGGCTGGTCCAAAACCCTTGCTCGGGAGGTCGGTCGTGACGGCATCACCGCGAACCTTGTCGTACCGGGCCGCATTGGCACGGATCGGATTCGCTTCCTCGATGAGGCGAAGGCTGGGCGGGAGGGGCGTACGGTCGAGGAAGTAACGGCGGAGAGTACCGGCTCGATTCCGCTCGGGCGGTATGGGAAGCCTGAAGAGTACGCACAGGCCGTCGCTTTCCTCGCCAGCGAAGCGGCATCGTATGTGACCGGGTCAGTCATGCGAGTGGACGGCGGCCTGATCGTGAGCGTGTAAGAGATGAACCGTATTGCGATACTCAGCTCGCTTCGAATAATTAGGAAAGCGAAATATGTACGAAAGGTGAAGATGCTTTACACAGGTTTGATCGATCGATCTGTGGGGCATCGGCAACGGATTTTGGTCAAAACTGTATTTCAGGTGAGCGTAATTTCGTCCAACTTAGTCTTTCGTTGTCCACGAAGTTTTGGGGCGTCGAAGAAGGTTTGGAAACCCAATCAATCTCTCTTTCAGGGTCGATCGAAACATGAAACAAAAATTGAAGAATGCGCTTTTTGCCTTGACGGCGACCGGTGCCGTTGCCGTTGCCGTGCCGATGCATGCATTTGCGCAGAGTACGGTGACACTCTATGGCGCCATTGACGAAGGCTTGCAGTACACAAGCAATGTCAAGGGTAAGAGCAATATTGAAACGACGTCAGGGCAAGATTCCGGCGATCGCTGGGGCCTTAAGGGAAGCGAAGATCTCGGTGGGGGACTGAAGGCGCTGTTCCAGATTGAGAACGGCTTTAACCTCAACACCGGTAACCTCGAGAATGGCGGCCGGATCTTCGGACGTCAGGCGTACTTGGGCGTTCAGTCAGACAGTTTCGGCACGCTTACTGTCGGCCGCCAATATGATCCTCTGGTTGATCTGCTTGGTCCTCTGACCGCAAACGGAAACTGGGCAGGCAGCCTGCTCTCGCACGTATACGACAACGACAATACCGACAACTCGATCCGGGTGAGCAACTCAGCAAAGTTTGTCAGCAACAAATATGCGGGCTTTACATTTGAAGGCATGTACGCATTCAGCAACCAGGCCGGGGGTTTTGCGGACAACCGTCTGTATGGTTTTGCGGGGCAATACGCAAATGGCCCGGTTACGGTCGTAGGCGCATATCTGCAGGTCAACGGAAGCGACACCACGAATTCTGGCGGAGCTGTTTCTTCTGCCGATACCGATTTCACCGCCCAACGCAATCAGATCTTCGGCGCCGGTATCAACTACCTGCTGACATCCGCCGCCACGGTCGGTTTCATCTACACGCATACGAACCTGACAAATGTCACCGGAAGCGAGTACTTCGGCAATCTGACCAATCCGGCGAGTTCACTCAGGTTCAACAACTTCGAGGTCAATGCAAAGTACCAGTTCACCCCGGCCTTCTATGCCGGCCTGATGTACACGTACACGATGTCTCATTACGACAGCGCGGCTGGTCAGGCTCGACCGCATTGGGGGAACTTCGGCGGAATGGTCGACTATAACCTGACCAAACGCACCGACGTTTATATGCAGCTCGCCTATCAGCGCGCATCGCACACCGATGGCTTCGCGGCTCCGCTCGGTCAGGCCGTTCTCGTGGGTACGGACGCGCCGTCCTCGAGCCTCAATCAGACGGCGGTGCTCGTCTCCTTCCGGCACCTCTTCTGATAGGTGTGCTAATCCCTCCGTCCTGCGGTCCGATGGTGTGGCAGCAGGAGGTTGGGATTCGCGAAGACGTGGTTGCGCGTCCTGCTCATGTAGATTCACGTCGAAGCACGACGTATTGTCTGAGGTGGACGGCCTGTTGTTACGGCTTCGCTGTTGCAACCGGCCACGCCGGGATGCTTGCGACCCCTATCAGGAGCAATCAGAAGCGAATTTGCACGTTTTTTCGGGCGGGAATAGGCGTAAGTTTCTGCGCCTTGCGCGCATCCCTGGCGGATTCTAGCCGTGCACGCCAACGCGAGCGCTCGCGGGAATGAGGTTTGCTTGGCAACTGGCTTGCAGAAACCTCAAAATTCTTCCTTCGAGGCAGCCGTCGAGCAGGGCGATTTGTCCCAACCGTCAGGAGTTCCGTCATGACCGAGCAGTCAGCTCCCATCCGTATTGTCGACCCGACCGTTGGGCCGAAGGTCGAGGTCCCGCAGGCGCAAAGCCATACGCGTGCCACCCAGCCGGTGACCATGCCCGTTGAATTGAAGATAAACGGCAAGCAGTATCCACTCGCGCTCGACCCGCGCACCACGCTGCTCGATGCGCTGCGCGAGCACGTGCTACTGACCGGCACGAAAAAAGGCTGCGACCACGGCCAGTGCGGTGCATGCACCGTGCACGTCAATGGGCGACGCGTGAACGCGTGCCTGTGTTTCGCGGCAAATCACGAAGGCGACGAGATTACGACGATCGAAGGCATCGGCAATTCACAGTCGCTACATGCCATGCAGGCCGCGTTCGTCGAATGCGACGGCTATCAGTGCGGATATTGCACTTCGGGCCAGATCATGTCGGCGGTCGCGTTGCTCGATGAGCCCGTCGGCCCGAGCAACGCCGACGTACGCGAGGCCATGAGTGGCAACCTGTGCCGCTGCGGCGCCTACCAGAACATCGTCGCCGCGATCCAGATCGTGCGCGGCAAGGCCTGAGGAGCGCGCCATGGAACTCTTTCAACTATCCCGCGCCTCCAATGTCGAAGATGCCGTCCGCGTTGGCGCGACCTCCCATACCGCACAACAGGGCGCCGAGGTGCGCTTCCTCGCAGGCGGCACGACGCTGCTCGACCTGATGAAGCTCAATGTCGAAAAGCCCGGCCGCGTGGTCGACATCAGCCGCCTCCCGCTGGGCGCCATCGAAGCGACGGCCGCTGGAGGCGTGGAGATTGGCGCAACCGTGCGCAATGCCGATCTCGCCAATCATCCGCTGATCCGTGGAGCCTATCCGGTGCTCTCCCAAGCGCTGCTTTCGGGTGCCTCCGCGCAGTTGCGCAACATGGCGACGACCGGCGGCAATCTCCTGCAGCGCACGCGCTGCGTCTATTTTCGCGATACGGCCATGCCGTGCAACAAGCGTAACCCCGGTTCGGGTTGCGCCGCGAAGACGGGCTTTAACCGTACACAGGCCATCCTCGGCGTGAGCGATGCTTGCATTGCGTCGAATCCATCGGATATGAACGTAGCGCTGATGGCTCTCGAGGCGTCCGTGCACATCCAGGGTGCGCGCGGCGAACGCAGCGTGCCCATTGACGAGTTTTTTCTGCTGCCGGGCGATACCCCCGAACGCGAGACGGTGCTCGAACCCGGTGACCTGATCACCCACGTAACGCTGCCGCCGCCAGCGCCGGGCGGCCGTTCCTTGTACCTCAAGCTGCGCGACCGGGCGTCTTACGAGTTCGCGCTCGCCTCCGCCGCGGTAATTGTCACCGTGGTAGACGGGAAGGTAAGCCATGCACGTGTGGCGCTGGGCGGCGTGGGCACGAAGCCATGGCGCTCACGAGAGGCGGAAGCCGCGCTCACAGGGGCCGCTCCGGGCTCGGAGGCGTTCCAGCGCGCCGCAGCCGATGCCCTCGCTGATGCGCAGCCGCAATCGGAGAACGGCTTCAAGGTCGAGCTTGCGCAACGCTGCCTCGTGCACGCGCTGACGCTCGTCACGACGCCGGCCTGATCCCGCCCGTCCCCCAAACAGGAAGCAACCATGTCCGACGTTCTCCATTCCGTACACGAAGTCATCGGCCGCGCGCATTCGCGCATCGACGGTCCTGTGAAGGTAAGCGGCGAAGCCACCTATACCTCCGACATCCATTTCCCTGACATGCTGCATGCCGTGCCGGTCTGCAGCGCGATAGCCGCGGGCAAAATCGTCTCTCTGGATTTCGCCACCGCCGGAGCGATGCCTGGGGTGCATGCGGTGCTGCATCGCGGCAACATCGGCCAGTTCTATCGCATTTCCGGCAACTCCATGGATACGGGCTTTGTAGATGAAGCGCGGCCGCCGTTTGAGGACGACGTGATCCGCTACTACGGCCAGTACGTGGCGCTCGTTATCGCCGAGACCTTCGAGGCGGCCAGCGCAGCCGCGGCGGCCGTCCATGTGAGTTATGAAACAGCGCCGCACGACGTGAGCACGACGCTCTCCACCGACGAGGAACTGACGGTGGAAAGCGAGCGCGGGGACGCGGACGCGGCCTTTGCCAGCGCGCTGGTTACCCTCGACGAAACCTACGTGACGCCCGTCGAGACGCACAACCCGATCGAGCTGCACGCAACCGTCGCGCGCCTCGACGCAGATGCGTACACCTTCTATGAGACGTCGCAGGCGGTCTCGAATCATCAGGGGACGCTCATGCAAATGCTAGGCCTTCCGAAGGAAAAAGTGCGCGTAGTGTCGCGCTATCTCGGCTCTGGCTTTGGCGGCAAACTCTGGATGTGGCCACATTCGCTGCTGGCCGCGGCTGCGGCACGCCATACGGGCCGCCCCGTGAAGCTCGTTGTCAGCCGCAAGATGATGTTTCAGAACGTCGGTCACCGGCCGCTCACGCAGCAGCGCGTGCGGTTATCGGCGTCCCAGGATGGGAAGCTGAGTTCGCTCACGCATGAGTACCTGAATCACACGGCAATCGCCGATGTCTACGCCGAAACCTGCGGTGAACTCACTCCCGGTCTCTATAGCGTACCGAACCTGCGCGTCGCGTCGACGACAGTGAAGCGCAATGTGGGCTCGCCCACCGCCATGCGCGGGCCCGGCGCCGTGCCAGGATTGTTCGCCATTGAATCAGCCATGGACGAACTGGCGGTCAAGCTCGGCATCGATCCAGTTGAGCTGCGGATCCGCAACGAGCCGGAGGTGGATGAATCAAGCGGCTTGCCCTTTTCGTCCCGGCACCTCGTCGAATGCCTTCGGACCGGCGCCGAGAAGTTCGGCTGGGCTCAACGCACGCCCGGCGTCGGCTCGATGAAACGCGACGACGGAGTCGTAATTGGCTGGGGCGTGGGCGCGTGCAGCTGGCCCGCCCTGCGCTTTTCGGCGGAGGCGACTGTGGACTTGCGCGACGATGGCACGGCTCGCGTGGTCTCGGGTACACAAGACATTGGCACGGGCACGTATACCATTCTCGCGCAGTTGGTCGCTGCCCAGACGGGCCTGCCGCTCGACCGGATCGAAGTCGGTCTCGGCGACACGGCATTGCCGCTCGGCCCGATCTCGGGAGGATCGGCCGCAACGGCGTCACTCGTGCCGGCGGTGTCGGATGCAGCGCGCGCCGCGGTAAAGGTTTTGCTGACGCGTGCCGCAACGCTAAGCGGCTCTCCCTTTGCCGGTATAAACCCCGACGAACTGCGCATGAGCGATGGCCGGGTATACCGCAAGGACGAGCCGGCGGCGAAAGGCGTGCCGTTCCAGCAGATCCTGTGCGCGGCGAAGATGCGCTCGGCCTCTGGTAGCGGCAGCGCGAAAGGCGGTTTCGACGACCCGCTCAAGAAGAAATATTCGCTCCACTCGTATGGTGCGCACTTTGCCGAAGTGACGTGGCAGCCGGAGATCGCGCAACTGCGCGTGTCGCGTGTGGTGACCGTGATCGATGCCGGCCGCATTCTTAACTTGAAGGCGGGGCGCAACCAGATCGAGGGTGCCGTGGTGATGGGCGTAGGCATGGCGCTCTTCGAGCACACGAGCTACGACTCGCAGTCAGGCGCGCCGATCAACAGTAATCTGGCCGACTACATCATCGCGACGCACGCCGACACGCCTGAACTCGACGTCACTTTCCTCCACCACCCCGACACGATCTTCAATGAGCTTGGCGCCCGGGGTATCGCGGAAATCGGGCTCGCCGGAATCGCACCAGCGATTACTAGCGCGGCGTACCACGCAACGGGCGTGCGGGTGCGCAAGCTGCCGGTGATGATCGAGGATCTGCTTGCGGCGAGATGAGAGTGTCGCATCCCGAACGGGTGCCGCCGGATGGCAATCACCTGTCGTCGCTGTCCGGCCCTAAGGCATCTTCCGCTTGTGCTGTTTTCCAGGTACTCGCACGTCGGCTTGGTCAGGCAGAAGCCGGTCAGCCCCCGCTCGCAATTCTTGCAAAAACCACAGCCGAATATGACGGCTGTGCATGAGACCGAGCAGCACGCATGCCCGGCAACGGCGGAACGACAGCGCTGATATGTGGGCGCCGCGTTTTATATCTCCGCAACCCGACGTTTGCGCCCCGTAGGCGTGGAGGCGGCGTTGACCGCATGGCAAGGGCCCTTCGATCAGGGTGGCCTGGAGGCCGGACAGCCAGTGCTGATCCCTGCCAACGCGGGCGGCGTCGGACACTTCGCCGTGCAGTTCGCGAGACAAGAGCCCGCGGCCCGTTTTTTGCTGTACGGCAGGGTGTCGCACCGACGTAGCGGATGGTTCTGGATGCGTCGGTGGCTGCATTGGAGATCGGGTCGATGCGCACACGCTGGAGCGATGCGGGGGTGAAGAGCGATGCCTTGACGGCAACTGGCGGCGCGACTCGTCTGTGGATCCTGGCGGCTCTAATCGTGCCGGCGGCCGCTCGTGCCCAGCGCTCGGGAGAGCAGCCGGCACCGCTTAATTACTTCCTTCATGCCGCAGGTCCCGCTGCAGCGCCCACCATGCGGCTCGGCTGGACGCTGACCGCCGTAGCGGTCGCCGTATCCACGCTGGTGGGACTACTTCTGGTAGTGGCGATCCTGCGCGGAAGGCCGCCACGCGATCCCGGCACATTGCTACCCGAAGGCGGCGGGCTGGCCTGGATCTACGTCGGCACAGCTATTTCGTCGGTCGTGCTGCTCGCAATGCTCGTGTATGTCCTGATTACGCTCGAAAGCGTCGCATCGCCTGTGCAGCCGCCTTCGCTCACCGTCACAGTTACCGCCTATGACTGGTGGTGGAAGGTGGCCTACGACGATGCGGCCGATCCTGCACTCAATTTCGTCACCGCGAACGAAATTCACATTCCGGTCGGTGAACCGGTAAAGGTAGCACTGCGAAGCGCCGACGTGGTCCACGCGTTCTGGGTGCCGCAACTGGCGGGCAAGACCCAGACCATCCCAGGCCAGACCAACGAGCAGTGGATCGAGGCGGATCACGCCGGTGTTTACCGTGGGCAGTGTTCGCAGTTTTGCGGTGCGCAACATGCACACATGGCATTCGAAGTGGTGGCGCAAAGCCCGGCAGACTTTGCCGCGTGGCGCGCGGCACAAGCTCAGGGACAGGGCGCACAGCCGGCCGGCAGCCCCGACGTTGCAACCGGCAAGCGGGTGTTCGGTGAGCGCTGCGCCGGATGCCACGCCATACGTGGCACCGATGCTCAAGGCACCCAGGCACCCGACCTCACGCATCTGGACTCGCGCCGCCTGATTGCGGCCGGCGCCTTGACCAATACGGCCGCCCATCAGCTCAACTGGATCGAGCATGCGCAACAAATCAAGCCCGATTCGTTAATGCCGGATATCGCGCTCACCGTCGCCGATGCTGCTGCCTTGTCGGCCTATCTGTCCACATTGCATTGAGCGGAGCGCCAGCCGATGGCCGACCCCACAACCCGACCCGCGAGCCGACCCGTCAACGATGCCGCGGTCCCCCTGGTGCCTTTGCAGGCCGACATGCAGCCCCTTTCGCGGCCGCTGAGGGTGGGCCGCATTGCGCCCGGCAGCGAGGAGGCCGAACGTTTGCGGCAAATCTGGGAAGCGCGGCCCGGCTGGCGCGGATGGTTTTCGACGGTCGATCACAAGACCATCGGTCTGCGTTATCTCGTGACGGCGTTTATGTTCCTGTTGGCGGGTGGCGTCGAGGCGCTGATCATGCGCGTGCAGCTTGCGCGACCTGACGCGACGCTACTCACACCAGAGCAGTACAACCAGTTGTTCACGATGCACGGCGTGACAATGATCTTCCTCTACGCGCTGCCCATACTGTCAGGCTTTTCGAACTACCTGTGGCCATTGATTCTCGGTGCACGCGATATGGCGTTTCCACGTCTGAACGCGCTGTCTTACTGGGTATTCGCATTCGCCGGGGTGTTCCTCTACTCGAGCTTTCCGCTTGGCGAGGCGCCGGATGCCGGCTGGTTCAACTACGCGCCTCTCTCGGGGCTCGAATACAACACCGGGCCCAATATCGACGTCTACGCACTCGGTATGGTGCTGCTCGGTATCTCGACAACGGCCGGTTCGGTCAATTTCATCGTCACCCTGTTGCGCATGCGGGCGCCGGGGATGTCGCTTGCGCGGATCCCCGTACTTGCGTGGGGCACGCTGACCGCCTCGGGCGGCAATCTGCTGGCCGTGCCTTCCGTGAGCCTCGCGTTTTTCCTGTTGTGGCTCGACCGTCGCGTCGGTACGCACTTTTTCGATGTCCTTAACGGCGGTCGGCCGCTTCTTTGGCAGCACCTGTTCTGGATTTTCGCGCACCCATGGGTATATGCGGTTGTCCTGCCTGCCATGGGTATCGTCTCCGACGCACTGCCGGTGTTTTGCCGCCGTCCGCTGGTGGGCTACGGACCGGTGGCGATTTCGACGGTGGCGACCATGGCGATCGGTTTCGGTGTCTGGATTCACCATATGTTTGCCACCGGCATCGCCGCGCCGGTGCTTTCAGTGTTCGGCGTTGCGAGTTTCGTGATTGCAGTGCCGAGTGCGGTGGCTACCTTCGCATGGATTGCCACCATCTGGACGGGGCGGCCGGTATTTCGCGTGCCCTTCCTGTTCTTCGCAGGCTTTGTGTTCCTGTTCGTGGTGGGTGGGGTGTCGGGTGTAATGACGGCAGCCGTGCCGTTCGACTGGCAACTCACCGATACCTACTTCGTCGTCGCCCATTTACATTATGTTTTGCTTGGCATCAACGTATTCCCGGTAATCGGCGGTATCTACTTCTGGTTTCCGAAATTCACTGGCCGGATGATGAGCGAGCGACTTGGACGGGCTGGCTTCTGGGTGATGTTTATCGGCTTTAACGTGACTTTTTTCCCGATGCATATCGCCGGTCTGCTCGGCATGCCGCGCCGTATGTACACCTATCCGGCGGATATGGGTTGGAACACCGTCAATCTCATCACATCGATCGGTTCGTTTGTGTTCGCGCTGGGCGTATTGGTCTTCCTCGTCGACCTGTTTTATAGCCTCAAACGCGGGCCGCTGGCGGGCGACAATCCGTGGGATGCACCGACGCTCGAATGGGCCGTCGCCTCGCCTCCGCCGCCATACAACTTCGCGGTAATACCGCAGATCAACAGCCGCCATCCGTTGTGGGAAGAGCGGCTTGAAGCAGCACATGAGCGCGGCGGTGCAGCGCGCCGCGAGCACGACCGTTCGAGGCTCGACGAGGGATTTCTACTGGGTGATGGCCGGGAGGCACTCGGCACGACAGCACTTGAGGCTAGCCCGGATGTGATCCTGAAGATGCCTGAGGATTCCTATACACCCTTCTGGCTCAGCCTCTTCGCGACGCTCGTATTCGTAGGGCTGCTACTGCACGCGGTGTGGTTCACGGCGGCGATGCTCGCGGGTTGCGCAGTATCGATCGTTGTCTGGCTTTGGCCAGAGCGAAGTCTGATCCAACGCGAACCACAGACCGTCAGCGACAGTGGAGATTGATATGAGCGACGCTATACAGCACCACGAGACCGTGCTGCCGGTTGGTAGCGCTGGAGAGCGCTCGGGGGGATGGTGGGGGTGTCTGGCGTTGATTGCCACAGAGGGGTCGCTGTTCGCCTATCTGATCTTTTCATATCTTTACCTCGCGACCCAGCAGGGGCAGAACTGGCCCCCAGAGGGGTTGCCGAAGCTCGGGCTCGGCATCCTCAACACGGCGATTCTGCTTGTCAGCAGCGGTTTCGTCTGGTTCTGCGAACGCTGTGTGAGACGCCGGCGGTTGCGTTGGGGCGTGGCTTCGATGTCGGTAGCGGTGGTGCTGGGCATCGTCTTTATCGGCATTCAGTTGCGCGAGTGGCAAAACCATCCGTACGGGCTGACCGCACAACTCTACAGCTCACTTTATTTCACGATTACGGGCTTTCACATGGCGCACGTGGCGGTGGGCGTCGTGGTACTCGCGTTCCTGCTGATATGGACTGCGCTCGGCTATTTTGATGAGAGGCGTTGCGTCGCCCTGACCATTGGCGGTCTGTACTGGCATTTTGTCGATGCGGTGTGGTTGTTCATCTTCACGACGCTATATCTCACGCCGTATTTTCTGCGGACGGGATCATGAGCAGGGGTGGATGGCGAACCGCCTCGCGCGTTTTTGGCACGCAGCGTCCACGCTGGATCGCTGCCGCCTCGGCGTTGCTCGTCGGTCTGGTCATGACAATGCACATGTCGGGTCGCGCAGGGTCGGCACACGCAGACGCAGACCCGGAAAGTGACTCGAACCCCGTGCTAATCGCGCGCGGTGCCTATCTCGCGAAGGCGGCCGACTGCGCCGGCTGCCACACGGCCGCACCTGTTCCAACGCAGCCCGGCGCCGTACCGAAACTCACGGTGCCGTTTGCGGGTGGTCTGGGTATGAGTTCGCCGTTCGGGACGATCTATTCGTCGAACATTACGCCAGACCCGGTCAACGGCATCGGCCGCTACAGCTATGACGACTTCGCCCAGGCATTGCGCAAAGGCGTCGCCCCTGGCGGCAAGCGTCTTTATCCAGCGATGCCGTTTCCTTCGTTCGCGAAGATCGACGATGACGACCTGCATGCGCTCTACGCGTATTTCATGCATGGCGTAAAGCCGGTCGCGGCGCCGGCTCCGCCAACCCATCTGCCGTTTCCGTTCAGCCAACGTTGGGCGCTGACGTTCTGGGACTGGGCGTTCGTGCCGGACAGGCGTTACGAACTGGCCCCGACGCATGACGCACAGTGGAACCGGGGCGCGTATCTGGTGCAGTCGCTCGGTCATTGCGGCGCTTGCCACACACCACGCGGCCCCGCCTACGAGGAGCGCGGCTATGACGGCGACGCGCATCTTTATCTGACCGGCGGCACTAACGACCACTGGTTTGCGCCCAATCTGACCGGCGACCCCGGTTCAGGTCTCGGAAGAATGAGCGCGCAGGATATTGCTGCGTTTCTCAGGCACGGGCATGGCGCTGGACTCGTGACCTTCGGCAGCATGGTTCAGGTGATCGAGGACAGTACGCAGTACCTGAGCGACGATGACCTTGCAGCGGTTACGGCATATCTGAAGAGCTTGCCTGCCCGCGAACCGGCCGGACATTACGACGGGCAGTCGCGCGCCGCATCACAAACTGCACAGGCCCTCAAGGCTGGCGACGTGGAACGGCCGGGTGCGGGAATTTTCGAAAGCTACTGCGCACGTTGTCATCAGCAGGACGGCAATGGCGTCGCGCAGAAATATCCCCGGCTCGCTGGCAATCCGGCGGTACTCGCGGCGCAGACCACGTCGTTGGTGCGACTGCTGGTTGAAGGCGGGGCGAGTCCGAACACCGAGGACGGGCCGCCGCCGCGCAAAATGCCCGCCTTCGCCGGCAAACTCACCGACGCTGAAATGGCTGCGGTGCTGACGTTCATTCGCAGTACATGGGGTAATGCTGCACCACCCGTCACGACGCGGGAAGTTGGCGCCATCAGGAGCGCAATTCATAAATAGAATTCAAGAAGGCCGCCTGCCATAAGGCCCTCAGGTTCCGCGGTGTTGGACAAGGCGGTCGCCGTCATTTGTCGCGATGCCCGGGAATCACCGCATCCAGTACCTGCTTCGCTGTCTCGATGATCACGTTGCCCTCGCTAAAGCGAACGGTCGCGCTCGGCAAGAGCGTTCACCATCTCTGCCATGTTCTCGGTTCCCCAAGTGCATAGCGGGACGATCTTATCGGCCAGACTACGACCGAGCGGAGTTAACGCGTAGTCCACGCGTGGCGGCACCTCCTTATAGTCGGTCCGCGCCAGCACACGATCGGCCTCCAGTTCCTTCAATTGCTGGATCAGCACTTTGGCGCTGACACCGTGGACATTGCGTTTGAGTTCGCCGTAGCGCTTCGGGCCGTCGAGCAGGAAGTAAAGGATCAACGGCTTCCACTTGCCCGCGATGATGCTGAGGGTGGCGGCGAGCCCGTAGGAGTACCGGCCACCGCATTTTTCAGAGCAGTCGTTCATTTGACAGTTACCAAAAGGTGCATACTTGTACTGAGGTTATCAGAACTGCATACTGGTCTCAAGTAAGCAGTTCGCTGCTTCCCAACCACGCCAAGGAAGGATGCACATGATGACCAGACTGAATGGAAAGACCGCTGTGATCACCGGTGGGGCTACCGGCATCGGCCGGGCCGCAGCAAAACGCTTCATCGAGGAAGGTGCCTTCGTTTTCATCTTCGGCCGCCGGCAGGAGGCGCTCGACGCCGCTGTCGCCGAACTCGGGCCCAATGTCCGCGCGGTGAAAGGCTCGGTCTCCGACGAGGCCGACCTCGACCGACTCTACGCGGCGGTGCAAGCCGAGCGCGGAACACTCGACATCGTGTTTGCCAATGCCGGGGCGGGAAGCATGCTTCCGCTTGGCAAGATCACCGCCGAGCACATCGACGAAACCTTCGACACCAATGTGAAGGGCACGATCTTCACAATCCAGAGGGCGCTGCCGCTGATGAGCGAGGGCGGTTCGATCATCCTGACCGGATCGAGCGCGGGCACCACGGGTGCGCCAGGAATGAGCGCGTACAGCGCGAGCAAGGCGGCCGTGCGCAACCTCGCGCGAACCTGGGCGCAAGATCTCAAGGGCACTGGCATCCGGGTAAATGTGCTGTCGCCAGGCGCGACGGCCACGGAACTCGCGAAGGAGGCGCTGGGCGAGGAAGGTCAGAAGGCCTATGCCTCGATGACGCCACTCCAGCGCATGGCCGATCCGGCGGAGATCGGAGCGGTGGCGGCCTTTCTTGCGTCGCAGGACAGCAGCTTCATGACCGCTAGCGAGGTCGCCGTCGACGGTGGTCTGGCGCAACTCTGACACCAGGCATATACGGATAGCAACTCAGTGCGCCGTGAGCTATCCATCGCAGTCAAGGCGACATGCATCGATGTAGTCCACTGCGAGCGTCGAGTTCCTCCCTGGATGCTCTCTGGGCCTCCGCCCGACGCATTGTCGCCAATATTGAGTGCCGCTTCCCGGATCACCCATTTGCTTCTCTGCGCCGCGCTGGTTATCGTGCCGGTGTTGGGATGGGTCAACGCATCTTCACGTGGCTGGACCGTAAATTTTTTGGGCGTCGTGCCATTCCCCGGCTTGACCTCGACAGGTTCCGCATTCGGACGCGCGATGGGGGACGTCCATCGAGTCCCGGCGTGGGTGCTGTTTGCACTGATCGCGGTACATGTTGCTGCGGCGTTGTTTCATCGCTTAGTGCTTCGCGATCAGGTCATGCATTGGGTCTTGCCGTAATGTCAGCGTTGTTGCGGCACAGGCGGGACACAGATGTTAAGACCTTTGTGATTCTTGCTGGCCAGTTCATGCGGGCCGGAGTGCTGTCTTTGTCAGGCTCACATTCAAGAATGTCTGACGCAACCACGCTGTGAGTCAACACCGGTTGCAGCGGACACCTTTGTCCGCAAGGGGCAGCGGGGCTAGCGGTGCCACGAGCCACGTCGGATACAAAGAAGGGGCGGGGCTCGCGCTGAAAGGATGCCGCCCATTTAACAGGAATCGCTTACGGCTGGGTGTCCGGCTTATCAGCGCTTAGCTTGTCGAAGTCTTGAGGAGAAATGCCGCGTCCTTTGTAGAGGAACGCTGTCAAGTCCCAGATGGTCTGGTCGTCTTGCGTTTTGCCGAACGCGGGCATCGCGGTCATTTTCACGCCGTTTTTGATCACCCAAAACATCATCTGAGGGTTGTTGCGGCGCCTTGCACTTAGCAATTCCGGCGCAATCGGAAAAATGCCCTGGCCAATTGGGCTCAGCGTTTGCCCCGGTGCGCCGTGACACGCCGCACAGGTGCCCCGATAGAGACGGGCGCCGGCTTCGACATTGGCGACGGTCATCAGGTCGGTCGGCACCTTGATACCGGCCGCATGGCGGTGCAGCGACTGCATGTAGGTCTTATGCAGCGCCCAGGCGACAATTGGGTTGTGCCCCGATGCAGCCGATACATCGTACAGGCCCGAATACATCACTCCGAATCCGGCCGCCGCGATCGCCACAACGGCCGAGACAAATGCGCTGAGCGTGGGATGGCGGAGAAGAAAAGAGGAGCCTTTAGCGATGCTCATGTTTGATCACCTGTTGGAAGCGGTATAACTGTCGGCTAGTTTCGAACAACGGATATGCCTTAAAAAGGCGGCGGTTTCCTGCCCCGCAGTTCGCTTCACGTCAAGGTGAATACGCACGCTCTGCCCAGCGCTGCGACAGACATGGCGGTGGGCCCGGACGACTGGACTTGAAGGCGCCCTGTTGGCGTTGATACCGTGCGGACATTATTGGATCGGGTAAATGACAGCACTCTTGCCCGCTGATTACAGATTTGTCATTTACTGGTAACCAGCAGACTTTGGCAGCGTTTGTGATGGGACGACGCATGCTGGCCGTTTGGATCCAGAAGCATGATTTCGGCCGTACTAGCCGCGTGTAGAAACGGGCATTCAGTCGGGACTGTGCCGCGCAAACGTGACGCCCGACTGTCTCTTGCCAGCGGGCAAGCTGTCGGGAAGAGGATCGCACGAACAGTTCCCGACGATGCCGCCCCGCAGTCGAGGGTATCAATGGGCCCAGTCAGACCCGGTCACCTTGCCCGTTGCGCCATCAGGCGTCTGTACTTGCGAGTTCGGCATGCATCGGTTGTTTGCTGCAGTATCAATGCGCGCAGCGGCGACACTTCTGGATCGGTTTTCATGCCCTGGCTTAGCTTGCGCAACTGGAATTTGACGGTGGCCATGTTCGCCAGCGAAGCCAATGTTTTGTTCTTCCAGGTGATCGGGGAAAGTTCAGGAGCGGTGTCTTTTCCACCTTGCCAGGCCCGCGGCAGATCTGGTTCGATCGCGAGAGCGGTGCCCACGCCGACCATGTCCACACCGCTCTTGACCACCTGTTCGGCAACCTGCCGACGGCGGATCCCTCCGGTGACCATGACCGGCATCTTCGCCACCTTCCGGATGTCGCGTGCGAACTCCACGAAATAGGCTTCGCGCGCCAACGTGCGACCGTCACGAGCCTCACCCTGCATGGCTGGCGCTTCGTAGCTGCCGCCGGACAGTTCAACCAGATCGACTTTCAAACCGTTAAGCATTTTGACCACTTGCCTGGCGTCGTCGGCAGTGAAGCCGCCGCGCTGGAAATCGGCTGAGTTCAGCTTGACGGCAACGGAGAATTGCGGAGAAACCACGGCACGGACCGCTTTGACAACTTCCAGTAGCAGACGCGCACGGTTCGCAAGCGTTCCTCCCCATTCATCCGTTCGTCGGTTCGCGAGCGGCGAAAGGAATTGGCTCAACAGGTAGCCATGGGCCGCGTGAATTTCCACGCCCGTGAATCCCGCCCGCTCTGCGAGTTGCGCGGTACGGGCAAATCGCACGATCACGTCGTCGATGATTTCCTGCGTCATGGCGAGCGGCGTATTAAAACGTTTGGACAACTTGCCCAGGTCGAGCGGTATCGCAGAAGGTGCCCATGTCGCCTGGCCAAGATTGGCTTGCATCTGACGGCCTGGATGATTGATCTGCAGCCAGAACTGTGCGCCCCTGGATCGGCCGATCTGCGCCCAGCGCGCGAATTTTGCCAGGTGCGTGTCGTCCTCCAGGACCACGCCGCCCGGTCCCGTCATGGCGCGGCTGTCGACCATCACATTGCCCGTTATCAGCAAGCCGGCGCCGCCGTTGGCCCACGCCTCGTAGAGCCGCATCAATTTCTCTGATGGACCCTGGCTGGCATCCGCCATGTTTTCCTCCATGGCGGCTTTGGCGATACGGTTGGGGATGACCGAACCGTTAGGGAGAGTCAGCTTGTCGAACACGTTCATAGGAACACCTCAATTGATCGTGTTGCAACTCTAAGTTTGAAGTTAAGTTCAAGGTCAAGCAATTTTTGACGATGAGATCAAAACGGGACGAGCCACGCATGGGTGGCTCGTTGAGTTACCTGCGCGCGTCAGCAGCGGCGCGATTGCACGCTGCTGAAGGCTTTAAGACCCCTTGATGAACGCGAGCAGATCGGCATTGATCGCGTCGGCGTTGGTCGTCGGCATGCCGTGAGGAAAACCGGGGTAGGTCTTTAGCGTACCGTTTTTCGCCAGCTTCGCAGAAAGCGGCCCAGAATCCGCATACGGGACAATCTGATCGTCGTCGCCATGCATGACCAGAACGGGAATGGTGGTGCTTTTCAGGTCTTCGGTGAAATCCGTCTGCGAGAACGCGACGATACCGTCGTAGTGAGCCTTCGCGCTACCCATCATGCCTTGCCGCCACCAGTTCCAGATGATGCCATCAGAGGGCTTCGCATTGGGCCGGTTGTAACCATAGAAAGGACCCGCGGGAACGTCGTAGTAAAACTGCGCCCGGTTTGCCGCGAGCTGCGCCTGGAGATCGTCGAAGACCTGCTTGGGCAGGCCGCCCGGATTACTCTCGGTCTTGACCATGATTGGAGGCACGGCGCTGATGAGTACCGCCTTGGAAACGCGATCTTCACCGTGGCGAGCGACATAGTGAATAACCTCACCGCCGCCCGTGGAGTGGCCCACGTGTACCGCCTTCTGCACGCCGAGATGGTTCACGACCGCCGCAACGTCGTCGGCGTAATGATCCATGTCATGGCCGTCCCAGACCTGACTCGACCTTCCATGTCCGCGCCGGTCGTGCGCGATGACCCGGAAACCCTTGGCCAGAAAGAAGAGCATCTGGGCATCCCAGTCATCCGCACTAAGCGGCCATCCGTGATGAAAGAAAATGACCTGTGCGTCACGCGGGCCCCAGTCCTTATAGAAAATATCGACGCCATCCTTCGTTGTGACAAATCCCATTTTCGCTTCTCCGGTGAGGTGTTCGCAATCAATCGGTGTCGTGCGCCTGGTCGCGGCCGGCCAGGCTATCGTACTGCTCTTCAGTCTGCGGAAATCCATTGACGCCTTGCTTGACCGTCTTTTGACTGTAGGATTAAAGTGAACTTCAAGGTCAACACTTTTTAAAAGTGCCACATGAAAATCGGCGAACTGGCAGAACTCAGCGGCCTCACCGCGTCGCGCATCCGCTTCTACGAGGCGACGGGCCTGATCGCGGCCGTCGAGCGAACGGCAAACGGCTATCGCGACTACCCTCCGGAAGCGCTGTCGATGCTCGAAATCATCGCCAGTGCCCAGCGCGCGGGCTTCTCTCTCGAACAGATCCGGCAACTGCTGCCAACGGGCCAGGGCTCGTGGCAGCATGGCGAACTGGTCGAGGCGCTGAGGCATAAAGTGACCGAAATCGAAAAGATGCAGGAACGCCTGAATCAGAACAGGGCGCAGCTACTCGTAGCTATTGAGAGCATCGAAAACAGACCAGCAGATCTGAATTGTTCAGACAGAAAGGAGTGGGTTCTGGGCCGCCTTCGCGAAAGCGGGGTTGTGCCGGAGCGGAAGAAACACTCACGATGATGACCGGGCGTGATGTTCCCCGCCAGACGTATGTCGGTTTTCACGAGGTCGTAATGGATTAGCTGCGCAGAAATGCTTGACCTTGAAGTTGAGTTGAATCTTAGAGTGTGTCCTGCAGGGGCGATCGGTTTATCACGACCGTCCGCAGGTCAACCATCTAGAAAGGTCAACGGATATGGACAGGCGGTTCACACAGGTCGAGTTTGGATCACACAAGGTTGAAGTTATTGAGGGCGGATACTACGACCGTTTCCGCATGAATCCTGACCTCGACGAGGTGGCGCGTGATCCCGCAGTCGGGAACATCGACTTTTTCCGCAGGATACCGAAGCATCAGGTCGAGTCACGGGTCGGCCCGATATGGGCGCCGAATTTCTACTACCGCACGAGCAGTGTCCAGGTCCTGATGCTGGCCCCGTTGGAGCGATTGCGTTCCGCGCTGCCGACGCCTCTTGAGCCCTTGCATGCATTTCCCGGCTACGGGCTAGTGGCGCTGACTTTCTTCTCGTACTCCGTATGCGATAACGATCCCTACGACGAGGTGTCGGTTGCAGTCGTTATCCGCCGGCCGGGCGCGCGCGGGGCGCATCTGATCGAACTGCTTGACTCGATGCGGCGTCGCAGCTTTTTCGCGCACGTGCTGGCCCTCCCAGTCACCACCGAGATAGCGCGAGTGCGTGGGGTGTATGGTTATCAGTTACCCAAATGGCTGGCTGGCATCAACGTTGATATTGGTGTTGCGAGCGTCGAAGCCGGTATATCCGCCCTCGACGGAAAGCCGGATCTCGTGCTGAGCGCGCCGCTGCCCGCACTGCAGAGCGTCAAGCCGCAATCCCACATGGGAACGTCGACAATGGTGCACGTCATCGACGGTGAGTGGCATCAGACATCGGTCCAGACCAACACGTTATCGTTCGCGCAACGCGTTCTCCCACGGAACGTAAAGCTGGTGCGCGGTGGCGGCCCGTTGAGCCAGCTTCTCGATGGACTGCGCGTCTCGACGATTGTTCGCTTCGACGTGGTCAAGGACGCGCAAGTGGTTCTGAATCTGCCCGCGCGCCTGAAGACCTTCGATTGAGCTGGAAGCGATGTGCAGGTCTGTGGAGACCCGCAACGAGCGTCACGCAAGAGCGGATTCCTGACTAACGACGGAGTATCAAGCCTATGAAGATCGGGGAACTCTCGGAGCGCACCGGACTGACTCCGTCACGCATCCGCTTCTACGAGCGCATTGGATTGCTGAAGGCTGTCCAACGCCAGCCCAACGGCTACCGGACCTATCCGGACGAGGCCCTGCTGGTGCTCGATCTGGTTGCGACGGCGCAGAAGGCCGGCTTCAGCCTTGATGAAATTGGCATGCTGCTGCCGCCCGATCCGACGCAGTGGCAACACGGCAAGTTGCTCGAAACGCTTCGCCTCAAGGTGCAGGACATCGAAGCGTTGGAAGCGCGACTGGCGCAGAGCAAAACGCATCTCGTCTCGTTGATCGCGGAGATCGAAGCCAAGCCAGCAGAGATCGATTGCACGACTAACGCCAGGAGAGTGCTGTCGCGAATGCGCCGCGGCGAGATGGCAAGCCCGACGCTCGCGTCCGACGATGTCAAGGCGCTGGGGAAGGCAAACCGCCGGCGACCGGTCAGGTCCAGCTAGGTCAGCGTCACCGCGACGCTCAATGAAAGGATGTTTCGACATGACAAAACGCATATTGCACGTCGTCAGCAACGTTGCCAATTATGCCGACCAGACGGAGCCCACCGGTCTGTGGCTGTCGGAGTTGACGCATGCGTGGCACGTGTTCGGCGAAAAGGGATACCAGCAGCAGATCGTCAGTCCGAAAGGCGGGGTTTCGCCGCTCGAGCCGCGCTCCCTTAAGTGGCCCCTTGCCGATGCCTCGGTGAAGGAATGGCTCAACGACACGAGCCGGCAGGCGCTACTTTCGGCAACCGCCCGTCCTGACCAGATCGATCCGGCGGACTTCGATGCGATCTATTTCACAGGCGGCCACGCCGTGATGTGGGACTTTCCGGACGACGGCCCTCTGCAGCGAATCACGCTCGACATTTACGAGCGGGGCGGAATCGTCTCGTCTGTCTGTCACGGCTATTGCGGTCTCCTGAACACAACGCTCTCCAACGGCGCGTTGCTGGTCGCCGGACGCCGGCTTACCGGCTATTCCTGGATCGAAGAAGTGCTTGCGGGGGTTGCCAGCAAGGTGCCCTACAACGCTGAGCAGGAGATGGTCCGCCGCGGCGCATTGTACGAGAAGGCGTTGCTGCCGTTCGTCTCGAAGGTCGTCACCGACGGGCGCCTCGTGACCGGTCAGAATCCGCAATCGGCCAAGGCAACGGCGAGCCAGGTTGCAGCACTCCTTGATAACTGAATCTCTCTCCAGGCGAACTGAATGTGTCCACTTTGAATGGCATCAGAACCCACGACTTCGACCTCTATCTGGAGTCCGTTCGAGGCGCCGACGCGCAGGCACTTCTGGACCGTCAGCGTGCCGCCTTTCTCAAGGAGGCGCGACCGGACCATGACCAGCGCAAGGCGCGCCTTGCGCGGTTGCGTGCGGCCGTACTGGCGTACCGCGGTGAAGTGGAAGAAGCGATCAGCGCGGATTTCGGCCATCGCTCGCGACACGAGACGGGCATCATGGAACTCGTCGGCGTCATTCAGGCAATTGACTATCTGACACGTAACCTGCGTCGCTTCATGAGACCCGAACGCCGGCACGTCGGTTTCATTTATCGCTCAGGTCGGGCGTATGTCGAGTACCAGCCCAAGGGCGTCGTCGGTGTGATGGCACCGTGGAATTACCCGTTTTCCCTGACGCTCATTCCGCTCGCTACCGCCCTTGCTGCGGGCAACCGCGTGATGCTGAAACCCTCGGAACTGACCCCTCGCACCAGTGACGTGATCCGGCGCATGCTCGCGGACGTTTTCCCGCTCGAGGAAGTGGCGGTTGTGACCGGTGGTCCGGATGTCGGCGCAATGTTCAGCGGCCTGCCCTTCGACCATCTGTTTTTCACAGGCAGCACACAGGTCGGGCGCAAGGTTATGATGGCGGCAAGCGAGAACCTCGTGCCCGTCACGCTTGAACTCGGCGGCAAGAGCCCGGTGATCGTGGCGCGCGGGCATGTCGACGATCGAACCATGAGCAGTATCGTCTTCGGCAAGCTCGCCAACGCTGGACAGACGTGCGTCGCGCCCGATTACGCCCTGGTCCATGAGCACGACAGGGAAGCCTTTGTTGCGCAGTACAAGGCGACGGTGGCTCGATTCTACCCGGACGGTCCTGCCTCCGATGACTACACGTCGATTGTCAGTGACAGCCACTATGACCGCCTGACCCGTCTTGTTGAAGATGCCCGGCACAAGGGGGCGAGCGTGATCGCGGCCGGCGTCAAACCGGAGAGCGCCGCAGGGCGGCCGCGCACATTCCCTCCCACGCTGATTGTCGGAGCACGCGACGACATGATGGTGATGCAGGAGGAAATTTTTGGTCCGATTCTCCCGGTGCGCACGTACAGAACGATGGACGAGGTCATCGCTTATGTGAACAGTTGCCCGCGCCCGCTAGCGCTTTATTACTTCGGAGCCAGCGACGCTGAATGTGAAAGTGTGCTTCAGCGCACCACATCGGGCAATGTCGGCATTAACAACACCATCATGCATGTCGCGCAGGATGATCTGCCGTTCGGCGGCGTTGGGCCGAGCGGAATGGGGGCTTACCATGGCCTGGAGGGCTTTCGCGCAATGAGCCACGCGAAGGGGGTGTACATCCTGGGGCGATGGAGCTTGGCAAGACTGCTGCATGCACCGTTCGGCAAGCTGGCCAATCTGGCTCTTTCTGCGACGCTCGGGAAATCACATCGTCGTCCTTCGGACCATTTGTCGAAGCCTGGCTTTTGAGGATGGAAACACGCCGCCGCCGCGAGTTCAAGTCACGCGCTATTTCGCCGCGAACCTGAGATTTTGGATCTCGACCCAGTGGCGTAGGCGCATAGTGTCACTGAGTGGCGAAGCACTGTTACACGCGGCGGATGCCGCAATGTGTCGTGCGAAAGTCCAGGCAAGGCGCGTATTGTCGTGCACAAGCCTCACGATTCACCGGTCGGGTTGCACGGTTGAGATCGACGCCCATGTCATGTCGGCCGAACCGCACCAGCCAGCTTTGCGCTGCAACTCGATTCATCTGCACACAGGGCGCCTGGTGTCGCGACCGCTTTATCGAGCTGCGCCGACCACGGGTATCCATAGTTCAGACGTATATGGTGTCGAAATGCGCCATCCGCAGAGAAGACCGGTCCGGGCGCGATGCTGATGCCACTGTTGAGCGCAGCCAGGAAGAGGCGTATCGAGTCGACGTGATCCGGTAGCGCCACCCATGTGAAATAACCGCCGCCAGACCTCGTCGCCATCGCATTGGCCGGGAAGTACCGGCTCATCGCGTCGAGCATCTGCGATTGCTGAAGGGCCAGCCCGCGACGTAGCTTGTGCAGGAAACGTTCATAGCCGCCGTGCTCCAGATAGTCGGCGATTGCGCGCTGCGCCGGCATGCTGGCCGATAGCGTGGTCATCCATTTCGCCCGTTCCAACCCGCCCGCGAACACTCCGGCTGCCGCCCAGCCGATACGATATCCGGGCGCAAGGCACTTCGCAAACGACCCATAATGCGCGGCGTGGTCGCCTCGACGCATACCATCGGCACTGAGTCCGTGGCGCCGAGGTATCGTGGCGCGGTGTCGGGTCGGATTGGCGGTGGCGGAGCGGGACTGGGCGCATTGCTGGCTTCGCTCACCTTCCTTACGATGTCGGCGTTGTTCCCGGGTGAGCAGTTCGAGGCGTGGGGCTGGCGCTGCATGTTTTTCACGGCATCGTCAGTTCGATGCTCGGACTCTTTGTCTTCAACAGTCTCGAAGAGTCGCCGCTGTGGAAAAAGCTTGCGGCCGAGAAGGCCGCCAAAGCGGCTGCGATTGCTTCACGCGACGGCATCGGCAACGCGCCTGCCGAGGTTGTGCGCTCGCCGCTGCGCACGTTATTTTCCAGGGACTATCGCTCGATCCTGCTCGTGAACCTGCTGCTGACCATCGGCGGCGGCAGCGGCTACTACCTGACCTCAGGCTATCTGCCGACCGTGCTGAAGGCGGTCAGCCACGTGCCGAATGGCTCGGCGGCTGCGATCCTGATGATCTCCAGCATTGGCGTCGTGATTGCGTCAGTCGGGGCTGGCCATCTCAGCATCTTCATCGGCCGCAAGAGCACATTCATATGGATTGGCCTGATCCGGCTCTTTGCGTTGCCGGCACTGTTCCTGCTGCTGCCTACCGCGCAGAGCATGACGATGATCGGCGTCTATGCGGAAGTGTTGAGCGCGCTCGGTAGCGCGGGCTATGCGCCGATCCTGATCTTTCTCAACGAACGGTTTCCGACAGCGATTCGCGCGACCGGCACAGGCCTCTCCTGGAACATTGGCTTTGCCATTGGCGGCATGATGCCGACCGCCGTGTCGCTGGTCGCCAAAGACGCAAGCGAGTTGCCGCTGACGCTGGCGGTCTTCGTGGGCGTGATCAGCGTGATCTTCCTCGCCGGCGCGTTTGTGGTGCCTGAGACGCTCGGCAAGCTCGACAAAACGGTTTTCCGCGAAGCGGTTTAAGGCACGCTGAGGGCGTTGGGCGAGCGCCCATGAAGACCGCCAGCGTCAGCGCACAGACACACCGGTCGTCATCCGGCGAATCTCGTCCGTGATGATTTCGATCAGCGCGTGCGCTGCCGGACCGATAGGCCGCTTCGGATGGCTCACGCGAATGATGTGCCGCACGATCGGCGGCGAGACGATGGGATAGGCGCGCAGCAGGCCTTCGTCGACCTCGCGCTGCACGACGACACGCGGCAGGATCGTCGCCACCTGACTCTGTTCGACGAACTGCACAATCGTGCTCAGCAGGTCGATTTCGAACGTCGGCTTGATGACGATATCGGCCGCCATCAATTCCGCGTCGAGCACGCCGCGCAGGCCGTTGCGCCGCGTCGGCAGCACCAGTTCGACGGCAGGCAGATGGGCGAGGTCGACTTCCGCGGACAATTCGACGCCGTGTGCGGCACTCGTCACGGACACCATCTCTTCGTCGAGCAGCGGCGCCACATCGAGTGAGAGGCGCCGCGCGGCTTGTTGATGATGGCCGCATCCAGTCGGCCCGCTTCAACGGCGTCGATCAACTGCGTGCTGAACCCGTCAGCCACCGAGACTTCCACTTGCGGAAACAGCGCGTTGAACTTCGCGAGCGATTCAGGCAAAACGCTTTGCGCCTCGGACGCGACGATGCCAAGCGAGACCCGGCCGGTGACGATCACATCGCGCTGGCTCAATTGCTCGCGTGCATGGTCGATGTCGCGCATGACAGTTTTTTAGTGGACAAACGCGCGCGTGGGCTACCCCCGTGCACAGCACGCATCCGTCAACGGTAGGGCCACAGTAGGGCGCGCAGGGCCGATTGTCTTCCCTATGCCTGCGCAGTTTTTGCGGAATGCTGCCGTACTTTCACATCTGAAGGCTGCGCAGCTGGGGGCGCAGAGATCCGACAAGTCTTCGCAGAAAAGGAGCACCTGATCGACCTTGAGGATGCCCTCGAGTTCGTCGGCACTCTGAATCCTCGTGCGTCGCGTGAATTTCGACAAGGTCCTGCCACAGCTGAAGCTTGCGTCAGGGTTGAATCCCGGTAGGTCGTTCGATGCGCCAATGCCCAAAAATCGAGGCGTCTGTCGCCACACGGACGCCTCGATCTCGCACAAAAAACGCTCCTGCGAAGTCTCGTAGGAGCGAGCGTCGCAACGCTACTGCCCCAGATGTTTGCGCACGTCCTTTACCTGATCCGCCGTCACGCGTGAAGCGTTATTGCCCCAGCTCGATCTGACGAACGTCGCCAGTTCGGCGACCTGTTCGTCGTCGTAGCGCCAGGCGAATGGCGGCATGGCAAGCGGCGACGGCGCGCCTGCAGTCGACGGCAGACGCGAGCCATTCAGGATGACTGTAATCAGCGAGTCAGAGTGGGCTGCGAGCACCATCGGGTTGTTGGCGAGCGAAGGGAACACCCGCGACGCGCCCTGCCCATTCTGCCGGTGACATGCCGCGCAGCTGTCGATGTAGATGCTCGCGCCCGGCCCCGTTGCCGAGCCGGCCATGATCGACTTGAGCGTCGCATCGCTCGCCTGGAACGACGTCGCATCTTGCTGGCGAGACGACAGGCTCTTCAGATACGTCGCGATCGCATGCAGGTCAGCGTCGCTGAGATACTGTGTGCTGTGCTCGACCACTTCGCCCATTGGACCCGTCACGGCAGAGTGAGGACCACGTCCGGTTTGCAGTAGCGCGACAATATCCTGTTCGGACCAGCTACCCAATCCCGATCCGGCATCGCTGCGCAGATTGATCGGCGAAGCATGATCCAGCACGGCACCGGACAGATAGAGCGAGGTCTTGCCGCTCAGGTCCAGCTCCTGCATGGCCGCCCCGCGCGGCGTGTGACACGCGCCGCAGTGGGCGAGACCTTGCACGAGATAGGCGCCGCGATTCCATTCCGCGCTCTGGGAGTCGACGGGCTGGAAGCGTGAGTCGTCATGGAACGCGCGGTCCCACAGCGCGAGCGGCCAGCGGACGCTCAATGGCCAGACAATGTCGGCACGCCGGTTTGGCTGACTCGAAGCCGGCACCTTGGTGGTGAAGTACGCGTACAGATCCTTGAGATCCGCGTCGCTCACTTTCGCATAGGACGTGTAGGGCATCGCAGGGTACAGATGCCGTCCGTCCTTTGCGACACCTTCACGCATGACGAGCACGAAGTCGTCGAACGAGTAGCCGCCCACACCATGCTCGTGATCCGAGGTGATGTTGGTCGAATAGATCGTGCCGACCGGCGTCTTGAAGGGGTAGCCGCCCGCGAACGGATCGCCGCCCTTCGCCGTGTGACAGGCCATGCAGTCGGCGGCGCGGGCAAGGTATTCGCCATGCACGGGGTCGCCGGCACGCGCCGCGACATCTGCGGCCACGTTCACGGCGGGCTTGCTCCATGTGGAGGCCCAACTGCCTGCAACGACAATCGCGATCGCGGCGATGGGGATGAGGAGTCTCTTGCGCATCGTCGTCTCCCCTTATGCCTGGACCATCGGTCCGGGGTTCTTCAGGTACTGCGAGCGGATGTTGCTTGCCGCCCAGTACGCGAGACCTCCCACCAGACCCGTCGGGTTGTAGCCGATCCCGTGAGCGAACGTGTTCGAGCCGAGCACGAACAGGTTGGGCACATCCCAGCTCTGCAGGTACTTGTTGACCGCACTGGTCTTCGGATCGGCGCCCATCGGCGTGCCGCCGCACACGTGCGTGCTCTGGTACACGCGTGTATCCCAGTGCATGCCCGGCTTGAAGACGCGGCCCGAGATGCTCTTCGGATTCATCGCGTGGCCGATCTCCATCATCTTGCCGCCCACATACGCAGCCGAGCGCAGATCGTTGTCGTTCCAGTCGAACGTGAGGCGCAGCAGCGGGGTGCCATACGCGTCCTTGTAGGTCGGATCGAGGTCCGCGTAATACGCACGGTTTGCGAGACTCGTGCACTGCGATTCAATGCGGCCGGTGTGCAGGAAATTATCGACGACAGCCTGCTTCCAGCCGGTTCCCCACTTCGGCGAACCACTCGGAAGCGGAACGCCGCGTACCGGACCGTTGCCCGTCTGACGCCCCCAGATCACGCCGCCGCCAATAAAGCCGAGCGGGCCATGATCGAAGTTGTCGGCATTGAATTCCTCAATCACCTGGCCACCGCCGCCTGTCCCGATGAACTGGTTGATGTAGACGTCCTTGTCCCAGAACACGTTGACGCTGTTGATGTACTGGTAGCAGAGGTTGCGACCCACCACACCTTCGTTCGTGTCAACGTTGAACGGCGTGCCGATTTTCGACGACAGCATCAACCGGATGTTGTGCAGATGGAACGCGGCGAGCACGACCATGTCCGCGGGTTGTTCGACTTCGTTGCCTTCGGCGTCGATGTAAGTCACGCCGACCGCGCGTTTGCCGCTGTTGTCCAGATTCACGCGCGTCACATGTGAATTCACGCGCAGTTCGAAATTGGGTTTGCGCAGCAGGGCAGGGATGATCGTTGTCTGCGGCGAGGCCTTCGAATAGTTCAGGCAGCCGTAGTCGCTACAGAAGCCGCAGAAATTGCACGGTCCCAACTGGCAGCCGTATTCGTTCTGGTAAGCGCCCGACGCGTTGCCGGCCGGCAGCGGGAACGGCTTGTAGCCGAGGCTTTTCGCGGCGGCCGCGAACAGACGCCCGGTCGGATGATCCGGAAGCGGCGGCAGCGGATATTCGCGCGAGCGATAGCCTTCGAACGGGTTGCCCCCTTCGACCGGCGCGCCCTTGATGTTGCCTGCCTTGCCGGATGTGCCGCACACATATTCGAAGCGGTCGAAGTGCGGTTCCAGCTCATCGTAGCTGACGCCCCAGTCTTGCAGGTTCATGTCCGAAGGGATGAACTTCTCGCCGTAGCGCTCCTTCACGCGGCTATAGAGACGCAGTTCGTCCGGCGCCACCCGCGACTGCACGCCCGACCAGTGTGTGCCGGCACCGCCCACGCCTTCGCCCGGTTTGAACGAGCCCATCTGGCGATACGGCAGCGCGACGTCTTCCTTCCGGTGACGCGCCGTGATCGTGGTCTTCGCGAGATTCTGAAGCAGCGCCTGGCGTGCGGAATATTTCACCTCGTCGACGATCTGCGGATACGCGAAGTCAGGAATCGTATCGCGATTGTCGCCGCGCTCGAGCGCTACGACGTCGAGGCCGGCGTTCGCCAGTTCGATTGCCATGATGGCGCCGGTCCAGCCGAAGCCGACGATCACCACGTCTTTATGCGGTTTCTTGATGGTTGCCATTCGCTTAGCCTCGCTTGCCGTACATGCTGACCGGTCCATACGGATAAGGCTTGGATTCGACAGCCCATTCCAGATAATCGGCGCGCACGCCGGGGTAGCCGATCATTTTCCAGGCGGCCATGTCTTTGTTGCCACCGTGCATCGGATCGCAGAAGTAGCCTTCCATGACGTTCGTCAACAGGAAACCGCTGAAGAACGACTTCAGATTGAAGTCGTCCTTGATCTCGCCCGCTTCCATCTGTTTGAGGAACTGCGTCTGCTGTGCAGGCGGCAATTCGGCGAAGGTCTTGCCCGCGAAATTCTTGCGGAAATACGCGTTGATGGCGCGGATGCCGAGACGGTATTGCTGTTTCGGCGTGAGCTTGGACTGATAGCCGAAATCGGGCGCGCCCTTCAGGAACGGTCCTTCCATGTACCAGCGCGACGCGTCGCCGTAGGGCGTCTGCATCTGCCGGTCGATGTACTGCGGCACGCCGAGCTCCACCGCGCCGGGTCCTACGTGGTCCTTAGGAATCAACTGGTCGCAGGCGGCATTCACGAAGGCCCATTCTTCAGGCGTGAAATAACCGGGGCGGTAGTTTTCTTCGGTGGGTTGATTGGGCGGAGGGGCGCTCAACGCGCGGTCTGCGTCCGTCGGCAACAAAGCGGTTGCTGAGGTTGAGATCGCTGCGATGGGGGCAATGACTATCGTTCTCTTGAGAAACGAGCGTCGACTGTTGTCCTGTGAAGTCGTCATTCGGTTTACCTTTTGAAAGTGATCGGCCGCGTTGCGTGGCCGGCCTCAGAAAGCGATGCTGCCGGTCGGGCCGGCAAGACGGGTGTGTGCTGACGGGCGTCACGTGATCGTGAAAACCTCTACGAAGCTGTGCAACTGGGCGGACTGCTCGTTGAGCGCCTGTGCCGCGGCGGTGGCCTGCTCGACGAGTGCCGCGTTTTGTTGCGTGATCGCGTCCATCTGACTAACGGCCGTATCGACCTGCTCGATGCCCGCGCTCTGCTGGACGGCTGCCGCTGCAATCTCGTTCATGATGCCGCTGACCTGGCGCACGGAGCTCAACACTTCGCCCATGGTCTTGCCTGCGTCCGCCACGAGCTCCGTACCCAGCGCGACGGTTTCGCTCGATTCGGCTATGAGGTCCTTGATTTCCTTCGCGGCGGCTGCCGAGCGCTGCGCAAGGCTTCGCACTTCGGATGCAACGACGGCGAAGCCCCGGCCCTGTTCCCCGGCGCGGGCGGCTTCGACGGCCGCATTGAGCGCGAGGATGTTGGTCTGGAAAGCGATGCCTTCAATGATCCCGGTGATATCGGCAATCTTGCGAGAGCTGTTGCTGATGTCGCCCATTGCGCTGACAGCGCGATCGACCTTTTCGTTGCCCTGAGAGGACACCACGGATGTCTTGTCGGCGAGCGATTGCGCTGCGCGCGCATGTTCCGCGTTCTGCTTTACCGTGGCGGTCAGCTCGCTCATGCTCGAGGCAGTCTGTTCGAGCGATGCAGCCTGTTCTTCGGTGCGGGACGACAGGTCCATTGTTCCCGATGCGATCTCACGCGTGGCGGTGGTGATCGCTTCACTGCTGTCGCGCACGGCGCGTACAGTCTTGGTGAGGCTTGCCCGCATGTCTTCGACGCCATGCAGCAACGTACCCATTTCGTCGTTCGTGAGAATCTCGAGAGGGCGGCTCAGATCTCCTGCGGCTATGGCCCGGAAGTGGTCGAGCGCATTGTTGAGCGGACCCATGATTGCGCGTCGCAATGCAATCCAGCTGACGCAGGCAGCGAGCGCGCCGATCACGATCATGCCGACCGATAGCACGAAGAAGAGACGGAAGCTCGATTCGGCGGCGTCGTAGTGGTTCTTTGCATTCGCGTAGAGCGCCTTCTTGACGTCTTCGTTAGCCGCGCTCATCTGCGAGTACAGATCGCTCAACTGTGTCATGGCGATGGAGTCGATTCGCGCCCGGTCGTTCGCCTTCACGGCGCCGATGAAGGCCATCACCGCGTCGCGCATCGCCTTGCGGCGCTGCGTTGCCTGGTCGATCATTGCCGCTTCATTGGGCTCGTGAACCTGATCGACAAATTGCTGCCACCACTTATCGGACTGCGCAAAAAAGCCGCTGGCTCGCGCGAGTTGGTCACCTGCCTGCGGATCGTCGGGATGTAGCGCGACGCGATCCAGCACGAGGCGCGTTCGGGCGATGTAAATCTCCGCGTTTCCGATGTTTGTCGCAGCGGTCAGCTTGTTCTGATACGTGTCGCGGTTCGCGTCGTTGGCGCGCTTTGCTCCCACCAGGCCGAGAATGCCGATTGCCAGCATAAGGACTGCCAGAAAACCCATCGTCAGGGCGATACGCGCCTGTAATGAGACGGTTGCCTTACTCGAATTCATTTCAACTCCCAGATACCGCAGCATACGTTGTAAATATTTACAGATAACAAGAGCTGGGTCGCACCGCCCTTTTGCGCTTCCGATGGTTGAGCGAGGCGGTCTTGACTGCGTCTCGCTCATGGTTTTTGAATGCAAAATTCAAAATACCCTATATACATCGGCAAATTCCGGAGGAAATTTAGGGTTGTTTTCAACTTCTTTGCGGAGAAGAGGGCATTCGATGCAATCTAATGCGTGCCCCGTGGACGTGGCGATGCCATGAAATAACGCGAAGAATGGAGGAGATGGCTGATGTACGGCGACGATTGCCTGCTATTGCAACGTCGCTTTCAATGCGCGTGATGTGCTTCTGGCGCCAGGGAACAACCTTTCAACGTTTCACAATGAGTCGTCCTGCGCAGGCGGGGCGGCGCCGAGTGCCGCTTCGTTGCTTTGTACGATGCGATTGCGGCCCTCGCGTGGGAGCCGAAAATATAAATGCCGAGCGGCGATGAAATGACCGGCGACGCCGCCCCCGCGCCCCTATCGCCGTAGTAGTGAAAAAGTCACAAAAATGAGTTTAATTCGAAAGACACGGGTGTCGGTCGTGGAAAGAATATCGGGTACAGAGTGTCCCGAACCGGAACCGGTTGGACTCGCAATGTGCGAACAACGCACCAGGAAGGTCGCGATTGTCTCCTAATGAAGGGTCGCCGAGACCTCGCAGAAAGCAGGGTGCTATGGGCGGGGCCGCTGGTTTCCGTACAAGGTGATGGTTCGTTGCAGTGGAACTCCAGGCATCAAACCTTCCTTGGACTAGCACCTATGATTCGCATCGGCTCGCTGGACATTGACCTTGAACATCGGCAATTGCTGCGCGACGGTGCGCAGTTGCGGGTCGGCAGCCGCGCGTTCGACGTTCTCACCGTACTGATCGAAGCACGGGGCGAGTTGGTGTCGAAGAATGATCTGTTGAGGCAAGTCTGGCCCAATACGATCGTCGAGGAAAATAATCTCCACGTTCACCTGTGCCGATTGCGAAGCCTGCTAGGGGAAAGCCGGGGGCTTCTTCAGACGATATCTGGGAGGGGGTTCCGGCTAACCGGCGCGAAGGCGCATGAGAGCCCGGTTGCTGCATCGCTTGATTCGTCGGGGACGACAGAATCGGATGCTCAACGTCTCGTGCCGAATAACCTGCCACGGCGCACAACGGAGATAATCGGCCGTGATGACGCGATCGCCGCCGTCGTTGACGCGCTCACGTTCGGCAAGCACGTTACGCTGGTCGGTGCCGGCGGAATCGGCAAGACGAGACTCGCAGTCGAAGTCGCCCACCGGATGCTGAACTCGTTTCGGGACGGCGTCTACCTGATTTCGCTTGCGTCCGCGACGGATTATGAAAGCGTTCTGGATGCGGCGTCGAGCGCATTGGGTATCAATCCGATAGAGGGGCCGCTGTCACTTGCGCGCATCGGCAAGGGGATGGGCGGTCCGCGCATATTGTTCGTACTAGACAACTGCGAGCAGGTCGTGGAAGCAGCTGCCGAACTGGCGGAATCGCTTGCCGGAATCAGCGATGAGGCGCGAGTAGTCGCGACCAGCCGGGAACTGCTCAGGATTCCCCGTGAGAGCGTGTACCGGGTCGAATCGTTGCAGGTGTCCGCTCAGTCCGATCGCATGGACGACACTGTGCAATGCAGCGCTGTGCAATTGTTTTTCTCACGCGCCCGCGCAATCGATCCCCTGTTCCCATTCGACGAACGAAGCGTCGAACTGATTCACACTGTCTGCCGGCGGCTTGACGGCATTCCCCTGGCGATTGAGCTCGCCGCAGCGCGCGCGACCATTCTCGGTGTAGAAACCTTGTCCGCACTCCTCGATGACCGATTTCGCGTGCTGACCGGCGGCAACCGCTCCGCACTGCCGCGACATCAGACGCTCAGGGCGACGTTCGACTGGAGTTATGCGCTGCTCGATGAAACGGAGCGCGCCACGCTTCGGCGGTTGAGCATATTTTCGGCGGGCTTTACGATGCCCGCCGCCATCGCAGTCGTGGCCGATGACGCGTTGGACGAATACGCGATCATTGCAGCCGTGTCGAGTCTCGTAGAAAAGTCATTGATCGTGCGGCCGGCCGGTGGGACCCAGGTTGCGTATCGGCTGCTCGAAACTACCCGTGCGTATGCATTGGAAAAGCTCGATCACAATGGCGAGAGACGTATGGTGAGATTGAGCCACGCCAGACATCTCACGAGTCTTCTTGGGGACGCGTCGTACGCCGCTGTGTCGAGAAATTCCGGGGCATGGCACCGCGATATGCGTGAATTGCTTGAAGACGCGCGCGCGACTCTCACATGGGCATTCTCACCGCAGGGCGATAAATCCGTTGGCGAGGCGCTGTCGGTGCGTTTCGTGCGGCTTCTGTTCGAGTTGTCGCTAGTCGATGAATGCTGCTCGTGGGCGCGCCGATCGCTCGAAGCAATGCAGAACTGGCCGAACGATATCGATAGCCGTAGGTTGAAACGCGTTCGCATGGATCTGAAGGCTGCGCTTGCTGCGGCGCTCTTCTACGTGCAAGGCCCGATTAAAAAGACGAGTGAGATCTGGTCCGAAGTATTGTCTCTGGCGATCGCATTCGGCGACCGGAACCTCGAGGCGCGTGCACTATGGGGCATGTGGAACTCTTCTCAGAGCGCTGGCGACGCGTATGACGCGGTTTCGTTCGCCTTACGCTTTGGCGCGCTGGAACAGCAGGCTTGTCAGGTCGGGGAGAGCGACGGGAGCACGGCTGGCAGCGACCAGATGCTTAGGCATCGTATTATCGGCATCGCTTTGCACTACGTGGGCGACCAGCACGAGGCGTATGCCGCATTGCAACGCTTCCTGCCGCACGCGCGTGGCTTGCGGTCATGGATGCCGCTGGGTCGCTCGATTGATCAGCAAGTCGTTGCTAGCGCGACGTTCGCGCGCGTGTTGTGGATGACGGGGGAACGTGACGAAGCAATGCAGATCGCCGAGCAGTGTTTGGCCGAAGCGCTCGCACAGGAACACGCGATTGTCACGTGTTACGTATTGATCGAGGCGGCCGTTCCTATCGCCCTGCTGTCGGGCGAACGGGAGCGCGCAGCGGAAGCCGTCGCCGTATTGCACGAGATCTCGACCCGTATCGGTCTGAACATTGGTGAGGCATGTAGTCGCGCGTTTGACGCCTATCTAGCCTCTCTCGACGACTCGACTGCCGTGCGCCTGCGAGAATTTGCCGAGACGTTGACCCGCCTCGATGAACTCGGCTTCTGCGCGCCGAACGCCATGCTGGTCGCTCAATATGCGAAGGCGCTGGCGCGAGCCGGAAGACGAGACGAAGCGCTCGTGGCCGTTGCGCGTGCTCTAGAGCGCTGCGAGGAAACCGGGAACATGTGGTTCGCGAGCGAACTATATCGCATCCGTGGAGAGTTGTTGATCAGCGAATCCCTCGACCTCGGTGGGTCGTCGCCCCACATGACCCTAGCCGATGCCGAAAGATATTTCATTACAGCATTCGATACGGCAGTGCTCCAGGGCGCCGCGTCGTTGCAATTGAGGGCGGCCCTTAGTCTTGCGCTGCTCTGGCATGCGCAGGGCGATGACGTCCGGGCGCGCGGCGTGTTGGAACCCGCGTGTGCATTGTTTCCCGGAGGTCGAAATTGGCCGGATTATCAGGAAGCCATGCGGTTGCTGCAAACCGTTCAGCGGGCGGACAGATCACAGCGGCTTAATGCGGGCACGCAGGCGGTTGGCGGCGTGGTTTCGTCTGTCAAAGCGCCCTTCACGGAAGTTCAATCAATTTGCGCAGCTTTTTCCAACGAACGGCAAGCAAAGCCTGTTTAGCGGCGTTCATCAATCGCCACAGCCTTTCGTTGCTCGTCGGTCATCGTTTGCAGAGTCAAAGCCATGGTTGCCTCCAGAGACTGGTCAAGGAGTCAAAGTCGCACTGCCTGAACGGTTGAACGCGCTGTTTGTTTGGGCGGCACGCTTAAAGAAAATTAAGAACCTTTAGCGGCTACTAGACCTACACTCCATACGCGTCCTGTTGATGGAAAGACTGTTCGATTTCGGGCTACAGCGTGGGCGCCATGCTTTCGACGTGATCGTCGAAACCGGCGCCAGGCAGCGGGCGCCGGATGTGACCGGACAAGGAGAAGCAATGACGGCGCAGGTCGCAGGAGTTGCGATACCGGACAGTGAACTGGCGCGGCGGGCGATCGCCTTCGTTGAGCAGGACATGCCTCGTGTTTTGATTGGCCACGCATTCCGCGTATTCCTGTTCGCGTCTCTTATCGGCCGACACAGGATGCACGATTTTTCCGAAGAACTGCTGTTCGTCGCCGCTGTATTCCACCACCATGGACTCGCGCCGCGTTTTGGCGGCTCTAATCGCAGGTTCGAACTGGACAGCGCGGACGCCGCATTTAATTTTTTAAAGTCGCATGGAATCGCCGAGCAGGAAGTACGCAATGTATGGTACGCGATCACGCTGCATTCGACATTCGGCCTGGACGGATTCGACTCACCGCTCGTCGGCCTGCTGCACGCTGGCGTCGAGACGGATTTGATGGCCTTGCACTTCGACGAAATATCGGACAGCGACCGCGCTGCGGTGGTCCGTGCGTACCCACGCGAACGCGCGTTCAAAGCGCTGGTGATCGACGCGCTCGCCGACGGCATGACGTGGCGGCCGGAAACAACGTTCGGCAACGTCAATGCGGACGTAATGGAACGATGTAATCCGGACTACAGCCGGATCAACTTCTGCGGTCTGATCCTCGGTTCTCAATGGGACGAATGAGAACGGCCTGTGCCTGACCTGCTCATATCTTCTTTCTGTTTGGGAATTCGGTCACCAAGGGCATTCATTCGCAAGGGAAAGACGAGCAACATGCGAACAAACGGATGCTCAATCCGGCCTTCGCCAGCGAGTGACATCGGCGCTGCCCGAATTTATTTCGACAGAAGCGACGTGCTCGCCACGAGCTGGTGTCCCATTGGGATCAGTTGTGCGCCGATCACCATCCCCAGTAATCCGATGAGGGCCACAATGGGCGGCGCTGGCGAACGCACACGAATTACGCTGTATATCGTGCCGGCGAGAAGACCGGCAAGAAGGGAGAAAATATAAGGTTCCATTTGTCGACATTCAGCTTGATAGTTTGACGCGTCCGGTCATCTGCTGCTGGCGCGGTGCGTGCAGTGAAAACCGGAAGAGGAGGCCGCAAACGGGCAGGCAGCGGAATTGAGCCAATCCGGCTGCGAGCCCGCTCGGGTCGGGTCAGCAGGGATGGCCGGTTCAACTCTTCGCCGGGACGGCCGCGAGCGATTCGTGCTTCGCTTGCGTACGCTGGGGTGCTTTGTGGACCATCGTATAAGCGTAGTCGACGCCCATGCCGTACGCGCCCGAATGCTCCTTCGCGATCTTCATCACGTCTTCATACGTTTCGCGGTGAGCCCAGTCGCGTTGCCATTCGAGCAGAACCTGCTGCCAGGTGACCGGTACGGCGCCCGCCTGGATCATTCGCTGCATCGCGTAGTCATGTGCGTCCTGCGACGTCCCGCCCGACGCGTCTGCAACCATATAAATTTCGTATCCGCCTTCGAGCATCGCGCAAAGGGCGAACGTGGTGTTGCAGACCTCGGTCCAGAGTCCGGATACCACCACCTTGTTCCGGCCGTTCTTCTTCAACGCATCCCGAACCTTCTGGTCGTCCCACGAGTTCATCGACGTACGTTCGAGCGTAGGATGGTCGGGGAAAACGTCGAGCAGCTCCGGATACGTGAAGCCAGAAAAAGATTCGCTTTCGACGGTCGTGATGGTGGTCGGAATATTGAATGTCTTCGCGGCTTTCGCCAGACCGACCACGTTGTTCTTTAGCGTTTGCCGGTCAATCGACTGGACCCCGAATGCCATTTGCGGTTGCTGGTCAATGAAGATGATCTGGCTATTCGTTGGGGTAAGCACTTCCAGTTTCTCTTTGCTCATGATGTCGTCCATTCGTAGAAGGTTTTCAACCGTTACGCCCTGATCCTGCAGGGATCGTCACCTGATATCCGTCACTGGAGCCACGATAGATGGCATGTCCGTTACTGGCGGATCGAGGCGTGCCATTGCCGTCGCGTGGCCCTGGATAAAGCATAGTCGAGGCACTCGAAATCCGTAATAGCTGTGCAGCCCATTAAGAATTTTTAATTCATTAAGTATCCTGAATGTTCTTCTATTTAGAAGTAGAAAATCATAAGCTTCGGTGGGAAGAAAAAGCGAGGCGCGCTGGGAGCATTCATGGAGAGGAATCGATGAAAGCGTATGTGCTGTCACTGCTTGCGGGAATTCTCATAGGCCTCGTCTACGGTTGGATCGGCGTGCCGTCTCCGGCGCCGCCGGTCGTGGCGTTGATCGGCCTTTTAGGCATCCTGGCGGGCGAGCAGATTATTCCCGTCGCAAGAAAAATGCTCTCGGGGGCTCATTTTCGCGTGGCGTGGAATGAGGAACACTGCAATCAACATTTATTCGGGGCGTTGCCCGGCCGCAATTCCGGCCGGTCTCAACCCAGGGCGGGAATTTCATCCGAGGAGAAGCGTTCATGACATCCCACCAAGATGCGCCGGAACTGATTCTTTTCAATGGCCGGTTCACGACATTGGACAAATCGCAGCCGAGTGCGACTGCGGTTGCGATCAGGGGCGGGAGATTCACCGGCGTCGGCAGCGACAGCGAGATAAATCAACTGAAGACCGACAGTACGCGCATGGTCGACCTGAAAGGCCGCTCGGTGCTTCCCGGCCTGATCGACAATCATCTTCACATCATCCGTGGCGGCCTGAATTTCAACATGGAGCTGCGCTGGGACGGCGTGCGCTCTCTCGCGACCGCGATGGAGATGCTCAAGGCGCAAGTGGCTGTTACGCCGCCGCCGCAATGGGTGCGCGTCGTCGGCGGATTCACGGAACATCAGTTCGACGAAAAGCGTTTGCCGACCATCGAGGAGTTGAATGCTGTCGCGCCGGATACCCCTGTCTTCATGCTCCATCTTTATGACCGCGCGATGCTCAACGGCGCGGCGCTGCGAGTGGTCGGATACACGAAGGACACACCCGAGCCGCCGGGAGGCGAGATCGTGCGCGACAGCGCGGGTAATCCGACGGGTTTGCTGCTGGCGAAACCCAATGCGGGCATCCTCTACGCGACGCTGGCGAGAGGACCCAAGCTTCCTCCGGACTACCAGTTGAATTCGACGCGTCACTTCATGCGCGAATTGAATCGTCTGGGCGTGACGGGCGCCATCGATGCGGGCGGAGGTTCGCAGAATTTCCCGGAAGACTACGAAGTCATCCAGAAGCTGGACGCCGAAGGACTGCTGACCATCCGGCTGGCGTACAACCTCTTCACGCAGAAGCCGAAAGGCGAGAAGGAGGATTTTCTCAACTGGACCAAGACGTCGAAGTACAAGGACGGCAATGATTTTTTCCGTCACAACGGCGCGGGCGAAATGCTCGCGTTTTCGGCAGCGGACTTCGAGGACTTCCGGGTGGCGCGTCCCGACATGCCGCCCGAAATGGAAGGCGATCTCGAAGGCGTCATCCGCGTGCTCGCGGAAAACCGCTGGCCGTGGCGCATGCACGCCACTTATGACGAGACTATCAGCCGCGCGCTCGACGTGTTCGAGAAGGTGAACCGCGATACGCCGCTAGCCGGACTCAACTGGTTCTTCGATCATGCAGAAACCGTCACCGAGAAGTCGATGGACCGCATTGCGGCGCTGGGTGGCGGCATTGCGGTTCAACATCGAATGGCTTATCAGGGCGAGTATTTCGTCGAGCGTTACGGCGAAAAGGCAGCCGAGGGTACGCCACCTGTCGCGCGCATGCTCGAAAAAGGTGTACAGACGTCGGCCGGCACCGACGCGACCCGGGTGGCGTCGTACAACCCGTGGGTCTCGCTATCGTGGCTCGTGACCGGCAGGACCGTCGGCGGCCTGCGCATCTATCCGCAGCGCAATTGTCTTGACCGTGAGACGGCTCTGCGCATGTGGACCGAGAAGGTCACGTGGTTCTCGAACGAAGTCGGCAAGAAAGGGCAGATCGCCGTGGGGCAGCTCGCTGATCTCATTGTTCCCGACCGCGACTATTTCGCTTGCGCCGAAGACGACATCGCCGGCGCTTCATCGCTGCTGACGGTCGTGGGCGGCAAGGTGGTCTACGCCGCGGGCGAATTCGCTTCGCTGGACGGCAATCCACCGCCGCCCGCGATGCCCGACTGGTCGCCGGTGCGAACGTACGGCGGGTTTGCCGCATGGAAGCAATACGGCGAGTCCGGCGCGCCGCTTCAGCAGGTCGCGGCCGGATGCGGGTGCGCTCGCGCGTGCAACGTGCACGGCCACGATCATCGCCGCGCGTGGCTCGGCAATGCACCGACCTCGGACTATAAAGGCTTCTGGGGAGCACTCGGATGCGCGTGCTGGGCGGTCTGACGGGAGGCTCCGGGTTGGATAATCCATCGTGGGTCGTGGTATTGCTGCGTCAGCCGTGGGTCATGCCGTTCGTCCGGATTTGCCTCGTCTCCGCGTACCTGATCGGCGGCGTCACCAAGCTGCTGCATTTCGACGCCGCGGCCGCGGAGCAGGTGCGCTTTGGCCTCCATCCTGGATGGCTATGGGCTGCCATTGCAATCTTCGTGGAGCTTGCCGGATCGCTCTGTATCATCTGCAACCGGTTCACGTGGCTCGGCGCGGGCGGGTTGGCGGCGTTGACGCTGGTGGCCATGTTGGTGGCAAACAACTTCTGGCGTTTGGAAGGGGCAGCGCAATTCATTGCACTGAACAGCTTTTTCGAGCATCTGGGGCTCATCGCTGCGTTCGTGATGGTCACCTGGATGGCGAGTGGCGAGCGATGCTCGTCTGAATAACGGGACAGGAAATTTACGACTATGCATAACGTTCAATCTCTCGGCGTCGCTGTTGCCCTGGCTTTCGGTCTGATTGCGGCTGTACCGTCGACATCATTCGCCGAGGCAGCCAGCGGGGAGCCACAATCGACATCGTTCGCGGTCGGCGCGCAATACGACACGACCCACATCTACGTGGCCCCGGAGGACTTCGACAAGTTCACCGACAGCTTCGTCGCTACATTTGGCGGCCACAAATCGCAGCAGGGTGTGTTTCAGGTAACGCCGACTCCCAGCCAGACAATGTCGCAACTGGTCTTCACACCGGTCGGAACGATTTCGGTATTCGGCTTCAAGACACCGGTTCCATTTCCATTCGGTGACGAGCGCACCGGCTATCTCGTTTCGGACATGGATGCCGCCGTGAAGTCGGCCAAGGCGCACGGCGCCGACGTGATCGTCGACACTTTCCCAGACCCGATCGGACGCGATGCGATCGTTTCGTGGCCGGGTGGCGTGCACATGCAGCTCTACTGGCACACGAAGGCGCCGAACTACGACCCACTTGAGAGCGTGCCGGAAAATCGGGTGTATGTTTCCCCGGCGAGCGCGAATGCGCTCGTCAGGAACTGGCTCGCGTTCTCGCATGGCAAGCTTGTCTCCGACAATCATCATGCGCCGGGCGTGGAGATCGGCCGCCCGAACGACACCTTCCGGCGCGTGCGGCTCACCTCGGGCTTCGGCAACCTGACGGTCTTCGCGACCGACGGCCATCTGCCATACCCGTACGGGCGGGAAGTGACCGGCTACGAAGTGAAGGACTTCGACGACACCATGAAAAAGGCTCAAGCGGCCGGCGTCTCCGTGCTCGTTCAGCCTTTCACGTCGGATCATCGCGAGTCGGCGGTCGTTCAGTTCCCGGGCGGATACATCGCGGAAATTCACGCAGCGGCGAAATAGGATTTACCGTGTCATCACGACGAAAGCGCATCGACGCTCGAGAGGCCAATTCTCGCTAATGCTTCTTGATAGGGTGGTCAATGAATGACGACAACGTGCTTTCGGCGACCGCGGGCTACGTCGACACGCTCAGCTTTGTCTCGCTGTTCGGCCTGTTCACGGCACATGTCACGGGTAATTTCGTGCTTATCGGCGGGGGTGTCGCGGGGTACGGGCAAGGCATCTTTTTAAAGCTGATGGCGTTTCCCGCTTTCATCGTCGGCGTCGTGCTGAGCAGTCTCATCATCCGCACCCGCAATCCCGGGACGCCCATGCGGGGAGCATGCATGCTCTATGCCGTACAAGCGATTCTGCTGCTGGCGTTCTGTGTTGCGGGGATCAACCTCGGGACCCGATTCAGCCCCGAGAGCTGGCCGGTCGTAGTGTGCGGGATGATCGGCGCGACAGCAATGGGTGTGCAGAACGCCCACAGCCGGCTGGTCGCGCGGCCCGGCGTGCCGAACACCGTGATGACCGGCAACGTGACCCAGGCAATCCTCGATCTGCTCGATCTGTGTTCGCCTCGCGTCTCGGCAGATGCGAAGCGAGCATCGCGAGCGCGCGTGGCGAAAATGCTCCCGGCCATCGTCGCGTTCGGGCTGGGTGCGATCGCCGGTGCGCTGGCCTACCGGAATGTCGGCTTCTGGGCTTTGCTGTTGCCGGTCGTCGGACTCGCCTCGCTGGCAACGCGCGCGTGGTTGCGCCGTAATGCGGCCGGCAAGCCAGCCTCCTGAATCTTGTCGATTACGCGGACATGCTCATTGCGCGACAACACAGGGTTGTCGTCGACGACGCATTCATTCAGGCCGGGCGAACAACCTTTAACAGGACGGGAGGGCAATGCGGATGCAAGTCGCGGCACACATCGGGATTGCCGTTGCTGGGCTTGCCCTCGGCCTGTGTCAGTACGCGCGGGCTGATAACGAAGCGCAACCGTCGCAGCAGGAGGCTGGGGCGACGCAGACGTGTGACGCAAAGCGGCCAGTCGTCATGTTCAATCGTTGGCAGGAGGACTGGAGTGTTCTTCGGGACCCCTGTGTACCGCGCAAGCCGCTCGACAGTCTCAAGTACATTCCGCTGGGCGGCGATCCGGATTCCTGGCTCTCGCTAGGTGCCAACCTGCGTGAGCGACTCGAGGTCAGCGACACGCCGCTGTTTGGATTGAGTCCGGTGGCGAAGTCGGACACCTGGCTGATTCAGCGCATACAGGTTCATGCTGACGCGCAGCTGGGTCCGTACCTGCAGTTCTTTGCCCAGCTCGAAGATGCGAGAGCCTTCGGTAAGGACACGGTCGGCCCGACGGACAAAAATCCACTGGATCTCGAACAGGCGTTTGCGGCGTGGGTCAGCCCGGCCGGGCCCGGCACATTTAAGTTGCGTGTCGGCCGGCAGGAAATGGCGTTCGACCTGCAACGGTTTGTCTCCGTGCGCGATGGCCCGAATGTGCGGCAAGCGTACGACGCGGTATGGGCGGACTACGAGTATGAGAAGTGGCGCTTCATCGGGTATGCGACGCGGCCGGTTCAGTATCGGGACGTCGTTGCATTTGATGATGCCTCGAACCGCCATCTGACTTTCAGCGGCGTGCGCTTCGAACGTCAGGGCGTCGGCGTGGGCGACCTGTCCGGCTACTATTCGCTCTACACGCGCGCGGGTGCGCAGTTTCTCGATGCGAAAGGCGACGAGCACCGCAACGTTTTCGATCTGCGATACACGGGCAAGATCGCTGCTGCAGACTATGACGTCGAGTCGATGTATCAGACGGGTCATGTCGGCGCGAGTACGATCGATGCGTGGGCAGTGGGCTCGCTGTTCGGCTACACGCTCAATTCGCCATGGACTCCACGATTCGGCGTACAGATCGATGCGGCATCGGGTGATCGGCATCCGAACGATGGGCGCGTCGAGACGTTCAATCCCCTTTTCCCCAACGGCTACTACTTCACGCTCGCAGGGTATACCGGCTACGCGAATCTTTTCCATGTAAAGCCTTCGCTAACGCTTAAGCCGTCCAGCAAGCTCTCCTTGTTGTTCGCCGTCGCGTTTCAATGGCGGATGACCACGAACGACGCTATCTACCAGCAGGGAAATGCCGTCGTTCCGGGCACCGCCGGCCACGGTACGCGATGGACCGGCTCCTACGCGCAGATACGCGCCGAATGGACCGTCGCGGCGAATCTGATTGCATCGGTCGAAGCGGTCCGTTTCCAGGTCGGAAACTCGATTCGTGAACTTGGCGGCAGTAATTCGGACTATGTCGGCGTTGAGCTGAAGTACGGGTGGTAATTACGTGGATCTATTCGCGATCCGCTCGTTCGGGATTGCCGGCAGATGTCAGCGGACGGCGGAGCGAGAGGGACCGGCCCCCGCGACGTGCGAATTAAATCGCCAACCTTCCAATTTCATTTCCACGGAGTAAGATATATTACAAACAAATGTGAGCGCCGGTGCGCCGCGAAGGTCTCGAGGAGGGTCCGTTGAAAGCCGATTCGACCAGCTCATTAGCGATACCGGAGTCGCACTGGAGTCAGCGGCCGGTAGTTCGTTCGCAGGAAGAAGATTTTCGTGCAATCCTCAGCAAATGGAGCCTTCCTAAACCGAAGCAGCCGCTTGAGTTCAGGCAGGAACTCACCGACGGCACCCATACTGTCACCGTCAACCGGAGTGTTAGCGCGGGGCGATTCCTGGTCGGGAAGAAAGAAGTTTCCCTGAGCAATGTCCCCATTCGCTCCAGTCTGCTCGTTCCTCCGGGTGAGTCGACCCGTATTGTTTTTACAGAGGCTGCGGACGCCTATCGCCTTTACCTCTCTCAGGCACTGCTGTCGGAGTGCCATGAACATATCTTCGGTGTTCAGGCAAGCGGCGATATCGTGCTGTCGAATATCACCTTCCTTGACGACCGGCCGACTCGTCACCTGATTGAGGCGATGCTCGAAATTGGTGAAGAAAATTGTCCCGCCAATCAGTTGGTGTTTGAAAGCATCAGTCTCGCCATCGCATCGAGGTGCATCGCACTGAATGTGCAGAGGCCTGCCACCAAGGCTCGCGTTGGGCCGTTGGCCAACTGGCGACTCCAGCGAGTGACGGAATACATTGACACCCACCTGTCCGAGCCGATTTATCTGCGCGATCTGAGTAATGTCGCCAGATTGACGAGAATGCACTTCCTGACGCAATTTCGCCTGGCGACGGGTTTCACGCCAAGCGCTTACGTCACAAGAATGAAAATGGAGCGTGCGCGGCGACTGCTTGAAGAGACCGATCTTTCGATCATCGATATATCGGAAATGTTGGGCTTCAAAAGCCAGAGTCATTTCACTTCGGTCTTCGGGAAAATTGTCGGCCATACACCGGCGCGCTGGCGTATGGCCTCCAAGTGAGCAGATTCCAGCATCGGCCGTGATGGCGTTCGTCATAACGCTGCGATGAACGCCGCCTGACGACCGCTCCAGTTGCGGGCGATGTATTGCACTCAGGCGTGCTTGTCCGAATGAGCAGCGCCTTGTTCGATCAGCTTCGCGACCGCAGTCGGTTGGGAAATGCTGGCGACATGGCTCAATTTAAGCTCGACGCTCGCCCTCCCGCGCTGGGCCATGAAGCGTTCGAGATCGGGATTGGTCGGGCGGTCGGCCGCCGCGACGACACCTGGGTGGCGATTTCCATAAATTGCCTAATGCTCTGACTTTAAATGAATATGTCGTTTAATTTGAGTGGGGCTATATGTGTTGATATGCGTTTTCACGTATGGCGCCAATACTCAGAGCTCACGCGCCACGCATGCGCGCGCGGCACGTCGTGGTGGCAGTAGACCCTCTCCAGATCGAACTGGTCGTCAGGCAGTCAAACCTGGTGGGGCTTTGCGGGCAGTCGTTGTAGTCGGTTGCCTTCCGCCAAAACATTCCAGATCAGACAATGCCACCGAGTTTTCCATCTTCACGGTTTGCCAGGATGTGCTGCAACTTGGCGAGTGATAAAGGCTTGGTGAGGTGATAGTTAAAACCCGCGGCCAATGCCCGGGACTTGTCGGACTCTGCCGCGTATCCCGTAAGCGCTACGAGGACGACGTCGTCGAGCTGGCCGTCGGCTCTCACGGCGCGCGCGACATCGAATCCATCCATGTCGGGCATGAGAGGTGGCCCCGGAAATCTGGACAGTCGGTTAGGTGGAATCGCTGGGTTCTGAGATAGGCATAATGCCTACAAAGGAAACCAGACGATGACGAAGAGAACCCGGCGCACGCACTCAGCGGCGTT
>NZ_CAAJGM010000218.1 GCF_900996235.1 Paraburkholderia sp. BCC1885
GCTCATCCGGCTCAACGCCATGATGCGTGACGCCACCCCCTGGAGTCCGCCGAAATCATGATCGAATGAACCCCTGACACTTGACCTTCAATACAGTTGCTTTCTTTGCGGCGGCAAAGAAAGTAAGTGCCGCCCCGCACAGGGGCATCGCTAGCAAACCAATAACAATGCAAGGAAAGGCCAAAACAGCCAGAAGAAGAACAACAACCAAACCACCAGCCACCGCAGGCAGGCAAAAAATCAGGCAAACGTATCCACCAACCCCACAGTCTTCCTGACAGCCACATTAGCCACAACAGCATCCGAATCGGAATCACCGCCCGCGGCAACGCCATCAACAGAAGCCCCATCACGCCGCGACCCTCTGGAGGAAGACGAATCCTGCTGCCCTGTCTGCCTGGCGAATCCATCGCTAACACTCGCGCTACCCAGCCCGATGCCGTTTTGCTCCATCGCCTCCCGCAACTTCGGCAACGCCGCCTCGACCGCTTCCCGCACCTGCGGATGCTGCGAAACAAACAGCGCGTGCGCGTGGTTGTCGGCCACCTGCAGTACCACCTGCAAAGGTCCCAGATCCTTCGGATTCAGCGTCAGCTCGGCGCTTTGCTGATGCGCGTTCGACAGGAACACCACCTTTTGCCCCAACGCGTCTTCCCAGTCCGATGTGCCGACCGTCGGTGCCAGCGTGCTTGCCGCCGCGGCCTGCGCCGCCGGGTTGGTCTCTTCCGCCGCCGCCGTCGAGCCCGATGCGCCGGCCGCCGCCTGGCTTGCCGCCAGTGCGGCATTGGCGGCGTCCGCCGAACTGTTCTGGCTCGACAGGCTGTCTTGCGCCGCAGCCGTGGTCGTCGCGGCCAGTGCGTCCGCCGCGTTCTTCGTCGCGTCCGCTGTGTTGGCGGTGGCGGCGGCGGTCTGGTCCATCTTGTCGCCCAGCTTGCTCTTCGCCTCGCCCAGCATCGAACCGTTCGCCGAATTTTTGCCGTTGCCGTGTATCGATAGCCCCGCGTCGCCGCTCGCGCCCGTCGCCGAGCCCGCTGCGCCGTTCGCGTCGCCGACATTCGCGGCCTGTACCGGCACCGCGCCCTGGGCGCCGGTCATCGCGGCGAGTGCGGCTTGCAGGGCGTCGCTGGCCGACTTCGAGTCCGCTGAGGCGACGTGCTTGCCGTGGTGCTTGCCATCGGTTGCGTCGGTGCCGGTGGCGCCTGTCTGAGCCGTTGCGGCGTCCTTCTGCGAGGCGGTGCTGTCGACGGCTGCGTCGTTGGTGTCCGCCTGGGCCTGCAACTGGGCTTGGGCCGCCAGTTGCGCCGCTACCGATGCCGCAGCCGGCGAGGTCGTCGCATTGCCCGAACCGTCGCTGCCTTGCGCGTTCGAGGTATCGCCGTTCTTGCCGCCCTGCTGCGCGTTGCTCGTGGATGAGGCCGAATTCGTGCTGCTGTCGTTGCCATTGCCGGCGGCGCTGCTGCTGTTCGCGCTGCTCTGGTTGTTGCCGGCGCTGCTCGCGTTGTTCGTACTGGCTGAGCTCGGCGGGCTCGACGGCGCAGGTGTCGGCGCGCTCGCGGACGGCGATGGTGCCGGCGCGGGCGTGGGCGTCGGGGTAGGCGCCGGGGCGCTTTGCGCGACGCTGCTCGGGCTTTGCGCCGTCTCGTTCTGCGACTCGATGCTCTGCTGCAAGGTCTGCGAGAACGGCTGGCTGTTGACGATGTCCACCGGCGAGTTCGTCTGCGAAGTACCCGACGAGCCAAACAGTGAACTGATATAGCTAAGTGGCGACATGGTCGATCCTGTCTATCCGGTAAACCCGGTCAAAATCCGGTCAAAATCCGGTCGGTGCCGGTGAGGTGGTCTTTCGGTAGGGCGGGCGCACCGGGTTACACACCCTCGGTGCGCATCCTGAGAATTCGTGCTGCGTGTTCGTCGGCGTCGCGCTGTTCGCGCCGCGCCGTCTGCTGGGCTTGCGCCGCGTCGCCGCGGGCGGCCAGCACTTCGTATGAGCCTAGCTTCTGTTTGTGACGCTGCCATTCCGGTTTCGCCGCTTCGACCCGCGCGTAGGCCGCCTGCAACAGCTTGCGCTGCTGTTCGATGGCGGCGTCGAGCGTGTCGATGAAGGCCTGGAAGTTACGCATGTTGCCGGCCGGCATGCCGCTTTGCGCGGTGGCGTTGAAGCGCGAGTGGTACTCGTCGCGGTAGCGCACCAGCGCGTCGAGCTGCGCCTGCACTTCGCTGGCTTCGCGCTGGGCGCGGCCGAGGCGTTGCGCAGCGGCGTCCACGTCGTCCTGGGCGAGATCGATCAGCGTCTTGATAGGAAAGTGTTTCGCCATCGTCAGCCTCCTTGGGCAAACAGGGCATCGAGTCTTTGCAGACTCGCCTGGAACTCCGCGCACTCGCGGAAGCCTTGCTGCAAAAACGCCTCGATGCGCGGATACAGCGCGATCGCGCGGTCGAGTAACTGGTCGCGCCCGGCCGAATAGGCGCCGACATTGATCAGGTCGCGGTTACGCTGGTAACGCGACAGCATCTGCTTGAACAGACGCGTCTTTTCCAGATGCGGCTCGTCGATCAGCGCCGTCATCGCGCGGCTGATCGAGGCTTCGATGTCGATGGCCGGATAGTGGCCGGCTTCCGCGAGCGAGCGCGACAGCACGATATGGCCGTCGAGAATCGCGCGCGCCGAATCGGCGATCGGGTCCTGCTGGTCGTCGCCTTCCGTCAATACAGTGTAGAACGCGGTGATCGATCCGCCACCCGCCGGGCCATTGCCGGTGCGCTCGACGAGCGCCGGCAGCTTGGCGAACACCGACGGCGGATAACCCTTGGTGGCCGGCGGCTCGCCCACGGCCAGGGCGATCTCGCGCTGCGCCATCGCATAGCGGGTCAGCGAGTCCATCAGCAGCAGCACGTGCTTGCCCTGATCGCGGAAATATTCGGCGAGCGAGGTCGAATAGGCGGCGGCCTGCATGCGCAGCAACGGGGATACGTCGGCGGGCGCCGCGACCACCACGGAGCGCGCGAGACCGTCCTCGCCGAGAATCTGTTCGATGAATTCCTTCACTTCGCGGCCGCGTTCGCCGATCAGCCCGATCACGATGACTTCGGCGCTGGTGTAGCGCGCCATGGTGCCGAGCAGTACCGATTTACCGACGCCGGAGCCCGCGAACAGTCCCATGCGCTGGCCGCGGCCCACCGTCAGCAAGGCGTTGATCGCGCGCACGCCGACGTCGAGCACCTTGTGAATCGGCTCGCGGTTCAGCGGATTGATGGTCGGCGCGGACAGCGGCGCATCCATTTTGGTGCCGAGCGGGCCGAGCCCGTCGAGCGGGCGGCCGGACGCGTCGAGCACGCGGCCGAGCAGTTCCCAGCCCACCGGCAGGCGCTTGGCGCCGGCCATCGGATCGGCGATCGGCGCGCTTTCCAGCGGATAGACGCGCGCGCCCGGCAGCAGACCGATCACCTCGGTGGTCGGCATCAGGAACAGCTTGTCGCCGGCAAAGCCCACCACTTCGGCTTCGGCCATCGGCAGCGAGCTGCCCGCCGGCAGTTCGATCATCACTTCCGCGCCCACCGACAGGCGCAGGCCGACGGCTTCCAGCACCAGACCGGCGGCGCGCGTGAGGCGGCCGCAGGCGCGCATCGGCCGGGCAATGGCGTTACGCGCGCGCATGCTGTCCAGATGGGCACGCCAGGCGTTCACGTAAGGATTGTTGGCGAGCGCCGGATTCGGCGCGGGACGCGCCTCGGCTGCGGCCGGCGCGCCGTCGCGGCTGGCGGCGGCGAATGCCGAGGTGGAATGACCGTGGCGGGGATCGTGCGGCGCGGCTGTGCGCGGTGCGGCCGGACGCGGCGCGCTGGCCAGCTGCGACGGCTCCGGCGGTTCGTCCGGCAGCCCCTGGACGCCGAACGACGCCAGCGCCAGCTCCCGTTCGAGGGGCGTCAGGTCGCTGGCGCGGATCTCCGCGATGGTCGGCTTTACCATGTGCTTGCCTTGCCGAGGGCGGCGGCAACCCGCTCCCAGCGTGTGTCGATGCCGGCATCCACTTCGCCGGTGCCGGCGTGGGCGCGGCAGCCGCCGCGCTCGATCGCCGGGTCGGTGCGCACGGACCAGCCGCGCGCCTGCAATTCTTCCATCAGATACGCCTCGACCACCGGCAGGTCGGCCGGGCTCACCACCAGATGCGGCGCGCCGGTCAGCGCAGGCTCGGCGGCCAGCACTTCGCGGGCGGCGGCGATCAGCGCGGCCGGGTCGTGCTGCACGTGCTGGCGCACCACCTGTTGCGCGATGTCCAGCGCGAGCGCCACCAGGGTTTCCGAAATTTCGTGTTGCGCGCCTTCGAGCGCGGCCTTGAAGGTCTCGCCCAGCGCGGCGAGGCGCGCGGCTTCTTCACGCGCCTCGGCCTGCCCCTGGGCAAAACCTTGCGCGTGACCCTGATCGTAACCGGCCTGATAGCCGAGCGCCTGGCCGGCCACATGGCCGGAGGCGACGCCCTGGGCGTGCGCCGCGTCGCGCATGCGTTGCAGTTCGGCTTCGAAGGCGCCGTCGTCCACCACCTCTTCAGGCGGCGCCGGCGGCACCGGGTCGAACGAGGCCATCTCCCAGCGCTGGTAGGCCGAGAGGCTCCCCTTGCGCGTGGGATCCTGATCAGACATATGCATCTTCCGCCTTGCCGCCTAGAACGATCTGACCGCTTTCCGCCAGATTGCGCACGATCTGCAGAATCCGCCGTTGCTGCGTTTCCACTTCGGAGACGCGCACCGGGCCGCGTGCATCGAGGTCTTCCGCGAGCAGTTCGGCGGCCCGCTGCGACATGTTCGAGAGGAATTTCTGACGCAGCGCGGGCGGGGCGCCCTTCAGCGAGATGATCAGCGCTTCCGACTCCACTTCCTTCAGCAGCAACTGGATCGCGCGGTCTTCCAGATCGAGCAGGTTCTCGAACACGAACATCTGATCGACGATCTTCTGCGCGAGTTCCGCGTCGTACTGGCGGACGTTTTCGAGCACGCCTTCTTCGTGGTTGCTCGACATGAAGTTGAGAATTTCCGCCGCCGTGCGGATGCCGCCCATCGGGCTGCGCTTGAGGTTGTCGCTGCCGGACAGGAGGCCGGTCAGCACGTCGTCCAGTTCGCGCAGCGCGGCCGGCTGGATGCCGTCGAGCGTGGCAATGCGCAGCAGCACGTCGTTGCGCAGCCGTTCGGTGAAGCAGGCGACGATTTCCGACGCCTGGTCGCGGTCCAGGTGAACGAGGATGGTCGCGATGATCTGCGGGTGCTCGTTCTTGATCAGCTCGGCCACCGCGGCGGAATCCATCCACTTCAGGCCTTCGATGCCGCTCGTGTCGCTGCCCTGCAGGATCCGGTCGATGATCGCGCCGGCCTTGTCGTCGCCGAGCGCCTTGGTCAGCACCGAACGGATGTACTCGCTCGAATCGAGCGACAGGGCCGTGTGCTGCTCGGCCTCGCGGACGAAGTCGTGCAGCACCTCGTCGACCTGTTCGCGCGTCACGTTCTTCAGCGCGGCCATGGCGACGCCGATCTTCTGGACCTCGCGCGGCCCCAGAAACTTGAACACCTGCGCGGCTTCTTCCTCGCCGATCGACATCAGCAGGAGCGCGCTCTTCATCACGCCTTCAGCGCTCATCGGACACCCAGTTCTTGACGACAGTTGCTACGATCTTCGGATCCTGGCGCGCAATGTTGCGTGCATATTCCAGGTTCCGTTCGAATTTGTGCTTATCGCTTTCGAGCGACATGAGGTCGGACTCGCCGTCGTCCTCGCGCGCCGCGTTGCCGGCGCGTTCGGCTGCCGGTATGCCGTCGAGCAGGATCGGCTCATCCGGCGAGGGCAGCGCCGCGCTGACCGGCACCGGCGCCGGGAAGGCGCGGCGCAGGGCCGGCTTGACCATCACGAAGTACAGGAACAGGGCGACGGCGCCGATGCCCAGATACGTCGCCAACTGCTTGGCGAGCGCGATCATGTCCGGTGTGCGCCACCACGGCAGGTTCGCGCTCGGGTCGACGTCGGTGGTGAAAGCGCTGTTGACCACGTTCACCGAGTCGCCGCGCTGCGCGCTGTAGCCCATTGCATCCTTCACCAGCTGGGTGACCTGGGCGTTCATTTCCTGCGTCATCGGCTGCATGGTCGCGTGGCCCTTGGCATCCACGACGCGCATGTAGTTCACCACCACTGCCACCGACAGCCGCTTGACGTTGCCCATCGACTGCTGGACGTGGCGCACGGTCTTGTCGAGCTCGTAGTTGGTGGTCGCGTCCTTGCGGTCGCTGACCGGCGTCGAATTTGCTTCGCTCGCGCCATTCGGTGCATTGATCGGCGCGGAGGCGGGCTGCGGCGGCTGGTTCGAAAGCGCGCCCGGCACGCCGGAGGCGCCGCCTTGCGACAGTTCCGTGTCGGTGCTGGTCTGCTGGCTGCGGATCGCGGCCTGGGTCGGATTGGCGTTCGGCGCGTAGTTCTCGGAAGTCTGTTCGACCTGCGAGAAATCGACGTCCGCGCTCACCTGCGAATGCGCATTGCCGGCGCCGAACAGCGGCGCGAGGATCGCATCGATGCGCTGCTGGGTGTTGTGTTCGACCTGCTGCACGTATTTGAGCTGCGTGGCGTCGAGACCGGCGCCGGACGGCGGCTGGGTCAGCAGGTTGCCGTCCTGGTCGACGATCGTCACGCCGTGGGCCGGCATTTCCGGCACCGCCGACGCCACCATATGGGTAATCGCGTTGACCTGGCCTTCGTCGAGCATGCGGCCCGGATACAGATTCACCAGCACGGCGGCCGACGGCGTTTCGTGGTCGCGCACGAACACGGAGGGCTTCGGAATCGCCAGATGCACGCGCGCCGTCTTCACGGCATTGACCGCTTCGATGGTGCGTTCGAGCTCGCCTTCCAGCGCGCGCTGGTAATTCACCTGCTCGGCGAACTGGCTGATGCCGAACTTCTCGTTATCCATCAGTTCGAAACCGACCGAGCCGCTCTTCGGCAGACCTTGCGAAGCGAGGCGCAGGCGCATTTCGTGCACCTGATCGGACGGCACCAGAATCGCGCCGCCGCCGTCGGAGAACTTATAGGGGATGTTGGCCGCCTGCAGCGCGGTGATGATCGAGCCGCCGTCCTGATCCGACAGGTTGCTGTACAGCACCTTGTAATCCGGGGCGCGCGACCAGAGCCATAGGCCGACCACCACGGCCACCAGCACGGCGACCGCGAAAATCAGCGGCGCACGCGGGTTGCCGCGCATCTGGGTCAGGCCGGACAGGCGCTGCGTAAAGTTGCCGCCGAGACCTCCACCGCCGAGGTCTGCGGCTCCGCCGGACTGGCCGGCGGCGGCCGCACCGCCAGGCGCTTGCGCGCCGGCGAGGCCCATACGGGCGTCGGGGTTGATCAACGAGTTGGCTGACGAATCCATGCGTCGGGTATCTCCGGGATGCCTTGGGTCCTGCCGCTTGCCGCCGCACCGGGGTCGGAGGGCGCACAGACAGAGACTTTCACCATTGGAATTATGCGCAGGCGCGGGTAACCCGATTGGCCGAATAGAGCAGGGTTTCCCCCCTAGTTTCGAGGCTTTCGAAAGAGGCCCGCTGATATTCTCTCGGTCAGATCGGCAGGCGTCACTGCGGCAGCCAAGTCTCCCGCTAGCGCTGCTGGGCCGCTCGACCTTCCTTCTGGAGAGAACAATGACAATGCCCGTGAACGCGCTCTCGTCGGCGCTGCAGCAAATGCAGGCGATGGCCGCGCAGGCCGCCGGCGGCACCGAATCGGTGGCGGATCAGGCCGGAGCGGCAGAATCAGGCGGTTTCGCCTCGGCGCTCAAGGCGTCGCTCGACAAGATCAGCGACGACCAGAAAGCCGCCGCCGGCGAAGCCAAGGCGTTCGAAGTCGGCTCGCCCAACGTGTCGCTGAACGACGTGATGATCGACGGGCAGAAAGCCAGCCTGGGTTTCCAGTTCGGCCTGCAGGTGCGCAACAAGCTGGTCTCCGCCTATAGCGACATCATGCAGATGTCGGTCTGAAGCGATGGCTGGTGGCCGCTCCGCTTGCGGACCGGCACAGGTGAACGGCGCGCGGGCGGGGGCTCGCGGCCGGGAGCCGTGGCGCGCCAAATCTGCATGCCCTCTTGCCGATTTTTACGCAGATTCGCCTTAAACCTCCTTACAGCGGCCTAAAGCTTTTCGGTTGCCCATCCGATAACCAGGTAGAGGCAGGATGCCGAGCGCAGTGCGCCCGGTGTGCCATCTCATACTTTCCGAATCCGCAGTAAAGGAGGAGCGCCGATGTTTTCCCCAGGACACGCTGGAGCCAACGCATACGCACGTGTCGGCGTCGAGACAGGGGTGATGGGTGCGAATCCTCATCGTCTGATCGTGATGCTGTACCAGGGCGCCCGCCAGGCCATCGCCCAGGCGCGCATGCACCTGCAACAGGGTAGCGTCACGTCGGTGGCTGCACGCGGGGAGGCGATCAGCAAGGCGATCCGGATTATCGAAAGCGGGCTGCAGGCGTCGCTCAACGTCGAAGCGGGCGGTGAGATCGGTGAACGTCTGAACGCGTTGTATGCCTATATGACGCGTCGTTTGTTCGAAGCCAACGTAAAGCAGAGCGAAGCGATGCTGGTCGAAGTCGATCGCCTGCTTGCCACGCTTGAAGAAGCGTGGATCGGGATTGCCCCGGAGATTGCGCGGATGGCGACTCAGCCAGCCGCCGAAAGTGTGAGATGACTTCGAACGCAGAATATTTTGCCCGCTACGAGGCGATCGCAGCGATTTCCGCACGCATGCTGATGACGGCCCGACGCGCCTTGTGGAACGATCTGGTGCTGTTGCAGGAAGAATACCGGCACCTCGTCGATTCGTTACAGGACGCGGAAACCGGCGTGAAGCTCGACGAACTGGAGCGCGCGCGCAAATTCGACCTGATTCGCCAGATCCTGGCGGACGACGCGGCGATCCGGGATCTTGCCAACCCGCGCATGGCGAATCTGTCGGCGCTGTTTGCCGGCCGGCCGGCCCGGGTACTCAAGGAATTGTACGGAGCCCGCTGAGCTTTTTTGATGCGTTAAATTGGCTGCGTTAGCCGCGCGCAGTCAGCAGGAACTCCAAAGGACATCGGCATGAACGGAATCGACACGGCCATCGCTTCGCTGCTTGCGAGCCGGGTCGACAGCCTGCTCAACATTGCGCCCGGCGCCACCGGCGCCTCGCAGACGGGCGCCTCCGCGCTGAGCACGGACGCCCCGGTCACGCCCGGCTCGCCCGAGATCCCGGCGCCGCCGCCGGCTTCCGCGCAAACGGCTTTGTCCGCCGTGGCGCTGACCCTCAACGCGATTGCCCTGTCCGGTGGCGACGTCGCCACAGCCATCCTCGGCCAGTTGCCGATCTGGCCGGCCGCGCCGGCGATCGACGTCGAGGTGGCGGAACTTCCCTTATTCGATGCGATGACCGGCCAGGCCGGCAATGCCGCGGCCGCAGGTAACGCCGCTAATGCGGCAGGCACGGCCAGCGCCAGCGGTACGGCAGCCACGGCGGCCACCAGCGTGGCCGCTTCGCCGGTGCCGGTTGCGGCATTGGCCGCGGCGCTCGAACAGACCGTGTCCGGCAGCGGTCTCTTCTACGAAGCCCATCTCGCGCAGTGGCTGGCGGGGCAGTTCACCCCCGCCGATCTCGCCAACGAACCGCAAAACCGTCTCCTCGATCCCGTCGAGCAGTTGCCGCTCGACTGGGCCGCCGACGCCGAAGCGGGCGCGCAGTCCGGCGCGGGTTCGGCCTCGGCGTCGGCGCAACCGGTCCGGCCCGGTTCGACGCCAACCGCCAACAACGGCCCCGAGGGCAACACGGCCGCCCGCCCGGCGGCGACGATCCAGTCGCCTCAGGCCGCGCGCTTCGTCGCCGGGGAAGTGCTGGCGAATTCACTTTCGGATCTGTCCGCCCAGCCCGAGCGTTCCGCCTTGCACGCCGCCGTCACGCAGACCAGCGACGCGCCGAGCCAGGCGAGCCAATCGGTGGCCGCGGCGATCAGCGCGGCGACGGTGCCGCTGGTGCGCCAGCAGCTCGACATGCTTGCCACCGGCCAGTTTCGCTGGACCGGCGAAGCGTGGCCGGGCGCGAAATTCGACTGGACCATCCAGCAGGAAGGCGACGAATGGGAGCGCGGCGGCGGCGGCGCGGGCGCTGAGGAAGACTATCCGTGGCGCACGCGGCTGACCTTGTCGTTGCCGCTGCTCGGTACCGTCGACGCCGAACTGACGCTCAGTGGCAACCGCCTGGCCGCGCGGGTGCTGGCGAGCCCGTTGGGGGCCGCGCGCCTCGTCGAGCAAAGCGACGGTTTCCGGCAAAGACTGGCGGCAGCCGGGATCGAACTGAGCGGCCTGTCGATTCGCGAAGTGGGCGGTGCCGTGCCGACCGGCGCGCCGAACGCCGCCGCCGCTGCGGCGGCCCAGGCGGCGGCCTCGGCCTATGCGCGCACGGCGCCGGCGGACGCCGAGCCCGACCTCGCGCCGCCGCGCCGCAGTTTCCGCACGGAGCGGGCGCAGCGTCCCGAACGGGCCGAACGCGCGACCCGTCCGTCGCAGCCTGGCCGTCCGGAGCGCGCTCAATGGCCGAGCACGACGACCGAGACCGATTTCGATTGGGACATGTGATGAGCCGTACCCATCGCAAGAGCGCCGCCGCGCTCGTCTATGACTCACAAGGCAGCGACCAGGCGCCGCGCGTCGTCGCCAAAGGCTACGGCCTGCTCGCGGAAATGATCATCCAGCGTGCCAAGGAAGCCGGCCTGTACGTCCACGAGGCGCCCGAAATGGTGTCGCTGCTGATGCAGGTGGATCTGGATGCGCGCATTCCCCCGCAGCTTTATCAGGCGGTGGCCGAATTGCTGGCGTGGCTGCACCGGCTGGAAAGCGGCGCGGCGGATGAGCCGGCCGCGACCGCGCTGGAGCCGGTCGAGGCGAAGGGGCTGTGAGTCTGCGTGGCGCGCGGGCTTGGCTTGTGAGGATTAAAACCGCAGCATCAACTTGAGCAGTGCATTGACGCGCTTGCCGTAAGGCGGCGCGATCCATCCCCGCGCGTTCCAGCGCGCCTGAGTCAGCACCGGCTTCATCTTCGAGAAGGTCACGAAGCCTTCATAGCCGTGGTACGCCCCCATCCCACTCGCGCCGACGCCGCCGAACGGCAGGCTTTCGCACGCCAGATGCATCAGCGTTTCATTGACTGCCATGCCGCCCGCGATGGTCTCCTGTTCGACGCGCCGGATGGTGGCGGCATCGTCGTCGTAGAGGTACAGCGCCAGCGGCCGGGGCCGGGCGTTGATCCACGCGATGGCGTCGTCGAGCGTGTCGTAGGGCACGATCGGCAGCAGCGGCCCGAAGATTTCCTCCTGCATTAGCGCCGACTGCTCGGGTGCATCGGTGATGGCGATGAGCGGGAAGCGGCGCGCCGCCGGGTCGGCGGCGCCGTCGCTGAGCGGATGCAGTTGCGCGCCGGCTGCCTGTGCTTCGTCCACGAGACGTTCGAGCCGCGCGAAATGCCGCTCGGAAATGATCGACGTGTAGTCGCGATTGCGCGCGAAATCCGGATACATCCGCGTCATGCAGGCCCGCGCGCGGTCGATGAAGGCCTGCTCCTTGCCGCGCGGCACCAGCACGTAGTCGGGCGCGACGCAGGTCTGCCCGGCATTCAGGGTTTTGCCGGCGACGAGGTTGTCGACCGCATTGTCGAAGCGGGCATGCGGCCCGACGATGGCGGGCGACTTGCCGCCCAGTTCCAGCGTGACGGGCGTCAGATGCCCGGCGGCGGCGCGCATCACCTCATGGCCCACCTTGGTCGAACCGGTGAACAGCAGATGATCGAACGGCTGCGCGCTGAAAGCGGCGGCGAGCGCGGCGTCGCCATTCACCACGGTGACGTGGTCGCGCGCGAAAGTCTGAGCGATCAGTTGCTCGAACAGCGCCGAGGTGCGCGGCGTCAGCTCCGACATCTTGATGATGGCGCGGTTGCCGGCGGTGAGCGCGCTCACCAGCGGACCGGCGGCCAGCAGAATCGGATAGTTCCACGGCACGATGATGCCGACCACGCCGAGCGGCTGCGGAATCACTTTGGAGCGCGCCGGCAGCAGCCACTTGTTGGTGCTGCGCCGCTGCGGCTTCATCCAGCGTTTGACGTGTTTGAGGGCGGCGTCGATTTCGCCTTTCAGGACCAGAAACTCGGCGAGCAGGACCTCTTCCTTGGCGCGGTTGCCGAAGTCCGCGCTCATCGCCTCGGCGAGCGCGTCGCGGTTGTCGAGCAGCATCGAACGCAGGGCTTTCAGGTGGGCGGCGCGGTTGTCCCATGCAGGATACGGCGCGCGCAGGTAAGCCTGGCGCTGTTCGCGCAGCAGCGCTTCGAGCGCGGCGACCTCAGGCAGATCGTTCTTCATGTCCACTCCCTTGACAGGTTGTCGGTGCGCGGTTGGCCGCGCTTGTATGGGTGTGCTGATCATCGAGTGCACCGATTCGTCCTCGGTGCTCGGAGCTCGGCGCGCGGGCTGCGCCTCAGGCCGGAAAGGCCCGCTCGATGATCGCCGCGTGATCGAAGGTGGACGGCAACGTGCCGTACACGCGCCCGCTCTCGCCGCAGCCGTCACCGAGGCGTGTGGCGATGAAGGCGTCGGCCACGGCCGCCGGTGCGTGTTGCACGAGCAGCGTCGCCTGGGCGGTCAGCACGATCTGCTGGGCGATCCGGCGCGCGGACGCCTCGCGGGTTTCGGGCGCGCTTTGCAACGTGACGGCGAGTCGTTCGAGCGCGGCCGTCAGCGCCGGATGTCCCTGCGCGTCGGCTTTCCAGCCGGCAAAGAGGGCCTGCGCGGCATCCGCCTCGCGCTCCATGGCGCGCAACACGTCGAGACACATCACGTTGCCTGAGCCCTCCCAGATCGAATTGACCGGCGCCTCGCGATAAAAGCGCGCCATCGGCCCTTCTTCGACGTAGCCGTTGCCGCCCCACACTTCCATGGCCTCGCCGGTGAATTCCAGCGCGCGCTTGCATACCCAGTATTTCGCGGCCGGCGTGACGATGCGCCGCCACGCGCGTTCTTGTGGCGCGCTGGCGGCGTCCTCGAAGGCGCGGGCGAGGCGCATGAACAGCACGGTCGCGGCTTCGGATTCGAGCGCGAGGTCGGCGAGCACGTTGCGCATCAGCGGCTGCTCGGCGAGATGCCGGCCGAAGGCGCTGCGATGCCGCGCATGATGAATCGCCTGCACGAGCGCGGCGCGCATCAGGGCGGCGCTGCCGATCACGCAATCGAGCCGCGTGTAGTTCGCCATTTCGATGATGGTCGGCACGCCGCGTCCTTCCTCGCCGATCAGAATGCCGTAGGCGTCGAGAAATTCGACTTCGCTGCTCGCGTTCGAGCGATTGCCGAGCTTGTTCTTCAGACGCTGGATCTGCACGGCGTTTTTGCTGTCGTCCGGGGCGAAGCGCGGCACGTAGAAGCAGGAGATGCCTTCGTGATCGCCGGTGCGGGCCAGCACCAGATGGGCGTCGCATTGCGGCGCGGAAAAGAACCACTTATGGCCGACGAGGCGATAGGCGCCGCCGCGTCCGCTGCCCGCGCCGCCGCCCGTCGCATAAGCGCGGGTCTGATTGCTGCGCACGTCCGAGCCGCCCTGTTTCTCGGTCATGCCCATGCCGATCATCGCCGAAGTTTTCTGCGTGAGCGGCAGGTCACGCGGGTCGTGCTCGCGGGCGTAGAGTTTCTCGCGCAAGGTCTCGAACAGCGCGGGTTCGCGCTGCAGCACCGGAATGCTGGCGAAGGTCATGGTGAGCGGACACAGCGAGCCGGATTCGAGTTGCGCGTGCAGGAAGTAGCCGGCGCAGCGCGCGGCCATCGCGCCGCGCTGCGGATCGGAGAACGGCAGCGCGTGTAGTCCTTCGCCGCGCAGCAATGCGAGCAGGCTGTGCCACGCCGGGTGGAATTCCAGCGCGTCGATGCGCTCGCCGCGCGGACTGTAGGTGAATAGCTCGGGCGTATGGCGGTTCGCCGCTTCGGCGAGCGCCAGCGTCTGCGGCGTGCTCAAGGCCGCGCCGTGCCGCAGCAGCGCCTCGCGATGCCATGCGGCGCCGTCGCGTTCGAGGGCGGCGGTGAGGGCGGTATCGGTGGCAAACAGGTTGTAATCCGTCAGTTGCGGGACCTGATTGGTGACGTCGTGAGTCGTTCCGGGGCCATGCCGTTCCATCTGCTGTCTCCGTTTGCCGGATGCGCCAGGGGGTGATCGAGGGGCGCCTGTTTTATCGGGGGATGCCGTGCCGCGCGCGGGTTAGACAGCACGCGGCATGTCGCGTTTGAATACGGTGCTGCACGGTGCGGTGCAGCATCGAAAGGGCGCGGCCGTGCGAAAAATTCACCTTTCATCATAGGGTCGCGCCACGGCTTTCGTTTAGAGGGATCGCTCTGGCCTGGACCCGCCGCATGGCCGCAACGCTCCCTACAATGCGCAGGAAACACACGTAGACAAGTGTGCACCCAAAAAAGACAGAGACAGGCGGCCGCGTCACGCGGCCCGAATCAGGAGGCGCGTATGCAATACGACTACATCATCGTCGGTGCGGGTTCCGGTGGCTGTGCGCTGGCGGCCCGTCTCGCGGATGCCTGCCCCGACGCGACGATCGCGCTGATCGAGGCTGGGCCGCACACTGAGCGCAATCTGTTCGTCAATATGCCGGTGGGCGTCGCCGCAGTGGTGCCGAACAAGCTCAAGACCAACTACGGCTACGAGACCACGCCGCAACCGGCGCTCGCGGGACGGCGCGGTTATCAGCCACGCGGACGCGGTTTCGGCGGATCGAGCGCGATCAACGCCATGATCTACACGCGCGGTCATCCGCTCGATTACGACGAATGGGCGCAACTCGGCTGCGAGGGCTGGGCGTGGTCCGATGTGCTGCCGTATTTTCGCCGCGCCGAAGGCAACCAGCGCGGCGCGGATGCGTTCCATGGCGCGGACGGGCCGCTTACCGTCAGCGATCTGCGCTATCGCAATCCGTTTTCGGAGCGCTTCGTGCGGGCCGCGCTCGAAGCGGGCTACCGCGCCAATGCCGACTTCAACGGCGAGAACCAGGAGGGCGTCGGCTTCTATCAGGTCACGCAGCGCGAGGGACGGCGTTGCAGTGTGGCGCGCGCCTATATCTACGGACGCGAGCGGGCCAATCTGCACACCCTGGCCGACACCACCGTGCTGCGCGTGAGCTTCGACGGCAAGCGCGCGAGCGGCGTCGAAATCGTGCGCGGCGGGCGCACCGAGATGCTTGAGGCGCGAGCGGAAGTCGTGCTCGCGGCCGGCGCATTCAATTCGCCGCAGTTGCTGATGTGCTCGGGAATCGGCCCGGCCGCGCATCTGCAAGGCTTCGGCGTGCCGGTGATTCACGATGCGCCGCAGGTCGGCCAGAACCTGATTGACCATGTCGATTTCACCTTCAACAAGCGGGTGGCGTCGATCGGGCCGATCGGCTTTTCGGTGCGCGGCATCGCCCGCATGCTGCCGCAGTTCGTCAGCTTCATGCGGCACGGCACGGGCATGCTGTCCAGCAACGTCGCGGAAGCGGGCGGTTTTCTGAAGAGCCGGCCCACGCTCGAGCGGCCGGATCTGCAACTGCACTTCTGCACGGCCCTCGTCGACGACCATAGCCGCCATTTGCACTGGGGCCACGGTTATTCGCTGCACGTGTGCGTGCTGCGTCCGCATAGCCGCGGCACGGTGACGCTCGCCAGCGCGGACATGCGCGACGCGCCGGTGATCGATCCGCGCTTCCTGAGCGACCCGCGCGATCTGGATCTGCTGCTCGACGGCGCGCGGATCGCGCGGCGGATTCTCGATGCACCGTCGCTGGCGGTGCATGGCGGCAAGGAGTTGTACACGTATCCGGGACAGAGCCGCGAGGAGCTGCGCGAGACCATTGCCAGGCGCGCCGACACGATCTATCACCCGGTTGCGACCTGCCGGATGGGCAGCGACCCGGCCGCCGTGGTCGACCCGCTCTTGCGCGTGCGTGGCGTGACGGGCTTGCGGGTCGTCGATGCGTCGGTGATGCCGACGCTGATCGGCGGCAATACGAATGCGCCGACGGTCATGATCGGTGAGCGGGCCGCCGACTTTATCGTGGCGGCGCGGCGGAACGGGGCGGCCGCGCCGGCCGGCATCGATGCGGGGGCCATGGCTTGAACGGATCGACGCGCGGGTTGTATGAATCACGACAATCCGCGCGGTGACTAATCTTATTGTTCTATCTGAATAATGGCTTTTCCTGGATAAACCCGCTCAACGCGACCGAATTAATCTGGCGCGTCATTCTGAAATTTCCGATTGATCTACAGATAAGACGCCCGGCAAGCCAGAGCGCGACAAGTCATGTCAGAGTTTCATTCTGAGTTATCTGAAGATAATTCGGAATTTATGTAAATAAGCGTCCCGATTCATTTCTGAGATTTTCACGCACCTATACTCTCGCGGCGAAAAAGAGCGTGTCAGGTGGCGCGTTCACACACTCAAGGAACGAGTCGATGAGTATCAATGTTATTCAACTAATCCAATTCGCGCTGTCACACAGCGTGGTGCGGCAATTGTCCAGCCGCTTTGGCCTGCCGGGCGAGGCGACCGACAAGGTCATTAGCGCGGCCGCGCCGGCTGTGGTTGCCGCAATGATGCATAAGGGCGCCACGCTGGAAGGCGCACGCTCGCTGTTCGCGACGATCATGGCGCCGGAAGTCAACTCGCACATTACCGAACAACTGCCGCAACTGCTCAGCACCACCGGTGGCTTGAGCCAGCTCGAAGGCGCCGGCCGGCAATTGCTGGCGCGCGTGACGGATCACCGCGTCGACGGGCTGAGCGATACGATTACCGCGCAAACCGGCGTGCCGTCGGTGTCGACGCATGCACTGACGGGCATTGTCAGCGCCACCGTGTTCGGCGTGCTGAAGCGCCATTTCCTCGAAGGGCAAGGCGGCGTCGGACAACTGCCGACCCTGCTTGGCCACCAGTTGCCGAATATCGCTCCGTACCTGAATGACGGCCTGCTGTCGGCGCTGGGTCTCGGCAGCGTCGCCGCGTTCATGGGCAATGTGCTGGCGCAACTGAAAGCGGTTTCGGCGCATATCGACCATCCGGTTGCGCCGGCCGTGCCGGTCGCGCCGGCCGCATCGCCTGCGCAACCGGCTCAAGCCGCCCAGCCTGCGCCGCGCGTGCCGGTCGACGCGGTGCTGCGCGACGAACCGCGTTCCCGCGCGTGGCTGTGGTGGCTGCTCGCCGCGATTGCGGCGGTGCTCGCGTTCCTGTTCCTGCGCGGCTGCAACCATGAGCAGACCGCCGAAGTCGCGGCTCCGGCCCCGCAGGAAGCATCGGCGCCTGTGGTCGCCGCTTCCGCGCCGGTCGTGGCGGCAAGCGACGCCGCGGCTTCAGCCCCGGCTGCCTCGGATACCGCTGCTTCGGCCCCGGCGGCTTCAGCTCCGGCTGCTTCGGACACGGCTGCTTCGGACACGGCTGCGTCGGCTGCTGCCGCAAGCGCCGGTCAGGCGCAACAGCCGGCCGCCGCTCCGGCACCCACGAAAGACAGCCAGTTGACCTTCAAGGTCGATCACGAAGGTAAGCCGGCGCTGACCGCAACGGTTGGCAGCGAGGCTGAAAAAGCCGCCTTGCTCGACGCATTGACGAAGAAGTTCGGTGCCGACCACTTCAGCGCGGACATCACTGTCGATGCGAACACGAAGCCGTCCGACTGGCTCTCGCACCTTGATGGCCTGATGCCGCTGCTGGCCTTGCCGGGCGCGGAAGTGAAGGTCGACGGCACGCACGTCGAGCTGAGCGGTACCGCGGCAAATGCCAAACTCGGCTGGCTGGATCGCCTGAAGTCGCTGTTCGGCGCGTCGTACCAGATCGGCGCGTTCAACGTGGACCAGGCCGTGGCCGACGCGACGCAGACCTTCCGCAGCGCCATCAAGGGCCTGCTCGCGCCGGATAGCTCGTGCGCCGTGGCCGATGTCGTCAAGGTGCTGAACCTGCAGGTCATCAATTTTGCGAGCGCCAGCGCCAATGTGCCGGCAACGGCAGTCGAGGATCTGCACCAGTCGGCCCAGGTGCTGATGGCCTGCGCGCACAACGGCAAGGCAGCGAAACTCGAAGTGGCCGGCTACTCGGACAACGTCGGCGGCGCCCAGGCGAATCTGCAACTGTCGAAGAAGCGCGCCGAAGCGGTTCGCGCGTTCCTCGTCAAGACCGGTGTGCCGGCTGACTCGCTGGTCGCGCAAGGCTATGGCGATGTGCGTCCGGTGGCGAGCAACGACACGGCGAGCGGCCGCTTCGCGAACCGCCGCATCGAGTTCGTCGACGGCGAGCAAGCGCCGCAACAGTAAACCGCACAGGTGAACACGGCGCGCACGGTCTGCGCGCCTGACTGTGAAACATGCCGCCCGGCGCAAGCCCGGCGGCATGTTTCATTTGGACGGATCCAGCGGCGCCGCGCCGGTGATCCCGATATCAGGCCAGTGCATCAGATCGTCCCCGGTCTGCGTCCGCAATGTCTCGCGCGCCACGTCGAGCCACGCCCGCGCCGCGTGGGACAGATAGCCGTTGCGCCGCCAGCCGATCGCCATTTCCCACGGAATCTCAGGCGCGATTACCGGACGGCAGGTGAATTGCGTGGCATCGAGCCGTCGGCAGTAGGGTGCGGGCAACAGTGCAATACCGACGCCGGCCAGCACCAGCGCCGCCATGAAATCCCAGTGGCCGCTGCGTCCGACGATGGTCGGCGTGAAGCCGGCTGTGCGGCATGCGTTGAGGACCACGTCGTTGAGGGCGAGGCTTTCGCCGTAGAACACGAACGGTTCGGCCGCGAGTTCGACGAGCGGCACCTGCTGCAACTCGTCCCAGCGCGAGCCGTGGCGTGCGACTAGCCAGAGTAACTGGTGCGTCATCGGCAACACCTCGATGTGCTCGGCGTCCACCGGTTGCAGCACGCCGCCCAATTCCAGCTCGCCGTTGATCAGCGCCGCTTCGATGGCGCGCGAACCCTGTTCGAACAGCTTCAGTTCGATCTTCGGATGGCGCTGGCGAAACGCGGCAATCGCCGGTGTGAACAGCGAGCCGCCCATCGGTGGAATGCCGATGGCCAACTCGCCGCGTCCGAGCGTGTCGAGATCGTTGAGCTCGGCCTGCAGACGCGCATGCGCGGCGAGCACGTCCTGGCCGCGCTGATAAACGATGCGCCCGGCGTCGGTGAGAACCATCTGGCGGCCGTCGCGCAGCAACAGCGGCGAGCCGATCTCATCTTCCAGCGATTTCACCATCTTGCTGATGGTCGGCTGGGTGACGAACATCTGCTCGGCGGCGGCAGTGAAGCTCTGCTGACGCACGACTTCGACGAAATAGCGGAGGGCACGAAGTTCCACGAGTCCAGGCTCCAGAATTCCAGGATGGAATGGTTTAAGCAAAGATAAGTCATTATATTTATGCCGTGGCGCAATCCATATACTCGCTTATGAAAAATCGTTTGGATTATTTCGCGCCATGTTTTGCCATTGCCGCAGTCCGCGCTTTCAAGATAAGCCCCGCAACGGCCATGCTATGATGAATTTCAGCTTTAGCCGTCTTTCAAGCCCGTATTTCAGGCCCGCATCGTTGGTCCGCGTCTCCAGTCCTTTTAGCCGCGCTTTTCCGGCTTTTGCGTATTTATCATGCTGCCCGTTTCGATCATCATTCCCTGCTATAACGCGGCTGCGACCCTCGCGCGCACGCTCGATAGCTGCGTGATCCAGCCGGAGGCCGCGCAGATCATCGTCGTGGACGACGGTTCGAACGACGCCTCGTCCGACGTGGTGCGTCACTACGGCGAGCGCGACCGGCGCGTTGGTTTGCTGAGGATGCCCAACAATGGCGGCGCCGCGCGGGCGCGCAACTGGGGGGCGATGCACGCCACGCAACCCCTGCTGGCCTTCATCGACGCCGACGACGAGTATTTTCCCGGCGCACTCGCAGCCGCGAGCGACTTTCTCGAGCAGCATCCCACCGAAGCCTCGATCCGGTTCGATGTCGAATACGCGGGTTTCCCGGCTGAACTCGTTGCCCATCCGCAATTCGCAGAGCACGCCGCGACGCTGAGCAATACGGTGCCGAGCAGTCTGGTGATTCGCCGGCCGGTTTATGCGGCATTCGGCGGTTTTCCAATCGACGATTTCTTCCGGCTCCACGGCGGCGAAGACGGCGCGTTTTCCTGGGCGTTGAGCCAGTTGTTCGGCAACCCGCGCCTGCACGACGCCAAACGCGTGCGCATGCATTACCACCCGCGCATCCATGCCGAGCGCTATTTCCGCATCTGTTTCGGGATGCAGACGCCGAACCGGGCCGACGTCGAGGAAGTTTTCCGGCTGTCCGGCCTGTTTGTTGCGGCGGCGAGAACCAGTATGGAGCAATTGCGCACGTTGAATATGCCGAACCTGCCCGGCGGTGCCGTGGCGCCGACCTGAGGCTCGCCCGGCCCCGTCACCCCGAGTTCATCTCGATTTGCTACAATCGCCGTTCGTCTTCGAGGAGCGTTGCGACGGGTACCGCGAATCTGCATTCGCCGGCCGCCCGCCAGGCTCGGAGGCTTTCAATCGGACGGGCTGATTGCGCCAGGCGCTTTTCAGACCGCCGCATCGAACCGCGCTCACGTCAAATTTCTAGTCAATTTCTTAGAAAGGAGGGCGTGATGAACGCCGCAGTTATCGATTCGAACACTTCCCAGGATTTCGTCGTTGCCGATCTGTCGCTTGCCGACTGGGGCCGCAAGGAACTGAACATCGCCGAGACCGAAATGCCTGGTCTCATGCAAACGCGCGAAGAGTACAAGACGAAGCAGCCGCTGAAGGGCGCGCGCGTGGCCGGCTCGCTGCACATGACCATTCAGACCGGCGTGCTGATCGAGACGCTCACCGCGCTCGGCGCCGACGTGCGTTGGGCCTCGTGCAACATCTTCTCGACGCAGGATCACGCCGCCGCGGCCATCGCCAAAGCCGGCACGCCGGTGTTCGCGTTCAAGGGCGAATCGCTCGACGAATACTGGGAATTCTCGCACCGCATTTTCGAATGGCCGAACGGCGAATTCGCCAACATGATCCTCGACGACGGCGGCGACGCCACGTTGCTGCTGATCCTCGGCGCGAAAGCCGAAAAGGACCGCTCGGTCATCGCCAAGCCGACCAACGAGGAAGAGGTCGCGCTGTACAAGTCGATCGCCGCGCACCTCGACGCCGATCCGAAGTGGTACTCCACGCGTCTGTCGCACATCAAGGGCGTGACGGAAGAAACCACCACGGGCGTGCATCGTCTGTATCAGATGGAAAAGGAAGGGCGCCTGCCGTTCCCGGCCATCAACGTCAACGATTCGGTCACCAAGTCGAAGTTCGACAACCTGTATGGCTGCCGTGAGTCGCTGGTCGACGGCATCAAGCGCGCCACCGACGTGATGATCGCCGGCAAGATCGCCGTGGTCGCGGGTTACGGCGACGTGGGCAAGGGCTGCGCGCAATCGCTGCGCGGTCTGGGCGCAACCGTGTGGGTCACCGAAATCGATCCGATCTGCGCGCTGCAGGCGGCCATGGAAGGCTACCGCGTCGTAACGATGGAATACGCCGCCGACAAGGCCGACATCTTCGTGACGGCCACCGGCAACTTCCACGTGATCGGCCACGACCACCTGAAGGCGATGCGCAACAACGCGATCGTCTGCAACATCGGTCACTTCGATTCGGAAATCGACATTGCCTCGACCCGTCAGTACCAGTGGGAAAACATCAAGCCGCAAGTCGACCACATCATTTTCCCCGACGGCAAGCGCGTCATCCTGCTGGCTGAAGGCCGCCTCGTGAACCTGGGTTGCGCCACCGGCCACCCGTCGTTCGTGATGTCGGCGTCGTTCACGAACCAGACGATCGCGCAGATCGAACTGTTCACCGAAGGCGCGAAGTACGAGAACAAGGTGTACGTGCTGCCGAAGCATCTGGACGAGAAGGTCGCACGCCTGCATCTGGCGCGCATCGGTGCGAATCTGACGGTGCTGTCGGACGAGCAGGCTGGCTACATCGGCGTCGACAAGAACGGTCCGTTCAAGCCGAACCATTACCGCTACTAAGCCACGCTGCGGCAGGGACAAAGGCGGCGCCGCCACGGCGACCCGCCTTTGTTTTATCGCCGGCCTGTTCCGCTCAATTCCGGACTCTCAGCCAACAAGGAGCTTTACATGACCGTGCTGCTGACCTGGGTGATCAACGCGCTCGCGCTCCTGATCATCACCTACCTCGTGCCTTCGATCCACATCCGCAGCTTCGGCACCGCGCTGATCGTCGCGGTGGTGCTCGGCTTGATCAACGCCGTGCTGCGGCCGGTGCTGATCCTGCTCACGCTGCCGGTGACGATTCTCACGCTTGGCCTCTTCATTCTGGTCGTCAATGCACTGTGCTTCTGGCTGTGCGCGTCGCTGCTGAAGGGCTTCGAGGTGTCGGGTTTCTGGTCGGCGTTCTTCGGCTCGATTCTGTACAGCATCGTTTCCTGGCTGCTGTCCGCGCTCATCTTCGGCAATCGCAGTTTCGGCTGACGTGGGCTTCTTTTTTAGAAAGGCGATCGGGTCATGAATGCGCTCGAACTTTCATTTGAATTTTTCCCGCCCAAGACGGCGGACGGCGTCGAGAAGCTGCGCGCCACGCGTGCGCAACTCGCCCCGCTGAAGCCGAAATTCGTTTCGGTGACTTTCGGCGCGGGCGGCTCGACGCAGCGCGGCACGCTCGATACCGTCGTCGATATGGCGAAGGACGGGCTGCAGGCGGCGCCGCATCTGTCGTGCATCGGTTCGTCGAAGGAAAGCCTGCGGGCGATTCTCAACGAGTACCGCGCGCATGGCATCCGCCATATCGTCGCTCTGCGCGGCGATCTGCCGTCCGGCATGGGCGAAGTGGGCGAGCTGCGTTACGCGTCGGAACTGGTGAGCTTTATTCGCGCCGAGTTCGGCGACTGGTTCTGGATCGAAGTGGCCGGCTATCCGGAATACCATCCGCAGTCGCGTTCGCCGCGTCAGGATCTGGAGAACTTCGCCCGCAAGGTGAAGGCCGGCGCCAATTCGGCGATCACGCAATACTTCTTCAACGCGGATGCGTATTTCCGTTTCGTCGACGACGCACGCAAGCTCGGCGTCGAGGTGCCGATCGTGCCCGGCATCATGCCGATCACGAACTTCTCGCAGCTGATGCGTTTCTCCGAGATGTGCGGCGCGGAAGTGCCACGCTGGGTGGCGCGCCGGCTCGAAAGCTACGGCGACGACCGCGAAGCAATTCGCGCCTTCGGGCTGGATGTGGTCACGGACCTGTGCCGGCGTCTCACCGATGCGGGCGTGCCGGGGCTGCATTTCTACACGCTCAACAATGCGGCGGCCACGAGAGCCATTTGCGACCGCTTGGGCGCATAAGCATCAAAGCCCGCGCGGCCGGCTGCGCGGCTCTCCTTTCTGGTCTGCGGACTAAGCCCTTGGGCGCCGGCGCCCGAATACCTGTCATCCGGACACTGACGGACTTCGACTTCTGCCTCACAGCCGCTTCCGATCACGACCACAAGGAATTTCCTCCGCTTGTTGCTGCGCGCTATGCTCAAGTAATATCGCGCTACGCTGGTGTAAGCCGGCATTGAACCTGGAGGAAACATGAAGCAAAACAATCTGTTGCGCGCCGCGCGGAGCGCCTCGCTCGTCGCCGCTGCAGCGGTTTCGATGGTGGGCGCGAATGTCGCGCGTGCCGAGATTCCGAATAAAACCCTGGTCTACTGCTCAGAAGGCAGCCCTGCGGGTTTCGATCCGGCCCAATACACCACGGGTACCGACTTCACCGCCAACACGTTCACTGTCTATAACCGCCTCGTCGAATTCGAGCGTGGCGGCACCAAGGTCGAGCCGGGCCTTGCCGAAAGCTGGGATGTCTCGCCGGACGGCAAGACTTACACGTTCCATCTGCGCCACGGCGTCAAGTTCCAGACAACCGCTTACTTCAAGCCGAGCCGCGAATTCAATGCGGACGACGTCGTGTTCACCTTCACGCGCATGCTCGATCCGGCCATGCCGTTCAACAAGGCTTATCCGGCGCAGTTCCCGTACTTTACGGACATGGGCCTCGACAAGCTGATCGCGAAGGTCGAAAAGGTCGATCCGTACACCGTGCGCTTCACGCTGAAGGAAGTGAACGCACCCTTCATCCAGAACATGGCGATGGAATTCGCCTCGATCCAGTCGGCCGAGTATGCGGATTCGCTGCTCAAGGCCGGCAAGGCCGCCGATCTGAACCAGAAGCCGGTTGGCACGGGTCCGTTCATTTTCCGTAGTTATACGAAGGATGCGACGATCCGCTTCGACGGCAATCCTGATTATTGGAAGCCGAACGACGTCAAGATCGCGAAGCTGATCTTCGCGATCACGCCAGATGCCGGCGTGCGCGTGCAGAAGCTCAAGCGCGACGAATGCCAGGTGATGAGCTATCCGCGTCCGGCCGACATCGCGCCGCTGAAGTCGGAAGCCAGCGTGGCGATGCCGTCGCAACCGGGCTTCAACCTCGGCTATCTGTCGTACAACATCCAGCACAAGCCGCTCGACAAGCTCGAAGTGCGCGAGGCGCTGGACATGGCGATCAACAAGAAAGCGATCATCGATTCCGTCTACCAGGGCGCGGGCCAGTCGGCCACCAATCCGATGCCGCCGACCCAATGGTCTTACGACAAGAGCCTGCCGAGCCAGTCTTATGATCCGGAGAAGGCCAAGGCGCTGCTCGCCAAGGCGGGTTTCGCGAGCGGTTTCGACATCACGCTGTGGGCCATGCCGGTGCAGCGTCCGTACAACCCGAACGCGCGGCTGATGTCGGAAATGATCCAGGCGGACTGGGCCAAGATCGGCGTGCGCGCGAAGATCGTCACGTATGAGTGGGGTGAGTACATCAAGCGCGGTCACGCGGGCGAGGACGACTCGATGCTGATTGGCTGGACCGGCGACAATGGCGATCCGGACAACTGGCTCGGCACGCTGCTCGGCTGCGAAGCCATCAACGGCAACAACTACAGCAAGTGGTGCTACAAGCCCTACGACGATCTGATCCAGAAGGGCCGCACGACGATCGATCAGGGCGAGCGCACGAAGATCTACACGCAGGCGCAGCAGATCTTCGCGCAGCAACTGCCGTTCTCGCCGATCGCCCACTCGACGGTGTATCAGCCGGTGAGCAAGAAGGTGATCGACATGCGCATCGAGCCGCTTGGCTACGCGCGCTTCGACGGTGTGGGCGTGCAGTAAGTAAAACTGACGTAGTCCGTTTTTCGCACGGTTAGAAAACTGGTCGAAATGGTCCGGCGACCGGGGTGTCAAGCCCTCGTCGCCGGTTGTGTTTTCCGTTCATCAAGACCATAGGGACGATCCATGTTCCGCTTCGTTTTGCGCCGCATCGGCATGGTGATTCCGACTTTCATCGGCATCACCATTCTTGCGTTTGCGCTCATTCACCTGATACCCGGCGACCCCATCGAAGTGATGATGGGCGAGCGCGGTGTCGACCCGGCGATGCACGCCGCCGCCATGCACCGGCTCGGACTCGACGAGCCGCTGCCGCTGCAATATGCCCACTACCTCGCGCGCGCCGTGCACGGCGACCTCGGCACCTCGATCATCACCAACACCAGCGTGATGGACGAGTTTCTCGCGCGCTTTCCGGCCACGGTCGAACTGTCGATCTGCGCGATGCTGTTTGCGCTGATCATCGGATTGCCGGCCGGCGTGTTCGCGGCGCTCAGGCGCGGCACGGTGGTCGACCACGGCGTGATGGGCACGGCCCTCACCGGCTATTCCATGCCGATCTTCTGGTGGGGCTTGATCCTCATCATGCTGTTTTCGGTGAAGCTCGGCTGGACCCCGGTGTCGGGCCGCATCGCGGTGGAATACGACATTCCGCACGTCACCGGTTTCATGCTGATCGACTCGTTGCTGCCGGGCAGCGACGAAGGCGCGTTCAGGTCGGCGCTGAGCCATCTGATTCTGCCGGCCATCGTGCTCGGCACGATTCCGCTGGCGGTGGTGGCGCGCATGACACGCTCGTCGATGCTCGAAGTGCTGCGCGAGGACTACATCCGCACCGCGCGCGCCAAGGGCCTGCCGCCGGCGCGCGTGATCGTCGTGCATGCGTTGCGTAACGCGCTGATTCCTGTGGTGACCGTGATCGGTTTGCAGGTGGGTACGCTGCTCGCCGGCGCCGTGCTGACCGAGACGCTGTTCTCGTGGCCGGGCATCGGCAAATGGCTGATCGATGCGATCAGCCGGCGCGATTACCCGGTCGTGCAGGGCGGTATCCTGCTGATTGCCACACTCGTGATCGTCGTGAATCTGATCGTCGATCTGTTGTACGGCGTGTTGAATCCGCGCATTCGCCATACGAGGTAAAAGAATCATGTACCCCCACGCTCACATTCGTTCGCTGTCGACCGGAGCTGGCGCTTTAGCGCTTGCTCCGGTCCCATGCAGCGCCCCCCAGAGGGGGCGCATGCCGCCCTTGAGGCGGCTCGGCGGGAGACATGATGGCTGACATTCAAAACACCGTCCCCACGTCAGTCACGCCGCCCAGCGGCCGCGCCCTGGCCGCCCGCGAGTTCTGGGCCAACTTCTCGCGCAACCGCGGCGCGGTCGTCGCGGGTGTGGTCGTGCTGCTGCTGATCGTCGTGGCGATCTTCGCGCCGTGGCTCGCGCCGCACAGCCCGATCGAGCAATACCGCGATTACGTGAAGATTCCGCCCGCCTGGCTCGATGGCGGCAACTGGAAGTTCGTCCTCGGCACCGACGAAGCGGGCCGCGACATGCTGTCCCGTCTGATGTACGGCGCGCGCCTGTCGTTCTGGATCGGCTTTGTTTCGGTGGTGCTGGCGCTGATTCCGGGCGTCGTGCTCGGGCTGATTGCGGCCTTCTTCGAGAAGTGGGCCGACACGCCGATCATGCGCGTCATGGACGTGCTGCTCGCGCTGCCTTCGCTGCTGCTGGCGGTGGCGGTGGTGGCGATCATCGGCCCGGGGCTTTTCAATACCATGTTCGCCATTGCCATCGTGGCGCTGCCAGGCTATGTGCGTCTGTCGCGCGCGTCGGCGCTCGGCGAACTGCAGAAGGAATACGTGACGGCCTCGCGGGTGGCGGGCGCGGGCACGCTGCGGCTGATGTTCTCGCAGGTGCTGCCTAACTGCACCGCGCCGCTGATCGTGCAGGCGACGCTCGGTTTTTCGTCGGCGATTCTCGATGCGGCCGCGCTCGGCTTCCTCGGCCTCGGCGTGCAACCGCCGGCAGCGGAGTGGGGCGCCATGCTCGCCTCGGCGCGCGACTATATCGATAACGCGTGGTGGATCGTGACCTTGCCGGGTCTCGCCATCGTGATCTCGGTGCTGGCGATCAACCTGCTCGGCGACGGACTGCGCGACGCGCTCGACCCCAAACTGAAGCGGATGGCATAAATGGAACAATCCCCACGTTCATTTCATTCGCTGCCCGCCGAAGGAGCCGCTCCGCCGGCTTCGGACGGCCGTTCGCGTGCTGGCCAGAAACTGCTCACCATCCGCAACCTGGCGGTGAATTTCAACGGCCTGCCGGCTGTCGACCGTATCAACCTGGACGTGGCGCCGGGCGAAGTGGTCGGCGTGGTGGGCGAATCCGGCTCGGGCAAGAGCGTGACGATGATGGCGCTGATGGGCCTGATCGACGCGCCCGGCAAGGTGAGCGCCGACGAAGTCAGCTTCGACGGCACCGATCTGCTGAAAGCGTCGCCGAAGCAACGCCGCAAGATTATCGGCAAAGACATCGCGATGGTGTTTCAGGACGCGCTGACCAGCCTGAATCCGAGCTACACCGTCGGCTATCAGATCAAGGAAGTGCTGAAGCTGCATGAGGGCTTGCGCGGCGCCGCGCTGCAGCAGCGCGCGCTGGAACTGCTCGACCAGGTCGGCATTCCCGATGCGAAAAGCCGCATTGAGTCGTTTCCGCATCAGATGTCGGGCGGGATGAACCAGCGTGTGATGATTGCGATGGCCGTCGCCTGCAATCCGAAGCTGCTGATTGCCGACGAGCCCACCACGGCGCTCGACGTGACGATCCAGGCGCAGATCATGGAACTGCTGGTGAAGTTGCAGAAGGAACGCGGCATGGCGCTGGTGCTGATCTCGCACGATCTGGCGGTGGTGTCGGAGGTGGCGCAGCGCGTGGCCGTCATGTATGCGGGCGAGATCATCGAGACCAACCGGGTGCCGGATATTTTTGCCGCGCCGCATCACCCGTACACGGAAGCGTTGCTGGCGGCGATTCCCGAGCACAATGTCGGCGCGGTGCGCCTCGCGGCGTTGCCGGGCATGGTGCCGGGCCGCGACGACCGGCCCAAAGGCTGTCTGTTCGCGCCGCGCTGCAAGTACGTGGTGGACGACTGCACCAGGGCGCGGCCCGCGCTGGCGCCGTTGCAAGGTCATCCGGAGATAACCAGGGTACGCTGTATCAAGCCGCTGAACCTCACCGGCGACGCGAACATCCACACCCACGGAGGCGCACGATGAATGCAGTACCCGAAATGCGCCGCCAGACGGGGCCGGCGGGCGATCACGTGCTGGTCGCCGACCAGCTCGCGCGGCACTACCCGGTGCGGCGCGGCATGTTCGGCCACGGCACGGTGAAGGCGTTGAACGGCGTGTCGTTTTCGCTTGAGCGCGGCAAGACGCTGGCGGTGGTCGGCGAATCCGGTTGCGGCAAGTCGACGCTGGCGCGCCAGTTGACGATGATCGAAGGGCCGACGGCCGGCCGTCTCCTGATCGACGGCGAGGACGTGGCCGGCGCCGATCGCGCGAAGGTCGCCGCGTTGCGCCGGCGCGTGCAGATGGTGTTCCAGAACCCGTTTGCGTCGTTGAATCCGCGCAAGACCGTCGAGCAGACGCTCGGCGAGCCGCTTGCCATCAACACGCAACTGGACGCCGGCGAGCGCGCCGAGCGGATCGCGCAGATGATGCGCACGGTCGGCCTGCGGCCGGAGCACGCCCAGCGCTATCCGCATATGTTTTCGGGCGGCCAGCGGCAGCGCGTGGCGATCGCGCGGGCGATGATTCTCGATCCGCAGATCGTCGTCGCCGACGAGCCTGTGTCCGCGCTCGACGTGTCGATCCAGGCGCAGATCCTCAATCTGTTCATGGATCTGCAGGAGCAGTTCAAGACCAGCTACGTGTTCATCTCGCACAATCTCTCGGTGGTGGAGCACATTGCCGACGACGTGATGGTGATGTACTTCGGCGGCGTGGTCGAACTCGGCGACAAGAAGCGGATTTTCAGCAATCCGCGCCATCCGTACACGCGGGCGTTGATGTCGGCGACGCCCTCGATCTTCGAGGCCGATCGCAGCATCAAGATCAAGCTGCAGGGCGAGATGCCGTCGCCGCTCAATCCGCCCTCGGGCTGCACGTTCCATCAGCGCTGTCCGTATGCGATCGAGCGCTGCCGCAGCGAGGAACCGAAGCTGCGCGAGGTGGATGGGCGTCAGGTGTCGTGCCATCGTGCCGAGGAGGTGGGGGAAATGGATGCCTGAAGCGTCGGCGGCGCGTCGTCCTGCGCGCCGCCTGCGTGAAGGCGGCCGCCGCGCCGTGTTCGCGCGGCGCCGGCGAGCCTGGCTGCTCGGTTGCGCGGCGTTTGCCTGCTTTCTGACCGGCTCGGCCGTGCCGGTGACCACGGCCTTCGCGGCCGGCGCGACCGGCAATCCGCCCGGTTCCTCCAATACGCTGGGCCGGCCGCGCACCACCCTGCCCGGTTTCAATCCTCCGCCCGCCAATCCGGGTACGACGGCAAGCGGTCCGGTGCGCGGGCAGCCGGCGCATATGCCGTTTTATGTCGCGACGCGCGGCTCGACCACCCTCTACATTCTCGGCACGCTGCATGTCGGCGATCCGGCGGACTATCCGCCGAACAAGCCGTTTCGTCCGCAGATTCTGGCCGCGCTCGCCGCCTCGCCGACCCTCGCGCTGGAACTGTCGCCGGATGACCTGCTGGTGTCGCAGGACGATGTGTCGAAATACGGCGTGTGCCGCAGCGCGTGCCTGCCCACTTATTTGCCGCAATCGCTGTGGCACAAGCTCGAAGTCCGTCTGCGCGACAATCCGGCCGCGCTCGACGAGATCAAGCGAATGCGGCCCTGGCTCGCTTCGCTGCTGGTGGAAACCTACGATTCGCTGAGCGCGGGCTTGCAGACCGAATACGGCACCGAGGCGCAGTTGCAGAACGTCTATCTGCGCACGCGCGGCAAGCTGGTCGGCCTCGAGACGCTCGGGGAGCAGATGCGCGCGTTCACGAGCCTGTCGTCGGCGCAGCAGCGCGAGATGCTGGCGCAGGATCTGGTGCAGACGCCGGCGGGCAACCTCGCGGACGTGCAGACTTTGCACCGGCTCTGGCAGGTGGGCGACGCCGACGCGATCGCCGCATGGCAGGCGGCCAAGTCCGAGGTGCTGGCGCGCGACAAGCGGGTCTCGGACTCGATCGACAACAAGATCGTGTACGAACGCAACCGCCGTTTCGTCACGCGGATGCTGCTGATCGCCGCGCCGAACAAGCCGGTGTTCGTGGCCATTGGCGCGTTGCACCTGGGCGGCCCGAAAGGCGTGCTGCAATTGCTGAGGCAGCATGGGTTCGTGGTGGAGCCGGGGTGACGACCTGACGGCGGTGAGGCCGGCTTGTCGCGAAAAGACGCCAGAGCCGGCCGTGGGCAAGTTGCACGACCCGCGCGGTCCGTCAAAGGAACGTCAGAGGAACATCAGGAAATTCAGCAGGATGATGTTCACCACCAGCATCGACAGCGCCGTGGGCACCTGTGCCTTGATCACGGCGTTCTTGTCCGGCAGTTCGAGCAGCGCCACCGGGACCATGTTGAAGTTCGCGGCCATCGGCGTCATCAGCGTGCCGCAGTAGCCCGAGAACATGCCGATTGCCACCATCACGGCCGGATTGCCGTGGAATACGCCCACCAGAATCGGCACGCCCACGCCGCCCGTCATCACCGGAAACGCGGCGAAGCCATTGCCCATCACCATTGTGAACACGGCCATGCCGATGCAGTACACGGCGACCGCGACGAACCGGTAGTCGAGATTGATGTAGGCGGTGGTCACGTGTGCGACCGCCTTGCCGACGCCGGCGTCCGAGAACACGAGCCCGAGCATGCCGAGCATCTGCGGCAGCACGGCGGCCCACGACAAGGCGTCGACGAGACGGCGCGCTTCCTTCATCGACTGGCCGACGGTGTCGCGCGTCATCACGCAGGCCACGCCGAGTGCGATGATGCAGCCGATCGCAAAGCCGATCAGCGTGACGTTTTTTTGCTCGATCAGCGGAGTGCCGCCGAACACCAGATAGCTGGCGGCCAGCGTGATGACGACGGTGACGACCGGAATCGTCAGCGCGGGAATGAACAGCCGGTTGCCGAGGCGTCGGGCGCTCGCCTCGCGAGCCTCCAGCGACAACACCTTGGGCTTGGCCGCCGTCACGCCGCCGAAGCCGGCGATCAGCGCCATGGCAATGACGAGCACGCCGACCACGGCGGGCGGCAGCAGGTCGCCGATCAGAAAAATCAGCGCGTAGAGAATCCAGAAGCCGCCGGCGGTGAGGCGGCGCGGATGGTCCTTATCGGTGAGGATCATGCCGCCGATAATCAGCAGCACGATGCCGAGCAGCCAGAACAGATAGTTGATGGTGAGCGTCATGCCTCGTCTCCCGTCGCCGCCGTCGGGTTCTGCGATGCGGCGCCCGGCGCATTTTTGCCGCGCATCTCGCGTTCGAGCCGGCGGTCGAGCAGGTGCAGCCGGAAGCCGTGGATCAGAAACGCGCAGATGGCCGTGGGGATGCCCCACACGGCGACGTGAATCGGCGCGACCTCGATGCCGGCTTCGCGCAGGAAGGTGGTCATCAGCACGATGGCGCCGAAGGCCACGAAGATGTCTTCGCCGAAGAACAGGCCCACGTTGTCGGTGGCCGCGGCGAACGCGCGCAGGCGGTAGCGCACGGCGTCGGTGAGCTTGCCGTAGCGGCTCTCGGCGGCGCCTTCGGTCATCGGCGCGATCAGCGGACGCACCATCTGCGGATGGCCGCCGAGGCCGGTCAGGCCAATGGCCGCAGTCAATTCGCGGACCAGCAGATAGACGATCAACAGACGCCCGGCAGTGGCGGCCTGGATGCCGGCAATCCACGTTTGGGCCCGCTCACGCAGACCGTGCCGTTCGAGCAGGCCGATCACCGCGAGCGGCAGCAGGATGATCAGCGGGATATTGCGGGTCTTGATAAAACCCGTACCGATGGCGGCGAGGATTTTCTCTGGCGGAAAGTGCGCGGCCAGCGCGGTCACGATCGCGGCGACGGCCACGATCAGCATTGGATTGAAGCGCAGCACAAAACCGAGGATGATCACGGCCACTCCGATGAGCGGCCATAAGTTGACTGCTGTCTGCATCAGGATCTCCAAACAGGGTTGCTAACCTTGCCGCGGGTGGCGGCTAACATGAGGCGGCGTTTTTTGTGCTACGTCGTCTTGCTCTACGCGGCTTCTGGCGGCCACGTCTGGTACGGCACCTGACAAACGCCCCGCGCGGGGCGGGGCGTTGGCCGGCTCAATAGGTCAGTCGCTCCCTGGCCGGCGCTTGCGCGGGCGCGCCTGAGATCAGACGCGCGCCGCGCTGGCCGAGTGAACTTCGATACCGGCGCCTTCGAGCGCGGCGCGGATGCGGCGCGCGAACGCCAATGCATGCGGGCCGTCGCCGTGCAGGCAGATGGTCTGCGCGTTGAGCGGCACCCAGCGGCCGTCCACCGCCTGTACGCGCTGCTCGCGCACCATCGCGAGCGTGCGTTCGAGCACCTCGTTTTCGTCGTCGAGCAGCGCGCCGGGGTCTTTGCGCGGCACGAGCGAGCCGTCGGCGCGATAGCCGCGATCGGCGAACACCTCTTCGATGGCGGTCAGGCCGGCTTCGCGCGCAGCCGTCACGAGGCCGCTATTGGCGAGCGCGAACACCGCCACCGACGGATCGAAGTCGTGTACGGCCGAGACGATTGCATCGGCGATCATCGGGTCGCGCGCCGCCTGGTTGTAGAGCGCGCCGTGCGGCTTGACGTGCGCGATGCGGCCGCCCTCGGCCTGGGCGATCGCCGAAAGCGCGCCAAGCTGGTACAGCACGCCGGCGTAAATCTCGCCGGCGGGCAGATCCATCTCTTTGCGGCCGAAGTTTTCCGGGTCGTTGAAGCTCGGATGCGCGCCGATCGACACGCCTTTTTTGACGGCCCAGCGCACGCAGTCATGCATCGCGTTGGCGCCGCCCGCGTGCCAGCCGCACGCAATGTTGGCCGAGCTGACGAGATCGAGCAGCGCCTCGTCGGAGCCACAACCTTCGCCGAGATCGGCATTCAAATCGATTTCCATGGTGTCCTCTACTTGGTCTTACGACGCTGCCGATGCCGGTTGGCGCGCGCAGCGTTCCTCATGCATCGTGATCGCGGCATCGATCTGCCGCAGATACGCCCGTTCTTCCAGCAATGCTTGCCGCGCCTCTTGGGGCGTGGTCGGTATAAAACGAATCGCGCCGTTCAGACGCACCTGGGCGAGCTTCCACAGATCGGCCTGGATGACCGCGCCGATCTTCGGATAGCCGCCGGTGGTCTGCGCGTCGCTCAGCAAAACGATAGGCTGGCCGTTCGGCGGCACCTGGATCGTGCCCGGCAGCACCGCGTGCGACAACAGATCGGTCGTGTGCGTGCGCTGGAGTTCCGTGCCGGCGAGCCGGTAACCCATGCGGTTGCTGTTCGGCGTGACGAGCCATTCGTCCGACCAGAACGCCTCCTGGGCGCTGAGCGGAAACTGGTCGTATTCGGGGCCTTGCAGCACGCGGATCGGCACGGCCCAGGCCACGCCGGACGGGTGCCGGCCGCGCCGCAGCGGCTCGTGGACCAGCACGAACTTGCACCACGCAGGCGCTTTCACGCCGAATTCAGGCGCCTGCGGGCTGAAGCCGGAGCCGGCTCGCTGCGTGGGAACGCCGACCGGCAGCCGGTCGCCGTCACGCAGCGCGCGGCCGCCGAGGCCGCCGAACTGGCCGGCGAGATCGGTGCTGCGCGAGCCGAGCATGGGCAGCACGTCGATGCCGCCGGCGATGCACACATAGCCGCGCATGCCGCGCTTCGCCGCCTGCAGCGTCAGTTCCTGGCCGGCTTGCACGGGCAGGCTCCACCACGAATAAACCGGCTTGCCGTCGAGCGTGGCGCCGAATTCCGTGCCGGTGATGGCGATGCGGGTGGCGCGCGGAAAGCGTAGCACGGTCGGCCCGAAGGTGATTTCGAGGCAGGCGGCATCCGGCCGGTTGCCGACGAGGCGGTTGCCCACCTCGAGCGACAGCCGGTCGAGCGCGCCGCCCAGCGCCACGCCGAGATGCCGGTAGCCTTGCCGTCCGAGATCCTGGACCGTGGTCAAAAGACCTGCGCGAATCACGTCGATCATGCCGCGATCCCCGCCACGGTGAAGCGCACCCGGTCGCCCGGTTGCAGCAGGGTGGGCGGCGTGCGCGCCGGATCGAACAGCGGCACCGAGGTACGGCCGATCAGTTGCCAGCCGCCTGGCGAGGTGGCCGGATACACGCCGGTCTGCTCGCCGCCGATGCCCACCGACCCGGCCGGCACTTCGACCCGCGGCGACGCGCGGCGCGGCGTGTGCAGCGCCGCGTCGAGGCCGCCCATGTAGGCGAAACCGGGCTGAAAGCCGAGGAAGAACACCACGTATTCGCCAGCCGAATGACGTTCGACCACTTCTTGCGCCGACAACCCCGTGTGACGGGCCACATCCTGCAGATCCGGGCCGAATTCGCCGCCGTACTGGACCGGAATCTCGACTTCGCGGCCGCCCAGCGGGGCTTTGGCGGCGGCGTCCCATGCCTTTTGCAACTGGCCGGCGAGCGCCTCGCTATCGGCTTCCAGGGGATCGAATACGAGCGTCAGGTTGTTCATGCCAGGCACCACTTCGAGCACGTGCGGCCAGCCGCGCGCCGCCTCGGCGGCCGCCCAGATGCGCCGCTGGCAGTCGAGCGTGGCGGGCGCGGGCGCCTCGCACACTAGCGCGGTGTCGCCGAAACGAAAGATTCGTGGTTGCGTCATTGCGGCTTCTTTGGGTTGGACCGGATACCTTGCCGATGGGGCAATTGGCACCGCTCATCACTGGTTATCGGCACGAGGAGCGTCATCCATAATGGATAGACTACATTCTCAATAAAATATCGACAATTTATCAATAAGAGTTTGTGCCAGGCTCCCGGAAAAGAGGCGCGCGTCGTACACTGCGAGCACTTCTATCTGTGCATCGGGAACATCCGTCATGTCGCGTCAACCGACCAAAATCGTCTCCTCCGAACATCTCGTTTCGGAATCCAGCGCGGAGCTGTCGGAGTTCGAGTACGGGCTCATCATGGTGGGCAACGCGTTCAACCGCTGGATGGTGCGGTGCATGTCGGCGGCGGGCGAGAAGGACATGACCGCGATCGAGGTGTCGCTGCTGCACCACGTGAGCCATCGCGAGCGCCGCAAGAAACTCGCTGACATCTGTTTCGTGCTCAACATCGAGGACACCCACGTCGCCACCTATGCGCTGAAGAAGCTGGTAGCTAGAGGGTATGTAAAAAGCGAAAAGACCGGCAAGGAAGTGTTTTTTTCGGCCACCCAGGGCGGGCGCGATCTGTGTCTGAAGTACCGGGAAGTGCGCGAAAGCTGCCTGATCGCCACGCTCAAGGAAAGCGGGCTGACCAACGAGCAGATTGGCGAGGCCGCGCAACTGATGCGCAACGCCTCGGGCCTGTACGACACGGCCGCGCGGGCGGCGGCGTCGCTGTGAGTTTTTTGCGCGCCCGGTCTTCGGGTGGCTTGCGCGCGGCCGGTTAGCTAACCTTGCGGTTCTTGGCGAGGATAGCAGTCGGCCTCGGTGACGATCATGTCGAGCGGGATGTCGTGCGCTTCGCGCTGCAGCGTCCCGATGCGGCAGGCTTCGTAAGCCACGCCCACGGTGACGGGCTTCGCCTCACCGGGCCACGCCGCCAGCGTGCGATCGTAATAGCCGCCGCCGTAGCCGAGCCGATAGCCTTCGGCATCGAAGCCGACACACGGCACGAACAGCAGATCGGGCACCACCACGTTTTGCGGGACCGGCTCGGGAATCCGGTGATGGCCGATTTTCATTGGCGTATCTGGCGTCCACGCGTGAAACTCCAGTGCCTCGCCGCGCTGCCGGACCACCGGCAGACTCGCCACGCGCTGCTTGCCGGGCGCGAGCCAGACGGCGATGGCGGCGCGGGCGTCGAACTCGCCGGTTAGCGGCCAGTAAAACCCCACACAGGCCGGTTTGTAATGACTGAGCGCAGCGAGCAAACGGCGGCTCAACGCCTGCGTGGCGGCAGGCCCGAGAGCCGCATGCAGACGTGTTTCCAGCAGTGTTTTGCGGAGCGCGTTTTTCGATTCCGAGATGGGGTTGCGTGCTATGCTTGGGCTCAATTCGCGCTCCAGAAACAACGATGTCAAAACGCCTCTTTCGAGTATATCGCGCGGCCGGTCTTGCGCTTGCCGCTGCGGCACTCGTCGCGTGCAGCACGGCCTCGGCCGTCAAGCCCGTCCCGCTTTCGCAGCTTTCCAACGACGACCAGACTTTTGTGCAGCTCCGTGAGGCGGCGCGCAATAACGACGCCGGCCGCGCAGCCCAACTGGCGGCGATGATTCCGGATTACCCGGCGCCGGGCTATGTGGATTATTTCCAGCTCAAGCCGCAACTGTTCGATTCGAGCGGGCATCCGCGCGTCGACGCGCCGGACACCGAGGTGCTGTCGTTCCTGCAGAAGTACGACGGCCAGGCGATCGCCGACAGGCTGCGCAACGACTATCTCGTCGTGCTCGGCGCGCGTCACGACTGGAACAACTTCGACCAGCAATACGCGCGCTTTGTCCTCAACGACGATACTCAGGTCAAGTGCTACGCGCTCGAATCGCGCGCGGCGCATGGCGAGAACGTGGCCGACGCCGCGCGTGCGCTGCTGGTCGAGCCGAAGTGGTATGGCGACGGTTGCGTGGACCTGATCACCGCGCTCGCCACCAACCAGCAGTTCAGCGCCGACGACGTCTGGCAGCAGATCCGCCTCGCTTACGAGCAGAATTACACCAACACCGGCAGCAAATTGCTCGACGCGCTCGGCAACCAGCGCCCCGACCCGGTGCTGTTCGATCAGGCCGCAACCACGCCGCCTTTGCTGCTGGCGCGCGGTGTCGGGCCCGATGCGCAGTCGCATCAACTGGCGCTGCTGGCCATCACGCGCATGGCGCGCAACGACCCGGCCATGGCCGCGGCCACGTTTGCGTCCGTGGCGCCCTCGCTGAGTTCACCGGAGCGGGCTATCGGCTGGGGCACCATTGCCTACCAGGCTGCCGCGAAGCAGATGCCGACCGCCGTGGACTGGTATCGGCTCTCGGCCAATGCGCCGCTGTCGAATCCGGCTTACGAATGGCGTACCCGCACCGCACTGCTGGCCGGCGACTGGACCATGGTGCGCTGGTCGATCGAGCAGATGCCGGCTGCGTTGCGCAGCCAGCCGTCGTGGGTCTACTGGCACGCGCGTGCGCTCAAGGAAGGCGGCGACACGGCGCGGGCCAATCAGGAATTTCTGACAATCGCTTCGGGCTACAACTTCTACGGGCAACTTGCCTCGGAAGATCTGGGTCAGAAGATCACGGTGCCGCCGAAGACCCAGGTGTCGGATGCCGAAGTGCAGCAAGCAGCCAACACGCCGGGCCTCGCGCTTGCGCAACGGTTCTATCAGATGAACCTGCGGCTCGAAGGCAACCGCGAATGGAACTGGCCGCTGCGCACCATGAGCGACCGTCAGCTGATCGCGGTCGCCGAGTACGCGCGCCGTATCGAACTGTACGACCGCACCGTCAACACGGCCGATCGCACGAAGACCGAGCACGATTTCTCGCTGCGCTACCTGTCGCCGTTCCGCGACATTGTCGAGCGCGATGCGCAGACCAACGGGCTCGACGTCGAGTGGGCCTACGGGCTGATCCGTCAGGAATCGCGCTTCATCATGAATGCGCGTTCCGAGGTCGGCGCAAGCGGTCTGATGCAGTTGATGCCGGGCACCGCACAACTGGTGGCGAAGAAGATCGGCCTCGGTCCGATCTCGCGTGAGCAGATGAACGACATCGATACGAACATTCTGCTGGGCACGAACTATCTTTCGATGATCTACAATCAGTTCGACGGGTCCGCCGTGCTTGCCACCGCCGGTTACAACGCCGGTCCGGGCCGTCCGAAGGCGTGGCGCGAGGGGCTGGCGCATCCGGTCGAAGGCGCGATCTTCGCGGAGACCATCCCGTTCAACGAAACCCGCGATTACGTCAAGAATGTGCTGTCCAATACGGTCTACTACGCGGCATTGTTCGAAGGCCGTCCGCAATCGCTGAAGGCGCGTTTGGGTTACATCGCGCCGTAAGCGTCGTGCCGCCGCGTGTCGCGCGGCGGCGCTTCACGCCAGCCGTTGCCGCGGCTTCCACCAGGGAGTCCGAAATGCGACATCAAGCCGTTGCGATCATCGGCGGTTCCGGTTTTATCGGCAGCCATCTCGTCAATTCGCTCGTCGAGCTCGGCAAAGACGTGCGCATCGCGACACGCCGGCGCTACAACGCGCGTCATCTCACGCTGCTGCCTATCGACGTGATCGAAACCGATGTGTTCGATCCGGTCCAGCTCGCAAGCTTCGTCGAGGGCGCCGATGCGGTGATCAATCTGGTGGGCACCCTGCATGGCGGACGCGGTACGCCGTATGGCCCCGAGTTCGCGAGGAACCACGTCGAACTGCCCACGAAGATCGTGGCCGCGTGCGAAGGCAAGGGCGTGCACCGGTTGATCCACATCAGCGCGCTCGGCGCCGATCCGGACGGCCCGAGCATGTACCTGCGCTCCAAGGGCGACGGCGAAAAAGCGGTGCGCGCCTCCAGGCTTGCCACGACGATTTTCCGGCCGTCGGTGGTGTTCGGTCCGGAGGACACGTTCCTCAATCAGTTCGCGTTTTTGCAGCGCGTCTTCCCGGTGATCCCGCTGGCGAGCCCGGACGCGCAATTCCAGCCGGTGTTTGTCGGCGACATTGCGCAGGCAATTGCGAACGTGCTCGATCTCGACGCCGCCAGCGGCCGCACCTACGAACTGGGCGGCCCCACCGTCTACACGCTGGAAGAACTGGTGAAATATTGCGGCGACGCGATCGGCCGTCACGCGCGAATCATCCGGCTACCCGACGCGCTCGCGCGGCTGCAGGCATTTACCTTCGAACTGGCGCCGGGCGAGCCGTTGATCTCGCGCGACAACCTGGATTCGATGAAAACGCCGAGCATCCTGAGCGGGCCGCTCGCGCCCGAACTGGGCATCGAGCCTGCCAGCATCGAAACGATTGCGCCGGTCTATCTGACCGGCGCGTCGCCCCGCTCGCGCTTCAATGCGTTTCGCGCCAGTGCCGGCCGCTGAATTTTTCGCCTCTCTTTACCTCGTATGAAACTCGTAATTGGTGACAAGAACTACTCGTCGTGGTCGATGCGGCCATGGGTGCTGATGAAGCACTTCGGCATCCCGTTCGACGAAGTGTGTGTCCAGATGTACGAAGCCGGTTCGAAGGCCGCGATCCTTGCCCACTCGCCGTCAGGCAAGGTGCCGAGTCTCACGACGGACGACGGCGTGGCCGTGTCGGACTCGCTGGCGATCGCGGAGACGTTGGCCGAGCGCTTCCCGCAGCATGCGCTGTGGCCGCGCGATCCGGCGGCGCGGGGCCACGCGCGCAGCATCAGCGCTGAGATGCATTCGGGCTTCGGCGAGATGCGCGCGAAGATGTGGATGAACATTCGCGCCTCGTTTGCGGGCAAGAATGCGACACCGGGCGCGCTTGCCGATATTGCGCGCATCGACGCGATCTGGCGCGGCTGCATCGAGCAATACGGCGGCCCATTTCTGTTCGGCGAGTTCTGCATTGCGGATGCGATGTATGCGCCTGTCGTGATGCGCTTCAACACGTGGCTGCCGGCGTTGTCCGCGACGGCGGCGGCATATGCCCGGCGCGTGACGCAGCATCCGGCCGTGCATGCCTGGATCGAGGACGCGCTGCACGAGAGCCACGCGATTCCAGTCTACGATACGTGCGCATGAATATCTATGTGGTGGGCGGAGCGATCCGCGATGAATTGCTGGGCGTACCCGTCCAGGACCGCGATTACGTGGTGGTGGGCGCAACCCCCGAGCAGATGGTGGCGCAGGGTTACCGGCCGGTGGGCAAGGATTTCCCGGTGTTCCTGCATCCGCAGACGCACGAGGAATACGCGCTGGCGCGCACCGAGCGCAAGACGGCGGCGGGCTATCACGGCTTCCAGTTCTTCTATGCGCCGGACGTGACGCTGGAGGAAGACCTGGCGCGGCGCGACCTGACGATCAACGCGATGGCGCGCCAGTTACAGCCGGACGGCACGCTGACCGGACCGGTAATCGACCCGTTCAACGGACAGTCCGATTTGCAGGCGCGCGTCTTCCGCCATGTGAGCGACGCGTTTCTCGAAGACCCGGTGCGCATCCTGCGCATCGCGCGCTTTGCTGCGCGCTTCACTGATTTCACGGTTGCGCCGCAGACGCAGGACCTGATGCGCAAGATGGTGGCCGCGGGCGAGGTGGATGCGCTGGTGCCGGAGCGGGTGTGGCAGGAATTGTCACGCGGCCTGATGGAAGCGCGGCCGTCGCGGATGTTCGAGGTGTTGCGCGAATGCGGCGCGCTCGCACGGATTCTGCCGGAGGTCGACGCGCTATGGGGCGTACCGCAGCGCGCCGATTACCACCCGGAGGTGGACACAGGCGTACACGTGATGATGGTGGTGGATCACGCCGCGACGCAGGGATACGCGTTGGCGGTGCGCTTTGCCGCGCTCACGCACGATCTGGGCAAGGCGACGACACCGGAAGACGTGTTGCCGCGGCACATAGGGCACGAGGGACGCAGCGTGGATCTGCTCAAGCCGCTGTGCGAGCGCTTGAGGGTGCCGAATGAATGCCGGGATCTGGCGGTGCTCGTGGCACGCGAGCACGGCAATATTCATCGGGTGATGGAGACGGGCGCCGCTGGCGTTGTGCGTTTGTTGGAGCGTTGCGATGCGCTCAGGAAACCGGCGCGGTTTGCTGAGGCTTTGCAGGCGTGTGAAGCTGATGCGCGCGGGCGCTTGGGGTTCGAGGCTCGGGAGTATCCGCAGGCGGAACGGCTTCGTATTGCGCTTGTGGCTGCGCGGGCTGTTGATGCCGGGGCAGTGGCGCTTGCGCTTGCTGATAGGCCTTCGGCTATTAAGGCTGCTGTGCAGCGGGAGAGGGTTAAGGCGGTTGGGTTGGTTTTGGGGGAGTAGTTTTTTTGTTTGTCTGACTGATGGTTTTTTTTGCCTGCGGCGGCTGGTGGTTTGGTTGTTGTTCTTCTTCTGGCTGTTTTGGCCTTTCCTTGGGTTGGGTTTGCGGGGGAAGGCGGGGCCGGGGCGGGTGGAATGGGCTGAGCGGCTAAACAGACGTTAGGTATCCTACAGAATATGCAGGAGGAGTTATGCCCAACGGCGGGGCGCGCAGCGCAACGCTGGAACGGATGAGCCCTGTGTCATTAGGAGGCGGCGGTGCGAGAGCACATCTCGTGTTGGGCCGTTTCCGGTTGCAAACTAGGATGGCTCACTACGGGCTAGCGGTTGCAGCCCGCTTTCTTTGCTTACTTGTATATTGGTCCCAGTGTCCGGAAACTGATCCTTTCCGTTCACCGGAAGCGGTAGCCCGTTTTGCTTACCGGGGCTCACAGCCCGAAAGAAAGCTGGTGGCGCCGCTTCCACTTACCGCT
>NZ_CAAJGM010000219.1 GCF_900996235.1 Paraburkholderia sp. BCC1885
TACATGCGTTTGACTTCACCGAACTCACGGTTGAGGACTATTGCCCCACAGCCAATCGCTTGGCCCTCACGGTCCCGCGCAACAGCAAACAAGACATTGAGTTGCTTCAACGACGCCAGGTCCAAGGCGTGACGGCTCTCGGGCGGATACAAGGTGTCCTGATAGGCATCCAGATCGGCAATGAGGGTGATCACGTCAGGTTGATCGGGTGATTCGAAGGCAATAGTCATGGACAAAGGCGAATGGGAAAATAGATTGCCGGACGCGGCAAGTCGACCAGAATACAGCATAGGCCGTCGTACTTGTGCATGCGCCTTGCTTCATAAGCCTCGGCGGTGCGCCAAGCCCGCGACACGCGCAAACGACCCGAGAGCTGTTAGCGTCCGGCTGTCACGGATCCCCTTGACCCGCTGATAGAATCCAGCGCGGAGGGAATCGTTCGCTAGTCTGAGGTAGTTATGGATTACCGCGTCAGTTACGAGTACAGCCTGAAAGATACACCGGGCGACTTTGTCGCCCGCGTACCGTCACAACTCGTAGACGACATACCGGCCAACATGCCACGCGCACTGCTCCCCGAGTACATTGCCGAGTTGATCCTGATGCGTTCGCCCCAGATCGGGAAAATCCGCTATCTGCGGGTTCTCTGACGAGAAGGCGTGTCGCCTGGCAACACGAAAGACAGATAATTTCCTGAAAGTCACCAGCCATGAATCGAATAAACAAACGAGACAAGGCGATACTTCGCGGCACCACGTGCCCCAAGCGACTCAAACCCATTCTTGCAATCGCCGGGGAGATCATGCGGGTTAAGCGCCCGAAGCCGGACACGGGGCATGTAGAACGTGTGTCCGGAAAAGCTTCCAGCGCACTCCTCGCGGGGGGCGTCGGCTGTATTCTTTTGCTGATAGTCCTCGCCCTGTTGTCGCGCTACATCAAGCTCATCGAAGTATCCCCAACTATCGCCTTCGGCCTCGGCGTTCTGGCGCAGTTGCTCTCGGCCTTATCTCTCATGGCCTTGCTCGTCTCACAGGCGGCATCTCTCTGGAGCACATGGTCCGGCCGGGCCTCGTTCGCGCTCGGGCTCGCAGAACGTGAAATGACCGTATTCGAACCATTTTTGAGCAGGCTCGCCAGCTTCGATCAGGCGGATCTCGAGTACGTCGCCGAACACCTGGCATGGCAAAAGGAAGCTTTCGATCGCCGCCGCCACGGACTTGCCGGTCCGGTGGAAAAGATCGGCATCGTTCCGTTTGTCATCGCAGCCGTGACGAGCGCCCCGCAGGTATTCAACGCACTCCGGAATGTCGGCCCAATGCCGGTACGCTGGGGCGTCGTCGGGGTTGCCGCGTGCTTTTACGGCATTGCCTGGCTGACGAGCCCCCATAGCACCAAACTAGAGCGTACTGCCTGGTTAATAAAGTGGGCGGCAGATCAGAAAAAGAGCACTGAAACGAACAGCATCACCACAATCTGACGAACGCGGAATACCACTACAGGGACTCGAGTCGAAGCGATTGATCCGCAAGCCAGCGCTCAGGAAATCCGCATCGCTTGAATACGCCCACGCTTTTGAATCAATATCGCGTCTTGTTGATTTTCGCATCTGCATGCGGGCACGAGTCAATGGCGCGCGCGATGTCCGGATCTGAACATCTAGCCGTCCGGTCCCTTGTGGATCCGCTCAACGATCAGCTCGACGAGGATGTAAGGCTCACGATCCGGGCCACCCTCTGCACGCTCGATGAGCTTTTCGTCCCCGTCGCCGGTCCACAGGCCAATGACGTCATCCACCAGCCAGGTGCCAATACCTTTGCCCAGACGCGATGCCTGTGCGGGAGCGATCTGGCTGGCAGGCTCACCACGCTCGACGAGATCAAGCATTAGCCGCGCGGGGATCACCGGCATCGTCACCCCGTCGCAAGTCGGGCCAAGAAGGAGCAGGAAGCCAGCCATCGTCTGCGCGCCCAGATCCTCGAGCTGGTCTGTCTTGAAGGGATAGTAGTCGACTGCGGAACTGCCCTTGCCCCGGTAAAGGCGCTTGGCCTGCAGCAACGATGTCCTGCGTGCGAAGCGCCGTCCTTTATCCCGCGCCTCGAAAAGCAGGCAGATATCGGCGGAAAACCGCTTCGTGCCGACACCCGCTCCCCCCTCTTCGTGTTTGCCTACTATGCGATGCTCGAGCTTCAGACTGAGTCGCTCGTTGGCGTGCGTCTCAAGCGCAAGCGCCGCCAGTCGATCCGTGATCGAGGCGAATGCCGCGCGCAACCGCTCGAACAGCACGACCACGTGGGTTTCTTCACCACTACCGAGCGTCTTGACAATCGCCGTAGCCGCGCCTCCCGCTGCCTCATCGAGCGTCGCCTTGATCAGCCGTTCGATACGGGCGTCGCCGATCCAAGTGCTAGCCGACTCAATCTGACCCACCGCGGGGGACACTTCTGTTCGCGCCGCCCGTTGTCGCGACGCGACCAGTTCGGTCACGTCTGGCTCCAGACGAACCATATCGATCACGGCCCGCGCACGGCGGCGCACGAGCTGATCCGGGTGCGCGTCAAACGCCTGCAGTGCCTGCTCCAGCGCCCCGTCATGAAGCTCCAGTACAGCAAACACTACGGCACGGTCGCACCATTTCGGGCCGAACCAGAGCAACGCCTCAGTCGTCGCCTCACGAAGCACCGCGTCATCGCCGATGACAGCCTTCAGCTCGCGGCGCCAGGATGCCCGCGTCTCTGGAGAGAGTTGCTCGAGGTCGTAGTCTGGCTCCCCAACGGGCAGAAGGCCGAACTCTTTCAATAGGGTTGCCACCCGTGCAACGTTCTCGGGCAGCGGATCAGGCAATGCTGGCCCTTCCTCACTCGCTGTATCGACCCGCCACAGTAAATGCTGCAACTGGCCCCAGAGACTTTCGCCGGCCCATGCCGCCAACAGTTGCGCGAATTCATCCCGCTTCTGGAAGGGTTCGCGCCCCGCCATTGTCTTGCGGCCCATGATAGCCGCCAAGGCCTGCTTCGCCCCATCGCAGCCGGCCGACAGGACACGCAGGCGAGAAACGCCTGCGTCGGGCGCACAGGCCCCCTGCATCAATGCCTGCAACAACAGATCTAGCAGACCGGCGTCGCTGCGCAGTCGGCTCCAGCGTTCGATAAAAGCGCTGAATGAATCAGGGGCGAACGAGAAGTTGTGTCCACAGAACCGATTGAGCGCTTCCTCATGTAGCTGCCCGACAATCGTTGGCCAGTGCGCGTCTGCCCACTTCTGTAACACGCCCCGTATGGTTTCCCGCGTGTCGTGTTCGAACAGCTCCCCTATCAAACCGTCCAGCCGGAGAAGTGTGCTACCGTCAAACGACAGGGCATCGAGACCTTCAACCATCGCGCGTGCCGCGGCGGGCGCATTCAGTGGCAGTTCGGGCGCAAACCCCAATACCTGCCTGGCGAAGTCAAAACGCAAAATGGCGTCTATCGCGTCCCGCGCAGACACGTAGTTCTCCGGTGCCTGTTGACTATCGTGCTGTTCGTCGTCCGCCCACTCGTCCATCATAGCCTCTCAGTCACTCGATCCATGTCACCCAGGTCGCCCCCGGTACAAGGGCGCAGGGTCCGGGAGAGCGCGTAGCGGTAGCAAGCATGGTCCTGCGACATCGACCTGAGCCGCACCGGCACGCGTACTCCTGCTCGATTTCGCCAGTCCGTGGTCCGTCGATCATCAGTTCGTAGTCGATGAACAATTCGTCGCCAATGGCAATGTCGCGCGCCACTTCAATGAAGACGCGACCCTCGATCTCCACGGCGATGCAGTTCGCGTCACACGCGTGGTTCAGCCATCTCGTGCTATTGCCTCCGCTGCCTCCGTCGATCACACGCCCATCGCCAAGCCCGAACAAAAAGGTGTGGCCGGTCTCGTCGCTTCGGCGATAACGGCGCGCCGCCCGGCTCCAGCTCATCACTTCATCCGTGTATTCCAGAATCTGTTCGCCTTCGCGAATCGCGCGCAGTGCGAACACACCCTTCCATGTACTGGCGAACGCCTGACACTCACACGTCTCATTGAATCGTTGTACCGGAAACTTTCCTGGTAACGCCCGTCGTCACCGGCCGTAATGCACTACCGCCGTCAGATGCATTGCCGGTTCGGCCATCGGAGCATGCCGGATAACGCACCCCATCGAAGCGATATTCACAGGAGCAAATCCTCGCGACAATGGACTATCCGCCGCGAACCTAGGCAACCAGATCCGGATCGAAACGTTCTTCGCCGAACTCATCCATCAGCTCGGCGAATTTGGCCCCGTCCCGCTCCCCCTCTTCCTCGAGAAACGGACGGCTCTGGGCTTTACGCACCGCGTTAAGGATTCGATTTCCGCGTGAAGCTGAGCGCCAAGATCAGCGAACTCAAGCGTGGCGACATGCCCGATGTTCGCGGCAATTCCTTGATCGAAGAATTTGGTCATGTCGCCTTTAACGGCGATCACACATAGAACTTGAGTGCTCCTCGCAACGACCGGCTTCCGCAGCCCGCGGAGGCGTGCTACGAGCGTAGCCACTGCACCAGTTTGTACCCCGCGTAGCCCAAGCCAGCCGCCGCCGCTACTGGCGCCGCCGCCGTAATGGCAAGACCAGCCGTCATACCACCGCCTACCACGCTGCCAATCGCAGCCAAGCCGGAGGTCATACCAGCCCCGCTTAGGCCGACGGTTCCAAGAGCCGATACCGCCGCTACAGCACCGCCAGCACCTGCCGCTGTACCGACGCTGCCACCGACCACCGCGCCAGCCACTTCGGCGGCACCGTTTCCCTTCTTCGACATCTTGAGTCTCCTTGAACATTGACGATATCGCGCATCTGAATCACCCGGGCCGCCGTCACGAATTACGTGAACATCAATTGGGCAATTACCAAGTACACGTCGGTAAACGACACGATTCGCAGGAAACTTGAGTAGATTGCGGTCTACGATGCTATTCCTACTACTCCTCGGCCGCACTCACCGTCTTTCGCGGTCGTCCAGGACCACCCAGACGCTTCTTCTTGAGCCTACCCATCGTCAACAGCCGTGACTTCAACCTGGGCTTTACCCTCACGCGCTGACCGTCTTTTGTGAAATACCACACCGCGTACCGAGCGAGCTTGCCGACTTGCACACGGCTGTTTCCGTCGATGCGGCCCACCGCCCATCGACCTTGCTTCTCAAGCTCATCCTTCTTCGGATTGATGTGGCAGTTGTGAACGTATCCACGGTTCTGGGTAATTTTCTTCCAGTAGCGTTCGATACGCTTGACCCAATACTTGGTGCTCTGCACCTTCTGGCCGTCGAAGAAGAAGATGCAGTGAAAGTGATGCGGACCATCGTCAGAGCGCTCGAGCTTCACGATATATCCGATCATGTGCTCGAATAGATCCTTGTCGACGCCGTACGGGTTATTGAAGAACTTCGCGCGGTCTCTCAACGCAGCTTCGACATCGATTCGAGCTCTGTTTTCAGCCAGCTTCGCTCGCTCGCGCTCCACATCTTGCGGCGCGGTCCAGGCGTTCGCATCGCCAATTTCCCACGCCGTACGCACAAAGGCTGCGTCTTCATTCGGCGCTACCGTCAGATAGCCCATGTCGACCCGTATAGCCAACATCTTCGAGTACTTCCTGGCTAATTCCGCAATGTATTTTCGGATCGACTTTTTCTCATCTTTCAATACAGCCTTCCAGTCAACCATTTTCTTTTTGACGTTACCGGCTATCGCCTCACGTCGTAGAAACGACACGAAACCATTGAACACCTCCGCTTCGCACAATCCGTCTTCCAGATTCCATCTCACCCCTTGAAACAGGCAATATCCAATTTTAGGATGTTTGCGAAAACACTCGAAGAACAGTTCAAGATCGGGACTGTAGGCATGTCCTTTCCAGTACAGATCCATGAACTGATGACACTGACGATAGAAGCTCGCCAGATGCGATGCTTCCGTCACCTTCTTGCGCTTGCCGTTTTGCTCGACATTGAACGGCATCAATTTCGAGTACAGCACCGCGTCCATGAACTTAATCAACCGCTTGAACAGCCAGCCGTAGTCACCTGCCTTCCAGGCTCGGTCCTCTTGGGTTCTGTGACCAAAGCATACGTTTTCTTGCTGGGCAAGCTGCTGAAGTGTTTGGTCCAGGATGTCCAGCTTATTTTTTCGGTTTAAATAAATCACAATTAACCTTATCTTATTTACACGATTTTAAACTTTCCTTTGTGATGAATTAGGCCATACCGCAGAGGTAATGATTTTACCATCCAACAAACAAAGCCAATGATCTCACTAATTACCTAAATTCAAGATCGTTTCAAACGCACGCATTTCGAGCACACGAGATCAAGAAAATTGGGGAAAATGAAGCATTATTCACCACATAATAATTAGGAGTTGTCCCGACATTTTTGCCCGATGGCATACAAAAATTCCGCCGAGTGGAAGCTCAATTTAAGTAATGCGCCAGTGGGCGGGGGAGATGCCGCTGGCGCTGTGCAGATAGCGAATCCACCGACGAAAACGACCCTGCCCGCCCCTAGTTCGAAGACGGGCATGCGCCCGCCCTGGTCGTTTACTGGCGCTTGCCCGCAATGTCGGGTAAAAGCGCCGCCCATAGTGCATCCCACAACTGGCTCTGTTCCGATCGGCTTAATTGATCTCTATATGAGCCAACCGCGACGTCAACGACGTCGGTCAGATAAGACGCCACGTCGTCATCCACAGTGAGTGGACGACGCAGAAGCTCGCGGTTAGCTTCAGTGAGTGCATATCCGAGAACTGCCGCAACCACACCTCCTCCCGCCTGCGGCTGCTCCGGTTCGCTATAACGACTGCCCACGCTCATTTCACCCGCCGTCGATTCAGGCGGCGGCACACCGGCGAGGCCTGTGCACGCGTCTACCTGTTCAAGTTGCCCAGCCTGTTCAAGCTGCTCAACCTGCTCAAGTTGCTCACCGTTTTGCGGCGTCGGGTACTGTGCCTGCATCGCCGGCTGATACCCCATGTGCGGCATCTGCGGAGACGGGTATCCGCCGGGCGAACTTTGCGCGTACAACGGGTTGGACATGAATGGCAGCCCACTTGGCATATCCATCGGGCTAAAGCCATTCGATTGGCCTGGCTGGCTGAATTGGGCCGCAAGACGGTTATCCAGCGCCCAGCACCAGTGATGCATGCCGATCGGCCGGAACTTGCTCATCCCCATTTCCGCTGACGCCCGGCGCACCGTGGCCCATGACAGACCTGCATCACGAGCCATCTGGCCAATTTCTTCGACTGGCTTAGGACCGCCCGCAAGCAAGCTCGCCAGGAATGCAGTTGCCTCCTGCTTGCGGTCCTCGCGGCCGGTCGCGGTGGCGCCCTCGGCATCACCCAGAATCTCCCGCGGCGAGCCCGCAAGCGGGCCATCCCAAGTGACCTTCGAGCTATGCGCGACGCAACCTTGGGTGATCAGAACATCGACAGAATCAATATGGTAGGCAAAACCACCCTCGACCGGACCGAGGTTAGACTTTGCCCGCACGAGCACACTGCGGGGCGTGCCGTCCTCGCCTCCACTCTCATCTCGCGCAACTACCCACGCGATGCGCGACAACGCGCCGATCGCCACGCTGCCATTGATGCGATCGAGGGGGTCTTTCTTTTTCGAGCCTTTGTTTACGTGCGTCAGACCAAGAATCGCGCAACTGGTACGTTCAGCAAGTGCAACCAAAGGGTCAAGCGCCTTGCGCACGCGGCTATTGTTGTTGGACGCCGGAATGGCATGGGCGATCGAATCGATGATGATAAGCACAACGTCGCCACGGTGGGTTACGGCTGCTTCCAGTCCCGGCAGGTCGGTCTCGAAGTCGAACGTACGATTACGGCCCCCGCGCTCCTTCCCGCCGTACAGCACCAGTACACGACGTAGATCAGCACCGGCTGCGGCAAGGCGCGGCATGACCGTATCTTCCACGCTATCCTCGCATGTCCAGATAACGATAGTCCCAACTGGGGCCATCGTTCCGTCCGGCAAGGTGCCGCCGATCGTAAAGGCCGCACCAACGGCAATTGCAAGCGTGGTCTTGCCCGTCGCTGGCGGTCCCGCGAGGATATGAAACTTGCCGCGCGCGAGCCAGAACTTCCACAGCCAGAGGATCGGCAGCATTGGGATTTCGCTAGCGGGCACAAGTTCGACGCCATTTCCACCACCGCCAGAGTTTCCGCTGGCCGCCTTAAGATGGCCAGATGGAATCGCGCTCGGTGACGAATGGCCCGAATTCATTGCGGTTACGCCTTGGAAGTGCATGTTCATGCTGCCTCCCCTTCGACGAGAGCGCGAATTTTCACGGCCGGCCACAGCAAGCGACGGCCGACTTTCTTCGGCGCGACTCCCAGGAACGCTCCCGTTGTCGCATAGGCGGTGCGGAGCGTCTTCGGCTTTCGACGCAGGTAATCGGCAGCCTCGCTGGTACTCCAGAATGGCAGCGCAAGAAATGCTGCAGGGCAGTAAAACGGTTGAGCGATCTCGACTGCATTAGCTTTTTCGCGATCACGCGTAGCGGCCTGATCGGCAAAGATGTCCCCGATGTCACCAAATGCCTCGAAAAATGGTTCGTCACGCATTGCGGCCTCCATTGTTTTGATTGGGTACAACCCGCAGCGCCAGCAGTTCGCGGCGAAGTTGAGCGGCCGTTGCCTGCGCGCAACCAAGGTGGTTCCGGATGCCTGCCACAGTGGCCTGCACCTTGCCTTCCGAGACGTCGCGCCTCAGCAGCATGAGCTGGGTGTCGATCCCGATCGGTGAGGAGCAGCGCGTAATACGGCTGTCGGCGTCCGCGGCTTCATCAGCATTAACGTGCTCACGCTCAAGGCCGCTACTGGAAGCGACAACAGCGGCGTTCACGGCATCACCGCCGAGACGACGCACGGGCATCACCAGGTACCAGCCAAGGACGCCAATGCCGTCGAGCACGCCCGCATACACGAGGTCGAGGAGCAGGCTCACGCTCGTTTTGCTCAGTCCCGTCAGGTCCGCTAGTTGCACCATTACTGGGTCGTCACGCATCGCGTCACGCTGTTGCTGCGTCCGGTCGACCTGTGCGGCCTGACGATCTTCGGCCGCTTCGCGCCGCTTTGCCTCGTCAGATTCGATCGCGAGCGCATCGAGCGTCGCAGTGAGCGTGGCGCGACGCAAATGCTCGCTGGTGCAATTGCCGCTGCAGCGATGGTTGTCTATGAGAGCCAGTGTCTTGCGCGCGCTCGCCTGATCCTGGGCGATGCCAGTCAGGCTGCGCACCGTCATGTCGGCCAGCGGTACATGCACAGCATCTGGCACACTCTCAGCCCGGCGCGCGCCCGCATGCTGCTGCGCAAGCTGGAAGAACGAGATCTGGCTGCTAAGCGTGACCGCCAGACCCGCCGTGCAAAGGACAACCACCAGGCCACGCACCGAAAACGACTGCCCCCGACTCAGCGCAGGCAACAGATGCAGGCCGGCAACAGCCACGACCGGAAGAGCCGTGCACGCGAGCCGTTCCGCGAACGTAGCGCCACGCTCCAGACCCGAGAGCGCCGCTATGCCGAGCGACGTCGCCGTTGCGGTGCCCGCCAGAGTGACCTTCGCGACTTGCATCGAATTGCGTTTCACGGGGGGGAACGGCGCACGGCGGTCGCCTGCATCGTCGCCCTGTTTAACGGCCAGCGGCGCGCGATTGAAAAACGGTAGGATACGCGCGGCCATTTAGATAGCCTCGCCACGCAGAAACTTCTCGACGGCCTGTGCGTCCCACATCAGCCGGCGGTTGGGCAGTTTGATGGGCTTCAGCCCGAAGTACGTACCCGTCTCCGAATAGCGCTTACGGACCGACTGAGCCAGGACGCCCACCGCTGCAGCCATGGCATCAGTGGTAAGCGGGCCATTGCGGGGGGAACGTGCCCGTTGCGTATGGTCTGGCCCGACTGCTGAATTTGCCACGGTCTGATACTGCTGTACGGCACCTGTCGCCGTGTTGCCTGCGTTGCTGTTCATGAAGCTCTCCATATATGAGCGAAATAGCGAAGTGTGGTTTCGCGCTATGTGGAGTTGCAGCGGTCAACGTCGAGGACCGTCAACCGCTGCAACTCCACAACGTTCAGCGCATAACGGAATTTATGGAGTTTGTTCGCCCGAGTCGCCTCGATGTACGCGAATGTACGCGGTCGTGCGCTATCGACCCTGAAAGGGGTGGCAGGGAGAAAAGCAATGGGGTGGGGGAGGCTCGCGCCTTGCCCGGAATGCGCCCAGTGATGCGGACAATCTTCGGGATGCCATGCGATAACAGCTTGGCAAATGCAATTGGGGGCAGATTTCGATCTGCCCCCATCCGCCAGAAACGATGCTGGTGTCGCAGCCTACTGCGGCGGCGCGAAGTGTTTTGCCTTTAGCCTGTTCAGTTGCACGCGCAATGAATCCCGCTTGAGGATATACAAGCTTCCGTCTTCCATCTTGACAGGCAGAGTCTTGCCGGGCACGTACTCCTTGTTCGATCTGTCAATCGCGTCTCGATCGAGCAAAATGCGGATCACCCGGGGAAAGATGACCTCGATCGCGTAACGGTCCTTGTGTTCGGAAACGGCTTCACGTTGCGCCGCGACGATGTCCGAATCCAACGGATGCCAACGGCCTTCGTCTCCAATGTCGGTCAGCTTTTGAAACGACTCCACGACGCTAGTCGGCAGGATAGTCCTGTTCGATTCAAGTCCATTCAGCTTCAGAAAAACATCGAGCCAGACCCGATCAAAGAAACGGATTTCCTCATTCCGGCAAAGCTCTTCAAGCCATGCCAGGAAAGTAAACGGCTCGAGGGCCAGCTCGTACTTTGCCTCATCCTCGCATTCGTTATCCCAGTGTCTAAGCACCCTTCGTGCATCCAGAAAGCGCGCTGAGCCGGTCGTCACCAGCATTTCGCCGTCAAGTCCGCGCAAATGCCGCTGATTGTGCTCTGGGATGCTTTCCTCGCCTGCTTCGTCTATTTTCCAAAGACCATGAAGCAGCTTGTCGAATTGCTTCACCCAGAACGACGCAGGTTTTTCCGAATGTTCAGAGTCATCGAGAGCATTGGTCCAGTAGTCAGTCGGAACAATTCCCGACATGAGTAAAGCCCCCATGATTGGAGTCCATGTCTCGAAGCTGTAGTAGTACTTTGCCGCGTTTTCCACCTTCAGATTGAAATCGATCGTCTCTGATCCTGGGAGAATTACCGTGGTCGCCATAGTTGTATTTGAATGAATGTTTTCGATGTATTTCGATGAAATGGTCGAGACACAGAATGCCCCCACCGCGACCAGTCGTAATCGCTAGCCCCTGCTGCGCGACGACAATCCGGTAAGGCCGATCGCCCCGAACGACGGATTTTATCGCGCGCTTGTGCACTTTGCAGGGACGTGGGCATGCCAATCGAATGTCGAGCAAAAGAACGGCGTCATCGGCGATGATTTGGCGACACCGCCGTGCTGGAAAGGTCGATCCGACCGGCGCAGCGCAATATGGATGTATCGGCTCGTGACGACAGCCCTATGGTTGACGTTTGCGAGTACTGTACGGACTATGTCGACAATGCCTCGGAGGAGATTCCGGCGTGTTCTAGCATCCACGCCTCGATCTTGTCGTGCCACATGCGCAGCAAGTCGAGCGGACGTCGACGATAGTGCTTCTCGGCGATCGCGGACGGCTTGTGCCCCTGAATCTGTGCCACGACTCCCACCGGACATTCAACCCATTCCGACAACGTGCCGAACGAGCGGCGCAATCCGTGCAGAGTGACATGAGGCAAGTCCCCGGCGACAAGCGCCTGGTTATGCGCGATCCGCGGCTCGGCGATCTTACCGTCCGCGGCCGTCTTGCTCGCAAACACCCAGGGCGAAGGCGACCAGTGCTCACCCTTTTCTGCGAGCCGCACCGCCTGCCGCTTATTCGGCGGAATCTCGTTCAGTCGCTTAAGATTGAGCAGCAAACTTGCCAGATAAGGCGTGAGCGGAATAGTGCGACCCCCTGTCCCCTCAACCTTGTCATTCATGGTAAGGCTGCGCCAGCGGAAATCGACATCATCCCAACGCAGCGAAGCCAATTCCTCCCGACGAGCGCCCGTAATTAAAAGTCCCTGCAGGTAAGCTGAGATCACTGGGTTGGATATGCAACGCGCTGCCGCGAACCACGGCGATAGCTGTTCGCGTTGCAAGCAGTCAACCTTGGTTTGCGGTTTCATCAAGTGCTCGCGTATTCCTCGGTTCGAGCAGATCTCCAGTGCCGCCAAGCCAGCGTATTCGCTTTGATCTTCGCACCAGGTGATAAATGCCCGCAACAGAGCAAACGCTAAACGTGCTCGAGCTGGCCGTTGCTGCGTTTCCAACTCGAGCCATGAGTCAACTCGCTCGCGACTCAACGACGACAGAGGCAATGGCATAAGAACGGCCAACGGTCCAGCAACAATCTGTGCCTTTCCACGCTTCGTTGGACGCCCGCCCGCCTCGGCCAAGCGGATATGGTCCTGATAATGTCGCTCCGACCATTTCGGCTTGCGAGCAATCAAATATGTCTTCCAAGCATCTTCAACCGCCACATCCTGCCGGCGCACCTCTGCCCGCCTCGCTTCATGAGCGGCGCGCTGCTCGGCTTTGACCTCGCGCGGGTCCTTACCGTCATCGATCAGGGTCTTGAGGCGGCTGGCTTCGGTACGGGCCTTACCAAGCTCCCATACGCGGGCATCTCCGATAGTCACCCGGATCGTCTTACCGAATAGGCGCGACTCGAATATATAAGCACGCGCCCCTGCTTCGGTTATGCGCAGTCCAAACCCGGGGGTCTTTGCATCCCAAAAAATGCTTTGCTGCTTGCCAGGCTCACATTGAAGACTTTCCACCCGTGCCGCCGTCAAGTTCTGCTTTGCCATCGATTCCTCATGTAGGCACCATGTAGGCATATCCTAGGGAAACTTGTCCATCTTAGTCAACATCGAATTTGCGTGAAACATCTACAAAGCCTTATAATTCAGGGCTCCCAACGCCTACACGGAAACCGATCCACACAAAGGTACGCCGACTCTTTCGGAATCATAATCCGCAGGTCCGGGGTTCGAATCCCTGATTCGCCACCAGATTTAAAAAGGCCTTGCTTTGCAAGGCCTTTTTTCATTCCGACGCGTGGCAAACACCTCAGGGTGCGTCTCCATCAGGAGTTCGCCACATGCTGACGCCCTACCTCGCCTCCCGGCTACGTCGCACGCCCTACGGCGTCTTTCATTTCCGCATCGTGCTGCCCCCTCACCTCGCCGCTGTTGCCGGCAAAAAAGAGGTGTGGCGGTCGCTGCGCACCCGCGACCCCGAGCAGGCTAAACTGTTCGCATACCTGCTCAATGCCCGTTTCGCCATGTTGAAAAAACCGAGCTTGGCCGACCTGCTTACCCTTACACCGGACGACATCCAGCAACTGACGATCCATGGTCTTCACGTCGGCGGATTCAAGGCAGAGCGCGTCGAACTGGACAGCACCACACCGGAGACGTTGCAACGCGATCAGGAGGCCCTGAAAGGCCTGATTTCGGCCTTCGGCACGCTCCCCGCATCGCCATCGACGGCGACGCCGGAAGAAACGGCGGCGGCTGCAACTGAGGCGGCGGAACTGGCCGCCATCCGCCGGGCAGGTCTCTCGAAGCCGCTCGACCAGTGCGTGCGGTTATACCTGGACAGCAAGGCGGGGGAGATCTCGCCCGCCAGCACAAAGGACTACACGAACGCACTGGCGGTGTTCATGCGCTGGGCCGACGGTGCCACGCCCATCGGGTTTTGCGACTGGGATTTCGTTCGGGGCTATTTCGACTTTTTGCAATGGCTGCCCACCAACTACGAAAAACGGAGGAAGAAGGAGTTCGGCAATCAGGACGCCCGCACGTTCGTGGCCGCAGCCCAGACCCGGAACGAGCGCCCGACGGGGGTCATGAGCGTCCAGACCCGCAAGCAGCAGCAACGGGTGCTGAACGGCTTCTTCGAGTGGACGCGGGAGGCTGGGCTGCTCACGGGTCCGAACCCGGCAGCGGCACAGGTCAAGCTCTCGAAGTCCCAGCGCACGAAGATCAATGCCGGCCGGGGTTACCTGCCGTTTTCACCGGACGAGCTGCGGACGATGTTCGAGCCCGAACGGTTCCTCAGGTTTGCCCAGACGCCGGAAGACTTCTTCCTGCCTCTGCTGGGGCTTTACACCGGCGCACGCATGAACGAGCTGGCCCAAGCCCGTTTGAAAGACCTGCGACGGGCTGGCGACCGCTGGTTCCTGGACATCCAGCCGGACCATACGGGGGACAGCGAAACCGAAACCCGCGTCAAAACGGTGGCGAGCGTCCGCTCTGCCCCGCTGCACCTCGATCTGGTCATGCTTGGCCTGATCGCCTACGCAGAAGAGTTGCGGGAGAGGGGGGCAGTCCGGCTGTTCCCGCACCTGCCGCGCGACGCAAAGGGCAAACACACCAAAAACCCGTCCCGGCGGTTCGCGGCCTACCTGGTGGAGCTGGGCATCAAGGACGACAGGCGGAAGGCTTTTCCGTCGTTCCGCACCACGCTGATCCGTCGGATGAAGGCCGCCGGTGTCGCAAAGGACGCCCGAATGGAGCTCGTCGGTCACGCCCCGCGTGACGTGCACGACGGCGTGTATGCCGGCCAGTTTGAGGATGAGTTTCTGGCAACCCAGACACTCGACAAGGCCCGTTTTGACGAACTGGACACGGTGGGCCTTGCCGTCGAACTGCCGGAGCGCCTCGCCCGGTTCGTCGCCGTGGCCCTGGGAACGGAGCGCACGGTCCGAAAATGAGCGATGGGGCGGCGCGCGCCCGCTTTTCCTGCTCAGGGCTCTACCGCGCGCTGTCGCGCGCCTGCCGGCAATGCGATGGGTTTTACTGTGCCCTAAGATGGTGGCCGGTAGCCCTTCGGGTGCCTACGGCCTGTAACCTGCGGTGAGCCTCCGGCCTGTGCCCGAACATGTTGGCCCAACAGGGGGAATGGTACGGTTTTGCTTCCCCTGGACCCGGCAAGCCCCGGTCGATCCCGACCGGGCCAAGCCGGGAAAGTCTTATCCCTGCACGGGCCCGGGTGGGGGCGCTTGCATGGGATGACTTTGCCCGCTTGGCCCGAACCTGTCCGAAGACGGCGGGCACTACGCCGGGAGTGAGAGCGCTGCGCTGCTCACTTGCGGACAGTTCAAGGCGCGCAGCGCCCCCGGTGCCGGGTCTGTCCACCCCCATGACAGGGGCGTCTTTCCGTTGACGCTGTGCACCGTGTCCTGACCGTCGCCAGGCGCTTTCCCGCTCATCGCGTCTCACCCATTCAACACCGAGCCGTCGAGGCACACGATCCGGGCCAGTTTGAGCCATACCCGGAGCCTTACGCGGGACGAAGTGTTGCGGGACGGATCATGCGCTGGGCGCATGGTTCAAGGTTGTCGACTCCCGGTCGCTTTCGCTGACCAGTCGACGCTGGGGGTTGGTTACCCCGGCGCGCACTTGTTCGAACCTCCGGCTGCTCCTCTGTCGGCGCGCTGGGGACTGGACCATGTGGGCGGAAACTTGACCTGTGGCCTGGGTGCGGTAGGATGGTTCCGCGGGGCCGAAGTGGGTTGTCGTAGCGCACACTACACGATCCAGTTCCCGATGCAGCAACATCGCGGAACCGCAACCCCACACTACGAAAGCCACGGCCCCCTGTCAACAGGGGGCCGTGGCACGTCTGGGGCTTGCGTTTTCGCGCGGATCTGTTTGGATGGGCGACCATCCCCGGAGCTCCGCCATGCGCCCCTATGCCTCGCAAAACGACGCCGACCGCCTAACCATCAAGGATCTGTGGTTTTACGCCTACATCGCCGCCTTGCACCGGGTCGAGCCCATCGCAGCGCGCATGATCGCCGATGAGGCCGTCCAGGTAGCGCATGAACGCTGGAAGAACGCACCAGCGATGAAGTGCTGGGACTACCTGCACAACTATCCGGTGGGAGCCGACATTGGTAACTCACAGGACACGCCCGAGCAGGCCTGACCTTTAAAGCCGACCGCCGGGCGGTTTCCAGCCCGCGCCAGCCTTCGTTTCGGTCGCTTTGAGAATATGAGCTTCAGCCTTTGTCAAAGCGACAAAAAGCGAGATGTCCGTCGCCAACGGCGAGGAATCCCCTATCTTGAAAACTCTGAAGTATTTCACGGTGGCCTTCACGGGGAGGATGATCTGATTCTGATCGTCCACCGGAACTGATATTACGCAATCGGCCGTGTATCCTGGCGGCAAGTCCGCGACGCATGGGACCTCGATGTCGATAGTTTCGGTCATACGTTTCCTTTTTATAGGTGTGAACTGACAATATTGTTTGACACGGAGTTTTCTGTTTAATCAAGGACATAAACCCCCCATCCTCGGCAAGGCATTCAAATAGAGTTAGACGGCATTTTCGACGCCAAGCACCCGCGTGTGGACATTGACGTCTCCGCCGAACTGTTTCTTCCTTGCCCGTCACAAGTCTGATCGCTATCCAAGTTACTTCAACGGCTCCAAGCCGAGGCGGCACTCAATTTCCGTCACAAGTTTGTCAACTGCATCGCCCGACGTAGACTGAGTGCCATAGACGTAGGTGGAAAGACCCCGGAGTTTCGTAGCGGCAACCTTGATAGATTCCCGTGGGTGCAAGCTAAAAACTCTAGACAGGAATGGGTAGCACGAGCACGGTATCATTTCTACGCGGGCAAGAAGGTCACAGGAGCTTCGCAATAATGCTTCATGCGCCTTCTGGGACCACTCCTCGCTCCTTGCCGCCGGCGTGCGTATTGCTGCTGCGTGGAACGCCAAATTGAACCTGACCTCACCGACGGACTTCTTCAGTTCGTGCACCGGTTCGATGAGAATCTTCGAAACAAGCTGCCCGACGACATAGACAATCACACTTCCGAAAATCGTGAGGGCCGAGGTTGCGATCGCTGACATTGAAAACCTCCGGGTATCCGTTTAAATTGGTTTTTGTTTCGAACTCTATTGCTCGTTCACAATAGGGCAGAAGAACCCCATTTCCCGTCAAGGGCTGCCCGATGGAGCATGCCAAGTGTTATCGGTTCTCGTTGTCGGGTTTGGGATTTTCGCAGAACCCAGCGCTGGAACAGGGAATACAACCCGCCTTCCCCTTCCATCAGAAAGTAGCGGTGAAAATCGAAATCGCCCGGATCGATTTGAAACCGTTCAAAAAAACGTTCTATGAAATCGTTCGCCTCGTCACCGGTCTGGCCGAGGTCTTCCCATAACCGTGTGTCACGGGTCAACAGTTTCGAAGGACTTAGCCCGACCTCGGCCCGGACGAAGGCCTCGATGGCTTCCCACGATACGTTTTCCATCAGAACACCCGGTCCTCGGGCTTGACCAGACGGTTGTATTTGAGAACCGTGTGGTAGACGATCATGAACGCATCACGGGAGAGCAGCACCCACCCCAGCCCCGGCACGGCTCGACCGATGAACACGCTCAGCTTGCGGGTCAGAATAATGCGGAGGGATTTGATGCTGGCCAGCGTCAGCGTTGGGAGCAGTCGCCGTCGGAACTCAAAACGGAACAGCGAGCGGGACATGACGGAGGCGACAGACGTTCCTTTGGTGGCCCCGGCAAACTTTCCGCGCGTTGGCAACATCGGCCAGCCCGACAGAACCAAGATCACGCCCTCGATGTCATCGATTCCCAGCTGCTCGCAGGTTTCTTGCGCGGCGATGAAAAAGAACAACTCGACGGGTGAGAGGTCCCGGTGGCCCGAATACCAGTAGGTGTTCGCCATTTTGTTCATACGAAAAAGACGAGCGGCCATTCTAGCAGGCGCCCGGCGCCTCTGAGGTGGGTTGCGGACCCGCCAGAACCTGCCATCCTGGATAGGTAGCCCCCGATCGGCAGGACCTGTATATGCCACCCCGCAAAACCCGTATGCTTTTGTCATTGTCGGACGGTCATGGACCGTCCGACAATGAGGGGAGAGGCCAAACAAAGTTTGGACTCGACCGGGACCGTAGCGAAAGCGGAGGTCCCTTGCGTGGTTGCGAGAGCAAACACGCACCGGCTCGAAGCGGGAGCGTAGAGCCGAGCCCGAAACGCGAGAGCGGTTCGGGCGGCTCACAGACTGACACCCCTGTGGCAGGCTGTGAGCACGCGTTCACGCATGTTCTGCGTGAACGCGAAGCCGCAGCACGTCGGGATGCGGAGCACAGCACCAAGCCATGGACGCTTCACGCCGACCAGCAGACGAAAAACATACTGGCGGACTGCCCAGAGCGCAACGTATCGACAGCAACGGCGGCAAAATACCGGCGGGAGTATGACCGACTACGCGCCGACGGCCTGACAGCGCTGGAAAAGGCGACCACCCGCAACCACCACGACCTGCTGCGCACGGCCTCCCGTTACTGCATGGAGGCCGACGTGCGCGCGCTTCGCCGTCAGGCGGAGCGCGCGCGCCGGGCTGAGCACATCGGGCAGGCACAACGGTTGACCGTCGAAGCGTGGAAGCTGGCGGCGGAGATGGACGTGCAGTTCCTGCAACCGGACCGCCTGACGTGGAAACACAAGGCGCAGGCGATGCGGGATGCGGGAGAGGTGGTGGTGTCGAAGTCGAAGCGCGACACGCGCCCGCCGCCGCCGTCCCTGGCGGTGGCGGCGCTGCTCACGACCGGGCAACACGGCACGAAACTGGCAGAACGGCACGCTGAGCAGCTGGCGTTGCTGGCGCTGTTCGGGATTCGCCCGTCGGAGCTGCTGCGGGGCGTTGCGGTATCGGTCGCGACGAACCCAGCGAACGGCCACCTCTTCATCACCGCTACGATCAAAGGCGCAAAGGTCAACGAGCAGCGCGGACAGGCGGTGCGGCAGTTGGTGGTGCCGGTCGACAACACCTCCGCCCGGGGCCTCGCGCAGACGGCCCAGGAACGCGGCGGGGCGTTCGTGGTCAAGACCACGGACGCCGACCACCGGAGTTTGAACAGGGGGCTGAAAGCATCGGGCCTGTCCTGTTACTCGTTTCGGCACGCCGTCGCCAGCGAACTGAAAAAGCAGATGGCGGCCCGCCCGGACACGGCGCAGCGTGCCGCGACCTTCATGGGACACACGAGCACGAAAAGCCTCATGAGTTACGGGCGCGCGTCACACGCCCGGGGCGGCCGAAAATTCGGAGCCAAGGCGGATCGCAGCGTGAAGAGTGCGCCGGTAACCTACGGCCAGAAGGCCGCCGCCAGACAGGCCCGGGCGACGACCCAGAGGGCCGCCGTCCGGCAGGTTCATGCGCCAACTCAGGCGGTCGTCCCACGGATACCAAAACCTGGGTCGCTGTCGCTCCTGGTCCCGAAGCCCGTGCTGACGATTCCACGCGGGCCTAAACCGCCGGGGCAGCGTTGATTTACCCCGGGTCGGAGCGGCGGGTCAAGGAGCCGCGCAGCGGCCCCGGAGGGCTCGTCCTTGACGCGTCGAACCGGCCCTCCACGCTCGAGCATGGGCTGGGCAGAGCCATGGCGTCGCCCAGCCCATGTCGACCAAGGGCGAGCCTAGGCGGTTACTCAGTCGGCAAATCATCCATATCTCGAAAAAAATCAGAAGGTTTGATGTCTAAGGCGTGAATGATTTTAAGGATATTCACCAGTGCGACATTATGTTCACCTCGCTCGATACCCCCCATGTAACTGCGGTCAATACCGCAAACATCACCAAAAGCCTCTTGCGAAAACCCTTTGTCCTTGCGCCTGCGGCGCACGGCTTCACCAAACACCACAAGGGCCGGCACCCTAGTTTTCGTCTTGACCGGATTAGAAGAAGTCGCCATACCCCATGTTTCCTCCTCTAGGGACAAAGCTCCACGGGATAAGAATCCACGGTATATAGTTTCCTTTCGATGTATGATCCCAGCCGGCATAGCTGGTGCTGTGCCCCGTTCAAACGGCAACAACAGATCCGGAAAATCGAAGAGGAAAACGTGGCCAAATCCCTGTATGACGTTGAAAAGCTGGACGAGCAAACTGTGAAGTTCACCGTGCGCCCTCTGTCCGCCCTCGGGTGGTTTCGGAAAATCACCCTGTTCGGTCTTGTAATCGCGTTGTTCATCGCTTTTGCCGCCGTTAATCCAACGCTCGGGGTGGTGGCGACGGTGCTTGTTCTGCTCTTCCTACTCTGGGCGATGAAAGGCGCTTCCTGGAACAGGGGGCGACGCTTTACGCAGTTCATCGTCGGCCCTTCGGGAATCACGTTTGTTGAAAATGGCACGCCCGGGAAGGTCCTGGCACTGGCCGACATCGAAAAGATGTATCTGACATCACCGAAGGTCAGCGAGATCGTGGTGCACACGGGCGTCGCCGGCGGTCGGACTTACGCTGGTGTGGGCAGTAGCGGTGGAGTCAATGCAGGTCTGGCCGCCCGCTCATGGCAGGTGGTGGTGCAAGCACGGGGCATCGAGCATTGGTTAGGCGGTGGCCTGACCGAACCCATGGCGAGTTCGCTGGCGACGCAGGTGCAGCGGGCACTTCCGACCTCGTGGAAGTAACCCCATACGGGCAGTCGCGATTGCGGCAGATCGGTGCCAGTCCGATCACCGCGATCGCGAACCTGCCGATGCAAAAGGGCGCTGGTTGTATGGAAGACTCGGGAACTGGCGTCAATCCGGCGAGATGAGCCATAACAAGCTGAACCCCACACAGCGAGGTTCGGTTCATCACGGATCACCCATCAAGCAACTGGTCAATCGTGCGCGTCCGACTCTGGTGTCTGCGTCGCTTTGAGTGCACGGGCCTCGGACAACAACCGCTCGAAGTCCTCCGGAGTGCTCGCCTCGATTTCCACGTCCCCCACTTTTAATCGAATTTTTCGCCCCGCACGCCCTTGCAGCCAGGTCGTAACCGCCGCAGCGACAACCGGGCCAACAATCGGTCCAACGACCTTTGCAAACTCCACGACCGTCTGGATTTGCACGCTATCCATCGTCAACCGCGGTCGCACAAGTTCCCCACCCTGCTGTTCAGCAGCGGTTAGAAATGTCTTGATGTCGCGTGCGTATTGGCTACCTTCACCCACAAACGGATCGTCGTTCGTGGAAGACCTAAGAACAAGCCGTAGGCGATCGGGTGCATTCATCGTTCCCCCGTGGAATCACGAAATAAGGAACGATTATCGCTGATAAATCTCCCCCGGAACCGTGGTAACCTGCGGCTCAGCCTTAGTATGGGAAACAGGCAACCGCCGCGTCTCCGGAACGCGGCACGGTTTACCATTCCATATAAATCGTCGCTGGATCAGGGACTTATGTGCGCACCCTGCGTATCCCTGATTCGCCACCAGCATTAAGAAAAAGCCCGCACTCCATCGAGTCGCGGGCTTTTTCGTTCTGGGCGCGATTACACAGCCGGGCGCCCCTCATCAAAATGAACCTTCCCCCCACCTCACCTGTCCCGACCGTATACCCATTCCGAGTGAAGAAACCCAAAAATGAAGAATCTCACCGCCGCTGCCCTCCTCTCGCTTGCCACGATATCCGCGCACGCCGCGCCGAACCAGCAATGGAAAGACGACTCGACCACCTTCGCAACCTTGGTCCAAAGCGGCTACCGCCTTGTCACGGTGGACCACACGCCCCCGGCGGACGGCCCGAGCCCCAGCCCGACCACAACCGTCTACTACCTGCAAAAAGACGCGAACGTCGTCACCTGCCGCGAAACCCACCGCGTGGATACGAAAACGGGTTCAGCAGCCAGCGATTTCGCCTGCTCGGAACTTGTCCAGCCCTACGACTCGACCACGTCGCCTAAACAGTAAATCAACAGACACGGCTGGAACGGCACGAAGCACGCCACGAATTACCCCAACTGCCGCAGATAAAAGCAAACAAAGACAGATAAAGCCGGGCCGCCCAGACAGCCCTACCCCACCACCCCCAGCTCAAGCGGAAAGCGAATCTCAAACGTCGTGCCGCGCCCTTCCCGCGACACAAAGCGGATTTGCCCGTGCAGCACGCGGCAAAGTTCCTTGACGATCGCAAGGCCCAGCCCGGTTCCCGGTATGTCGTCGCCGGCCGCGCGTTCGAACTCGTCGAACACCCGGTCCGCATCCGACGGGGCGATGCCGATGCCCGTATCCGAGACCCGGATCGACCAATAGCCGTCGCCCGCATTGCTCATCGCCAGTTCCACTTCGCCGGTGACGGTATATTTGGTGGCGTTCGACATCAGATTAAGCGCCACCTGTTTCACCTTCAGGCGATTCGAAGTCACCATCCCAAGCGTCGGATCGAAAGCCGTCTTCAGACGCAGATCCTTGGCTTCGATGGCCGGGCGGCACGTCGTAACCAGTTCATCGAACAGCGTGCGCACGTCGAATGGTTCCAGGGTCGGCGGCGTGTTGTCGCCCAGCACGACCGAATACTCCACCATCTGATCGACCAGCTGCTTCATGTCCGCCGCCTGCCGGTTGGCGAGCGTCAGCGCCATATCCGCCTTGGCCGGCGCGCGGCCGATCAGCGCCAGCGCTACCGAAAACGCATTCAGAAAATTGCGCAGGTCATGCACCACGCTGCGGGTGATCTGCATGCGCGATTCGTGCAGATCGCTGACGAGGCGCTGCTTGAGGGTCAACTCGTGGTTCGCCCGTTCGAGCTTGCCGGTGTATTCGTCGATTTTCCGGTCACGCTCGCTCACCGCCTCGCGGATGGAGGTCAGCGTGACGAAACTCAGCGCTTCCGCAATCAGGCGCCGGGCCCGCGATTCGTGACGGCGCGTGAAGCCTTCCTCATTGGAAGCGAAGGCCTCGAGCGCGCCGGCAAGCGTCTGATGGAACAGATCGAGCTCGCGCACCAGCTCTTCGATCCGGTATCCCTGACGCCAGCGCACGAGGCCGTGGCTGCGCGCATCGCGCTCCATGGCCGGCTCGACTCTTTCGAGATCGTCGGTATCGAGCGCCATGCACAAGCCGTCGAGAATTTCGGGCAGATGGTCGGCCAGTTGCTCATAGGTGAGCTTGTCGGCTTCGACGAGGTCGACGTCGCCGAAAACCTCTTTCATCCATTGCTCGGTCAGGCGAATGCGCTCCTGGCGGATGAAATCGGCAAATCCGCGCAAGGGTCCTTTGGGTGTATCGGTCATAACAGCCACTCGGTGAGTAACGTTTCTACAACTGGAGTCAGCATCTGGCGTATCGAACGCGGCGCCACGGTGGGCCAGCATGGAACCGCCAGCCCTATGGACCGCGCGGCGAGGCCATTATGGCTCAACCACGCGCAATGGAACGGCTTTTGCATACCTGTAACGGCTAAAACGACGCTTACGCACGGGTCATTAACAAATGCACTCAATTCTGCTGGTGGATGACGACCCGGAAATCCTCGACGCATGGCAAGCCATTCTGCTTGCCGAAGGCTACCTCGTCCGTTGCGCGCGCAACGGTTTCGAGGCGCTCGACCTTCTGAAGCAAAGCGCCCCGGACCTCGTCATCACCGACTGGATGATGCCGCTGATGGGCGGCGCCGAATTATGCCGCCAATTGAAGGCGCACCCCGACCTCGCTCACTTGCCCATCATGATCCACTCGGCCGCACCGCCCTACGCGGAAGCCCTGCAAACATGGAATGCTTGCCTGCAAAAACCGGTTCCCATGAAGATTTTCCTGACGACGGTCGAACAGCTCTGCAAGAGTATCCCGCCCCCGACCTGATTTCACCGTGGCACGCCGATTGCTAATTAATGGCGAACAACGTTTTAAAGGCGGTCCAGAATTGCCCCAAGCTCAATCCCTTTGCCAAACCTGGAGCGCGCGCAAGATTCGCGTCCTGAACGCGCATCCGCGCGTGCTGGTCGTCGACGACAACACCAATGCCGCCGAAGCGCTCGCCACCTATCTATCTTACGAGGGCGTCGAAACCCGCACCGCCAACGGTTACGGGGAAGCGCTGAGTTGCGTCAGGGACTGGGTTCCGGACGTCGTCGTGCTCGACATCATGATGCCGGAACACGACGGCTTTGAAACCGCTCAGGCCTTGCGTTCGTATCTGCCCACGACCAACCTCGGAATCGTCGCGTTCACCTCCCTCGACGACGACCACGTCCGCGAAACCGGCACGGCGCGGCACAACTTCGACGGCTATTGCCGCAAAGGCTCGCCGCCCGTCGCGCTGCTCGCGCTGATGCAAAAGCTCTGGCGCTAGCCGTATCCATCGACCCCATTTGTTCTTACGGAATGACGCAAGCAAAACAGATCCTTCTTGTCGACGACCAGGCCGACGCCATCGACGCCCTCGCCATGCTGCTCGAAATGGACGGTCACACTGTACGCACCGCCTACAGCGGCGCCGATGCCCTGGCAGTGGTTACGACGTTCATCCCCGATCTCGCCTTGATCGACGTCTCCATGCCGGACATGAGCGGCATGGATCTCGCGCGCCTGCTGCGCGGCAATCCGGCGCTCGCCAATACCCGGTTGATCGCACTGACCGGCCATTCCCGCGAGTCGGACAGGAAAGCCGCCACCGAGGCCGGCTTCGACACCCACGTGACCAAGCCGGTCTCAGCGGATCAACTGACGCGCCTGATTGCCCAGACCGGCTGACCCGCCACCACGCTGGCCGGCGGCATGGTTGTTGCGCGGACAAAAGTAAGCACCAGAGCGCGTTCGAACCATGTCCACCATCCTGCTCGTCGATGACGAAGTCGATTCACTCTGGCTCTTCAAGCTCGTGCTTGAAGAGCGCGGTCATCACGTGATGGTTGCGGAAAACGGCAGCGCGGCCCTGGAGAAAGCGAGCCGCTTTATCCCCGATCTGATCGTCACCGACTGGAACATGCCCGGCACCGACGGCGTGGAGTTGTGTCAGCGCCTGAAATGCTATCCGGCCCTTGCGCAAATTCCCATCGTCATGGCCTCGGGGCAGACGCCGCCCATGGAAAAATCGGTGCTATGGAATGTATTTATTCAAAAGCCCGTTGAACTCGACACGCTCGAATCGGCGATCGATTCGTTGCTCCTGCAACGTCTTCCCGCTCCTGAACGCGGCGCTCACGTCCCCGCCCCGCCGGCCGCGCGCTGGCAACCGGTGCCGTGGAAACTCTGGGGCTAGCGGTCGACAATCCGGCTCAGGTTGCCGCGCACCCGCTGCAGCAACGCGATCAACTGCTTCGCCTCCTCGTCGCTAAAGCCGCTGAGGCCTTCCGCCGCCACTTCGTCGCCGACCTTGCGCGCCTTGCCGAGCGCCCGCTCCGCCTTGGCGGTCATCCGTACCTGCCGTTCGCGGCGGTCCTCGGGATTGCTCCAGCGCTCGATCCAGCCGCCCTCTTCCATGCGATCCAATAGCCGTCCCGCCGAAATCGGCGCGACTTCCAGCAGGTCCGCAAGGCGCGCCTGATTGACGTCCCCGTAATGCGCCAGATAGGCCAGCACACGGCATTGCGCGCGGGTGAGGTCGAGGCTCGACTTCGCGAGATCGTCGAAACGCTTGCCGGTCAGGCGGCCGACGTCCGAAATCAGAAAGCCGAAGCGCTCTTCGAATTGGGTTTTCATCGCGCGATTATACGAAAGCCCGGCTAAACAGGCGTCCAGAGCAATCGTGGCCCGCATGGCAAAGGCGCTACGCCACACTCGGACAGTTCCTGGTATTCGCGAGGTGTCCTGATCTATATACTAAGCATGCTTACTATTTATTCGAACCTGAATCTCCCTCTCTTCGCACATGTCTTCCGACTCGCTATCCGGGAGTGCAGCCCCCGCGCTGAACCGGCCCATGATCACCGTGTCGATCATGCTCGCCACCTTGATGCAGACGCTCGACAGCACCATCGCCAACGTCGCGCTGCCGCACATGCAGGGCACGCTGTCGGCGTCGCAGGACGAAATCACCTGGGTGCTGACCTCGTACATCGTCGCCGCGGCCATCGCCACGCCGCTGACCGGCTGGCTGTCGGACCGGTTGAGCGTCAAGCGGCTGCTGGCGTTTTCGATCGCCGGCTTCACGCTTGCCTCGGCGTTGTGCGGGCTCTCCGAGACGCTCACCGAGATCGTCGCCTCACGGCTGCTGCAGGGAATCTTCGGGGCGTCGCTGGTGCCGCTGTCGCAGTCCATCCTGCTCGACATCAATCCGCGCGAGAAGCAGGGCCAGGCCATGGCCGTGTGGGGCATGGGCGTGATGGTCGGGCCGATTCTCGGGCCAACGCTCGGCGGCTGGCTGACCGATAGTTACAACTGGCGCTGGGTGTTTTTTATCAATTTACCGATCGGCGCCTTCGCGCTATTCGGTGTCCTGACGTTTTTGCCCAGCAAGGCGCCGCGCCACGACGTCAAATTCGACGCGTTCGGTTTCGCGACGCTGGCGCTGGCAATCGGTGCATTGCAGGCCATGCTCGACCGCGGCGAGCAGCTCGACTGGTTCGGCTCGCATGAGATCGTCATCGAGGCGCTGCTGGCATCGATCAGCTTTGCGTTCTTTCTCGCCCACACGGCCACGGTCGGCAAAGGCTCGTTCTTCAAATACGAGTTGCTGAAAGACCCCAACTTCGCCACCGGCACATTCTTTATCTTCGTGATCGGCGCCGTGATGTACGCAACGCGGGCGCTACTGCCGCCGATGCTGCAAACACTAATGAACTATCCGGTCGCGACCACGGGTCTCGTCACCGCGCCCAGCGGCGCCGGTACGATGATCGCCATGCTGTGCGCCGGCCGCCTGCTCAAGCACATCGACGCGCGCCTGATGCTGCTCTCGGGGTTCCTGATCTCGGCGTTCGCGCTATGGCAAATGATGAACTACACGATCGTGTTGTCCGCGTCGGACATCGTGTGGCCCGGTGTGATTCAGGGTTTCGGACTGGGTCTGGTATTCGTGCCGCTGAGCGCGTTGACGTTTTCCACCTTGACGCCGGAGCTTCGCGCCGACGGCACGGCCACCTATAGCCTGATGCGCAATATTGGCAGCAGTATCGGTATTTCCATCGTGCAGACCTTGATGACGCGCGGCACCCAGGTCGCGCACGCGGATCTCGCCGCCAACGTCAACATCTTCAATCCGCTCATGCGGCCCATGCTGGAAAGCGGCTCACGCTACGACATCGCCGTGATGAATGCATCGATCACGCAGCAGGCATCCATGATTGCGTATCTGAACGACTTCAAGCTGATGTTCGTGGCCACGCTGATGGTGGTGCCGCTCCTGCTGCTGATTCGCCCAGCCCGCAAGGTAGCGGATGCGTCAGTGGCGCACGCGGCGATGGACTAGCCCGGCGGGCTCGCACCGCAAGCAGGCCGCCCGGCGATGCGTGTCAGCCTTCGATACGCCGCCGCGTCACGCCGAGCAGGCCGGCCATTGCCTGCTGCGCGCCGCCTGCATCGCGGGCGCGGATCGCTTCGAACACCGCCGTGTGCTCGGCAAGCGAGGCGTTATACACCTCGGCCCGCTTCGCGTTCAGCCGCAACTGCGCTTCGAGCGTGCGTTCGATCAGCGTGCCCAGCGGAATCAGCAATTCGTTGCTGCACGCCGTCAGCACGCTCAGATGAAAACGCAGGTCGGCGCGCACCCACTCGTCGACATTGCGCGCAGCCACCATCGACGCATGCGCCGCGTCCAGCGCGCTGAAGGTCTCATCCGTGTAGGAAGCCGCCGCCAATGCCGCCGCGTATGGCTCGATCATCTCGCGCATTTCCTGCAGCTTGAGCGCGAACGCCATGGGTTCGGCCACGCGCGAGTACCAGTCGAGCACGTCAACATCGAGCAGATTCCACGCCTCGCGCGGCCGCACCCGCGTGCCGACCCGCGGACGCGACTCGATCAGCCCCTTCGATGTCAGCGTGCGCAGCGCCTCCCTGAGCACCGTGCGGCTCACGCCGAAAGTCTCCATCAACTCGGCTTCGCGCGGCAGGATGGTTTCCGGCGCGTAGTCGCCGCGCAGAATGGCCGTGGCCAGCAGATGGGCGACACGCCCGTGCAGATCGTGCTGAATAAGTGCTCTCCCCGCCGGCTTCCGGCGCTCTTCATTGTCGAAACGACCGCGATTATCGGGCATTCGGGTGGTAACGCCTACTGCAAGGCATCCCACAACGCCGGCTGTCAATAGTACTATTAATAGTATTAAAAGGCGATTTTGTTGTAGGATGTCAATCCTCAGATATCGCGCCGCCGGACCCTCCATGTCCGTCGGCATCCGCCACTCAAGGATTGGCCTCGCAGGCTCAAGGAGACACGCACCATGAAAATCACCAAGCTCGAAACCTTCATCGTTCCGCCGCGCTGGTGCTTCCTCAAGATCGAAACGGACGAGGGCATCGTCGGCTGGGGCGAGCCGGTGGTCGAAGGGCGCGCGCATACCGTCGCGGCTGCGGTCGAGGAGTTGTCGGACTATCTGATCGGCAAAGACCCGCTCCTGATCGAAGACCACTGGCAGGTGATGTACCGCGCGGGCTTCTACCGCGGCGGCCCGATCACAATGAGCGCGATCGCCGGCGTCGACCAGGCGCTGTGGGACATCAAGGGCAAGCATCACGGCGTGCCGATCCATGCGCTGCTGGGCGGTCAGGTGCGCGACAGGATCAAGGTGTACTCGTGGATCGGCGGCGACCGTCCGAGCGACGTCGCCAACAACGCCCGCGCCGTGGTCGAACGCGGCTTCAAGGCGGTGAAGATGAACGGCTCGGAAGAGCTGCAGATCATCGACACCTTCGACAAGGTGCAGGGCGTCATCAACAACGTGGCCGCCGTGCGCGAAGCCGTGGGCCCGAACATCGGCATTGGCGTGGACTTCCATGGCCGCGTGCACAAGCCGATGGCCAAGGTGCTCGCCAAGGAACTCGACCCGTACAAGCTGCTCTTCATCGAAGAGCCGGTGTTGTCGGAGAATGCCGAGGCGCTGCGCGATATCGTCAATCAGACCAACACACCGATCGCCCTCGGCGAGCGCCTCTACTCGCGCTGGGACTTCAAGCACATCCTGGCAGGCGGCTACGTGGACATCATCCAGCCGGACGCCTCGCACGCGGGCGGCATTACCGAGTGCCGCAAGATCGCGTCGATGGCGGAAGCCTATGACGTCGCGCTGGCGCTGCACTGCCCGCTCGGCCCGATCGCCTTGGCCACCTGCCTGCAGATCGACGCGGTCAGCTACAACGCGTTCATCCAGGAACAGAGCCTGGGCATCCATTACAACCAGGGCAACGATCTGCTCGATTACATCAAGAATCCCGAAGTCTTCAAATACGAAGACGGCTTCGTTTCGATCCCGCAAGGCCCGGGGCTCGGCATCGAAGTCAACGAGGAGAAGGTCCGCGAGATGGCCAAGGTCGGCCACCGCTGGCGCAATCCGGTGTGGCGTCACACGGACGGCAGCGTCGCCGAGTGGTAAGCCGCTGATGCGATGAAACGCCGCCTGCGGGCGGCGTTTTTGCGTCGGCCTTCAGGCGACGCAAACGCGAGCAGCAGGAGTAGCAACGAGTAATAGCAAGCAGTACCTGGCAATATCACGCAATAAAAAGCAGGAGTGGCGAGTGGAGACAAGCACGTTCGAAGCACAAGGCGCGACCGGCAAGCGGCATCGTCTGCTGATGATGCTGTTCATTACCGTCGTCATCACCTATCTGGACCGCAGCAATCTGTCGATTGCGGCCACGGCCATCGCACAGGACCTGCAACTGGATGCGGCCCACATGGGGCTAGTGTTCTCGGCGTTCGGCTGGTCCTACGCCTTGCTGCAGATTCCCGGCGGCATGCTGGTGGACCGCGCGCGGCCCCGACTGATGATGGCGCTGATCATCGGACTCTGGTCGCTTGCCACCATCCTGCAGGGCTTTGCCAGCGCCTTCGTGCTGCTGCTGTCCTTGCGCGTGTTGCTCGGCGTGCTGGAGGCGCCGGCCTATCCGACGCTCAACCGCATCGTCACCACCTGGTTTCCCGACAGCGAGCGGGCCCGCGCGATTGCCGTCTATACCTCGGGCCAGTATGTGGGCCTCGCCTTCCTGACGCCCGCGCTGGTCCTCACCCAGCAGCATTTCGGCTGGCACGGCGTGTTCATCCTCACGGGGCTGATCGGCGTGGCATGGGCGCTGGTCTGGTATGCGCTGTACCGCGAGCCGTCCGAGACGGCCGGGATCAACCAGGCGGAACTCGACACGATCCGTCGCGGCGGCGGCCTCGTCGAACTCAGCAGCGGCCGCGCGCCGCGCGTGCGCTACAGCGTCGCCGACTGGCGCGCCGTGCTCGGCAACCGCAAGTTGTGGGGCATCTATATCGGCCAGATCGCCGTGACCTCGACGCTATGGTTCTTCCTGACGTGGTTTCCCACCTACCTCGTCAAGTATCGCCACATGGATTTCCTGAAGGCGGGCTTCATGGCCGCCGTGCCGTTTCTCGCCGCCTTCGTCGGCATTCTGGCTTCCGGGCTGATCTCCGATGCGATGATCCGGCGCGGCGTCGCGGCCACGCTCGCGCGCAAGGTGCCGATCGTCACCGGGCTGCTGCTGTCCACCACGATTGTGGGCGCGAACTTCGTCGATAGTCCGTCGATGGTGATTCTGTTCATGGCGGTCGCCTTCTTCGGCAGCGGCTTTTCGTCGATCACCTGGGTGCTGGTGTCATCCATGGCGAAAAAGGAACTGCTCGGCCTCACCGGCGGCATGTTCAACCTGATGGGCAACCTGTCTTCGATTTGCGTACCGATCGTGATCGGCCTGCTTGTCAAAGGAAATGACTTCGGGCCGGCGCTCGTGTTCATGAGCGCGGTCGGCGTGGTGGGCGCCTTGTCGTACCTGTTTCTGGTCGGGCGGATCGAACGTATCCGCTGAGCGCGACCGGTGTTCCGGAACGTTACGTGCGGCCGCGGATGGGGCGTCTCAGTAACGTAACATTCCGGACGGAAACGGCCTAAAAACGCCACATGGACGCTTCCCGGCATCTGACCCACGCGCTGCAAACCCTTGTCGAATAAGGGTTCTGGCGCGCCGCCATGGCCCTCACCTCACGCTTGGCCCACTCCTTGCTTCAACGCATACAAAAGACGATGCGAGAGGCAATCATGGGCGAATATCTTCCTGACTATCTGATCCGCGAACAGGCGGCTGTGGGCGCGCTGGTGGTGTTCGGCGTGTTGCGCGTGATCGGGGCGGTAATGGCGTTTCAACGCGGCTGGCGCATCTCGACTGTCGAGAGGTGTTTCATCGCTGCAGCGATTATTTATTGCGCGCCGCAACTGTTCGATCTGCTGACCCAGCTCTACGGCTCGCATGCGGCCGGCGCCGAACTCGAAGGCAAGGCGAGCGGCTGTGCGATCGCCCTGTTCTGTGCGCCGATTCTCGGTCACAAGCTCGGTTTCGAATAAGCCGCAAACGCTCCCGCGAAACCGTCTCGTGAATGGAACAGGCGAGCCAGCCGCCCGATCTCGGGTCAGCGCGGCAAAGCCACTGAGTGGATGATCGAAGCGATGAAAACCAGGTTTCTGACGAAGCAGGCCGCATACCGTGGCGGCGACGTGCTGACGCTCAAATCGGGCGGCCGGCCGATGACGGCCACATGGGTGGGACCGGTGGTGTTCGCGCCCGGCACGTGGCTAATCTGCCAATGGTTCGACGACGCCGGCGAACTGCGCCAGGAGATGTTCCCTGAAACGATGCTGGAACGGGTGCCCAAGGCGCTCGCCGCTTAACGGGTAGTAGCGGGGCAACCGGCTCCTGCCGGGCGACCGTGTGTGTTCGCGCCGCGCAGGCATGCTGCGCGGCGTTTTTTTGTTTCCGGCCAGGCGACGGCAAGCACGTTCAACCCAGCGCGACAAACGCCGGCACGCTGAGCGACAAGGCCGCGGCGGCGATAAACACGCCGATCATCGCCAGCGCTTCGAAGTAGAGCACGTTGGTGAAGGTGTGCGCGTCCATCGTCGACGCGGTGCGGCGCAGGCGCGGCAGCGCCGAGAAGCGGTTCAGTCCGCCGAACATCAGCGCCAGTGCGACCAGCGCGAGCTTGAGCGTCAGCACATGGCCCCACGTGCTGATCTGAATCGCTTCGAACGACCCGTTCGAGCCGCGTACCGCGTTGAACACGCCTGTGACCAGCACTGCCACCACCGCGACCAGCGACACGTTCGACACCTGCATGGCCGTGCGGATCAGGATGCCGCGCGCCGTCGACGTACCGAGTGCCGGCAGTACCACGAGGCCGGCCGCGACGACGAGGCCTCCCCACACCGTGGTGGCCAGCACATGCAAGGTGTGCACGCCGATCGCGGCGGACGCCAGGCCGGCATCGGCCGCGTGTCCCAGCGACGCCTTGCCGGCCGCAATCGCGATCACCGCCAGCCACAGCAGCGCATTGCGCATCGTGCTCGCGTGCGAGGACATCGCGGTGAGCAGCAGCACCAGCGCGCCCACGAACGCGACGCTCCACGCGTAACCCACATGAGTGCGCCCGAGCACCGTCGGGATCACGCCGAAGGCTTGCGGCAACGCGCTACCACTCATCGCCGCGGCCTGGTAGAGCAGCCAGCCGAGGTCGGCGAGCACCAGCACGACCGTGGCCGTCAGCATCGAGCGTTGCGCACGCAACCACGCGGGCCGCGCTGGCGCGACCTTGGCCTGGGCATCTTTCGCGAGCCACGCGCCGAGCAGCGCCGAACCGACCGCAAATGCAAACGCGACATTCATGAGCGCGGCCATGGCGACCTGCCCGATCCACAATCCGTCGACCCTCATTGGACCGCGACCGCGTCGGCGCCTTGAAGACGATGGCCGGTGTTGCAGGCCGTGGTCCACATGACAGGGTTGCGTCCGGCAGCAAGAGGCTGCGGCGTTGAACGGAAAAAATCGGCTAGCTTCATGAAAGGCGAATGGCGTGTTGATACAACGGGAAGAAGGGTTACGCGCAGCGCAGCAAGACACCGGCGCCCCGGGAGTGTACGCTTCGATGGTCTGACTGCGGGTCGGTTCAACCTGAATGTGAATTTCGTGTCGCTCAACGTCGCGGCATGACTTGCGCGCCCGGCTCGCAAGTTGTCTGCAGGCGGGAGCCGCAAGCGAGGTCTGCGAGCGGTCTACAAGTGGTTCAAAGACGAGTCAGCGGAGGACTCGGAACGGCTCAGCAGCGGAGCTCAAAAGTGCGCTGATCCGCAGTCTCACCAACGGTCTCATCAATGGTCTCGCCAACGACCCAGAACGCATGCCAGGAGGCACCTGGGACATGGCCAATACATCACCGTGCCAATCTGTCACATCGGCGTTTACGAGGGGAACTATGCAGCCTGCGGCAAATAGTCACCATCACCCATCGATGTTAGAATGCTGCGTCGCCGCAGCCTCAGTCGCCCTCAAGCCGAACCGTCCGAAGTTCGGTCAGGTCCCCGAATTTGATGGAGTTACGCGTGTCTTCTAGACGCATTTTCCGCCCGCTGCTTGCCCTGCTGCTGATCTCGGCGGCAGGCGTCGTTAGCACTGCGAAAGCGCAGACTCAACAACCCCAAACTCCGGACACCATGGAAGCGCGCGTGCAGGCCTGCGCGGCCTGCCACGGCACCCACGGCCAGGGGACGGACAACGACTACTTCCCACGCCTCGCGGGCAAGCCGGCCGACTACCTGTACAACCAGTTGCAGAACTTCCGCGAAGGGCGCCGCAAGTACCCGCCCATGAACTACCTCGTCACGTATCTCTCGGACGACTATCTGCATCAGATCGCGGCGTACTTCTCCCAGCAGCGTCCTCCTTACCCGTCGCCGGCCAGGCCCACGGTGTCGGCGGACACGATTGCACGCGGCCAGGACATCGTGCTGCACGGCGACGCATCGCGGCAGATTCCAGCTTGCGCCGCTTGCCACGGCAAGGCGCTCACCGGCATGGAACCGGCTATCCCGGGTCTGGTCGGCCTGCATTCCGACTACATCAGCGCGCAGCTCGGCGCCTGGCGTTCGGGTTCGCGCCACGCCATTGCGCCTGACTGCATGCACGAGATCGCCACCCGCTTGACCGACGACGACGTGAATGCTGTCGCTTCATGGTTGTCCACCCAGACGGCACCGCAGAACCCCGTGCCGGCTCCTGCCCGTTCGATGAAGACTCCGCTTGCCTGCGGCAGCGAACCGCAATAAGGCACCGGGAGAGATGACCAAATGAAACGCAAGTCCCTGTTCGCTCTTTCGGCAGTTGTCGTAGCCGCGGCCGCTGCCCTCGTTCCCGTCCTGTGGTCGGGCGGCGATCATCTTCACAACGGCACCGCCATGGCGGCCACCCCCGCCGACCAGGCCGAGCTGATCAAGAAGGGCGAGTACCTCGCCCGGGCTGGCGACTGTATCGCCTGCCACACGGTGCGCGGCGGCAAGGAATTCGCCGGCGGCCTGCCCATGGCCACGCCGTTCGGCACGATGTTCACGCCGAACATCACGCCCGACGATCAATACGGCATCGGCAAGTGGACCCAGGACGACTTCTACCGCGCCATGCATAGCGGCCGCTCGAAGGACGGCAGCCTGCTCTATCCGGGCTTCCCCTTCACGAGCTACACGAAGGTCTCGCGCGCCGACGCCGACGCGATCTATGCGTATCTGCGCTCGGTCGCACCGGTCAACGTGCCGAGCCGTCCGCATGAACTGAAATTCCCGTTCAACAACCGCAACCTGCTGATCGGCTGGCGCACGCTGTTCTTCCGCGAAGGCGAGTACAAGGCCGATCCGACCAAATCGGTGGAATGGAACCGCGGCGCGTATCTGATCGAAGGCCTCGGCCATTGCGGCATGTGCCACACCTCGATCAACGCCATGGGCGGCCCGGTGAATTCGGCGGCCTTCGCGGGCGGCCTGATCCCGCTGCAAAACTGGTACGCGCCGTCGCTCACGTCGAACAAGGAAGCGGGTCTTGGCGACTGGGACATCAAGGACATCCAGGCGCTGCTGAAGAACGGCGTGTCGCAGCGCGGCGCGGTGTTCGGTCCGATGGCTGAAGTGGTTCACAACAGCCTGCAGTACATGTCGGACGACGACATCCATGCCATGGCCACGTATCTGAAGACCATTCCGCAGAAGAGCGAAGCGCCGGAAAACCTGCAACTGGAAACCTCGGCTCAGTTCGGCACGGAACTGCTGCAGCAAGGCCAGAAGATCTACACGGACAACTGCGCGAAGTGCCACGAGGCAAACGGTCTCGGCCAGCCGCCGAACTTCCCGCCGCTCGCCAACAACCAGTCTATCCAGATGCCGTCGGCGGTGAACCCGATCCGCATGGTGCTGAACGGCGGTTATCCGCCGAGCACAGGCGGCAACCAGAAGCCTTACGGCATGCCGCCGTTCGCGCAATCGCTGTCGAACCAGGAAGTCGCGGCTGTAGTGACCTACATCCGTATGTCGTGGGGCAACCACGGCACGGCGGTGTCGCCGCAGCAGGTGGCCGATCTGCGTTCCGCGCCGCTCGACTAGGCGACGCAGCAGGCAAGAAGGGCGCGGCCTGCGGGAAAACGCGGCCGCGCCCTTCTTTTTTTAGGACCAGGACCGGACCGGGTCGTGCACAATGGCACCCTTGGACCGGGCAGGAGAAGATGTCGTGCATGTCGGTGAGCGTTTTAACAGCATCAGCCACCTCGTCGGCGCGGTACTGTCGGTGGCGGGGCTGGCTGCGCTCGTCACGATGGGCGCGCTGCAAGGCGATGCGTACAAGGTCGTCAGCTTCGCCGTTTACGGCGCCATGCTGCTGGTGCTGTATGCTATCTCCACCCTGTACCATAGCGTGCGCAACCCGCGCGTGAAGGCGGTCCTGCAGAAATGCGATCATTCGGCGATCTACCTGCTGATCGCCGGCAGCTACACGCCGTTCACGCTCGTTACGTTGCGCGGACCGTGGGGCTGGTCGCTATTCGGGGTAAGCTGGGGGCTTGCGGTCCTCGGCATCGTGCAGGAACTCACGCTCGGGCGCCGCACCCGTAGCGTATCGATGGTGTTGTACGTCTTGATGGGATGGCTCGCGCTCGTTGCCATTCGTCCGCTGGTCGAAGCATTACCGACCGCGGGTACCGCCTGGCTCGTGGCCGGCGGGGTCATCTACAGCGTCGGCATCTACTTCTTCATCAACGACGAGCGCATCCGGCACGGACATGGTATCTGGCACCTGTTCGTACTGGCGGGCAGTCTGTGTCAATTCGTCAGTGTTGCGCGCTACGTCGCGTAATACCCCACGACGGCGAACTTAAAGCCAGTCAACGTGTCTTGATAGCGCGTTGAAGCACTCGGCACGCGCTGGCGTGTGCCGCCGATTTCCCTGCGACCGGATCTGGGTTTAGGCCTCGAATGCGCGCCCCCTGGGCAGCGCATTTGCCGTTCGCGATACTGCATTGCAAAGAGCTTTTATGTCTTTTGATTCCCTCGGCTTGTCCGAACCGCTGGTCCGCGCTGTCCACGAACTCGGCTACACCACCCCTACTCCCATTCAGTTGCAGGCGATTCCGGCCGTGCTGAACGGCGGCGACCTGCTCGCCGGCGCGCAGACCGGCACCGGCAAGACGGCCGGCTTCACGCTGCCGATCCTGCAACGCCTGAACACCATGCCGCCGGCGACGGCGGCGAACGGCAAGCGCGTGGTCCGCGCGCTGATCCTCACGCCGACGCGCGAACTCGCCGCGCAGGTCGAGGAGAGCGTGCGCGCCTACGGCAAGTATCTGAAGCTGAAGTCGACGGTGATGTTCGGCGGCGTCGGTATCAATCCGCAGATCGATGCGCTGCGCCGTGGCATCGACATCGTGGTGGCGACGCCCGGACGTCTGCTCGATCACATGCAGCAGAAAACCATCGACCTGTCGCATCTCGAGATCCTCGTGCTCGACGAAGCGGATCGCATGCTCGACATGGGCTTTATCCACGACATCAAGCGCGTGCTCGCCAAGCTGCCGCCGAAGCGCCAGAACCTGCTGTTCTCCGCGACCTTCTCCGACGAGATCAAGGCGCTTGCCGACAATCTGCTCGATTCGCCGGCCCTGATCGAAGTGGCGCGCCGCAACACCACGGCTGAACTGGTGGCGCAGAAGATTCACCCGGTGGACCGCGACAAGAAGCGCGAGCTGCTCACGCATCTGATCAAGGAACACAACTGGTTCCAGGTGCTGGTGTTCACGCGCACCAAGCACGGCGCGAACCGTCTCGCCGAACAGTTGACCAAAGATGGCATCAGCGCGCTGGCGATTCACGGCAACAAGAGCCAGTCGGCGCGTACACGCGCGCTCGCCGAGTTCAAGACCAATACGTTGCAGGTGCTGGTGGCGACCGATATCGCCGCGCGCGGTATCGACATCGACCAGCTACCGCACGTCGTCAACTACGACCTGCCCAATGTGCCGGAAGACTATGTGCACCGCATCGGCCGGACGGGCCGTGCCGGGGCGTCGGGCGAAGCGGTGTCGCTGGTGTGCGTCGATGAACTGCAGTTGTTGAAGGACATCGAGAAGCTGATCAAGCGCGCCGTGCCGCAGGAAGTGATCGCCGGCTTCGAGCCGGATCCGAACGCGAAGCCGGAACCGATCCTGCGCCGTGGCCAGGGTGGCGGTGGCGGTGGCGGTGGACGTCAGCCGCGCCAGGGTCAAGGTGCGCCCAAGGGCGAAGGCGGCCGACGCGATGGCGGCGCCGCCAAACCGGCGAGCCCCCGCTCGGGACAGCGTCCGACGGGTGGCCAGCCGCAGGCCAGGTCGCAGGGTGCAAAGCCGCAAGGCGCGAAGCCCGCTGGTTCGGCCACGCAGCCACAAGTGCGCAAGGACAATCCGCGTCACGAGACCACGCGTCATCATGGCAAGCCTGCCGCGGCGACTCACGACGCTGCCGGCGCGACCCATGCGCCGCGTAAGCCGCAAGCTCAGGGCAAGCCGCAAGGCGGCAATCCGGGTGCGTTGCTAAGCGGCGCCAAGCCGCGCGGCGATGCTCCGCGCAGCTCGCAACCGCCGCGTAACGGCGGACGCGGGCGTTAAGCCCGGGCCGCTGCGGCGGCCTGCTTCAGGTGCTCGATCTGCTGTTCCCACCGGTCGAGCACCGCCGCTCCCCCCTCTTCCAGCTCGAAGCTGATGCCGCCGGTCAGGCGCGCATACGGCACGCGCTGCGCCTCACCGGTATCGATCATGCCAATGAAATGGGCAAGCCCGCTGCTGTCCGCCGGCGCGCTGACCAGCGGCTGAAACCGTAACTGCACCTGATAGAAAGCATCCTCACAGACGAAGCTCAGCGTCGCACGACCGCTGCGCGCGAGCACGCCAGCGGCCCGCGACTGCGGCCATAGCGCGACGCACAGCGTGCGTGAATCGGGGGCATACAGCTCGCCCGCGCCGAGCAGCGAAGTCCGCACGTGGCCGCTGGCGGCGTCAGTGGTCAATAAGGAAGCCGTAAAGCCCACCTTGCCGGCGAGCGACATACCATCGAACAACGCGCGCGGCCCAGCCGGCCATTCGTCGAACACGACCTGTTCGAGTGGGCTGCGGCGTTCAGTCAACGTCTAACCCGTGAGCGCAAAAACTAGCGGAAGAACACATGCTGCGTGATCTTGGCGAGCGGGTAATGCACGCCAGGCTGGATGCGTGCGGGCAGATCGAGCGGCTTGAGCAGCATCTTCACGCACATGTCCGCCGACAGATTGCGTCGCACCAGCGCATTGATGCGTGCCGCGCGATCGCGGTTATACGCCGAGTCGTGCACGCGCTCCGGATAGCGGATCGCAAACACATGGCGCAATGCGATCTCCGAGTCCTCGTTCTTGATTTCCAGCACACGGCGCATCAGCGCGCCCAACACCGCAAGACGGCCATTGCCTTCGATCTTGTTGTACTTCTTGAAATACTTGAAAAAGTGCTTGTAATGACGGACTTCGTCGGTGCGGATGAGGTCGGTGATTTCTTTGAGCACCGGTTCGTCCGAGCATTCGCCGATCGCGCGATACAGCGTGGCCGTACCCGTTTCCACCACGCAGCGTGCCACCATTTCAAGCGCGCGGGTCTTTTCGAAGTCTTCGACCGAACAGGTCTTCGAATACTCTTCGAAGAAGTTGCTGAAGGCCGTATCCCAGTCGAACTCGGGCCACACATACGCGATATAGGTCTTCAGCGCGCGGCCGTGCTGCATTTCTTCCGGCTCCCACTCCTGGTTGAGCCAGGCCGAGACTTCGGGGTCGCCGTTGAAGAAGGTACTCAGATTGCTGGTGTAGAGGTCCGTGCCGCTTTCAATGAACGAAGCCGCGCACAACAGAAGCAGCAGATCTTCGTTGGCCACGGCCCGTTGCCGGTCGATCCGGGTGAGGTCGATGTCCTCAATCCGCCAGGGCATCACATGATTAAACTCAGTGTGCATTTGTTCCTTACTCCGAAAGCTGCATCGACTCCTGGAGCGTGCCCAGAACTACCTGCGTTCGCCCGGCTGCGTTCGCATCGATACAGCGCCTTGAATTAGATTTAACCTCTTGTATCTTGCATCTTAGCTGGTGTTCCGCAAGTCTGCAGACATCACAGCACAGACCATACCCAGGCGCAGCAGTTCCTTCGGCAAGATAGTCGGAATGTTCCAAATCAACACAAGGCTCTATGCGGCGCAAAAAAACAGCCTCAAGGACTGCCAGGTCTCGAGCCATGCAACGGCGCACGCTGCCAGAAAGTAATACGCAGTAAGGCCCGGCGGCCCGTCCGCCGCCACTCTGCGGGCCTTGCGTTCTCAGTGCGCGAGGGATATGCCGCGCGCGAAGCGATGCCTGCGCCACGCAACCATCACGAGCGACAGGCCGGACAATAGCGCGGCCGTCGCCACGTAATAACTGGGCGCGAGCTTGTCGCCGGTCAGATGGATGAAGGTCTCGACGATGGTCGGCGCAAAGCCGCCAAAGATAGTCACGCCGATGCTGTAAGCGATGGAAAGCCCCGTCGATCGCACGTGGGTCGGGAAGATTTCCGACATCAGGGCCGGCATCGGCCCGGAGTAAGCGGCCTTGAAGATGCCCGAGGTGCCTTGCAGCAGCAACAGCCATCCCACGGTCGGATGATTCTGCAGCAGTGCGAACATCGGATAAATCAGCAATCCCATCAGCACCGACGTAGTGAGCATGATGCGGATGCGGCCGATGCGGTCCGACCAGGCGCCCATTACCGGCGACAGCACGAACTGCAGCCCGCCGTTGAGTATCACCGCACCGAACGACACCGCCGCCGGCATGTGCAATTGTTTCACGGCATAGAGCGGCATGTAGAGCTGCAGCACGTACACGCCCACCGTCGATTGCGCCACGATGCCGATAGCAAGCAACAGGTTCACCCAGTGGCTGCTGAACGAGGCGGCCGGATCGCGGGTCTTGTCGGGATCGAGCTCACGCTCGCGGTCCAGCGCCAGAAACTCGGGCGTCTCATCCAGCTGCGAGCGGATGTAATAGCCGATCGGCCCAATTAGCACACCGAACAGGAAGGGAATGCGCCAGCCCCAGCTATTCAGATGCTCGGGCGACATCCACACGGTGAGCAGCGTGCCGAACGCCGCTGCCAGGATGGCCGAGAGCCCCTGGCTGGCGAATTGCCAGCTTGCGAAATAGCCGCGTCGCGATGGGCTATGTTCGACCATGAAGGCCGTCGCGCTGCCGAATTCGCCGCCCACCGCGAATCCTTGCACGAGCCGCGCGAGCAGGATCACGACGGGCGCGGTCGTGCCGATTACGGCGTAAGGCGGCATCACCGCCATCGTCAGCGTGCCGGCCATCATCAGCGTGATGGCGAGTGTCAGCGCGGCCTTGCGGCCTTTGCGGTCGCCGTAGATGCCCAGCACCACCGCGCCGAACGGCCGCATCAGGAACGAGATGCCGAAGGTGGCGATGGCGAGCAGCGTCGACAGCCACTCGTCGTGCATCGGAAAGAACTGTTTCGCGATGATGCCCGCGAAGTAGCCATAGACCGAAAAGTCGAACCATTCCAGCGCATTGCCGACCGACGACGAAAACACGATCCGCCGCACCATCGATTTCGACAACGGCGCGCCGGCTTGGGGAGAAGCCGCCACGGCGGCGGGCGTTGCGAGATCGGTCATGGTCGGCCCGGTGGGAAATGCGCGCTCAGAAGCCGGCGGCCAGACCGTCGCGGCGGCTGTCGCTGGCCGCCACGTAGCCGCGCTCCGGCTCGTTGCGGTCGAGCTTCCAGATGTACTGGCCCGAGCCGAAGTCCATATACGGATCGTCGACCGACTTGATCGTATGGCCGAGGTTTTCGAGCCCGCGCGCCGTGTCGGCGTCGAGCGTGGCCTCGATGTCGATGGTGAAGTCGCGGTTCACCTTCCAGCGCGGCGCATCGCAGGCGGCCTGCGGCTGCTGGCCGTAGTCGAGCATCCGCACGACCGATTGCAGGTGGCCTTGCGGCTGCATGTCGCCGCCCATCACGCCGAAGCTCATCACGGCTTCCTGTTTGCCGTCGACCTGTTGCGTGAGGAAAGCCGGAATGATGGTATGGAACGGCCGCTTGCCGCCTTCGACGACGTTCGGCGACTTCGGGTCCATCGAAAAACCGCAGCCGCGATTCTGCAGCGAAATGCCGCTGTCCGGCACGACGATGCCCGAACCGAAGCCCATGTAATTCGACTGGATGAAGCTCACCATCATGCCGCGCTCGTCGGCCACCGACATATAGATCGTGCCGCCGGCTTTCGGCATGCCGAAGTCGAACTGGGTGGCGCGCTTCGGATCGATCAGCTTCGCGCGCTCGGTGAGGTAGGCGTCGTCGAGCATCTGTTCGGGCGTCACGTCCATCGAACGCGGGTCCGCCACGTAGCGGTAGACGTCGGCGAAGGCGAGCTTCATGGCCTCGATCTGCAGATGCTGCGACTCGATGTTATCCACCGCGAGCGAGCCCACATCGAACTTTTCGAGGATGCCGAGCGCGATCAGCGCGGCGATACCCTGGCCGTTCGGCGGAATTTCGTGAACCGAGTAGCCGCGGTACTCCTTGGCGATCGGTTCGACCCAATCCGCGCGATAGTTGCGCAGATCTTCGGCCGTCATCGCGCCGCCGCATTCGCGCGAGAACGCCGCGATCTGCGCGGCGATCTCGCCTTCGTAATAAGCGCGCGGACCTTGCTCGGCCAGCTTGCGCAAGGTCTTCGCATGACCGGGGAAGCGCACCAGTTCGCTCACTTCCGGCGCGCGGCCGCGCGGCATGAAGGTCTGCGCGAAGCCCGGCTGGTCTTTCAGTTCCGGCACCGCGGCCGCCCACTTGTAGGCGACGATGCTCGCCACCGCATGACCGCGCTCGGCGATTTCGATGGCGGGTTCCATCAGGTCGGCGAACGGCAGCGAGCCGAATTTCTGATGCAGGGCCTCCCAGCCCGCGATCACGCCGGGCACCGTCACCGCGTCCCAGCCGCGCTTGGGCTGCTTCGCGAGACCGGCTTCCTTACCATACTTGCGTTTGAAGTAGTCCACGTTCCACGCCGCCGGCGAGACCCCCGAGGCGTTCAGGCCGTGCAGCTTCGCGCCGTCCCACACGAGCGCGAAGGCGTCGCCGCCGAGGCCGCACGAGACCGGTTCGACCACCGTGATGGCCGCAGCCGCGGCAATCGCCGCATCGACCGCATTGCCGCCCTTCCACAGCATGCGCAAGCCGGCCTGGGCCGCGAGCGGGTGCGAGGTCGAGACAATATTGCGGGCGAAGACGGGCAGACGCGGCGTCGGATAAGGGTTTTGCCAGTTGAAGCGGGTCATGTTGGAGACTCTCGGAAAGCGCGGCCCGGCGCGACGCAGCCGCCGGAACCATTAGAAAACCATCACGGAACGAACCGCTGATTGCAGCGCGAACCACCCGAAAAAACAAATTCATTTATTAAATGAATAAATGCAGAAACTACCTGAATAGACCAAACCGGCGCGGTGCGAGTCGCGGGCGGCCGTCGGATGCGGCCTCGACGCAAGTCGCATAGGTCGGCGGACAACTCGCGAGTTGGTCTTACAATAGCTCACCCGAATGGCTCACCGTTAATCATCGCTCGCTCCTGGCGCGGGCCGCCGTATCCGGCGTCGCGCCATCACCTGATCCGAGACACATGACCCGAGACCCCCGCCTGACCCTCAACGCACGTCAACAGGAATTGCTGGAATGGGTGCAACGCGACGGCTTCGTGACCGTGGATGACCTGGCTGCCCATTTCGACGTCACTCCGCAAACCATCCGGCGCGACGTCAACTGGCTGGCCGACATGAACCTGCTGCGCCGCTACCACGGCGGCGCGAGTCTGCCCACCAGCTCGGAGAACGTCTCCTACACCGCGCGGCAGCGCATGTTCCATGACGAGAAGCGCCGCATCGCCACGCTGGTGGCCACGCATATTCCCGATCAGGCGTCGTTGTTCATCAATCTGGGCACCACCACCGAGGAAGTGGCGCGCGCGCTGAACCGTCATCGCGGCTTGCGCGTCATCACCAATAACCTGAATGTCGCCAGCATGATGAGCGGCTATCCGGATTGCGAAGTGCTGGTGACGGGCGGCATCGTGCGGCCGTGGGACAAGGGGATTGTCGGGGAACTGGCGATCGACTTCATTCGCCAGTTCAAGGTGGATTTCGCCATCGTCGGCACCTCGAGCATCGAGACCGACGGCACGCTGCGCGACTTCGATACCCGCGAGGTGCGCGTGGCCGAGGCGATCATCGAACATGCACGCACGGTGTTCCTCGCCGCCGACCACTCGAAGTTCGGCCGCCCCGCGCTGGTCCGACAGGGCCATCTGGAACAGATCGACGCCCTCTTCACCGACGCCGCGCCGCCCGCCGACATGGCCGAGACACTGACCGCAGCCGGCACGCAGGTCTATATCGCGCAATAGCCGGGATGCATGGCGCAAGGTTTTAACCCGCGCCTTCGCTCGCCTGACTGAAACCGCCAGCCGCATACTGCGGCCATGCCCGCTTTGCTGCAGCGCACGCAAGACTTCGAGTGAAATCAAGGATTTGCTCGCCAATCCAGACCGCCGCTGCGGCGTCCGGTTGTCAAACGGAAAATTTTACGAAGACGATTTGGGGTTCGGCGTGCGGTTGACTACACTCCAGTTCCCCGGCGCCATTTTCAATGCGCGCCGTTTGAATTGCTGTCACTCCCGCCTGATCCTGTCGCGGATCGCGCTGCGTCGGCCACCACGCCGGCTAGCTGCCCCATGGGCCATCCGCGCAAAGCCTGACATGGAGAGAACGATGCTGAGTCCGCATGAATTCGCCACGTTGTTGCTCGTGAAGGATGCCCCCAATCAGGTCGATATGGACCGCGAGGAGCTGGATGCGCTGTTCGAGCGACAGCTCGTCCAACTCGAAAAACTCGCCTCGGGCCTCAAGCAATGGCGCGTCACGGACATTGGCGACACGGCAATCCGGGCGATCAAGCGGTTCTCGTGATACGCCGGGGTTCTACCGGTAGGACCGAAGTGCGGCGCGTTCACTCACGCCGCACCGAAGTAACCACTCACCTGCGAAGCAAACCTCAACCGCTGCGTAGCGTCGGATCAACCGCCGCCCGCCAGCTCAACGCGCGCGCCTGTTGGTCCAGGAAATACGCCGCCCACTGATTACGTGCCTGCTGGTCGCTGCTCGCGCCGAGCGTCGAATAGTGCTGGGCGATCGAAGTCTGGAACGCGCAGTAATCCGCCTTGGACAGCTTGCCGCTCCGGTTCGCGATGTACGCGTCATAGAACGTCGTGTAGACCGACTGCGCGTCGTTGCCGTAGTCCACCGGCGCCGCGCTGCACATCTGCTGCAATGCTACGAACGACGGCGCGCCCATACTGCCGCTCAGGCTCGGCGTGCTCACGCAGCCCGCCAGTAGCGCCGTCGCGCCGATTACCCAGAGTCCTCGCATGATTTCACCTCGATATGGCTATTGCCGTGAGTATCGTCGGTGACGGCGCGTTGCGCCACATTCAGAACAAATCTTCAGACAACTCGAACTTTACTTTTTCGATTTTGTTCATTAAAGTTCGAAAACGAACACTATCGGTTCGATAGATTTTCTTTCCTTTCCGCTTTTCTTTCCATAACGCAGGGGACACAGCAGGTGACGCAAGGCTCCAGATACGATTTGCTCGTCGTGGGCGGCGGCATCAACGGCGCCGGCATCGCACGCGACGCCGCTGGCCGCGGCCTGTCCGTGCTGCTCTGCGAACAGGACGATCTGGCCGCGCATACGTCGTCGGCCAGCACCAAACTGATCCACGGCGGCCTGCGCTATCTCGAATATGGCGAGTTCGGCCTGGTGCGCAAGGCGTTGCAGGAACGCGAAACGCTGCTGCGCGCCGCGCCCCACATCATGTGGCCGCTGCGCTTCGTGATGCCGCACATGCCGAATTTGCGGCCGGCCTGGATGATCCGCGCCGGCCTGTTCCTCTACGATCACCTCGCACGCCGCGAACTGCTGCCGGGCTCGCGCGGCATCGACATGCGGCGTCATCCGGCCGGCGCGCCGCTGGTCGAATCCATCCGGCGCGGCTTCGTCTATTCCGACGGCTGGGTCAACGACGCCCGCCTCGTCGTGCTGAATGCGCTGGACGCGCAGGAACACGGCGCCACCGTGCTCACACGCACGAAGCTCGTCAACGCGGTGCGGGCCGGCGGCGAATGGCACGCCCAACTGCGCCGCGCCGACGGCACGCAACTGGATGTTCGCGCCGGTTCGATTGCGAACGCCGCCGGTCCGTGGGTGGGCGAACTGCTGCACGGCGCGCTCGGCCGCGACGCGAACCATAGCGTGCGGCTCGTCAAGGGCAGCCACATCGTCACGAAGCGGCTGTTCGAACACGATCACGCGTACATTTTCCAGAATCCGGACAAGCGGATCATCTTCGCGATCCCCTACGAGCACGACTACACGCTGATCGGCACCACGGACATCGAATATCACGGCGACCCGGCCCAGGTCGCGATCAACGGCGACGAAACGCAGTACCTGTGCGATTCGATCAACCGCTATTTCAAGCAACCCATCTCGCCGGCCGACGTCCGCTGGACCTATTCAGGCGTGCGTCCGCTGCTGGAGGAAGAAGGCGCGGACAACCCGTCGGCCGTCACGCGCGATTACCGCCTCGAACTCGACGCGCCCGCCGGCGAGGCGCCGCTGCTGTCGGTGTTCGGCGGCAAGATCACGACCTTTCGCAAGCTGGCGGAGGAAGCCGTCGACGAACTGGGCCGCGCCTTGCACCACCCGGCCGCGGCGTGGACCGCCAGCGCGCCGCTGCCCGGCGGCGACATGCCGCAGGCCAACTTCGAGCGCTTCCTCGCGCAGTTCAAGCAGCAATACGCGTGGTTACCCGCCGACCTCGCGCACCGCCTCGCGCGTGCTTACGGCACGCGCGCGCAGCACGTGATCGGCGCGGCCAGTTCACTCGCGGAGTTCGGCCGCGCTTTTGCGCCCGGACTTCATGAAGCCGAATTGCGTTACCTGCGCGACATCGAGTGGGCGCGCAGCGCGCAGGACGTGCTGTGGCGCCGCTCGAAGCTCGGTCTACATGTCGAGCCAGGAACATTGGAGCGCGTCACGCAGGACATCGACGACTGGTTTGCCCGTTCGCCCGTCGAGCGAGAACCACTCAGGCAGGCTGCGGCGAGCCAGCATGCGTAAGCATCGATAGACCGGCACGAGCGGACCGATGGGTCCGCCGCAGAACCAATCAGTACAACCAGGCACTAACAAAAAGCATTCCTAGCACCGCATTCCGGCGCGCCCCGCCGCAACCGGAATGCACGAAGTCACGGCAGTTGCAGCATCCAAAAAACAACAAGCCGTTCCCGTCGCCGGATCGTCGATCCAGTGATTCATAAAACATGGAGAAGAGACATGCAGGATCAGTACATTCTCGCGCTCGACCAGGGCACGACCAGCTCGCGCGCGATGCTTTTCGACCGTCAGGGCAATGTGATCTCGACGGCGCAAAAGGAATTCCAGCAGATCTATCCGCGTCCGGGCTGGGTCGAACATGACCCGCAGGAAATCTGGTCGACCCAGGCGGGCGTCGCCGCCGAGGCCGTCACGCGTGCCGGCATGAACGGCACGTCGATTGCCGCCATCGGCATTACCAACCAGCGCGAAACCACGATCGTCTGGGACCGCGAAACCGGCCATCCCATCTATAACGCGATCGTCTGGCAGGATCGCCGCACCGCCGACTTCTGCGACGAACTCAAGGCACAGGGCCTCGAAGAAAAAGTCCGCGCGAAGACCGGTCTGCCGATCGACTCGTATTTCTCGGCCACCAAGATCCGCTGGATTCTCGATAACGTCGAAGGCGCGCGCGAAAAAGCCAGCCAGGGCCGCCTCGCATTCGGCACTGTCGATAGCTGGCTGGTGTGGAATTTCACCAAGCACGGCCTGCACATCACGGACGTGACCAACGCGTCGCGTACCATGCTCTTCAATATCCACACGCTGCAGTGGGACGACGAACTGCTGCAGGCGCTCGACATTCCGCGCAGCATGCTGCCGGAAGTGCGTCCGTCGTCCGAGGTGTACGGCCCGACCAAGACCACGGTGTTCGCCTCGAAGATCCCGCTCGCCGGTATTGCCGGCGACCAGCACGCCGCGCTGTTCGGCCAGATGTGCACGCGTTCGGGCATGGTGAAGAACACCTACGGCACCGGCTGTTTCCTCGTGATGAACACCGGCGACAAGCCGATCGAATCGAACAACAACCTCGTCACGACAATCGCCTGGCAAATCGGCGACCAGATCAATTACGCGCTCGAAGGCAGCATCTTTATCGCCGGCGCCGTGGTGCAGTGGCTGCGCGATGGGCTCGGCATCATCAAAAGTGCTGCGGACATCGAAACATTGGCGCGCACGGTGCCGCACGGCGACGGCGTGTATCTGGTGCCGGCCTTCGCGGGACTCGGCGCGCCGCATTGGAATGCACGCGCGCGCGGCACGCTGTTCGGCGTCACGCGCGGCACGACCTCGGCGCACATCGCCCGCGCCGCGCTCGATTCGATCGCCTATCAGTCGCTCGACGTGCTGAAAGCGATGGAAGCCGACTCGGGCATCCGCATCGACGAATTACGCGTCGACGGCGGCGCCTGCGCGAACAATCTGCTGATGCAGTTCCAGGCCGACATTCTCGGCGTCGATGCAGTGCGGCCGAAAGTCAGCGAAACCACTGCCCTGGGCGCGGCTTATCTGGCCGGTCTCGCCGTGGGTTACTGGAGGGACGTCAACGAATTGCAGAGCCAGTGGGCGCTCGATCGCCGCTTCACGCCCGACATGGAACCCGCCGACGTCAAGAGCAATCTGGCCGGCTGGCAACGGGCGATCCGCGCGGCCAAGGCCTGGGCCGACACGCCTTGATCCGCATTGCGATGCATCGATAGGGATTGAAGCAGCCGTCGCACCCGCCGAGGGGCGTGCCGCCAGTCACGCAAGCTCGAGGCCAGGAAGCCGCATCCGAGGCGGCTTCCCTAATAAATATATTTTGGAGAACAAATCATGTCACCGTACATAGCCGAATTTATCGGCACAGCGATGCTTGTCCTGTTGGGCAACGGGGCCGTCGCGAATGTGTTGCTTGCCCGCACCAAAGGCAAGGGCGCGGATCTGATCGTCATTGTGATGGGCTGGGCCATGGCGGTCTTTATCGCGGTCTTCATGACGGCGTCGTTCAGTGGCGCGCATCTGAATCCGGTGGTGACGATCAGCCTCGCGCTGGCCGGCAAGTTCGCGTGGAGCAAGGTGGCCGGTTACGTGGCCGCGCAGATGCTCGGCGGCATGGCGGGCGCGGGGCTCGTGTGGATGGCCTACCGCCAGCACTTCGAAAAGGAAGAGGACGCGGATATCAAGCTGGGCGTATTCTGCACGGCGCCCGCGATTCGCAGCGCCCCGCATAACTTCCTCACCGAAATGATCTGCACGTTTGTGCTGATTCTCGGCGTGCTGTATCTGGCCTCGCCGCAAGTCGGTCTTGGTGCGCTGGATGCGCTGCCGGTCGGCCTGCTGGTGCTCGGCATCGGCATTTCGCTGGGCGGTCCGACGGGCTACGCCATGAGTCCGGCGCGCGACCTGTCACCGCGTCTGATGCACGCGCTGCTGCCGATCCCTGGTAAGCGCGACAGCGACTGGCGCTACTCGTGGGTGCCCGTGCTGGGCCCGCTCGCGGGCGGCGCGGCCGCCGCGTGGATCTACCTGCACGTTCATTGATTCGCCGCCGGGCGGGACGTGAAAGCGCCGCGCGGACACCGGCAAAGCACGTATCATGATGCTTTCCAGTCTGCGCGCGGGCATGACAGTCCGCGCGCTTTTCGCTCCCTTCCGGCATGATCGATCATCTCATCTGCGACTGCGACGGCGTGCTCGTCGACAGCGAAGTCATCGCTGACCACGTGCTTCTCGAAACGCTTTCGGCAACCTTCCCCGGTCTCGACTTCAGCAGCGCCGTGAAGACGGCGTTCGGCCAGCAGACCTCGCGTTTTCTCGAAGGCATCGAGACGTCGTTCGGCATCCAACTTCCCGTGGATTTTCTCGAGACGGTCGAGCACAACGTCGAGCTCGCGCTCGGCTCCAGGCTCACCGCCATCGGCGGCGTGCGCGAAGCATTGCAGCGTGTGACGCTGCCGGCGGCGGTCGTGTCGAATAGCCGCATGAAGCGCGTGCAGGCTTCGGTACGGCGGGCGGGATTGCAGCAGATATTCGGCGAGCGGGTTTTTAGCGCCGAGCAGGTGGCACGGCCCAAGCCCTACCCGGATGTCTATCTGTTTGCCGCGCAGCAACTGGGCGTGGATCCGGCACGGTGCCTCGTAGTCGAGGACAGCGTCGCGGGTCTGAACGCGGCGCGCGCGGCCGGCATGAAGACCATCGCCTTCGTCGGCGCAAGTCATATTCCGGATGGCTATGCGGACGCGCTGCGCAAGATGGGCATGACCCGCATCATGGAACATATGGATGAACTGCCCGCGCTCGTCGAAAGCGGCAGGCGCGGGGAATTTGGCGACGTGCAGTCTTGATTAATCAGGCAGGCTCGCAGGCAGACTCGCACGCAAAACCCGCTGGCAACCCGCGCGGGCTTTCGAACCAGGACCGCGCGAGCCCACCCGCGTCACACCTCGCATCACACCTCGCATCACACCTCGCATCACACCTCGTCGACGCAGCACTCCCGCGCGGCCGCCAGCGCCTCGCGGAATTCCACCAGCTCGGCAATCGTCAGCATCGGCAGATTGTGTTGCGCCGCGAAGCGTTCGACATCCGCGCCGCGCGTCATCGTGCCGTCCGCGTTCATCAATTCGCAGAGCACGCCCGCGGGCTTGAGACCGGCCAGCACCGCCAGATCCACCGTGCCTTCCGTGTGGCCACGCCGCGCCAGCACGCCGCCGGGCATTGCGCGCAACGGGAACACGTGGCCGGGGCTGACGATGTCGGTCGGCCGGGCGTTCTCCGCAATTGCGGCGCGAATCGTCGTCACACGGTCCGCTGCGGAAACGCCCGTCGTCACGCCCTCGCGCGCTTCGATCGACACCGTGAACGCCGTGCCATGCCGGCTTTCGTTGTTGACGGCCATCGGCGGCAATTGGAGCGCGCGGATCTTGTCATCGGGCAGGCACAGGCAGACGATGCCGCTGCATTCGCGGATCAGCAGCGCCATTGTCTCGTTGGTGAGACGCTCGGCGGAGACGATCAGATCGGCTTCGTTCTCGCGGTCGTGGTCATCCTGCAGGACGACTGCGCGGCCATCGCGCATGGCTTGCAAGGCGGCGGCGATGCGCGGCGGAACCGCTTCGGTGGCGAGCTGGGGGAGATCGGCGAACGCATCTTCCGCGATCGTCGTAGGGGCAGGAAAAGTAGCAAAGGACATGTGAAACGCTCTCGCAAAAGTTGGGCGAAAAACGTTTCAGGGCATTGCAAACAGGCAGCACTCGCCCCGGCGGACGTTCGAAGGAACGCCCACGCACCGCCCGGAAATGCAGGCAGCGCAACGGGGACCGACATGACTATCTGCACATCTTCTTCCATCCGGACTATGACCGTCGGCTCTGGCATCGCACCAGATCTGCTGACCCCGTGTCGACCACGCAACGTGGTTGCGCAACCGCAATTACGTTACAACGACACGGGCGCTCGCGGGCTCGCCGGCAAGCGCGATTGCGCTGCCTGCATACCGCCGGTGGGGAATTTCACCCCGCCCTGAAGACGCACTGATTGCCGGAATCTCCGGCGGATGAAGCATACAACAGCCACGCCCGGCCTGCAGCGCAGCGGACACGGATTAGACGGACGCCTCTCGCAGCGCGAGGCGCACCGTCGTCAAAGCGGCGTGGCGGCGTGCCGCGCGACGTCGTGCGGGACGTCCCAGCGCGGCGGCGTCTCCGCATTCAGCGTGACGCGAAACGCGCGCGCTTCGGTGTCGCCGGGATTGCGCAGGCTGTGCGGCTGATCGGCGTCGAACACGATTGCATCGCCGGTCGCCAGCAACTGACGCTGATCGTGCACGCTGACTTCCAGCGTGCCCTCGCTCACCACCAGATTGACGGTCGTGCCGGGCGCGCGGCGCACGCCCGGCTCGGTGTGCAAAGGCGCGATGCGCAATTCATGGAATTCGGCGCTCACCGGCTCCGCATCCGGATACAGCGGGCGCGCCGAATAGCGGCCGTTCGAGCTGACCAGACGGGTTGCGCGGTCAGCCGGCAGATGTTCGAAGCCGTTGGTGGCGTGCCGGCGCAAAAACGCCGCCACCGACACCTTCAACGCCGCCGCGACCTTGCACAGCACCTTGATCGACGGCACGCTGCGGGCCGACTCGATCTGCGCCAGCATCGCCCGCGAGACGCCCGAGGCGCGCGCCAGAGCGTCGAGCGAGAGTTGCCGCTCGGCCCGCAGGCGGGCCAGATTGACACCGACCAGATGTTCCAGCGCGTCGAGGGGTTCCGCGGCCCGCGGCCCTTCGTGAGCGTCAATCGCGGGATCGCGAACCAGCGCAAGCGGGGAATGCATGAGTGCCTCCAGTAGCGCCGCCAGATGGCGCGCAAAGGGTTAGTGGAGGCAAGATAGCACCGCGAATCGTTACGCCCAACGAAGTTATCTTCACACTGTTATCAGTATTGCGGAGGACGATTCTGGCAAAGCATTCGCCAATGGCTCATATCGCCTCGCCGACCGTGCCCTTGCGCAGCGGCGCGTCCATCCGCGCCGCCAGCCACGTCAACAGCAGCGCCGCGACCGACACCGCCGCGGCCACCCACGGCAACGCGTCGAGGCCCATGCCGTGACCGATGGCGAGTCCGCCCAGCCAGGCGCCGCCGGCATTGCCGAGGTTGAAAGCGCCGATATTCAGCGTCGAAGCCAGATTCGGTGCAGCAGTCGCCTTTTCGACCACACGCATCTGCAAGGGCGGCACGGTCGCAAACGCGGCGATTCCCCAGACGAAAATCGTCACCGCGGCGGCCACCTGCGAATGGCTGGTGCGCGTGAAAATTGCCATGACGACGGCGAGCGCCAGCAAAATCCCCATCAGCGACGGCATCAGCGCGCGGTCGGCCAGCTTGCCGCCCACCGTGTTGCCGATCGTCAGCCCCACGCCGAACAGCACCAGAATCAGCGTCACGCCGCGCGGCGAGAAGCCGCTCACCTGCTCGAGAATCGGCGCGATGTAGGTGAACACGACGAACACGCCGCCGAAGCCGACAATCGTCATCGCCAGCGCCATCCACACCTGCGGGTCTTTCAGCACGCGGACTTCGTGAGCAAGGCCGGTCGGTCCCGTGTCGTGCCGGTTCGGCACCAGCGCGGCAACGCCCGCCAGCGAGATCACGCCCAGCAGGGCGACGACCCAGAACGCCATGCGCCAGCCGAATTCCTGACCGATGAAGGTGCCAAGCGGCACGCCCAGCACGTTGGCGAGCGTGAGGCCGGTGAACATCAGCGCAATCGCACTGGCGCGCTTTTCCTGCGGCACCAGCGACGCAGCCACCACCGCGCCAATGCCGAAGAACGAGCCGTGCGCGAACGACGTCACGACCCGCGCGATCATCAGCACCGAGTAACCGGACGCCACCGCGCACAGCACATTGCCGACGATAAACACGCCCATCAGCAACTGCAGCGCCAGTTTGCGCGGCATCCTGCTCGTCACGACGGCGAGCAGCGGCGCGCCGACCGCGACGCCCAGCGCGTAGCCGCTCACCAGCAGACCCGCGGACGGAATCGACACCGCCAGGTCGCGCGCGACCTCGGGCAGCAAGCCCATGATGACGAACTCGGTGGTGCCGATGGCAAAAGCGCTAATGGCGAGCGCGAGAAGGGGAATAGGCATCGCAAAACTCCGGTTTTAATCATGAACGTGGCGCCGCGCCGTCACGAATTCGACGACGACACCCGGCGCAAGCGCCACGAATAGTTGCAGTTCCCCGGCCTGCGGCACCTCGGCGAGCTGGTAGTCCACCCGAGCCGCGCGCAGCCGCTGCAGCAGCGCCTGCCATTCGGCGGCGCTTTCGAGCCGGAAAGCGACGTGGTCGATGCGCGGCGCCGCGCGGCCGGCCGAGGCCGGCGCGGTCGAGTCGACCAGATGGATTACCGGCCGCCCCGCTGCATACAGCCAATAGCCACCGATTCCGAACGGCGGACGCGGGCCGTCGACGAGTCCGGCCACATCCACGAAAAAGCGGCGGGCGGCGTCGAGTTCGGCGGTGACGATGGTTGCGTGATCGAGATTCATGGCGCCTGCACGCCGGTGTTGAACGCCGGCCTGGGGATTTTCAGTAGGCGCATTGTCCCGGCTGACCGTCAATTGGATAATTGGCGTGGCGTTTGAATCATTTTCAAATTACTTTTGAATATACCCGGCGAGGGCCGGAACGGGCGGCTCGGCAGGCCGTGGCGCGGCGCCTGTATCAATCTGCGCGCGGCGAAGGGCTATAATATGAGGCTACACTGCGAACGTGCCGCCCCACGCCGCCAGGCTGTCCCCGGCTCCCGCGCCGCGCTTGGTCCGCGCACGTTTTCGCCTCTCTTCACGCTTAACCGCGCCCCCAGATAAACCACTGCGACCGGCGAAATTCGATGACCAAGAAAGTTTATGTAAAGACCCACGGCTGCCAGATGAACGAGTACGACTCCGACAAAATGGTCGACGTACTCGGTGCGGCCGAAGGCCTCGTCAAGACCGATACCCCGGAAGACGCGGACATCATCCTGTTCAATACCTGCTCCGTGCGCGAAAAGGCGCAGGAAAAAGTCTTCTCCGAACTCGGCCGCGCGCGTGAACTGAAGGAAGCGAACCCGAACCTGATTATCGGCGTGGGAGGCTGCGTGGCGAGCCAGGAAGGCGCCGCGATCATCGCCCGCGCGCCTTACGTGGACGTGGTGTTCGGCCCGCAAACCCTGCACCGTCTGCCGCAGATGATCGACCAGCGCCGCTCGAGCGGCCGCGCCCAGGTCGATATCTCGTTTCCGGAAATCGAGAAGTTCGACCATCTGCCGCCGGCGCGCGTCGATGGCCCGAGCGCGTTTGTGTCCATCATGGAAGGCTGCAGCAAGTATTGCAGCTACTGCGTCGTGCCCTACACGCGCGGCGAAGAAGTGTCGCGTCCGCTGGATGACGTGCTGACCGAGATCGCCGGCCTCGCCGACCAGGGCGTGCGCGAAGTGACGCTGCTCGGCCAGAACGTCAACGCCTATCGCGGCGGCCTCACGCTCGGTTCGTCTGAGATTGCGGACTTTGCGACGCTGATCGAATACGTCGCGGATATTCCGGGCATCGAACGGATCCGTTACACCACCTCGCACCCGAAGGAATTCACCCAGCGCCTGATCGACACCTACGCCAAGGTGCCGAAGCTGGTGAGCCATCTGCATCTGCCGGTGCAGCACGGCTCCGACCGCATCCTGATGGCCATGAAGCGTGGCTATACGGTGCTCGAATACAAATCGGTGATCCGCAAGCTGCGCGCGATTCGCCCTGACCTGTCGCTCTCCACCGACATGATCGTCGGCTTCCCCGGCGAGACCGAGGAAGATTTCGACAAGATGATGGCGCTCGTCCACGAGATGCAGTATGACACCAGCTTCTCGTTCATCTACAGCCCGCGGCCCGGCACGCCGGCCGCGAATCTGCACGACGACACGCCGCGCGAAGTGAAGCTCAAACGCCTGCAACATCTGCAGGCTACGATTGAGGAGAACGTCGCCCGCATCAGCGAGTCGATGGTCGGCAAGGTCGAGCGCATTCTGGTCGAACGGCCGGCGCGCAAGGACCCCAACGAACTCGCCGGCCGCACCGAAAACAACCGCGTGGTGAATTTCCCGGTGCCGCCGGCATCGCACGCACGGCTGATCGGCCAGATGGTGGACGTGAAAATCGTGCAGGCGTACCCACATTCGTTACGTGGCGAGCTCGTGATGGTGCACGATCCGATGTACGACGACGCGCCCGCCACCACCCATTAAGCGTACTGAAACCGACAGGATCGATCCTCCGCCTTGAAGACCACTCAGCAGCATCTGGAATTCACCGCACCGCGCGAAGACAACGCGCGGCTCGCCAACCTCTGTGGGCCGCTCGACGAAAACCTGCGGCAGATCGAGCAGGCGCTCGACGTCACGCTGCAACGCCGCGGCCATCGCATCTCGATCCGCGGCCGCGGCGCCAAACTGGCGCTCACCGCGCTCGAAAACTTCTACAACAGCGCGCGCGAGCCGATTTCGGTCGACGACATCCAGCTCGCGCTGGTCGAAGCCCGTCATCCGGCGCGCAAAAGCGCCAACGGCAGCCATGGCACCAATGGCGCGGAAGGCCCGGACGCCCGTTTTCGCCACGATCCGGACCATCCGTTCGACGAACCGGCCGACACCGGCGACGAAGACCTCGAAGCACTCGGTCCGAAGCTGTACACCCGGCGCGCCGACCTGCGCGGCCGCACGCCGGCACAGCGCGAGTATCTGAAGCAGATCATCGCGCACGACGTCACCTTCGGCATTGGGCCGGCGGGTACCGGCAAGACGTATCTGGCGGTGGCCTGCGCCGTGGATGCGCTGGAGCGGGACCAGGTCAAGCGCATCGTGCTGACGCGGCCGGCGGTGGAAGCCGGCGAGCGGCTCGGTTTTCTGCCGGGCGATCTGGCGCAAAAAGTCGACCCGTATCTGCGTCCGCTGTACGACGCGCTGTACGACCTGCTCGGCTTCGACAAAACCGCCAAGATGTTCGAGCGGCAGATGATCGAAATTGCGCCGCTCGCCTACATGCGCGGCCGCACGCTGAATCACGCGTTTATCATTCTGGACGAGGCGCAGAACACCACGCCCGAGCAGATGAAAATGTTCCTGACGCGGATCGGCTTCGGCTCGAAGGCCGTGGTCACCGGTGACACGACCCAGGTCGACTTGCCGCGCGGCCACAAGAGCGGGCTGATCGAAGCGCAGCAGGTGCTGTCGGAAGTGCGCGGCATCGCCATGACGCGCTTTACCAGCGCCGACGTGGTGCGGCATCCGCTGGTGGCGCGCATCGTGGAAGCCTACGACGCGCACTCGCAGAAAAACGCCAATCCGGCCGACGCGCGCTGAGCCGCTGAGATCACCCAGCCCGGCAAAGACACGTCGAGACACGCAACGACAAGAACACGCATGAGCCGCACCCCGAAACTGACGCTGAACCTGCAATTTCCCGCCGCCACGGCGTGGCCGGAGCACAAGGCGATTCTGCCGCGCGCGACGGTCACCGCCTGGATCAAGGCGGCGCTTTTTGCGGACGCGGAACTGACCGTGCGTCTTGTCGACGCAGAGGAAGGCCGCACGCTCAACCGCACCTATCGCGGCAAGGACTATTCGACCAACGTGCTGACGTTCGCCTACGCCGAATCGGAAGACGATCCGGTGACGGGCGACCTGATCCTGTGCTGTCCGGTGGTCGAGAAAGAAGCCGCCGAGCAGGGCAAGCCGCTCGCCGAGCACTACGCGCATCTGCTAGTGCACGGCACGCTGCACGCGCAGGGCTACGATCACGAGGTCGAAGAGGAAGCGCAGGAAATGGAAGCCATCGAAACCGAGATCCTCGCCAGCCTCGGCTTTCCTGACCCTTATCAATAACCTTCACTGATTCATCCAGATTATCGTCAGAGCCAGCGTGAGCACGACTTTCCCCGCCCCCGATCAGGACCGCCCGCCCTGCCCCGGCTACCCGCCGGCGCTCGGCGAATCGCGGCTGCTGACGGACGAGGAACTGCACGCCTCGCTGGAATGGACGCTGCGCGGCTGGGACCGCAAGAGCGACCTGTGGCTGTTCGGCTACGGCTCGCTGATCTGGAACCCCGGCATGCCGACGGTCGAAAACGCCCGCTCCAGGGTGCATGGCTACCACCGCGGGCTGTATCTTTGGTCGCGGGTGAACCGCGGCACGCCGGAACAGCCGGGCCTCGTGCTGGCGCTCGACCGCGGCGGCTCGTGCGCCGGCATCGCGTTCCGGCTCGCCGCCGAGGGCGCGATGCCGCATCTCGAAGCGCTCTGGCGCCGCGAAATGGCGATGGGCTCGTACCGGCCGGCATGGCTGCCGTGCAATCTCAGCGACGGCCGGCGCGTCGATGCACTCGCTTTCGTGATGCGCCGCGACGTGTCGAGTTACACCGGCAAGCTGTCCGACGAGGTCGTGCAGGCGGTGTTCGGCTGTGCCTGCGGACGCTACGGCACGACGCTCGACTATGTCAGCCGCACGGTGGCCGCGCTGCGCGAGAGCGGCATGCCCGACCGCGCGCTCGAGGCGCTGCTGGCGCGCTGCCGCGAAGCCGGCAGCGACGGCGGCTGAGCGGCGACCGAACCGTCCTGTACCCCGCTTTTCGCCGCCATTTTTTGCTCCAATGGGCATCCACGGGCGTTATCCGTTAGGATTGACCCAAGCCCCCGACTCCATGACGTGGCCATCCACTCGCCGGCAAGCCCGGCGGGACACGGTCCTGCCATGTGCGTGGTGTATCCTTAACGCTCTGCAACAGCGCGCCCAGTCTTGCCGGGCGCACCACCATGAACGACACGTATCCCAGTCGACACCGAACTAGCGACAAACCACAGGAAAAACGCTCCCTGCTTGAGCGTCTGACCGACTTCATCTCGCCCGAGCCCGAATCCCGCGGCGAACTTCTGGAAATCCTGCAGGACGCCCACGAGCGCAACCTGATCGACGCGGATTCGCTGTCGATGATCGAAGGGGTTTTTCAGGTCTCCGAACTCTGCGCGCGCGACATCATGGTGCCGCGCGCCCAGATGGACGCGATCAACATTGCCGAAACGCCCGCGGAATTCATTCCGTTCGTGCTGGAAAAAGCGCACTCGCGCTATCCGGTGTACGAAGGCAATCGCGACAACATCATCGGCGTGCTGCTCGCCAAAGACCTGCTGCGCTACTACGCGGAGGAAGAATTCGACGTGCGCGGCATGCTGCGTCCCGCCGTGTTCATCCCCGAGTCCAAGCGCCTGAACGTGCTGCTGCACGACTTTCGCGTGAATCACAATCACATTGCGATCGTCGTCGACGAATACGGCGGCGTCGCCGGCCTGATTACGATTGAAGACGTGCTGGAACAGATCGTCGGCGACATCGAGGACGAATACGATTTCGACGAGGAAAGCGGCAACATCATCGCCTCGCCGGACGGACGCTATCGCGTGCGCGCGCTGACCGAAATCGAGCAGTTCAACGAAGCGTTCGGCACGCACTTTTCGGACGGCGAAGTCGATACGATCGGCGGCCTCGTCACGCATCATTTCGGGCGCGTGCCGCATCGCGGCGAGAAGGTGCGTATCGACGACCTGATCTTCGAGATCCTGCGCGGCGACGCGCGACAGATCCACATGCTGCTGGTGCGCCGCGATCCGCTCGCGGGCCAGCGCGAGCGCGAAGCGCAGCACGTCCAGACCTGAACTCTCCCCTCCCTTTAGAACCGACCGCGCAACAATGGCCGACCCGATCACTTCCCGTCCGCGATCCGGCGTGACGTCCGCCGTCGCGCAAGCAACGGGACGAACGTTGCCGCGCTGGCACTACCTCGTCGCACTCCTCGCGGGCGCGGCGAACACGCTCTCCTTTGCTCCGACGCCGCATGGCGGCTGGCTCGAAGTGGCGATCTTCACGTTTTACTTTGCGTGGCTTACGCGCACGACAGGCTGGAAAAGCGCGGCGCTGACAGGCGGCGCATTCGGCTTCGGCAACTTCGTCACGGGCGTGTGGTGGCTGTACGTCAGCATGCACGATTACGGCGGCATGAGCGCGCCGCTCGCGGGCGCGGCGCTGGTGCTGTTCTCGTTGTATCTCGCGGTCTATCCGGCGCTGGCTGCGGGCGTGTGGTCCTTCTGTGCAGGTCACGCGCAAAGCAGCGCGCTCGACGACAAGCCGTTTTCTCCGACGTGGCACGGCGCGTTTGCCTTTGCCAGTGCATGGGCGGTGGGCGAATGGCTGCGTGGTTATGTGTTCACCGGATTTCCGTGGCTTGCCAGCGGCTACCCGCAGGTGGACGGGCCGCTCGCCGGGTTTGCGCCGGTGGCCGGGGTGTATGGCGTGGGCTGGATGCTGGCGCTGGTCGCCGCGTTGCTCGTGCAGGCGCTGGTGCGTCTGCGTGAGCCTGCAGAAGCGCGCAACGGCGCCACGCTGGCGGCTCGCGTCGCGCCCTCCGCGCTGGTTGCGGTTGCGCTGATCGCCGCCGGCATGCTGTTGCCGCTGGTTGCGTGGACGGTGCCAGCCAACGCGCCGCTCAAAGTGCGCCTGCTGCAAGGCAATGTGAAGCAGGAGATGAAATTCGAGCAGGCCGGCATGGTCGCCGCCATCGACGAATATCAGCAGATGATCACGGCGAAGCCCGCGGATCTGGTGGTGACGCCGGAGACCGCCATTCCCGTCATCATCCAGCAACTGCCTGAGCCGTTCGCTACCGCCGTGCGCAACTTTGCGGATTCGACCGGCACGTCGATTCTGTTCGGCGCGATTGGCGGCACGATTACGCCGGAAGGACGGCTCGTCGACTATACGAATAGCCTGTTCGGCATCACGCCGGGCTCGCACGAGCTGTACCGCTACGACAAGCATCATCTGGTGCCGTTCGGTGAATTCGTGCCGTGGGGTTTCCGCTGGTTTGTGAACCTCATGAATATTCCGCTCGGCGATTTCGCGCGCGGCGCCCCCGTGCAAAAGCCGTTCTTGGTGCACAACCAGCCGGTGTCCGCCGACATCTGCTACGAGGACATTTTCGGCGAGGAGATCGCGGCGTCCATTCGCGAGAGCGATACGCCGGCGGGAGTATTGGTCAACTCGACCAATCTTGCGTGGTTCGGCAACACGATCGCGCTGGACCAGCATCTGCAGATTGCCCGGATGCGCTCGCTCGAAACCGGCCGGCCAATGCTGCGCGCGACCAACACCGGCACCACCGCTGCAATCGATTCACACGGCAACGTCCTGGCGCGGCTCGCGCCTTTTACCGTCGGCGCCATTGACGTCACCGTGCAAGGGACTTCGGGGAATACGCCGTATGTGACGAGTGGGAACAACACCGTGCTGGCGGTTTCGCTGTTCCTGCTCGCGTTTGGGTTTGCGTTCGGGCCTGGCGTGCGGCGACGCAATGCAAAGGGCTAACGCAGCACACTGCCCCCTCCCCAAAAATCCTCCCCTCCCTGCCTTTCCGTTAAAATCTATCGTTTAGCACTTTGCTCCACGGCCGCCTCGCGCGCCCCGGCGCTTCGGCGCGGCCTCCATGCCCGAAAGGCACTTCATGCTCACGTTTCAGCAAATCATCCTGACGCTGCAATCCTATTGGGACAAGCAGGGTTGCGCGCTGCTCCAGCCAATCGATATGGAAGTCGGCGCGGGCACCTCCCACGTCCATACGTTCCTGCGCGCCATCGGCCCGGAACCGTGGCGCGCGGCCTACGTGCAGCCGTCGCGCCGCCCCAAGGACGGCCGCTACGGCGAAAACCCGAACCGTCTGCAGCACTACTACCAATACCAGGTGGTGTTGAAGCCGGCGCCGGAAAACATCCTCGACCTGTACCTCGGCTCGCTCGAAGCGCTCGGCTTCGATCTGAAGCAAAACGACGTGCGTTTCGTGGAAGACGACTGGGAAAACCCGACGCTCGGCGCGTGGGGGCTCGGCTGGGAAGTGTGGCTGAATGGCATGGAAGTCACCCAATTCACCTATTTCCAGCAGGTGGGCGGTCTGGACTGCAAGCCGGTGCTCGGCGAAATCACCTACGGTCTCGAACGTCTTGCCATGTACCTGCAGAAGGTCGAGAACGTCTACGACCTCGTCTGGACGGAATGGGAGGAGCAAGGCCCGAACGGTCCTGAGATGCGCCGCCTGTCCTACGGTGACGTGTATCACCAGAACGAAGTCGAGCAGTCCACTTACAACTTCGAATACGCCAACACCGAACTGCTGTTCTCGATGTTCAACAGCTACGAAGCCGAAGCCAAACGCATGATGGAAGTGCCGCTCGCGCTGCCGGCCTATGAACTGGTGCTGAAGGCCGGCCATACGTTCAATCTGCTGGATGCGCGCGGCGCGATCTCCGTCACGGAGCGCGCGGCTTATATCGGCCGGATTCGTAACCTGTCGCGCCAGGTGGCGCAGGCTTACTACGAATCGCGCGAGAAGCTCGGCTTCCCGATGCTCGGCAATCCGGTCCACGGTGTGCCCGGCCTCACGACCGACGAACAGGACGCCGCGATGCCCGCCTGGGCGCCGCCGCTCAAAGTCGAACGCAAGATCGACCCGGACTGACGAGAACACGAACAGATGACTCATCCCCAACACGCCACCCTCCTCGTCGAACTGCTGACCGAGGAATTGCCGCCCAAGGCGCTCGCGCGTCTCGGCGACGCGTTCGCCGAAGGTATCGCCCAGCACCTCGCGGCGCGCGACCTGATCGAAGGCGAACTGTCGTTCGAACGCTACGCCACGCCGCGCCGTCTCGCGGTCACCATCAAGAATGTGCGCAACGTCGCGCCGGAAAAGCACGTGCGCGAAAAAGTGCTGCCGGTTTCCGTCGCGCTGGACAAAGACGGCCAGCCCACCGCGCCGCTCGCCAAGAAACTCGCGGCGCTCGGCTTCCCTGACTTCCAGGTGAGCGACCTCGAACGCGCCTCCGACGGCAAGACCGACGCCTTCTTTCTGCGCTACGCCGCACCCGGCGCGACGCTCGCCGAAGGCCTGCAAGCCGCGCTCGACGAAACGCTGAAGGTCGCGAAGCTGCCGATTCCGAAGGTCATGACGTACCAGCGTCCGGACGGCACCAATATCCAGTTCGTGCGTCCGGCGCAGCGTCTGACCGCCTTGCACGGCGAACAGATCGTGCCGGTCAGCGCGCTCGGCATCGACGCTGACGACACCACGCTCGGCCATCGCTTCCTCTCCGAAGGCTTCGTGCAGATCCAGCACGCCGACAGCTACGCTGAAACGCTGCGCCACAAGGGCCGTGTGGTGGCGAGCTTCGCGGACCGCAAGGAAGCCATCCGCACGCAACTGCTCGCGCAGGCCGAGGGCGACCAGGTGGTGATGCCCGAGGCGCTGCTCGACGAAGTGACGTCGCTGGTCGAATGGCCGGTGGTGTACACCTGCCGTTTCGAGGACGAGTTCCTGCAAGTGCCGCAGGAATGCCTGATCCTGACCATGCAGACGAACCAGAAGTATTTCGCACTCACCGACGCCGCCGGCAAGCTGCGCTCGCGCTTCCTGATCGTTTCGAACATCGAAACCGCGACGCCGGGCGATATCGTCGAGGGTAACGAGCGTGTGGTGCGTCCGCGTCTCGCCGACGCGAAGTTCTTCTTCGAGCAGGATAAAAAGAAGCCGCTCGCCGAACGCGTGCCGCTGCTCGCCAACGTCGTGTATCACAACAAGCTCGGCTCGGCGCTGCAACGCGTCGAACGCGTCGAAGCCCTGGCGGGGGCAATTGCCGCGCTGCTGGGCGCGGATGTCGCGCTCGCCAAACGCGCCGCCCGGCTCGCCAAGGCCGACCTGATCACCGACATGGTCGGCGAATTCCCCGAGCTGCAAGGCACCATGGGCACGTACTACGCGCGTCACGACGGCGAGCCCGAAGAAGTTGCGCTGGCCTGCACGGAACACTATCAGCCGCGCTTCTCCGGCGATGCGTTGCCGGCCACCGCAACCGGCACCGTCGTCGCGCTGGCCGACAAGCTCGAAACGCTGGTCGGCATCTGGGGCATCGGTCTGCAACCGACGGGCGAAAAAGATCCGTTCGCGCTGCGCCGTCACGCGCTCGGCGTGCTGCGGATTCTCGTCGAAAAGCAGTTGCCGGTCGATCTCGTCGAGCTGTTGCGCAGCGCATACGCGCAATTTGCCGCCGTAGCGGGCGTCGCCGATTCGACCCAGGCCATCTACGATTTCTGCATGGACCGTCTGCGCGGCCTGCTGCGCGAGCGGGGCTATTCCGCCGGTGAAATCGACGCCGTGCTGGCGCTCAACCCCACGCGTCTGAACGACATCGTGGCGCGTCTCGATGCCGTGCGCGAGTTCTCGTCACTCAGCGAAGCGGCCTCGCTCGCGGCGGCGAACAAGCGCATTTCGAACATCCTGAAGAAGTCGGACGGCGCGGCGGTGGGCGGCGTACAACCCAGCCTGCTGATCGAAGCCGCGGAAAAAGCGCTCTACGCCCAGCTTGAACAGGTGGCGCCGCGCGTGCAGTCGCAATTGGCCGCGCGCGACTACACCGGCGCGCTGACCGCGCTCGCCGCGCTGCGCGAACCGGTCGACACCTTCTTCAACGACGTGATGGTCAACGCCGAAGATCCGGCGTTGCGCGCGAACCGTCTGGCCTTGCTCGGCGCACTGCATCAGCAGATGAACTGCGTCGCGGACATCTCCAGGCTCGCCGCGTAAATCACCCAAAATCAGCGACTCGAACAGACGCCCAACACAACCGACGAACCATGCCGACACCTCCCAAAAAAGTCGTTGTCCTCGACCGCGACGGCGTGATCAACGTCGATTCCGAGGCGTTTATCAAGTCCCCGGACGAATGGGTCGCGCTGCCCGGCGCGCTCGAAGCGATTGCCCGGCTGAATCAGGCCGGCTATCGCGTCGCGATTGCGACGAACCAGTCGGGTATCGGCCGGGGCCTGTTCGACATGAACGCGCTCAACGCGATGCATCTGAAGATGCATCGCATGGTCGCGGCCGTCGGCGGCCGTATCGACGCGGTGTTTTTCTGCCCGCATACGGCGGAAGATCACTGCGAGTGCCGCAAGCCGAAACCCGGCATGCTGAAGATGATCATCGAGCGCTTCGAAGCAGACCCGGACCTGACACCGGTGGTAGGCGATTCGCTGCGCGACCTGCAGGCCGGCGCGGCGCTCGGTTTTCCGACCCATCTGGTGCTGACCGGCAAAGGTCGCAAGACGCTCGCCGCAGGCGGACTGCCGGAAGGCACCAAGGTCCACGACGACTTGCGCGCCTTCGCGCTCGACTTCCTCTCCACCGAACACGTCTGACGTGACCTGCGCGCGTCCTTAACCCTCACCCTGCCCGTCCGATGCGCTTTCTCCGTTCGCTGTTGCTGCTGATCTACCTGGTCGTCTACACGGTCCCCTATGCGATCGCCTGCTTCCTCGCCTTCCCGTTCATGCGTGCCGAGCGCCGCTACTGGATGGCGGCCGGCTGGTGCCGCTCCACGCTCGCCGTGGTTCGCTGGCTTAACGGCATCGAGTACCGCATCGAAGGCTACGAGAATCTGCCTGACGGGCCGGCCGTGTTGCTGTCGAAGCATCAGTCCGCCTGGGAGACGCTGGCGTTCCCCGCCTTGATGCCGCGCCCGCTCTGCTACGTGTTCAAGCGCGAATTGCTGTACGTGCCGTTTTTCGGCTGGGCGCTTGGTCTGCTGAAGATGGTCAACATCAACCGCAAGGACGGCAAGTACGCGTTCGAGTCCGTGATCCGGCAAGGCAAGACGCGCATGGAAGAAGGCGCCTGGGTCATCATGTTTCCGGAAGGCACGCGCACACGTACCGGCACACAAGGCAAGTACAAAACCGGCGGCGCGCGCTTCGCGGTGGCGACCGGTGCGCCAGTGGTGCCGATTGCGCACAACGCGGGACGTGTGTGGCCTCGCAACTCGTTTCTCAAATATGCGGGTATAGTCACAGTGTCGATCGGCAAGCCGATCGACACGAATGGGCTCACACCCGATGAAGTGAACACGCGCGTCGAAACGTGGATCGAAGCGGAAATGCGTCGCATCGATCCTGCCGCGTACCGTGCCGCGGATAGCACGACCGCCGCCGCCCGAATCTGACGCGCCCACGCCTACGATGGCGTATTTGAGTCGGCGCGGATTGCGTCGACGCGTATTGCGCGAAGCCGAAACCGATGCAGAAGTCTCCCACGCCGCAGCCCGCTGTGGCGCTCGATAGCCGGCAACTCGATCTGCCGCTCTTCGCCGAGCCGGCCATTGCGCCGTCCCCGCCGTCTTCGTCGCAGAAGCCGGATGCGCCACGCGCGCCCGACGGCTCGAAACTGCGCAGCCTGACACTCGGCGCGCAGACCCTGCACTACCAGCTCAAACGTTCGTCGCGCCGCTCGATCGGCTTTGCGATCGACAGCAGTGGTTTGATGATCACCGCACCACGTTGGGTCACGCTGGCGGACATCGAAACCGCTATCAGCGAAAAGCAGCGCTGGATTTTCACCAAGCTGATCGAATGGCAAACGCGCGTCGAACAACGTGCGTTGCCGCGTGTCGAGTGGAAGGACGGCGCCCAGGTGCCATATCTCGGCCAGCCCGTGCGCGTGACGCTCGGCGCACCGCAAGGCACGCTCGCATTCGATGCACAGCAGGCGGCGCTGGCGCTGCCATTGCCGCTACAGGCTGACCCACAGCAGATCAAGGATCGCGTGCAAGGCTGGTTGCAAGGCGAAGCGAAGCGCGTGTTCGGCGAGCGCCTCGTGATTTACGCGGAAAAGCTGGGCGTGAGTTATCGCGCTTACGCGCTGTCGTCAGCGGCGACGCGATGGGGCAGTTGTTCGAGCGACGGCAAGATCCGCCTCAACTGGCGGCTGATTCACTTCCCGCTGTCGATTATCGATTACGTCGTCGCGCATGAACTCGCGCATCTGCGTGAGATGAATCACAGCCCGCGTTTCTGGGAGACGGTCGAATCGATCTTTCCGGAATTCCGCGAAGCGCGCCAGACGCTCAAGCATCATCCGCCGGAGTTGTTGCCTACCTTGTGAGAGTGAAGCGCGGCGCGCGTGCTCGGCTCAGGCGGGCCTGGAAACGCGTTGCGTCGCTCACTTCGGGTCCGAGCAGAACGTCTCCTGCAAATGCCGCCAACGCACCGTACCGTGCGCATCGAGTTCCAGCACCGCCGTGGAGCGCCGCACGTTGCGGTTGTGCTCGCCGTCCGACTGCCGTTCGATGTACGTCACGACCGCACCGCCCGGATATTGGGTGAGGATCGTGCTATCCGTGATCTGGATTTTGAAGTCCGGCCGCGCGCCGCCGTACTGGGAAAAAATCTCGCGCAGCATCGGCCAATCCAAGGTTCCGCCGTCCGGCAGGATCATCGAAAATTGCGCCGCAAAATGCGCCATCAGATGATCGAGCGCGCCCGCCGGCGCCGTGCCGTTGTACCAGGCTTGCACCTCGGCGTTGACGGCCTGAATTTCCGCGAAATAGGGATTTGCGTCGCTCATCGTCGATGCCCGTGATTGCCGTCCTGCCGCGCCCCGTCCTGCCGCACCATCGGGCAACGGACGCGCCGTCAAGGAGCCGGCGCGCCGCCCGCGCGGATTATTTCTTCTTCTGGATGAATTCGATCTTGTAACCGTCCGGATCGGTCACGAATGCGATCACCGTGGTGCCGTGCTTCATCGGGCCCGCTTCGCGCACGACCGTGCCGCCTTGTTCCTTGATCTTGGCGCAAGCCGCGTAAGCATCGTCGACTTCGACCGCGAGGTGGCCGAAAGCATTACCCAGGTCATACGATTCGGTGTCCCAGTTGTGGGTCAGCTCGATGACGGTGCCCTCGCTCTCATCCTCATAGCCGACGAACGCGAGCGTGAACTTGCCTTCCGGGTAGTCATTGCGGCGTAGCACTTTCATGCCGAGCAATTCGGTGTAGAACTTGATGGAACGGTCCAGGTTGCCCACCCGGAGCATGGTGTGTAGAAGGCGCATCGTGTACTCCCCGTTGCTTGATGTCGAGGACGTAAATGTACCCGGAATCGCGTGACATTGCTGGCATTCGGGCAGCCTGGCATGAGCCGCCCGATACCGCGATGGTCGCAGAGATCGCCGCCGTCACGCCTTCGCGACAGCCTCGTCGCGCAACACGCGCCGCAATATCTTGCCGACGTTGGTCTTCGGCAACTCGGCACGAAATTCGATGACCTTGGGCCGCTTGTAGTTAGTCAGCTGTTCCTTGCAGAAAGCGAACAGTTCCGCTTCGGCGAGCGCCGGGTCGCGCTTCACGACGAACAGCTTGACGGCTTCGCCCGTCTGCTCGTCCGGCACGCCTACCGCGACGACTTCGAACACGCCCGGATGTTTTGCCACCACGTCTTCGATTTCATTCGGATAGACGTTGAAGCCCGACACCAGGATCATGTCCTTCTTCCGATCGACGATCTTCACGAAGCCGGCCTCGTTCACCAGTCCGATATCGCCCGATTTGAAGAAGCCGTCTGCGGTCATGGCGCGCGCGGTTTCGTCGGGACGATTCCAGTAACCGGCCATCACCTGCGGCCCGCGAATGCAGATCTCGCCCGCCTCGCCGACGGGCAGCTCGCGGCCGGCGTCGTCGCGGATCGATATTTCCGTGGACGGCAGCGGCAGTCCGACCGTGCCGTTAAAAGCGGTCGCAGTGGGCGGATTGGTGGTCGCGCACGGCGAGGTCTCCGACAACCCGTAGCCTTCGACAATCGGCACGCCCGTCACCGCCTGCCAGCGCTGCGCGACGGCCTGCTGCACCGCCATTCCGCCACCCGTGCTCTGCACGAGCTTCGAGAAATCGAGCGTGGCGAAAGCCGGGTCGTTCAGCAGCGCGTTATACATCGTGTTCACGCCTGGAAACGAATTGATTGCGTGACCGCGTAACGCTTCGATCATGCCGGAAAGGTCGCGCGGATTCGGAATCAGGATGCCCATGCCGCCGCAACGCATCGACAGCAGCGCGCAGACCGTCAATCCGAAAATGTGATAAAGCGGCAATGCGACGACGGTGATGTACTGGACGATGTCGGTGCGATCGCGATAGACCGGCTCGCGCCACAGTTCCGATTGAATGATGTTGGCGACGAGGTTGCGATGCAATAGCGTCGCGCCCTTCGACACGCCGGTGGTGCCGCCGGTGTATTGCAGCACCGCCACGTCGTTCGCGGAAATCCGCGCGGGCGTGAAGCCCGATTCGGCGCCACGCGCGATGGCGTCCCCGAGACTCACGCGCGAATGCGATGCACTGCCGGCGGACATAGCGTCGTCGGGCAGAAACAGGCTTGCGCCCATCATCTCGCCCACGGACGTCATCACGACATGCCGCACCGCCGTGCGCGCCTGCACGGTGTGCAAGGTGGCGGCAAAGGTGTCGAGTATGACGATCGCCTCGGCGCCGCTATCGTTTAGCTGATGCTCGAGTTCACGCGGCGTATAAAGCGGATTCACGTTTACGACGACATACCCGGCCCGCAAGATCGCCGCCATTGCAACCGGATACTGCAGCAGGTTCGGCAACATGATGGCGATGCGCGCGCCGCGCGCGAGACCTTGCGCCTGGAACCAGGCGGCGAGATGGCGCGATTTATTGTCCAGCTCCGCGTAGGTAAGCTCGCAGCCCATGCAGATAAACGCACGCGCCGCGGCATGCTCGCGGAAACTACGCTCAAGCAGATCCGCAACCGAGTCAAACTGCGTCGGGTCGATTTCCGCCGGCACACCTGGCGGATAAGACTTCAACCAGATTTTTTCCATGTCCTCATCTCCTCCTTGTGCGGGGTTGGCCGCGTCTATCGGCTGGCGAGCGCTGGCATGCGCCGCATCGGCCGGTCGAAGCTGTCGAAGAACACCCTCAGCTTTTCAAACGCCCCGCGTTCCAGCTTGATCGCACCGCTTTCGAGTTTGGCGGGCAACTGTCCTGCGACGTCGCGCAGAAGTCCGTACAAGGTCGCCGTATCGAGCGCCAGTTGCAGCGTGTGATCCGCGCTCGCAGGTGCGCCCTCATGAACCTGCAACACGCCGCGGCGCAGTTCGAGCGCGTAAGTTTCGTCCCGGTCCGTAATACGGAATACTAATGTTTCGTGCAGATCGACACAACGCGCCGGGTCGATGCACACGCTAAAGCGCTGGAACACATTGCGCAACGGCTGCGCGCGCAAGACGTCGCTGGACGCCAGGCTCGCGCTGCCCGCAAAGGGCAGATCGTCGTAGGCGCGTTCGAGTTCGCGCGCCGCGCTGAGGTACCAGTTGCGCCAGTTGGTGTTCTCGGTGCGATAGCCCAGTTCGCGCAACGCCTCCGCCTTGATCTTGCGGGCATCGGTGTCGTCGAGGTCGAGCCGTACCAGCAGCGTCGACAGTTCCGCGGCCCAGCGCCAGTCGGCGTCGCCCAACGCCACGCGGGCGGCGGCGCGCACCGTCTGCGTGCCGCCCATCATCGCCACCGTGCGGCGCGCGCGCTCGGTACGCGGCAACGGATCGAGCGAGGCCGGATCGCCGTCGAACCAGCCGAGCTGTCCAGAATACACCTGCCGCACCGAGTGCTTGACCGTGCCGTAGTATTCGCCGAGCCACGCGTGTTGCGCGAGATGCGGCGGCAAGGCGGGAATCGCCTCCGCGAGTTCGTCCGGCGTCATGCCGAAGTTCATGTGACGGATGGTCTGGTCGTGAATGAACTGGATGGCATCGCGATACACCGTCAGCACGTCCGCCACCGCCGCCGCGCCTGACACTGGCCGGCCATGCGCCGGCACCATGTGGGTGGCATTGAAGCCGCGCATCATGTCGATGGTCTGATACCAGCGCACCGGATCGCGATAACGCGTGCCGCGCAGCGTGTGGACGTTGGCGAGGCACTCGCCCTGGATCACTTCCGCCGACAGCAGCACGCCGAGATCCGGCAGCCACATCACGATCTCGTCGTCCGCCTCGGATGGCGCGTAGCGAAACTGGAAGCGCACGCCGGCCAGTTCGATATCGAGCGCGTCGTCGAACACACGGGTGGGCGCAAAAAAGCTCGCCGGCTCGGCGATCAGCACCGGCCCGATGCCCGCGTTGACCTTACCCGTCGGGCCCGGCTGCAACAACGTGCCGAAGCTGTAGGCGGAGCGGGTGGCGAGAATCGGCGCGACCAGATTGGCGTTGTTGATGACCGTATCCATCAACGTGCGATGCGCGATGATCTCGATGCGCCCCGCTTCGAGCGCGGCCTCGTCGACGAAAGCGCGTACGCCGCCGGTGTGATCCGTGTGGTTGTGCGTATAGACCACCGCCTTCACCGGCAATTCGGCATGGAGCGGATCGATGGCGCAAAAGTCTTCGTAGATCCGCTTTGCCGCCGACACCGCTTCGGTCGCATCCACCACCACGATGCCGTCGTCGCCCACCACGAAGATGATGTTGGCAATCGCATAACCCACCGCGCAATACACGCGCTCGGCGACGCGGTAAATGCGCTGCGCCATGCGGCGCGAATGTTCGGTAAGCCGTGGCGGCACGGTCGGCGCGGCAACGGCGTAGGCGAGATTGACGCCGGCATCGAAGGCGACGTCGAGCGGCTCGCCCACGTGAGGCGCGTCGAAAGCGGGATTGCGAAGAGTCGCGGGGCAACAACGGGTCATTCGATATCTCCTCGGATAAAGCTGGCCATATCTGCGGATGGCCGTCTCTCATAAATCGGAAACGGAATTCTGGTTCCGTTTTTTACACAAAAAAATCAGCCGCCGGGCAGCCCGAGGTTGCGGCGAAACGCCGTTTGCAGCCACGGCCGCAAACGCCGGCTCGCCAGCGACAACGGCCCCGGATCGTTCAGGATGCTGTTCACCAGCAGGCCATTGATCATCTGCACCGACGCGCGCACTTCGAAGTCGAGCGCCGCCTGTGAAGCGGACGCGCCACGCACCGCAAGCAGCGCGTCGACAAGACGTGGCGCCAGCAATGCCAGCACCTCGCGATTGGCCTCCTTGGCGGCATCCCAGTTCGGCTTGAGTTGCGAAGAGCGCAACAGCGACGCGTGATAGAGCCCGCGATTGCGCCGGAACACCAGCACGTAGAACGCCACCATGGCGTCGGCGAGCGCGCTGGCGTCATTGGACCGCCACACCGGGTCGCGCTCGAGCATCTCGCGCACGTACACAAGGCCCTCGGCCATCACCCGGTCCTGGACCACTTCGAAGAAGGCGTCCTTGTTGTCGAAACGACGGTAGAACGCGCCGATCGAAGTGCCCGCGCGTTCGACGATATCGTTGATGGACAGATCGTCGAGATTGCCGCTCGCCTCGATCAATTCGCGGCCGGCTTGCAGCATCTTCGCAAGACCGACCTGGCTGCGGGTCTGACGCGGTGCCGCGAGGGCAAAGGATTCGCGCTTGCGCGCTGGCGTGCTGGTCATGCGGCTTTCGACATCATGTCAAGGAGAGGCAAGGCAGACGACTGAACCGCCTTAAACCGGAATCTGGATTCCGAATCGTCGTGGATCGGGCTGGCTTTGTCAACCGCACTCAGGGTAAGTCCTGAACCGGCACGTCGGCGTGCAAGCCGTGCTGCGCGGCGCGGTTGGCCTCATCCATGATCTGCTCGGCGAGCTCCAGTGCGGCGCTGGCCGCGGGCGACAGCGTGCGCTCCGCCAGATAGACGAGCGCGAATTCGAGACTCAGCCGCGGCGGATTCTTCAATGCGATGCGAGCGAGCCGCCGCGTTTCGAGATCGCGCCGCACCGCCGAGCCGGTGGCGAACAATACCGCGTCTGTCTGCGCCACCACGTCCTTCAGCACCGCCACATCGTTGCACTCGACCTGTAGCGGAATCTGTTCGTGAGCGCGGTATTTCAGCAGACGATGCAGAGCATCCTTCATAAACGCGGGCAGCGTCACCGACACCAGTGGAAACTCGCGCAAGGTGGCAAGCGGCACGACCCCGCGCGCCAGCAGCGGATGTCCGGGCCGCACGAACCAGCCGCCATCATGGCGCGGCAGGCGCTGCATGGCGACATCCGGCGTCACGGGCGGCACGCGCCGGTCGGTCACCAGAAAGTCGATCTGTTCAGCGCGCAATTTGCCCAGCAGCGCGTCGCCTTCGCCGAGTTCGATCGAGACCTTGATCTTCGGAAAGCGCCGCGAAAACTCCACCAGCAAATCCGGCAACAGCACGACCGCCGGATAAGGCCCGAGCCCGATACGGACCTCGCCCAGTTCATGTGCCTTGAGCAATTCGACATCGCGAAACAGACAGCGCGTCTCGAACAGCACGCGCCGCGCCCGTTCGACCAGCAGCCGGCCGGCCGCCGTCATCGCCACCCCGCGCGCGGCACGGTCGAACAGCTTCATGCCCAATTCTTCTTCCAGCGCCTGAATGCTGCGGCTCAGCGCGGGCTGGCTCAGATGCACGCGCTCGGCGGCGCGCGCGAAGCTGCCCTCTTCGGCAAGCGCAATCAGGTGGGTCAGCCGGCGTGAATTGATCTCATGCATGTTTTGCAAGGTTCCGATAAGCAGATTGCACTTGAATAATTCGTTTATACCACCTCAAATGGGCAAATATTTCAGATGCCAGCCGTGTGTCCATCCGGCCGGCATCGCGACCGCATCGGCCGCACCATACAGAATCAGGAGACAGAGCTTGCTCATCCCGCCGCATTGCGCATGGCACGGCCATCGCGCGCCTTCATGCCAGACACCCTCAGGAGTATTGAATGCTTGAGGCAAATAGCTCACGGCTCGCATCGGCCCATGCCGCACCTGAGGAACCCGCCGCGCCACCCGTCGCCGCCGCGCATTTCGAGCGGGCGCGGGCTCGCCGCTGGGTCATCGTCACTGCGCTGTTTCTGTTCATGCTGATCAACTTCGCCGACAAGGCCGTGCTCGGTCTCGTCGCGATCCCGATGATGCACGACATGCAGTTGACGCACGCTCAGTTTGGCCTCGTCGGCAGCGCGTTCTTCGTGCTGTTTTCGCTGTCGGGCATCGCGGTCGGGCTGTTCGCCGACCGCCTCAGCATGAAATGGCTGCTGGCAGCGCTCGCTCTCGTCTGGGCTTGCGCGCAGTTGCCGCTCGCGTGGCCGAGCAGTTTCGCTGTTCTGCTGCTGTGCCGCATCGTGCTAGGCGCGGGCGAAGGGCCGGCGTCGCCGCTGGCGCTGCATGTGGTCTACACGTGGTTCGACGATCGCGAACGCAACCTGCCCACCACGATTGTTCAGCAAGGCGCAACGGCCGGGGTCATCGTTGCGGGGCCGCTGCTCACCTGGATCTCCGAACGCTGGCATTGGCATGCCACGTTCCTCACGCTCGGCATGGTGGGCGCTGCGTGGACCGTGCTGTGGCTGTGCGTCGGCAAGACCGGTCACCGGTTGCAAGCGGTACCGGCCCTCTCCACCACCGTAAAAGCGACGCCACGGACCAAAACACCCGCCACGCCCCGAACGAAACCGCGCCTGCGCTATCGGACGCTGCTGGCCGACCGCACCGTGATTGGCGTGATGCTGCAATGTTTCGTCGGGTATGCGGTGATCGCCATCGGCTTTACCTGGGTGCCGGCGTATTTCCGGCTCGGTCTCGGCTTCGCCGCCACCCAGGCCGGCTGGCTATTCGCGGCGCAAGTGGCCGCGCAGATTCCGCTTGGCATCGCGCTGGCATTTTTCTCGCATCGGCTGCTCAAGCGCGGTGTACCGTCGCGGCGCGCACGCGGCACGCTTATCAGCGCCGTCTGCGTGGTAAGCGGATTGGCCTACTGCGCGCTGTTTTCCGGCATGCCGCCGTTCATCAAGGTCACGCTGATGGGACTCGCCAGCGCGCTCGCCATCCAGACCTTCACGTTCGGCCCGATGCTGGTGGCGGAAGTGGTACCTGCGGGCCAGCGCGCCGCACTGCTCGCCATCACTAACTCGATCACCACCACGGCGGGTCTCGTGGGGCCGTTCGCAATGGGCAAGCTGCTCGGCGCGACGAGCGGCGCGCACGGCTACGAAACCGGCTTCGCGATCACCGGCGCCTTACTGCTGACAGCCGGTTTGGCCGGCTTCGTGCTGCTGGATCCGCAACAATCGCGCCGTCGTTTAGAGGCGCTGCAATAGTGCCTGCGCTCTATACATTTGGACATTGCGCGCCCTCAACACGTTAGCTATTCTGACTCACACCACGCGCGGCATTCTCACCACACAACGCCCATAGAGGCGGCACTGCATGTAAGCGAACCTGCGGGCATCGGCAGCGCCGGCCCCTTATGGAGAGACTTATGCGCCGCGCGTTTGTGCCGTTGGCACCCAGCCGTTTATTCGAGGCGCTCTCCTCTAGCCTGGGAGTCCTGATTCTTTTGCGCGCGCAGCCGGCGCTGGCCGCCTGTGACAATCCCACGCCAGTGAGCGGACAAACCGTCACGTGCAGCAGCACGCTCCCGCCGAATCCTTCGACTACACCGGTCATCGCCGCAAGCGGCAGCACCGGCGTCTCGGTCAACGTGCTGGCGGGAGCCCAACTCGCGATCAATGGCAACAATGCCATCCTCGTGTATGACGGCAGCACGGTGACTAACCTGGGATCACTAAGCATCACGGGGGACAACGTCAACGGCATTTCCGCCCAGGGCAGCGGCGCCGGCCACGACGTGCTGACCAATCGCGGCTCGATCGTAACGACCGGCAACGCGTCGGTGGGCATGTTCAACAGCGCGCCGACTGTCACGCTGCTCAACGACACCGCCGGCACGATTCAAACCAGCGGCACGAATGCCTACGCGATGGCCGATCAGTCGAGCGCCGGCGGCGGCTCCCTGACCAACAACGGACATCTTTCGACGGCTGGCCAGGGCGCGGCCGGCATGGCGACGCTCACCAACAACGACACGCTCCTTAACAACGGCACGATCACGACGACGGGCGACGGCGCGCCCGGCATGTATGCCAACGGCGGCACAGTCGGCGGCCCGGGTAACAACATCCTCACGAACGCGGGCACGATCAGCGCCTCGGGCGTGGACTCGGACGGCATCGTCTCGAACGATAGTGCGCCCGGCCTCATCACCAACAAAGGCTCCATCACCGTGAGCGGTGCGGGCAGCCTCGGCGCCTTCATCGCGGGAAGCGTCACGTTCAACAACGAAGCCGGCGCGAGCATCGTCAGCAAGGCAGCCAACGGCCTCGATGCGAATGGCGGCGGCACCTTCAACAACGCCGGCACGATCTCGGCGCAGTTTGTCACGCTCTCGTTTGCCGGCGCGGGCGCCACCATCAACAATACCGGCACGCTCGAATCCGCGACGACGGAGGTGATTGCGGCAACCGGCTCGATCGACATGACCATCAACAACACCGGCACCATTACGGGCGGCAACGGCCGCGCGATTTTTACCGACACAGGCAACGACACGCTCAACTGGAGCGCCGGCACGATCACCGGCTTTATCCGCCTCGGCACGGGCCACGACACGGCCACGCTCACCGGCCTGACCGACGCCAATCTGGGCGGCGTGCCGCTGCTGGCGGGCGGCAACGTTTCGAGCGTGCTCAACTTCGACGACACCCAGGCAAGCGGACTGAGCCGCTTCACCAACTGGTCGACCATCAATGCGACCAGCGGCAGTCAGCTCACGCTCGACAACAACGGTCTGACGCTCGGCAACAGCGGCACGCTGACAGGCACGCTCTCGCTCGATTCCACCAGCACGCTGTTCGCCGGTGGTCTGGGTGACCCCGCCATCACGCCGGCGGTGAGCGGCCAGCTCGTGACGCTCAGCAATGCCGGCACGATCGACCTCACCAACGGCGGCACCAGCACCACGGATGCGCTGGTGGTGAACGGCAACTACGTGGGGCTCAACGGCAGGCTGCTGTTGCAAAGCGTGCTCAATGGCGACGGGTCGCCGAGCGACAAACTGGTGATCGTGCAAGGCACCGGTTCCGGAACGACGACCCTGGGGATTACGAACGTAGGCGGCGTCGGCGCGGCGACGGTCGCAGACGGAATCCTGGTGGTGCAGACGACCAATGGCGCAACCACCACCGCAGGCGCCTTCACCTTGCCGAAGCCTTTGTTGGCCGGCGCCTACACGTACTACCTGTTCAAGGGCGGCGTCAGCGCCGGGACCGGGGACAACTGGTATCTGCGTTCGAGTCTGGCGGCGACGCCTACGCCTACGCCTACGCCAACTCCAACTCCAACTCCAACGCCGGCTCCGACACCAACTCCAACGCCCACTCCTGCGCCATCCCCCTCCGGCCCGCTAGCCGCCGGCGGCACGCCGCCGATGCCCGCCCCGCCTCCGGCAGGATCGGCGCCGACGCCGCTCTACCGCATGGAAGCCCCGGTCTATGCCGAAGTCCCCGAACTGACCCGCGAACTCGGCATCGAACAGATCGGCACCTTCCACGATCGCGAGGGCGCACAGTCGCTGCTGACCGAAACCGGCGCGCTGCCGGCCTCGTGGACCCGCATCTGGGGCGAACACGCGACGCTCAGCAATGGCGGCGCGGTCAATCCGGAATTCAGCGGCACGATCGGCGGTATGCAGATCGGCCAGGACCTCTACGCCAGCGCGACGCCGGGCGGCCAGCGCGATCACTATGGCCTGATCCTGGGCTTTGCCCGCGCGCAAGGCGACGTGAGCGGCCTCGCCCTCGGCTTTCCGAACTACGCGGCGGGACGCCTTTCTATCAACGCCTACAGCGCCGGCGGCTACTGGACCCACATCGGCCCCGGCGGCTGGTACACCGACGCAGTCGTCATGGGCAGTTCGCTGACCATCAGCCCGATGTCCTACGAGAACATCGGCGCCTCGACGCATGGCTATACGGAGGCCGGCTCTGTCGAAGCCGGGCTGCCGATTCCGCTGCCGGCTCACCTGAGCCTCGAGCCGCAAGCCCAGTTGATCTGGCAGCACACCTCGATCGACGACCTCAACGACGGCATTTCAAGCGTGTCGTTTCATTCCGCCAACGGGCTGATCGGCCGCCTCGGCTTGCGGCTCGACGGCAAGTTCCAAGCCGCCGGCGCGGTGTGGGAACCGTACCTGCGCGCCAATCTGTGGCGCTACTTCAACGGCACCGACGAAATCACCTTCGCCGGCAGCACCACGCTGCCGACCTCCGTCCCGGCAACCGCCGCCGAGTTCGGCCTCGGCATTGCCGCCCACCTCAGCACGCGCGGCAGCGTCTATGCCTCGGCAGGCTATACGACCAATGTGAACGGGGCGCATCGCAGCGTGGTCGAGGGGAACGTCGGCGCGCGCTGGAGCTGGTGAAGCTGAGGGTGAGGCGGCGACGACGGCGGTGGTGGTACGCGGTATGGGCCACGCGCGTCAGCCGGCGATTGTCGCTTTCGTCAGCTATCTGGTAAGACTCACAACGTCGCGCTCAACCCGCCAGGATCTGCGCCACCCGCACATATTCGGCCACCGGCACGTCCTCGGCGCGGCGTTGCAGATCGAAGCCGAGCGCCTCGAAATCCACCTTGTCGCGAAACGCCGCCAGCGTGTTGCGCAACATCTTGCGACGCTGCGAGAACGCCGCGGTCACAACTTCGCCGAGCACCCGCTCGTCGACCTTGGGCAACTCGTGCGGTGCGAATGGAATCATCCGCACGATCGCCGAATCGACCTTGGGCGGCGGCTGGAAGGCCTCGGGCGGCACGTCGAGCTGCTTGTCGATCACGTAGCGGTACTGCAGCATCACGGAGAGGCGGCTGAACGCCTTGCTGCCCGGCTCCGCGATCATCCGCTCCACGACTTCGTTCTGCAGCATGAAGTGCTGGTCGATCACGCAATGCGCGAACGACGTCAGATGGAACAGCAGCGGGCTCGAAATGTTGTACGGCAGATTGCCGACGATCCGCAGGGTTGGTTTGGCGTCCGGCAGCGCCAGCGAGCCAAAATCGAAATCGAGCGCGTCGCCCGAATGCAGTTCCAGCAGAGCGCCGAATTTCTTCTGCAGACGCACGATCAGATCGCGGTCCAGTTCGACCGCGTGCAGCGGCGACTCCGGCGTGGCGAGGCGCTCGATCAGCGGCTCGGTGAGCGCGCCGAGCCCCGGCCCGATCTCGACCATGCGTTCGCCGCGTTGCGGACGAATCACGTCGACGATCGAATCGATCACGCCCATATCGACCAGAAAATTCTGTCCGAAACGCTTGCGCGCGAAATGGCCCTGGTGCTGTCTGCTGGTGGACATCGAAAGACGCTACAAAAAAAGGAACGGAAAAATCAGGCGGCGCGACGGTGGCGCGCCATCGAGACGGCGGTGTCGATCGCGGCCATCAGGCTGCCCGCGTCCGCGCGGCCGGTGCCGGCGAGATCGAGCGCCGTGCCGTGATCGACGGAAGTGCGGATGATCGGCAAGCCGAGCGTAACGTTGATGCCTTCGCCGAAGGTCGCGTATTTCAGGACCGGCAGGCCCTGATCGTGGAACATGGCGAGCACGCAGTCCGCTTCGTTCAGATAACGCGGCTGGAACAGCGTGTCGGCCGGATACGGGCCGCGGGCGTCGATGCCCTCGCTGTTCACCTGCTTCAGGGCGGGCGCGATTACATCGATTTCCTCGTGTCCCAGATAGCCGTTTTCGCCCGCATGCGGGTTCAGGCCGGTCACGAGGATGCGCGGCGCCGGCAAGCCGAAATGGTGGCGCAGGTCGTGGTCGATGATGCGCAGCGTCCCGACGATACCGTCGATCGTCAGCGCCGCCGCCACGTCTTTCAAAGGCAGGTGGGTGGTGGCCAGCGCGACGCGCAGCGGCCGCGGGCCGGTGCCGGCCAGCATCATCACCACGTGCGGCGTGTGGGTGCGTTCGGCGAGATACTCCGTGTGGCCGGTGAACGGCACGCCGGCATCGTTGATGGTGCTCTTTTGCAGCGGCGCGGTGACGACGGCGTCGAACTGGCCGGCCACGGCGCCGTCGATGGCCCTATCCAGCAGATTCAGCACGTAGCGACCGTTGGCCGCGTCGAGCTTGCCCGCCTGCGACGGCACCCCAAGCGGCACATGCTGCACACGGATCCGCTCGTTCCCAGCACCGCTGCCGATGCTGCCGCTAACCCCGCGAGCGGCTCCCAACAGCGCCGCCCAATCCACGCCGACCGCCTGAGCACGCGCCGCGAGCAGGTCGCTGTCGCCCAGCACGACGAACTGCGCGCCGGGCCAATGAGCGGCCGCCCCCGCCAGCGCCTGCGCGGTCAGTTCGGGACCGACGCCGGCAGGTTCGCCGGTCGTGATCGCAATCTGCAGCGGGGCATGGGACGGTTGGGCAGCGCTCGTCATGATGCTTACTGCAGGCTCGGCTTGCCGACCTTGACGTCGACGTAAGCCGTATCGCGCAGTTCGCGCAGCCAGTCTGCGTAGGCCTGTTCCGCCTTGCGCTGGCCGATGGCCTGACGCGCCAGATCCATCTGCTGCGCGACCGAGCCTTCCGCGTCGCGGCGGCCCAACACCTGGATCAGGTGGTAGCCGTATTCGCTGCGCACCGGCTCGCTGATCTGGCCGTCCTGCAAGGCGTTCATGGCGCGCTCGAATTCCGGCACGGTTTCGCCCGGGCTGACCCAGCCGAGATCGCCGCCTTGCGAGGCCGAACCGTCCTGCGAATAGGTGCGGGCAAACTTGGCGAAGTCGCCGCCGGCCGCAATTTGCTGCTTGATGTCGAGCAGCTTCTGACGGGCCGCCGGCTCCGACATACCGTCGCCGACGCGCAGCAGGATGTGGCGCACGTGGGTCTGCGTGAGGTGGGTGGAGTCGGAACTGGCCGCGCCCTGACCCGCGCGACGCTCGACGAGACGCATGATCTCGAAGCCGCTCGCGGTGCGGATCAGATCCGGGTTGACTTGCCCCGGACGCAGCGTGGTGGCCGCCTTGACGAACTCCGGCGGCAGTTGCGAGGTGGACTGGAAGCCCATGTCGCCGCCCTTCGAGGCATCGGCCGCCTGCGAATCGGACTTGGCGAGCTTCTCGAACTTCGTGTCGCCGCCCGTTGCCTGCTTCAGGATGGCCTGAGCCTTCTGCTCGGCCGCGACGATGTCGCTTTGCGCGGCGTTGTCCGGCACCTTGATCAGGATGTGTTCGAGGTGCAGGTCGCTCGTCAGGCCGGCGTTCGGTCCGCGCTGACTAGCGATGTAATTGGCCACTTCAGCGTCCGACACCGTCACCTTGCTGTCCACTTCCTTTTCGCGCAGACGCGACAAGGTCAGTTCCGTGCGGGCGTCGCGCGTGAAGGTGCTCCAGGGCACGCCCTGAGCCTCGATCTTCGAGCGGTAGACGTCGAGCGGCAGATTGTTCGCCGCGGCGAGGCGCTCGAGCGTCTTCTGCACGGCCGAATCGTCGACGGTGATGCCGTCTTCCTTGGCGCGCTGCAGCTGGACGCGTTCCAGCACCATCTGGTTCAGCACCTGCTGGCGCAGCTGGTCGCTCGGCGGAACCGGCGCATTCTGCTGCTGAAGACGATGCGAGATCAGGCCGACCCGTTCATCCAGCTCGCGCTGCGTGATCACGCCGTCGTTCACCACGGCGGCGATCGTATCGACCGTCTGACCGTTGGCCGCCGCCTGGGCCTGCTGCGCCGCGGAGTTCGGAAGATCCTGCGCCTGCACCGGCGCGACCGACAGGAAAGAGGCCGCAGCGGCGAGACCGGCCGCAAGCGATGCCAAGCGAAGCTTTTTCATGATTCCCACAGATACTCCAATGATGTCGGGCGCGCCCCGCCCGTCTTTACACATTTTAGGTGATCGGATAACGGTCAGTCGTAATTGGTAAAACGGGCCTGCGGCGCCGGCGGCGGCGGCAACGGCGTATAGCCGGGCACGCCGCTGCGGAACGCCTGGATCAAGCCATTGTCGATGCTCGACAAGCCCTTGAACGTGATTTGCGCGAGGAACCGCGTGCCCTGGGTCGGAAGACCGAGTTGGTTGATCCCGTCCGCGTAACGCTGCACGCCCAGACCCAGCACCCAGCAGTCCGCGTCGTATTGCAGGCCGATCAGGCTGTCGATGATCCGGTGCCCCTGCAGATCGTAGTTCAGGCGCGCCACACTATACACGTGGTGCGTCAGCGGCCACTGTCCCGAAATAGTGAGCTGGTTGACCGGGGTGTTGTCCAGCGTCGTATCGGCACGCGTATAGACGTAGGCGAGATTCAGCACCTTGCCCGTTGCCGGGCTGAAACCGAAGCCGATACTGCTCTGCGTCAGCCGGTTGTTGTCGGCATTATATTGGAGCGCGGTTTCCGAAGCGAAACCGGCTCCGAGCTTCACCGACGCCCCGGCGATCAGGTCCGAATGGGTGGCCTGCGCCGGGGTTTGCGTCGGCAGCAGCGTGACCCGCTGATCCTGGAAGTAATACTGCTGCGCGAGCACGAAGCGCGCGCGCTCGTCGCCCGTAGCCGGGTTGATGAAGCGCGTGGTGATCGCCGCGGTCAGGCGGTTGGCGTCGGCCACCCGGTCGTCGCCGACGAAAGTGTTCGGGGTGAAGATTTCCGCGAGGCCGAAGTCGGCGTCCGCGGTGTCGAACAGCGGCGCAAACGACTGGTTGCGATACGGCGTGTACACGTAATACAGGCGCGGCTCGAGGGTCTGGATGTAATCCTGCCCGAACAGCCGCACCGAGCGCTCGAAAATCAGCCCCGTATCGAACGAGAAGGTCGGCACCGACTCCGTGAAGTTCTTCGGCTGCCCCGGCAACGAGCCCGTGCCGATGTTGCTCAGGTCATACGACGCGAAGTGCCACTGCACCTTCGGCGTGACGAAGTAACCCGGGCCGACCACCGAATACGAAACGTAGGGATCGAAGGTGATGCGATCGCCTTCGGTCGAGTCCGCAGTGGTGATGCGAAAGCGCGAGAAGTCACCGGTCGCGCCGAAGTCGAAACCGCCCACGTTGTAGCGGTTGTACTGCACATTCAGTTCGGGTTCACGCCCGTAAGGCGCAACCGAGGGGTAAAGCGTCTGCCAGTTCTGTTCGCGCGCCAGCACCGACCACGGGCCGTTGTTGTACGTCAGCCCGGCTTCCTGCTGGTAAAGCAGCTGGGTGCCGTTGAGAATCTGGCTGGACACCGAGCCCAGGTCTTCCGGGAAGGTGTTGTCCGAGACCTTGTTGTAATAAACGTAGCCGCCAAAGCCGTTACCGAAATTCTGGTTGTGCTGGATGAACAGCGCGTAACGGTTGGTCTTGGTGATCTCGTCGTTCGGCAGGAACGTGCCGCTGATCTGGCCGGAATAATTGGTCGAGAGATAGCGGAACGACTCGTTCAACTCCAGACCGCGCTTCGAAATGTAGTTCGGCGTCAACAGCAAATCGCGGTTCGGCGCGATATTGAAGTAATACGGCAGGTTGATTTCGATGCCGTTGGTCGAACCGATCGAAAACGTCGGCGGCAGGAAGCCGCTGCGCCGTGCGCCGGAAAGCGGAAACGACAGCCACGGCGAACCGAAGATCGGCACGCCCTCGAAGAACAGCACGCCGTTGTGCGCGACGCCTTCGTCGGCGCCGGTGTCGAAATCGAATTCGCTGCCGCGGATGTACCACGAGGGATGGCTCTCGCACTGGCACGCCGTGTAGGTGCCTTGCGAGAAGACCGAGCGCTCGTTGTCGAGCATGTCGACCCGCTCCGCGCTACCCGAGCCGCCCGTCACGTTGAAGTGATACTTCGGCGACGTCATATAGCCTTCGCTCGAATCCACCTGCATGTGCGCTTCGGGCCCCTGGAAGGTCGCGCCGTTGTTGATCACCGACACCTTGCCGTATGCGTCGGCCATATCGGTGTCTTGATCGTAATGCAGCGCGTCGCCCTTGATCGTGAAGGTCGGACGGCGCACTTCGGCGGAACCCTTGGCGGCCAGGTCCTGATTCGACGTGCCGTCGGTCTTGTCGCCAAGCACGAAGGTCGCCGCGCTCTGGCCCGGCGCCAGCGGGTGCTCCTGAAGCTGCGGGGCGAGCCGCATGCCCCACGGCGCGTCGAGAGGCTGCGCCTGCGCGGCGTCGCCCGACAACTGGGCGTGCGAAAGCGCGGGCATCAGGCCCGGCACGGCAATCAACGCCGCGACGAGCCGCCTTCTGCGGGGTACGCCGCCACGAAAGGGGGTCGTTTGGGAAAGCTGTCTTGGCGGCATGTATCGTTTGGCGAATCGGCCCAGCCGCCGGCTCCTGTCCTCACCCTTTTGCGCCTGCGCAGCCCGGCCGTGATGGTCGGCTACCCATCAGTGAAAATTTACAACCGGTCGAACGATGCGGCGGGCGGTGAAGCGGGGTGAGCGAAAGCCAGCGTGAGTCGCGTCAAAAAAGTCGTGGGGTATTATATGGCAAGACGTTGCCCCCAAGAATTTGCCTTCCGGTTTACATGACGCTGCCCCCCGCTCCCCACGCCCCCGACACCCGCCTGCAACTGCTCGCCGCCTGGCTGGACAGCCACGCGAACCGTTATGCACTCGACCTTGCGACGCTCGCGCCCGCCTCCAGCGACGCCAGTTTCCGGCGCTATTTCCGCCTCGTGGGTAAGGAAGCGGAAGACGCCGCGGCCACCACGCTGATCGCCGTCGACGCCCCGCCGCCGGAAAAGTGCCGCGAATTTGTGCAGATTGCGAAGCTGCTGAGCGCGGCCGGCGTCAACGTGCCGCGCGTGCTGGAGGCGGATTTCGACGCCGGCTTCATGCTCGTCACCGATCTCGGCACTACCTCGTATCTGGCCGCGCTGAATCCGGACAACGCCCGCCCGCTGATGCGCGACGCCCTCGACGCGCTGATCCGCTGGCAGCTCGCCTCCCAGCCCGACGTGCTGCCGCCCTTCGACGAAGCCTTCCTGCGCCGCGAAATGGAGCTGCTGCCGGAATGGTTCATCGGCCGCCATCTGGGCCGTGAGGTGGACGAGAAAACCCGTGGAGTGCTCGATCGTACCTTTGCACTGCTGATCGCGAGCGCCCAGGCGCAACCGCAGGTCTTCATGCTGCGCGATTTCATGCCGCGCAATCTGATGGTGATGCCCGAGCCCAATCCGGCGAACCCCGGCGTGCTCGACTTCCAGGACGCCGTCTACGGACCGGTCACGTATGACGTGGCGTCGCTGCTGCGCGATGCGTTCGTCAGTTGGGACGAGGAGTTCGAGCTCGACTGCTTCGTGTACTACTGGGAACGCGCGAGAAAGGCCGGCGTGCCGGTGGATGCCGATTTTGGCGAGTTCTACCGGCAGCTCGAATGGATGGGCCTGCAACGGCATATCAAGGTGCTCGGCCTGTTCTGCCGCATCCACTACCGGGACCACAAGCCGCATTACATGAAGGACTTGCCGCGCTTCATCGGTTATGCGCGCAAGGTCGCCGCGCGTTACCGGCCGCTCGGGCCGTTCGCCAGGTTGCTGGACGACCTGGAAGGCCGCGCCGACGAAGTCGGCTACACGTTCTGACCGCCTCACAGATGACGACGTCTCTCACCAAAGCGATGATCTTCGCCGCCGGACGCGGCGAACGCATGCGTCCGCTGACCGACCGCACCCCGAAACCGCTGCTCGCGGCCGGCGGCAAACCGCTGATCGTGTGGCAGATCGAGCGGCTGGCGAAGGCCGGCTTCCGGACCATCGTGATCAATCACGCGTGGCTCGGCGAGCAGTTCGAAGCGGCACTCGGCGATGGTTCGCGCTGGGGCGTGCAGTTGCGCTATTCGCCGGAACATGACGCGCTGGAAACAGCCGGCGGAATTGCCCAGGCCTTGCCGTTGCTGGAAGACGGCGCTGAAAGTGAAATTTTCCTGGGCGTGGCCGGCGACGTATATGCCGATTTCGCTTACGCGGCATTGCATGCGCATGCCGGGCGGCTGGCGGCGCTGCCGGAACCGGGCATGCATCTGGTGCTGGTGCCCAACCCGCCGTTTCATCCGGAAGGCGACTTTGGCCTGATAGACGGTGTCGTGTCGAACGAGGCACAACCGCGGCTCACTTTCGGCAGCATCGCGCTTTACGACACGCGGATGTTTCGCGCATTGCCACGTGGAACGCGGTGCCCGCTCACGCCTTGCTACCGCGAAACCATCGCGCGCGGGCTGGCGAGCGGCGAACTCTACGACGGGCGGTGGGAAAACGTCGGCACGCCCGCGCAGTTGCAGGCACTGGATGAGCAGTTAAGGCGCGACGCGGCGAAGTGAAGTAACCGCCGCTCAGCCGCCGTCCTCGTGCACCACGGCTTCCACCGCCGCCTCGCCTTGCGCCGCCCGTTGCTGCTGCAACGCCCACATCTGCGAAAACAGGCCGCCGGCGCGCACCAGTTCCGCATGCGTGCCGCGCTCGACAATGCGGCCCTTGTCCATCACGATGATCTGCTGCGCGTGCACCACCGTCGAGAGCCGGTGCGCGATGATCAGCGTGGTCCGCTCGCGGGCAATCTGATCGAGTTCATGCTGGATCGCGCGTTCGGAGCGTGAGTCGAGCGCGGAGGTCGCTTCGTCGAACAACAGAATCGGCGGATTCTTCAGAATCGTGCGGGCAATCGCTACACGTTGTTTCTCACCGCCCGACAGCTTCAGCCCGCGCTCGCCGACCGGCGTTTCGTAACCCTTCGGCAAGCCCTCGATAAAATCGTGAATGTGCGCGGCGCGCGCCGCTGCGATCACCTCGTCGCGGCTTGCCGAGGGACGCCCATAGGAGATGTTGTAATAGATCGAGTCGTTGAACAGCACCGTATCCTGCGGCACGATGCCGATCGATGCCCGCAGCGAATCCTGCGTCACGTCGCGGATATCCTGGCCGTCGATCGTAATGGCGCCGCCCGTGCCGCGTTCCAGATCGTAGAAGCGGAACATCAGGCGCGCGAGCGTCGATTTGCCGGAGCCGCTGTGGCCGACCACGGCAGTCGTGGTGCCGGCGGGAATCGTAAAGCTCACGTCGTGCAGGATCTGCCGCGCCGGCTCATACGAAAAGTTGACGTGCTCGAAGCGCACCTGCGCACCGCGCACCGCGAGGTCTTCGGCATCGGGCTCATCCGGCACTTCCTGGGGCGCGCCGAGCAGCGAGAACATGCGGTCCATGTCCGTGAGACTCTGCTTCAGCTCGCGATACACCACGCCGAGAAAATTCAGCGGAATATAAAGCTGCAGCATGAAGGTGTTGATCAGCACCAGATCGCCGAGCGTGAGCCGTCCCGCCATTACGCCCTGGGTTGCGCGCCACAGGATAAATACGAGCCCGGTGCCTATGATCGCCTGCTGACCGAAATTTAATACGGACAACGAATTCTGCGATTTGATCGCCGCGGCCCGATAGCGCTTCAGGTTCTCGTCATAACGTTGCGCTTCCCATTCCTCGTTGCCGAAATATTTGACGGTCTCGTAGTTGAGCAGCGAATCGATGGCACGCGAGTTGGCGCGCGAATCGAGATCGTTCATTGTGCGGCGAAAATGCGTGCGCCACTCCGTCAGTTTCACGGTAAAGATGATGTACACGGCCAACGCCACGAAGGTGACAATCGCGTAATACGCCTCGTACTTGATGACGAAGAAGCCGAGCACGAGGCCCACTTCGACCAGCGTCGGCAGAATGCTGTAAAGCGAATACGAAATGAGCTGCGTAATGCCGCGCGTGCCGCGTTCGATATCGCGCGACATGCCGCCCGTCTGCCGTTCCAGGTGAAAGCGCAGCGACAGCCCATGCAGATGACGGAACACCTTGAGCGCAAGCTGACGCACCGCGCTTTGCGTGACCTTCGAGAAGAGAATTTCGCGCAGCTCGGTGAAGAGCGAGGTGGACAGCCGTACCACCGCATACGCCACCACCAGCAAACCGACCCCGCCTAACAGCACGATGCCCGGCGCGTGATCGGCGCGGCCGAGCGCCGTCAGATGCCGCACCGAGGCGAGACCGTCGACGATGTGCTTCATCACGATCGGCACGCCGAGATTGGCGACCTTCGCCCCGATCAGGCAAGTAAGCGCGAGCGCGACCCGTCCCTTATAAGTGGCCAGATACGGCAGCAGCGAGACGATGGTCTGCCAGTCGTTGCGCGGCTGGGTCGAAATCGGCGAAGGTTCGGAGGGGGCGGAAGAGCGGCGCATGGGGATCGACTTGGAGTGGGGGCGGAAAAGCCGACGGCAGAGTTATTGGCGCCCTACCCGGCTGGGCGCTTTCCCGTACAATTCCTGATCTTTCTATTATCGCTGAAGCTGGCTGGCGCCGCTTTTCATGGGCTGGCCGCTTGGCCGTCGCCCTGTTGTCGTGAAGAACCCGCCTGCTTGCCGAGCCAATCCGTTTTCATGGGTGCCCCGATGACCGAACCTCTTCAACTCCCGCAAAAATCGTGTGCGCTGCGCGTCGTGCCGCAACCGTCGGACGCCAACGTCCATGGCGACGTGTTCGGCGGCTGGATCATGGCGCAGGTCGACATCGCCGGATCGATCCCCGCGAGCCGCCGCGCGAACGGCCGCGTCGCCACCATCGCGGTCAACTCGTTCGTGTTCAAGCAGCCGGTGTTCGTCGGCGATCTGCTGAGCTTTTATGCGGATATCGTCAAGACCGGCAATACCTCGGTCACCATCGAAGTCACCGTGTACGCGCAGCGGATGAGCCTCGCGGAAGAAGTGGTGAAGGTCACGGAAGCCACGCTGACGTATGTCGCCACGGACAGCGACCGCCGTCCGCGCGCGCTGCCGATGGTCGACTAAAGCAGGCGGTGTTCGCGACGGCGTTGCCGCGCAACGGCTTCGGGGGCCACTCTTACGCCCGCTCCCAATCGCTGCGCAGCAGGCCGAACTGCAGCAGGTCGTGACGCTCCCCTCGCCAATATCCGGCCTCGCGCGCGCGTCCTTCCTCGACGAAACCAAGGCCGCGCGCCAGTTTCAGTGACGCGGCGTTGTCCGGATGAATCTGTGCTTCGATCCGGTTCAGCTTCATTTCGGCGAAACCCCATGCGAGCGCGGCCGACAGGGCTTCCGCCATCAGGCCCGCGCCGCGCGCCGCACGCGCCAGTTCATAGCCGAGCGTGCAGGTCTGCCAGCCGCGATTCCACTTGAACAGGCCGCACGAGCCGATCAGCGCGGCGTCGGAGCGGCGTTGGATGCCCCAGCGCACGCCGGGGTTCGGCATACGCCGCCAGGCGGCGAAACTCTCGATCAGCTTCTGCGCCTGCCGCACGTCGAGCATCGGATCGACGCCATACCAGCGCATCGCCGGCGCGTCGCTGTGGATCGCGAACAGCGCGGGGGCATCGTCATCGACGAGTTCGCGCAGCAGCAGCCGGTCGGTTTCGAGCGTGGGGAAGTCGCTCATCGGACACCTGGTGACAGAGGGAAAGGCGAGCGGCAATTCTACAGGGCTGCCTGCGCAGCGGCTCGGCTCCCCACACCTGATTTATGCACGCAAGCACGCAGCCACGCCCGTTCACTCATGCGACTCATGCGGATTGATGCGCGCAGTCAGCACATGATCGGCCCACGCGCCGTTGATCTTCAGATACGCACGCGCGAGACCCTCGCGCTCGAAACCGAGCTTCGTCAGCAACTGGCCGCTGCGCAGGTTCTCGGGACGATGATTCGCCATGATCCGATGCAGCCGGTAGTGGCGAAACATAAACTCGATCGCGGCGCCGAGCGCCTCTTGCATCAGGCCACGGCCTTCATACCGGCTGCCGATCGAAAACCCCAGAAAACAGGCCTGAAACGGGCCGCGGACGATGTTCGTGAAATTGCATTCGCCCAGCACGGCACCGGTGATCCGGCCGCGCAGCAACAGATGGAGCGCCGAGCCGGCGTTCATCTGCTGTTCCATGGCGGCGAGGCGTTGTTCGACAGCCGGCAAGCAAAAAAACTCGTCCGTGCGTAGTGGCTCCCACGGCTGCAGATGGGCACGGTTCTCGGTCTGATACGCGAGCAGCGCCTCGGCGTCCGCGCGGCTCGCGGTGACGAGCCGCAGCCGCTCGGTGACGATGCCGTCGGCGGGAAAGTCGGGCGGGTTCAATTGACGGGGCCTCCGGCGTCTTCGTCCAGGCGAGCATACATCCTGAAGTTACCCGGCGTGCCGCGCACCATGCGGTAAGCGCGCAGCAGGCCTTCGTAGCTGAAGCCGCATTTTCTCAGGACCGTGTCGGAGCGCAGATTTGTCTCAAGCACGACGCCCTGCACGCGCAAACGGCCTTCATGCGTGAACGCCCATGCGGTGACGGCCGCGCACACCGCGCTCGCAATGCCGCGTCCCCAGTAAGCGGGAGCCAGATCGTAGGCGATCTCGGCGCTGCGGTTGACGTCGGAGATGGTGTGAAAGCCGATCGTGCCGACGAGCGCGCCGTGCTCTTCATCGACGATTGCCATGCGGCGCATCGAGGTTGGCGCGCCCGATTCGTAGGCATCCAGCATGGGTACGAGGTCGGCGGCGGAACCCAGGTTCCAGCTGGTGTGCTCGATCACTTCGGGAATCGAAAGATAGTCGAACCATGCGGGAATATCCGTGCGTTCGAGTTGCCGTAGCACGATGCCGGGATAGCCGGAGTCCGGCGGAGATTCGATTCGCATAGAAAATGAAGTGCGTATTTGAACTATCTGCTGCCTGAACTACCTGCTGCCCACGCGCGAATGGCCGTCAGCATGGCATGGCCGCCAAAGTCACGTGCTGCGCTTGAGCGTCGCCAGAAAGCTCGCGTGCTCATCGGCTTCGGAGACGCGAAAGCGCTCCCATTCCTCGTTCACACGGAGGTCGGCGAACAGGCCGGCTGGGTCCTCGTGAAAATGCAGAAACGCTTTGCCCTTGCGATAGAAAACGCCCGGACGCGACTCCTTGAGCTCACCGCGTTCGCGTATCGCGGCGAGCAGATCGGCTAGAGCGGCGAGCGCTGCGGGTCCGGCATGCTTCATCGGTCGGTCTCCTTGTCGGAGAACTGATTTTGCCTCACAAATGCTTGTAGTAAAACGTCGTGGCGCAGAACTCGCCATCCGGCATCAGCGCATATTTCGGCACCACGCCCGCGCGCTGCCAACCCGCGCGTTCATACAGGCGTTCGGCGTCGCCGCCCGTGACGGTATCGAGCACCAGCACGCTCTTGCCTTCCTCGCGCGCCACCGCATCGACGGCGGCCATCAACTGCTGCGCAATCCCGCGACGCCGCGCGCGCCGCGCCACCAGCATCTTCGCCACATCCGCCCGATGCGGCTGATTCTCAGGCTGCGCGGTAATCAGCTGCACGGTGCCGACGATATCGCCGGCGCCGCTTTCGGCAATCAACAGCACGCGCTCGTCGCGCGCCACGCCCTCGGCGACCCCGCGCCAGAACTGCAGCGCCTTCTCGCGCGCCAGCGGCAACATGAAGCTCACCGACGCGCCGCCTTCGACGCAATCGATCAGCACATCCGCCAGTGCTTCTACGCAGTTGGCGGCTTCATGCGCGCCGACCCGCCGCACGCTCACCTCATCGCTCATCCGTTGCTCCTTGTCTGCATGAACGGTGCATCCTCAGAGGCATCAGCCTACACGGTTACGCCATTGCAGCCAACGCCGCGCCTCCCTGCAACAGGCCCGGAATTTCGTCGCGCGGAATGGGCCTGGAGAAAAAGAAGCCCTGCATTTCGTCGCAGGCGCGTTCCTTGAGAAAGTCCAGTTGCGCGGACGTCTCCACGCCCTCCGCAATCACCTGCAGTTTCAGCGAATGCGCCAGCGCGATGATCGCCGACGTAATGGTCTCATCGTCTCCCGACACGCCAATATCCGACACAAACGAGCGGTCGATCTTCAGACGGTCCACCGGGAAGCGCTTCAGATAGCTCAGGCTCGAATAGCCGGTGCCGAAATCGTCGATGGCGAGCCCGATGCCCAGCGCGTGCAGCGAATTGAGCATCAACACCGCTTCCTCGGCGTTGCGCATGATGGTGCTTTCGGTGAGTTCCAGTTCGAGATACTGCGGCTCGAGCCCGCTCTCCTCGAGTACCTGAGTCACGACCTTCACAATGTCGTGCTGCTGAAATTGCCGCGCGGACAGATTCACCGAGACCCGCGCCGGCGGCAAGCCCTCATCCTGCCAGGCCTTGTTTTGCCGGCACGCCTCGCGCAGCACCCATTCGGAAAGCGGCCCGATCAAGCCGCACTCTTCCGCCACCGGAATGAACGACGACGGCGGAATCAACCCGACTTCCGGATCGCGCCAACGCACCAGCGCCTCCATGCCGACAATCTGCCCCGTCACGATATCCACCTGCGGCTGGTAGTGCAGCAGGAATTCGTTGTCGCGCAGGGCGCGCCGCAGACGTCGTTCGAGATTGAGGCGCGCGCCCGCGCTCGCGTTCATCTCCGGCTGGTAAAACTGGAAGTTGTTGCGGCCCATGTCCTTGGCGCGGTACATCGCGAGGTCGGCCTTCTTCATCAATGTTTCGGCGTCCTCGCCATCCTGCGGGAACAGGCTCGCGCCCATGCTGCAGCCCACGTACAGTTCGGTGCCGTCGAGCCACACCGGCTCCGAGATCGACGCGCGCACCCGCTCCATCCATGCGATCAGCGACTGCTCGTCGACCACATCCGTCATCACCACCACGAACTCGTCGCCGCCATGCCGCGCCACGGTGTCGCTCGCCCGCGCGCAGCGCGCGAGCCGCTCGGCGACCACGCTCAGCAGACGATCGCCGACGCTGTGTCCGAGGCTATCGTTGACGTTCTTGAAACCGTCGAGATCCATGAACACGACGGCGACGCCCTTGTTGTGCCGCTGCGACACGATCAACGCGTGCTGCAAGCGGTCACGCAGCAGATTGCGGTTCGGCAGCCGGGTGAGGCTGTCGTAATTCGCCTGATATTCGAGCTGCTCCTGATAGCGGATCAGGTCGGTGACGTCATTGATGACGCCGATGTGATGCGTCGTCTCGCCATCCGGATTCGGCACCGGCGCGACAAACAGCTGGTTCCAGAACAGCGCGCCGTCCTTGCGGTAATTGCGCAGCACGGCGCTGACTTCGCGATTGGCGGCGAGCGACTGGCGGATCAAGGCAATGCCTTCCTGATCCCGGTCGTCGCGCTGCAACAGACGGCAATCCTGGCCGACCACCTCGGAGGCCTCATAGCCGGTAATCCGCTTGAACGCCGGATTCACGTATTCGATCAGATTGCCGGCCGCGGTGGGCGCCGTAATCAGAATCGCGTTCACGCTGGCGTCGAGCGCGCGGCTTTGCAGGCGCAGCGCGAGGTCGGCGCGCTTGCGCTCGGTGATGTCGGTATAGGAGCCGAGCACGCCGATCACCCGGCCGTCGCTATCGGTAAACGGCAGCTTGCTCGTGACGGTGGTGCGATGCACGCCGTCGATCATCAGGTCCACTTCGAAGTTCATCTTCGGCACACCGGTGCTGACGACTTCCATGTCGTGGGCGCGGACCTCGTCGGCAAGCGCGCGCCACGGCAGATCGTGGTCGGTCTTGCCCACCACCTGCTCGGGGTACGCCAGACCGGCATCGCGGGCGAACGCCATATTGCAGCCCAGATAGCGCGAGTCCTGATCCTTCCAGAAGACCCTCTGCGGAATGTTGTCGATCACCGTTTCGAGCATCTGGTTCGAGCGCTGCGCCTCCGCTTCGGCGTTGATCTGCTCGGTGACGTCGTCGGCCAGTACGAAGGTGGCCGGCCGGCCCTGGTAGGTCAGATAGTGATACGAAATGTCGGCGCTGATGGTCGAGCCGTCCTTGCGCCGGTGATGCCACACGCCCGCCATGGTGCGGCCCAGCTTCGGACTGCCCTCGCTACGCGACAGATGCGATTCGAGGCGGCCGATCTCGCCGCTCGGCCGGATCGCCCGGATCGTCATGGCGAGAAACTCGCTCTCCGAATAGCCGTATTGCTGCACCGCCGCGGCGTTGATGGCGAGAAAACGCAGCGTCTCCCGATCGAAGATGTACATCGGCACCGGATGGGTATCGAACAGGCCGCGAAAGCGCTCGTCGTTGCGGCGCAAGGCTTTCGCCACCCGCAGCCGTTCGCGCGCCGCGCTTTCGCGGGCGCCGAATGTGTAGATCAGGAGCGCGCTGCCGGCCAGCATGGTGAAGATCAGCAGCAGCATGGCGTGCCGGGCCTGACGGGTCGACTGCATCAGGGATATTTGCAGCGCCTCGGTTTCCTGCTGGCGCAAGGTGGCCAGCACGGCTTCGACGCCGCGCAGTTGCGTCCCCAACCGGGTATAAGCCGACGCCGCCCAGGCGCGCGATTCGTCCGGCGCGCTGCCCCGGGCACGCTGCAGCGTGGCCGCGATTTCGGCTTGTACGCCGTGGCTTGCGCTATTCAGCTTGCCGAGCGAGGCGGCCAACGTGGGGTCGTCGGCGAGTTCGACGGCCAGGGTGTGCTCGAGACCGGCGAGCGAGTGCGTCATCGCCGACGCGGCGTCGGCCGGCTCCGGCCGCCCGCTCGCTTCGAAGCGCCCCAGCGCCGCCAGGCCGTCGTCGAGCGCGGCACGATAGGCATCGAGATTCCGATGGATGTCGATCGCGCGCAGCGTGCGCACGTCGGCGTCGCGCTGGCCGCGAATCTGCGTATAGGCGACGCACGCGTTCGCGCCGACCGCTGCGGCCACGACTGCCAGATTGATCAGCAGCCGCCTCGATAGAAAAGGATTCATGGGCTCCGAACGTCATTCGTTCTGCGGGCGGGAGCGCGCTCGGGGTCGTCCGCGTTCGATGCGTCGTGTAGCACGTGCATCTTCCTGCATCCGCCCGGTCTCTGGGTCTTTTGCGCGCCAACCTTTGGTTAACGGCAGCCACAGGATCGGCTTGAGGGACGATTTGTGAATTTTTTGTGAGAAACGGCGGCCGGCTGGACGTGGCCAGCCAAACCTAGCCGGCCAGCCCGAATTCCTTCATGGCGGGCACGAAGTCGTGATTCGCTTCCGGCTTGCGCGACAGCTTGGCGAGCACATAGCGCCTGAACGGATCGAGCTGCGCCCATTGATCGACGCTCGGCTCGCGCAGACTGGCGAGCGCCGCCTGGTTCGCCACCCCTTGCGGCACCGCATCCGTGCGGCGCCACGCCGGGGCCTCTTCCGGCGTGAACCACTCGGGCTCGACGCCGGCATGGGTGCGCAGCATTTCAAACAGTGCATGATCGAAATTCGGCTCGATCGCGGCGTCTTCCTCCACCGGAAAGCGCGCCAGCAGCTTACGGTCTTCGTATGGCAGCATCTGCCATTGGGCGAGCGACACGCGCAAGCCGAAGCGGTCGAGATTGAAACGGACCGCCATCGGGATATAGGTGAAATCCTCCGAAGATTCGACTTCGAAGCCGAACAGGAGGGGCGCGTCGTTCAGTCCCATGGCAATGTCCTCGTCGATGCTTTTCTTTGCATGCGCGTTGTTGCGTGCTGTTGCGCGTCGTTGGCGCCGTTGCGGCCTGCGGCGGCTTGGGCCGCTTGCCGGGCCTTGCGGCGGTTTGCGGGGGCTTGCCGGGCCTTGCCGCGGTTTGCGGCCGGCCAACACGGAATGCCGCCTTGAGGTATTTTAGAACCTTATTCGCGCAGCGGCGGCCCGCCTGGCTTCAGCGGCCCGCGCTCGCATCGCATGGTGAAAGGAGTCAGGTTGTGAACGAACTGGAACTGGAAACGGCCGGCCAGACGGGCATCGTCGAGCGCCAGGTGCGCCGGCATCGCGGCGACACGGTGGAAACCGTCGCGGATCAGGTCGGGCAGGAGTGGCCGGTGGCGCTGGTCTTCAACGGCATTTCGCACGCGGTGATGATGTGCACGCCGCGCGATCTGGAGGCGTTTGCGGTCGGATTCGCGATTTCGGAAGGCATCGTCGAGCGCGGCAGCGACATTCAGGACATCGAAGTCGTGCTGCACGATGGCGAATTGCCGCACGCCGAGGTGCAATTGCAGGTCGTGCAACGGGCGTTCGTGGCGCTGAAGGAAAAGCGCCGGGCGCTCGCCGGACGGACCGGCTGCGGCGTCTGCGGCATCGAAAGCATCGACCTGCTGGATCTGAAGCCCGAGCGCGTGCCGGATACGGGCTTTCTGCAGCGGCTCGCGCCGGATGCGATTGCGCGCGCGGCGCGCGCTTTGCCCGAGCACCAGGCGCTGACCCGGGCAACCGGCGGCCTGCACGCGGCCGCATGGTGCGATGCGAGCGGCGCGATCCGCCTCGCTTTCGAGGACGTGGGCCGGCATAACGCGCTGGATAAGCTGATCGGGCAACTGGTGCTCGATCGCGCGGATACCAAAGACGGATTCGTGTTCCTGTCGAGCCGTGCGAGCTATGAACTGGTGCGCAAGGCCGCGCGCGTCGACGTGCCGATGCTGGCGACCATCTCGGCGCCGTCGTCGCTGGCCATTTCGATTGCGCGCCAGGCCGGCGTGCGGCTGGTGAGTTTCTGCCGGGAAGCGGGTTACGTCGATTACGAGACGGTTTGAGGATCAAGCGGTGCGGCCGCGCCTCGGCGACCGCGCCCCGTCCGTCTTAATCGAACTGCCGGAAATCCGGCTTGCGTTTCTCGAAGAACGCCTTGAATGCCTCACGCGCTTCCGGCGCGAGCAGCATCTTGCCGAAGTGCAGTGCTTCCTCCGTCATCTGCGTTTGCAATTCATGGTGGCTCGCGCGCTTCATCAATGACTTGGTGACACGCAACGACGACGCCGGCAACGCCGCCAGTTTCGTGGCCTGTTCCAGCGCAAAAGCATCGACCTCCGCAACCGGCAGCAGACGGTTCACGAAGCCCATACGCTGCGCTTCAGGCGCGTCGAAAGCCTCGCCTAGCAACAGCTTTTCCGCCGCCGCCTGATAACCGGCCACACGCTGCAACAGCAGGCTCGACGCCGCTTCCGGACACAGTCCCAACTGCGCGAACGGCAGCGAGAAGGTCGCGGTGTCGGCGGCGTAGACGAGGTCGCAATGCAGCAACAGCGTGGTGCCGATACCCACCGCCGCGCCCGCCACCGACGCCACCACGGGCTTTTCCGCCGAGCTGATGGCGCGCAGGAACTGAAACACCGGCGCATTCTCGCCCATCGGCGGGCTCTTCATGAAGTCTTCGAGATCGTTGCCGGCGCTGAAAATCCCCACGCTGCCGCGAAACAGGATGGCCCGCACGGCCGCGTCGCCCTGGGCTTCGACGAGTGCGTCGGCCATCGTCTGATACATGGCGGCCGTAATCGCGTTCTTCTTCTCGGGCCGGTTGAAGGCAATCGTCAGCACGCCGTTGGCGCGCTCGACCAGAATGTCCATCGTCATCTCCTCGCTTGGTGCTGCTCGCTTCATCTGAATGGAAAAACGGTTCGCAAGCCTCGCGGCCTGCGAACCGTTCTGCGGTCTTTGCGGGACCATGAATACTGGCTTACAGGCGCTCGATGATGCCTGCCGCGCCCATCCCCGTACCGACACACATGGTGATCATGCCGTACTTGTAGTTACGGCGACGCAGACCGTGCACCACCGTCGACGCACGAATCGCGCCCGTCGCACCCAGCGGGTGACCCAAGGCGATCGCGCCGCCCAGCGGGTTGATCTTCGACGGATCGAGACCGAGGTCCTGGATCACCGCCAGCGACTGCGCGGCAAAGGCCTCGTTCAGTTCGATCCAGTCGAGGTCTTCCTGCTTCAGGCCGGCGGCCTTCAGCGCGGCCGGAATTGCTTCCTTCGGACCGATGCCCATGATTTCCGGCGGCACGCCGCGCACGGCAAAGCTGACGAAACGGGCGAGCGGCGTCAGGTTGAATTCCTTCAGCATCTTTTCCGAAACGACGATCAGCGCACCCGCGCCGTCCGAGGTCTGCGAGCTATTGCCGGCCGTCACCGAGCCCTTGTTGGCGAACACGGTGCGCAGTTTGGCGAGGCCTTCCATCGACGTGTCCGCACGCGGACCTTCGTCGAGCGCCACTTCGCGCGTCTTCACCTTCACTTCGCCGCTGGCGAGATCGGGGAAACGCTCGGTGATCGTGTAGGCAGCGATTTCGTCGTTGAACTCACCGGCTTGCTGCGCAGCGATGGCGCGGCGATGCGATTCCACCGAAAACTGGTCTTGCGCCTCGCGGCTGATCTTCCAGCGCTCGGCCACCTTCTCGGCGGTCAGGCCCATGCCGTAGGCGATGCCGAAGTCTTCGCTGCGATCGAAGATGTGCGGCGACATCGACGGCTTGTTGCCCATCATCGGCACCATGCTCATCGATTCGCAGCCGCCGGCGATCATCGCGTCCGATTCGCCGACGCGGATGCGGTCGGCGGCCATCGCCAGCGCCGTCAGGCCCGAAGCGCAGAACCGGTTAACCGTCACGCCACCTACCGTATTCGGCAGACCAGCCAGCAGCGCACCCATCCGCGCCACGTTCAGACCTTGCTCCGCTTCCGGAATCGCGCAACCGATGATGGCGTCTTCGATCACCTTGGTATCGAGACCGGGCACCTGCGCCACGGCCGCCTTGATCGCGTGCACTAGCAGTTCGTCCGGGCGCGTGTTCTTGAACATGCCGCGCGGCGCCTTGCCGATCGGCGTGCGGCTGGCGGCGACGATGTAGGCGTCTTGCAATTGCTTTGTCATTTGAGGCTCCTCAATGTGCTCGTCGCGCTTTAGTTACGCACCGGCTTGCCGGTTTGCAGCATGCCCATGATCCGTTCCTGCGTTTTCTGCGTGCCGAGCAGGTCGACGAAGGCACGGCGCTCGAGTTTCAGCAGCCATTCTTCGTCCACCAGGCTGCCCGCTTCGACATCGCCGCCGCACACGGCTTCGGCGATACGACTGGCAATCAGATAATCGTGCTCGCTGATGAAGCGGCCATCGCGCATGTTGACGAGCGACGCCTTGATCGTCGCAATCGCCGAGCGGCCCGCCACCGGCACCTGCGTCACGCGCAGCGGCGGACGATAACCGGCAGCCGCCAGCGCACGCGCTTCCTTCTTCGCGACGTCGAGCAGTTCGAATACGTTGAAGACGATCGTGTCCGACGGCTTCAGATAGCCCATCGCGCGGGCGTCGAGCGCGGAGGCCGAGACCTTCGCCATCGCGGCGTTTTCGAACGACTTTTGCACGAATTTCAGCAAGTCGTTAGTCGCGCCCACTTGTGTCGCCGCTTCCGCCGCGCGCAAGGCCGCTTCCTTCAGACCGCCGCCTGCGGGCACCAAACCCACGCCCACTTCCACGAGACCCAGGTAGCTCTCGATGTGCGCGACACGCTTAGCGCTATGCAGCGCCAGCTCGCAGCCGCCGCCAAGCGCGATGCCCGACACGGCAGCAATGACCGGAACATTCGCGTATTTGACGCGCAGCATGCCCTGCTGGAATTTCTGCACGAATGGCTCAATCCCCTTCGCGCCGCCCATCATGAACGCGGGCATCGCTTCTTCGAGGTTGGCGCCCGCCGAGAACGGACCGCCCGGTGTGCCGAGCTTAAGCGACGTGGGCTGCCACACCACCAGGCCCTTGTACTCCTTCTCGGCCAGTTCGATGGCTTGTGTCAGGCCGTCGATCACCGACGGTCCGATCGTGTTCATCTTGCTCTTGAACGAGACGATCAGGACGTCGTTCTCGCCGGCGCGATCGTCGACCCATGCGCGAACCGCGTCGGTTTCGAACAGCGTCTTGCCGTAGGTCTTCGGATCGGCGCCCGTCTCGCCCACCAGCGGCGCGCGGAACACCTGTTTGTCGTAGACGCTCAAGGATGAACGCGGTACGAACGTCTTCGAAGCCGGCGACCACGAACCTTCATTCGTATGCACGCCGCCCTTCTCGGCAACCGGCCCTTCCAGCACCCACGAAGGCAACGGCGCGTTCGACAGCGCCTTGCCCGCCGCGATATCTTCCTGGACCCATTCGGCGACCTGCTTCCAGCCCGCCGTCTGCCAGCCTTCGAACGGACCTTCATTCCAGCCGAAGCCCCAGCGGATCGCCAGATCCACATCGCGCGCGTTGTCCGCGATCGATTCCAGATGCACGCCGATGTAGTGATACACGTCGCGGAAGATCGCCCAGAGGAACTGCGCCTGCGGATGCTCCGATTCGCGCAGCAGCTTCAGACGCTCCGCCGCCGGACGTTTGAGGATGCGGCCCACCAGTTCGTCGGCTTTGGCGCCGCCGTCGACGTACTCGCCCGTCTTCGGGTCGAGCACCTTGATCGCCTTGCCTTCCTTCTTGTAGAAACCGCCGCCGCTCTTCTGGCCGAGCGCGCCCTTTTTCACCAGTTCGGCGAGCACGGCGGGCGTTTCGTAGACCGGGAAGAACGGATCGTCCTTCAGCGTGTCCTGCATCGTCTTGATGACGTGCGCCATGGTGTCGAGACCGACCACGTCGGCGGTGCGGAATGTCGCGGACTTGGCGCGGCCCAGACGCGAGCCGGTCAGATCGTCCACTTCATCGAAACGCAGACCGAACTTCGCGGCCTCGGTGATGACGGCGAGGATCGAGAAAATACCCACGCGGTTCGCGATGAAGTTCGGCGTATCTTTCGCCCGCACGACGCCCTTGCCGACCACGCTGGTGAGGAATGTCTCCAGCTGATCGAGGATTTCCGGACGCGTCGCCGCAGTCGGAATCAGCTCGACCAGGTGCATGTAGCGCGGCGGATTGAAGAAGTGCACGCCGCAAAAGCGCGCCTTCAGTTCGTCCGAAAAACCTTGCGACAGTTCGGTGATCGACAGACCCGACGTGTTGCTGGCGAAAATCGCGTTCGGCGCGATATGCGGCGAGACTTTCTTGTACAGGTCGTGCTTCCAGTCCATCCGTTCGGCAATCGCTTCGATCACGAGGTCGCACTCGGCGAGCTTCCCGATGTCGTCGTCGTAATTGGCGGGCTGGATGTATTGCGCGTCTTCCTTCACGCCGAACGGCGCGGGCGACAGCTTCTTCAGATTCTCGATCGCCTTCAGGGCAATCGCGTTCTTCGGGCCTTCCTTGGCGGGAAGGTCGAACAGCAGCACGGGCACCTTGGCGTTGATCAGGTGCGCGGCGATCTGCGCGCCCATCACGCCGGCGCCGAGTACGGCTACCTTGCGAATGATCAGATTGCTCACGTCGTTCCTCCGGGGAGTTATGCGGGTGTCGCGTATTGGTCGCGCGTCGGCGCGGGTTTCGCAAATGCGAGGCGAGTGTGGTGACTGGAGCCGCCACGCCTGTGCTTCAGGCGTGGCGCTGGGCCGGTTATTCGGCTTTAGACCGAGCCCTTAGAACAGCGACTCTTCGACTTCCATCAGCGACTTCGAACCGGCGCGCGCCTGGCGAATCGTCATGGCCGTTTCCGGCAGCAGCTTGGCGAAATAGAAGCGCGCGGTGGCGAGCTTGGCCTTGTAGAACGGATCGCCGGAGGCTTCCTTGTCCAGTGCGATACGTGCCATGCGGGCCCAGAAGTACGAGAACACCAGATGACCGACGGTGCGCAGATACGGCACGGCAGCGGCGCCGACTTCGTCCGGGTTCTGCATCGCCTTCATGCCGATTTCCATGGTGAGCTTCTGCACCTTCTCGCCGATGTCGGCGAGCGGGTTCACGAACTCCTGCATTTCCGGCTTGATGCCTTCGGCTTCGACGAACTCCGTCACCAGCTTGCCGAACTTCTTCATCTTCGCGCCCATGTCGCCGAGAATCTTGCGGCCCAGCAGGTCGAGCGCCTGAATCGCGTTGGTGCCTTCGTAGATCATGTTGATGCGCGCATCGCGCACGTACTGCTCCATGCCCCACTCGGCGATAAAACCGTGGCCGCCGTAAATCTGCATGGCGTGATTGGTGCCTTCGAATGCATTGTCCGAAAGGAACGCTTTCAGGATCGGCGTAAGCAGCGCGACCAGGTCGGCGGCTTCCTTGCGCACGGCTTCGTCGCCGTGCGACAGTTCCTTGTCGATATGCAGCGCCGACCAGTACGAGAAGGCGCGCGCGCCTTCGGCGTAAGCCTTCTGCGTGAGCAGCATGCGACGCACGTCCGGGTGGACGATGATCGGATCAGCCGCCTTTTCCGGCGCCTTCGGGCCGGTCAGCGAACGCATCTGCAGACGCTCTTTGGCGTAGGTGAGCGAGTTCTGATAAGCGACTTCGGTCAGGCCCAAGCTCTGCATGCCGACACCCAGACGGGCAGCATTCATCATCACGAACATGGCGTTCAAGCCCTTGTTCGGTTCGCCAACCAGCCAGCCGCGCGCGTTGTCCAGATTGATCACGCAGGTGGCGTTGCCGTGAATGCCCATCTTGTGCTCGATGGAGCCGCATTTGACGCCGTTGCGCTCGCCCGGTTCGCCGGCCTGGTTCGGCACGAACTTCGGCACGATGAAAAGCGAGATGCCCTTGGTGCCCTTCGGCGCATCTGGCAGACGCGCGAGCACCAGGTGGACGATATTCTCCGCGAGGTCGTGTTCGCCGCTGGAGATGAAAATTTTCGTGCCGCTGATCGAATAAGAGCCGTCGCTGTTCGGTTCGGCCTTGGTGCGCAGGATGCCGAGGTCCGTGCCGCAGTGCGGCTCGGTCAGACACATCGTGCCGGTCCACGTGCCGGAGACGAGCTTGGGCAGATACATCTGCTGCAGTTCCGGCGTGCCGTGCGCGTGCAGGCACTCATAGGCGCCGTGCGACAGGCCCGGATACATCGTCCACGCCTGGTTCGCCGAGTTGAGCATTTCGTACAACGCGTTGTTGACGAAGGCCGGCAGCCCTTGGCCGCCATATTCCGGATCGCAGCCGAGTGCCGGCCAGCCGGCTTCGACGTACTGCTTATAGGCTTCCTTGAAGCCCTTCGGCGTAGTCACGACGCCGTCGCCGACGTAGGTGCAGCCTTCCTGGTCGCCGCTTTGATTCAGCGGAAACAGCACTTCGGAGCAGAACTTGCCGGCTTCTTCCAGCACCGCATTGATCGTGTCGGCGTCGAGATCCGCATGCTTCGGCATCTGCTTGATCTCACCTTCGACATTAAGCAGCTCGTGCAACACGAATTGCATGTCGCGCAACGGCGCGGCGTACTGTCCCATGACTCTCTCCAAAGTTTGACAAGGAGCCCGGCCGCTCTGCTAACGGCTTTCGCTCTGATACGAAACAATCAATTTTTCGAGCGCGGCCCACGTGAGAGGCACCGCGTCCGGCAAATGCAGGAAACGTGCGTCGTGATGCAGGCCGAGCGTGAAGCTATACAGTTCGAACAGCATCAGTTGCGGGCTCGTGTCCGCACGCAGATGCCCCTCTTCCATTGCCTGCGAAATGGCCCGGGTGAGCGCGGCACGCCAGATCGTCACGCTCGACACCAGTTGCTCGCGCACCTGGCTGTCCGCGCGGTCGTCGTACTCGACCGCACCGCTGATGTAGATGCATCCGGTCGTGACTTCCTGGATGCGCTTCTCGATCCAGCGGGAGATCATTGCGCGCAAACGCGGCAGACCGCGCGGCTCGCGCAGACTCGGGAAAAACACCTCGTCTTCGAAACGACGGTGATACTCGCGCACCACTTCAACCTGCAAGTCCTCGCGCGACCCGAAGTGCGCAAACACGCCGCTCTTGCTCATCTGCATGCGCTCGGCCAGCAGCCCAATTGTCAGACCTTCCAGTCCGTCGCGGCTTGCCAGATCGAGTGCTGCTTCGAGAATCGCGGCTCGCGTTTGTTCGCCTTTTCGCATAGCTGTTTTACCGTTCTTGTGTGACCGAAAGAAAATCGAACGGCCGTACTATTATTGAGTCCTGCCGTCCGCGAAACAAGGACTTTATTAGAAACCGGTTTCTAACCGAGCATCAATTTTGCGTCATACGTCAATCGGACGAGGGAGATTTTTTAGAGGCGTTTGCCTTGTCTCATCTACCGGCTGGAATTGACTTGCGGCGTTGAGCGGCATTGTGGCGGTGCCGGCAGGCGCGGAAGACACGGGCGGCAGGCCGGTTAATGCCTGCGGGCGGTGGTCGTGCGGCTAGTCGTAGCCGCCCACCGTCAGGAGTTTCATCACGACGCGGTAGGTGTTGTACGCCAACCAGTTCAACAGACGCTCGCCGGCCGGACGCGCCTCGTAATGGGCGAGATCGATCCGGCGCGACTCGTCGAAGGCCTTGAGGATGGCCACGCGCAGGGCGTCGATCTGCGGGTCGTGGACCAGCACGACGTTGGCCTCGTTGTTGAGCATCAGGCTCAGCGCGTCGAGATTCGACGAGCCGACCGTCCCCCAGTTCGCATCGACCACCGCCACCTTGCCGTGCAGCATGGTCTTTTCGTACTCGGCGACCTTCACGCCGGCCTTCAGCAACGAGCGGTACAGGAACGGCACGGCGTAATCGAGTGCCGCGAACTCCTTGCGGCCAATGATCAGCTTGACGTCGACACCGCGCCGCGCGGCGAACGTCAGCGCACGGCGCAGCTTGCGGCCCGGCATGAAGTACGGATTGGCGAGCAGCACCTCCGTGCGCGCCTGGCCGATCGCCGTGAGATAGGCCTTTTCGATGGCGCGGCGGTTGATCAGGTTGTCGCGCGCGACGAAAGCCACCGCCGGTTCGCCCGCGCCACGGAGATCGGCGCTGCGGTTGCGGCCGCGCGCCGGCGCGCCGGGGCTCGTATCGTCCTTCAGCGCGAAATCGGGTTGCAGCGTTTCCACCGGCCGATGCCCAAAGCGGATGCGATGCCACTGCACTTCGAAGGCCTCGCGCACGTCGGCGACCACCGGTCCCTGCAACTCCACCGCAAAGTCCCAGCGTCGATACGGCAGGCGCATGCCGTCGTTCTCATAGTCGTCGACGATATTGATGCCGCCGCACCAGGCGAGCTGGTCGTCGACCACCGCCAGCTTGCGATGCGTGCGCGAAAAGCCGAAGCGGCCGAAGATGTGCGGGTTGTAGATCAGATGCTCGACGCCGCGCGTCGGCCAGTCGTTAAAAAGCGCCAGACGCGCAGTGCCGACGCCGTCCGTGATCACGCGCACGCGCACGCCCCGGTCGGCGGCGCGCAGCAAGGCGGCGCTGACGGCCTGGCCGGCGTCGTCGTTACAGAAAATGTAGGTTTCGAGAACGACTTCCTTTTCGGCCGCGTCGACCCGCTCGATCAGCGAGGTAAAAAACGCCTCACCGGAGCGCAACAGTCGGACTTCGTTACCGGCGGTGAAGCGGTATTTCGACCAATAGCGACGACCGAACAGGGTCTGCCGAAGCCGCGCGAAATGCCGCGTGCCGCCGCCCGTCATCGGAACCGCCCCTGCAGGCGTCGCGGCAATTGCAGGATCGCGTCGGCGTTCGACGCCGAAAAGCAGCGCTCGGCCGCTTCTTCGTAAGGCAGCCACAGATGCGCCGTATGTTCGAGCGGCGCGAGCGTCACCTCGCAGCGCTGCGGCACTTCGAGGCTGAACCAGTGTTCGGTATTGTGCGTAACGCCCTCGGCGTAACGGTGCCGCCAGACCGGGTAGATCTCGTATTCGATCTGATACAGCCAGTCGAACAGCGCCTCGCGCGGCACGGCCGCGCTGCCGATCACGATACCGGTCTCTTCCGCCACTTCGCGCACCGCAGTCTCGGCGAGCGGCTCGTCAGGGGTATCTTTCGAGCCGGTCACCGATTGCCAGAAGCCCGCGCGGTCGGCGCGCTCGATCAACAGCACGTCGAGCCCCGGCGTATGGATCACAACCAGAACGGATTCGGGAATCTTCGGCGGTTTCGGCATGGCGGTAAGACCAGGCGCGCGAGGCGCGCGGTACATGTCGGTCGGCGGTTTTATGTGAACGGTTGTTTCACCGGTTGCATCGACTGTAACGCAAAAAACGAAAAAGGCGCATGACGCGCCTTTTTCGTTGCTGCGGTAGCGGCTCGATGAACCGCCCGGCTGGCCTTCAGTCCTTCGGGCCGCCTCGTCTCTTGTCTCTTACGTGTTAAGCCTTCGCTTCCGGCTGACGCAGACGGATGTGCAACTCGCGCAACTGGCGCTCGTCCACTTCGCTCGGCGCCTGCGTGAGCAGATCCTGCGCGCGCTGCGTCTTCGGGAACGCGATCACGTCGCGGATCGAATCGGCGCCGGCCATCATCGTGATGATGCGGTCCAGACCAAACGCGATCCCGCCGTGCGGCGGCGCGCCGTATTGCAGCGCGTCGAGCAGGAAGCCGAACTTGGCGCGTGCTTCTTCCGCGTTGATCTTGAGCGCGCGGAACACCTTGCTCTGCACTTCTTCACGGTGAATCCGCACCGAACCGCCGCCGATTTCCCAGCCGTTCAGCACCATGTCGTAGGCCTTGGCGAGGCAGCGGCCCGGATCCGTTTCCAGATACTCGAGGTGCTCGTCCTTCGGGCTCGTGAACGGGTGATGCGCGGCGACGTAGCGGTTTTCTTCTTCGTCGTATTCGAACATCGGGAAGTCCACCACCCACAGGGGCTTCCAGCCGGTTTCAACGAGGCCGTTGGCCTTGCCGAATTCCGAATGGCCGATCTTCAGACGCAGCGCGCCGAGGCTGTCGTTGACGACCTTCGCACGATCCGCCGCGAAGAAAATGATGTCGCCGTCTTGCGCGCCGGTGCGCTCGATGATGGCCTTGACCGCTTCGTCGTGCAGGTTCTTGACGATCGGACTTTGCAGACCGTCACGGCCCTTGGCGACTTCGTTGACCTTGATCCAGGCCAGACCCTTCGCGCCGTAGATGCGCACGAATTCCGTGTAGCTGTCGATATCGCCACGCGACAGTTCGCTGCCCTTCGGCACACGCAGCGCCGCAACCCGGCCGTCCTTGGTGTTGGCGGGCGTGCTGAACACCTTGAAGTCGACGTCCTTGACCGCGTCGGTCAGATCGGTGAATTCGAGCTTCACGCGCAGGTCCGGCTTGTCCGAACCGAAACGGCGCATGGCTTCCGAGTACTGCATCACCGTGAACTTTTCGTCCAGTTCGACGCCGATCGTCACCTTGAAGACGTGGCGGATCATGGCTTCGAACAGGTCGCGGATTTCCTGTTCCGTCAGAAACGAGGTTTCGCAGTCGATCTGCGTGAATTCCGGCTGACGGTCGGCGCGCAGGTCTTCGTCGCGGAAGCACTTGACGATCTGGTAGTAGCGGTCGAAGTTGGCGACCATTAGCAACTGCTTGAACAGCTGCGGCGACTGCGGCAGCGCGAAGAACTGGCCGGCATTGGTACGCGACGGCACGAGGTAGTCACGCGCGCCTTCCGGCGTGCTTTTCGTGAGCATCGGCGTTTCGATGTCGATGAAGCCCAGCGAATCCAGATACTTGCGCACTTCGATCGAAACGCGGTAACGCAGACGCAGGTTGTGCTGCATCTGCGGACGGCGCAGGTCGAGCACTCGATGCGTGAGACGCGTGGTTTCCGACAGGTTGTCGTCGTCGAGCTGGAACGGCGGCGTGACCGACGCGTTGAGCACGGTCAGTTCGTGGCACAGCACTTCGATCTTGCCGCTCTTGAGGCCCGCGTTGGTGGTGCCTTCCGGGCGGGCGCGCACAACACCCTTGATCTGCACGCAGAACTCGTTGCGCACGCCTTCGGCGGTGGCGAACATCTCCGCGCGATCCGGGTCGCACACGACCTGAACGAGGCCTTCGCGGTCGCGCAGGTCGATGAAGATAACGCCGCCGTGGTCACGGCGACGGCTCACCCAGCCGCACAGCGACACGGTTTGGCCCAACAGTTCTTCGGTCACCAGACCGCAGTATTCAGATCGCATCGACATGATGTTTGTCTTTCGTTTTGCATTAGTTGAACGGCGCGCAGCTCATGAAACTGAAACAATGCGCGCCGGCATTACATCGGCGGCTCGATGGTGGAGCGGCGCACCTGCGCCGGCGTCGCGGACGGCGCCACCACGCCCATCGAGACAATGTACTTGAGCGCGGCATCGACTGTCATGTCGAGTTCGACCACTTCGCTCTTCGGCACCATCAGGAAGAAACCGGACGTCGGATTCGGCGTGGTCGGCACATACACGCTGACGTGGTCTTCCTTCAGGTGGTTGACCACGTCGCCGCCCGGAATCCCGGTCAGGAACGCAATCGTATAAGAACCCTTGCGCGGATACTCGATCAGCAGCGCCTTGCGAAACGCATTGCCGCTACTGGAGAGCAAGGTATCCGACACCTGCTTGACGCTGGTGTAGATCGGCCCCACCACCGGGATATGGCCGACCAGCAATTCCCACCACTTCACGAGCTTTTGCCCGATGAAGTTCTGTGTCAACAGCCCGACGATGAAGATGAACGCCAGCGTCAGCACCGCACCGAGGCCTGGCAGACGGAAGCCGAGCGCCCGCTCGGGCTGCCACGACTCCGGCAGCAGGAGCAGCGTCTGATCCATCGTGCCGATGATCAGACCGAGCACCCACAAGGTGATGGCTAACGGCACCAGCACCAGCAGGCCAGTCAGAAACACCGATTTGAGCGTCGCTTTTTTCGTCGTCATGTGTGTCGCCAGAAAGCCACCCCGGCAAGGCCGATGGTGGCGAGTGTGCCGCCCCCGCGAGGCGGCGACGCTAACTAGGCGTTGCCGGAGCCGCTATTGCCGGAGGGCGCCGCTGCCGGCGCCGCCGGCGCTGCGGCCGTGCTCGAAGAACTGCTCGTGGAACCGGCGGCCGCACCTTCGGACGACGTGCCGGCGGCAGCGCCGCCGCCTTCGCTCTTGGCCGGCGCTGCTTCAGTGCTGCCGCCCGGGGCCGCAGCGCTCTTTGCGCCATTGCCGCCGCGGAAGTCGGTCACATACCAGCCCGAACCCTTCAACTGGAACCCGGCCGCGGTCACCTGCTTGCGAAAGGTTTCTTTCCCGCACTCAGGGCACTTCGACAACGGGGCGTCGCTCATCTTCTGAAGCACGTCCTTCCCGAAGCCGCATGACTCGCAGCGATAAGCGTAGATCGGCATGATCTTTTCCCTACAGTAATCTGATAAACGCTTGCAAAGCCTTGAATTATAGCCGCAAACAATGTCCGCCCCTGGATTTTGGGGCGCACGCGGCAGACCCAGGCACCGTCCACTTAAATGAGGGCGCGCGGCGCAGGATCAAGTGACAAACGCCGATTGCCCGCCTCGCCACCCTAGCCGCCATACGCCAGCGCGAGCCACGCCCGCGCCAGCACCGCGCCGATTCCCAACGCGATGCCGAACAGCAGCAAGCCTTGCAGCAGCCGGTTGGTCCGCTTCTGTTCCAGCAGGATCTGGCGAATCATGTCGTCGCTGGCGCCACGCTGGCCCTCGTGGCGTTCCGCCAGCACGTGATGGATCAGTCGCGGCAGTTGCGGCAGCGTCTTGCTCCACTGCGGCGCTTCGATCTTCAGACGCTCGTACCAGCCGCGCAGGCCAATCTGCTCGTTCATCCAGCGTTCGAGGTATGGCTTGGCGGTTTTCCACAGATCGAGTTCCGGATCGAGCGAGCGCCCCAACCCTTCGACGTTCAGCATGGTCTTCTGCAGCAAGACCAGTTGCGGCTGGATTTCGACGTTGAAGCGGCGCGACGTGGAAAACAGGCGCATCAGCACCTGACCCAGCGAAATGTCTTTCAGCGCGCGGTCGAAGTACGGCTCGCAGACGGCGCGAATCGCGCTCTCCAGTTCCTCGACGCGCGTGGTGGGCGGCACCCAGCCCGATTCCAGATGCAGCGTGGCGACGCGGTGGTAGTCGCGCTTGAAGAAGGCAAGGAAGTTCTGCGCGAGGTAGTTCTTGTCGAAGTCCGAGAGCGCACCGATGATGCCGAAGTCGAGCGCGATATAACGCCCGAAATGCGCCGGATCGAGACTCACCTGGATATTGCCGGGGTGCATGTCGGCATGGAAAAAGCCGTCGCGAAACACCTGGGTGAAGAATATCTCGACACCTTCGCGCGCCAGCTTCGGAATGTCCACGCCCGCGGCGCGCAGCGTCTCCACCTGGCTAATCGGCACGCCGACCATGCGCTCCATCACCAGCACGGTGGGCGTGCAGAACTCCCAGTACATCTCGGGGACGAGCAACAGATCGAGGCCCGCGAAATTACGGCGCAACTGGCTGCCGTTGGCGGCCTCGCGCATCAGGTCGAGTTCGTCGTGCAGATATTTGTCGAACTCGGCGACCACTTCGCGCGGCTTCAGACGTTTGCCGTCGGCCCACAGACGCTCGGCCCACACGGCGATGTCGCGCAGCAGCGCCAGGTCGGAGTCGATCACCGGCAGCATGTTCGGCCGCAGCACCTTCACCGCCACCGCTTTGCCGGCGTGCTGGCCGGCCTTCACCTTGGCGAAGTGCACCTGCGCAATCGACGCGCTCGCCACCGGCACCCGCTCGAAGTCGTCGAACAGCACGTCCACCGGCGCGCCCAGCGACTTCTCGACCAGGCCGATCGCCACGTCCGACGGAAACGGCGGCACCTGGTCCTGCAGCTTGGCGAGTTCGTTGGCGATGTCGACCGGCAGCAGGTCGCGCCGCGTCGACAGCACCTGGCCGAACTTCACGAAGATCGGCCCGAGGCTTTCGAGCGCGAGACGCAGCCGCACGCCCGGCGGCTGGTGGAACTTGCGGCCGATGGTGGTGATGCGCAGCAACAACCGCACGCGGCGGTCGTTGACGCGGCTCAGCATCATCTCATCGAGACCGAAGCGGATGACCGTGAAGAAAATCTTGAGGAAACGCAGAAAACGCATGGTTGAGCCCGGTGACTAGCGCGTGCCGCGCGACGTGGCGGCGCCGCCCGGCGCACTGGCGCCGCGGGCTTCGACCTTCTGTTCAAGGCGCTCGAGGCGCTTTTCGACGCGCGCCAGCGCATCGCGGGCGCGGGCGAGTTCGGCATTGAACTCGGCGAGCGCGGCGCGGCGCACCAGTTGCGGATTTTCATCCAGCAGGTATTCGGCGACCGAGTCGAGCAGGTTGCGCCCGGTACGGCGCGCGTGCTCGCCGACCGAACGCGCCACCGTGGCGACCCGCCAGGCCGGACCGTCGCCGATCAGCCGCGCCAGATCCTCCTCCGGCTCCCAACGCAGATGCTCGGCCAGTTTGGCGATGGCGGTGGCGAATTCCGCGTCGCCCTCGATCTTCACGTGCTTCATCACCGCCGCCTGGCCGCCCTGCACAAAGGCCGGCACCGCGTCGGGCGGCACGGACAGCGTGACGTCGAACTGCTGCGCCTGCGCTTCGTCGACCGCGGCCAGATAACCGTCCGGTTGAACCAGCAGAATCAGATCGACAGGCGGGCACGACAGCCTGGCAGTCTTGCCGGCATAGGGCGCGAGGCGCTCGCGGGCCCACGATTCGCGGGCGAGCAGGTGATTGACGGCAGCAGCGAAGGGCTTGGCGGCGAGGGTCATTGAAAGTGGCAAGAAAAAACCCGCGCGGGCGAGGTGCCCGCGCGGGTTCCTATTGTAACGTCCGTTCGCTTTCCGGCTTAGTCGGCCGAACGGCCAATGTGCGAGGCGAACGTTAATGCGCGGACGAAGTCTGGTCGACCTGCTGGATGCCGGCGAGCAACCAGCCCTCACCGGGGCGTGTGGACTTCGACAGATTCCAGATTTCGACGAACGGCTCGGCCGGCGCGCCCGAGCTTTCGCGCATCAGACCCGAGAAGCGCACGCTGGCGACCGATTCGCTGCCGTGGTCTTCGACACCCAGCAACTCGGCGTTCAATTGCACCACGTCGGTGAGATTGGCCTGCGCGCCGCGCGCGTCGAGGTCCACTTTCACTTCGGCGAACATTTCCGGCGTCGTGAATTCGCGGATGTCCGCGATATTGCCCACGTCCCACGCCGCTTGCAGGCGCACGAAGTAGACCTTGGCGTTGCGCACGAAGGCGTCCGAATCGAAGCCGGCCGGCACGTTCGGCGCCGCTTGCCGTGCAGGCGCCGCCGTGCCGCTTACACCTTGCGGGTCGAGATATGAAGGGTACGAACCGGCTGCGGACGACGCCTGCGTAAAGCCGGGTTCCTGCGAGTAATGATCGCGGCCAGTATTCAGGCTCGGCGCGCTGCCCGCATAAGCCGGCGTCGACGCATCACGTTTGCGGCCCACGAAACGGCGGATCAGCCAGACGGCCAGCATGGCGATGGCGGCGATCACCAGCAGATTGGCGATGGCGCCGGCAAAGGCCTCGCCCATCCCGAAGTGCGACAGCAGCGCGGCGATACCCAGACCCGCGGCCAGACCGGCGATGGGCCCAAGCCAGCGCGAGCGGTTAGGCGCGGCCGTCGGCGCCGGTTGCGCACGCTGCGCCTGAGCGGCTTGCGCGGATTGCGGCGACTGCTGGGGCGACTGCTGGGGCAACTGAGCCGGCGGCGTGGTCTGGCGCTGCATGGTGCTGGACTGCTGGCGGCCGATGCTGCGGCCGCCGCCCATGCGCCGCGCTTCGGCGTCGAGCGAGGCGACGGTGGCGAACGCGATCAGCGCGACCATCGCCGCCAGTCCGATTCTCCTCGCCAACGCCCCTTTAACATTACGGGAAGATAACAAACGCGAATCGGACATGATGAAAATTCCTTTAAAAACGACGGGTTAGGGACCCTAGTATTTGGTCCCCACGTGTAAAGCTACTACACCAGCTGACAAATTGTAATATTTGACGCCGTCGAGGCCCGCTTGTTCCATCATCGTTTTTAAAGTTTCCTGGTCCGGGTGCATCCGGATCGATTCCGCCAGGTAGCGATAGCTCTCGGCGTCTTTCGCGAAGCGGTCGCCGAGCCACGGCAGAACCTTGAACGAGTAGACGTCGTAGACCTTTTTCAGCGGATCCCACACCTTGGAGAATTCCAGCACCAGCAGGCGGCCGGCCGGCTTCAGCACGCGGCGCATTTCGGCCAGCGCGACGTCCTTGTGAGTCATGTTGCGCAGCCCGAACGCCACGGTCACCACGTCGAAGTAGTTGTCCGGAAAAGGAATTTTCTCCGCGTCGCAGAGCAGCGCCGGGGTAATGATGCCCTTGTCCAGCAGACGATCGCGGCCCACGCGCAGCATGGATTCGTTGATGTCCGTATGCCAGACCTCGCCGGTCGGGCCCGCCTTTTTGGCGAATTCCTTCGACAGATCGCCCGTGCCGCCCGCAATATCGAGCACCTTGTAGCCCGGCCGCACGTTCGCCTGGGCGATCGTGAAGATCTTCCACGCCCGGTGCAACCCGCCCGACATCAGGTCGTTCATCAGGTCGTAGTTGGCTGCGACCGAGTGGAACACGCCCGCCACCTTCTGCGCTTTTTCCTGTTCGTCGACTGTCTGAAAGCCGAAGTGGGTTTTGCTCATCGCGTTCGTCCTTTCGCGTATTCTGGATTGTTGCGCCGCATCAACGCGGCAGTAGGCCGAATCGTATCAGTGACAATGGCCGTGCGGGGCGCCGGATGCAACCATGGGAGCGTCACGGTCGACGCCGGCCGCTGCCAGTTTGTCGAGATATTCGCGCCAGAGTTCATCCTGGCGGGTGGCGATGTCGTGCAGCAGATCCCACGAATAGAGGCCGGTAGAGTGGCCGTCCGAGAAAGTCGGCTGCAGCGCGTAGTTGCCGACGCCCTCGATCGAGGTGATGGTGACCTCGCGCTTGCCGGTCTGCAGCGTCTCCTGCCCCGGCCCGTGGCCGCGCACTTCCGCCGACGGCGAATACACGCGCAGCAGTTCGAACGGCACGCGAAACGATTCGCCGTTTGCGTATTGCAGTTCAAGAACGTGCGATTTGGCGTGTACCACCACGCCGGTCGGCACCGGCGTGTCGCGAGTCAGTCCACTCATGTTGTGACCTCAGCCCAGACTTAGTTCGATTTCATGCCTTACCGCGTCGCGCAGCAAGGTGGCCTGCGCACGCCGCTGCGACAGCAGCGCCTCCGACACCGTGCGCTGGCGCGGCGCCCAGATCGGCAGCGGGAAATGGGCATCGTTCGAAAACCGCGGAATCACATGCCAGTGCACATGCGGCACCTGGTTGCCGAGGCTCGCCAGATTCACCTTGACCGGCTGCAGGATGCGCCGCATGGCGCGCTCGACCGCGTACACCGCGCGCATCACCCGGTCGCGCTCGGTCTCGGTGAGATCCGAGAATTCGGCCACATGCGTGTTCCAGATAACCCGGCAGAAACCGGGGTAATCGTGTTCGTCGGCGAGGACGACGCGCAGTGCATCGTCCTGCCACAGCACGTCGCCGCCATCTTCACGGCAAAATACACAGTCCATCGTCGTCCTCAGGCAGAAATCGTCAGTCGTGCCATTAAACCAGCACGCGCTCGATTCCGCCATTGTTCGCACGCTGCACGTAGTCCGCCATCCAGTCTTCACCGAGCACGTGACGGGCCATTTCCACCACAATGTAATCCGCTTCGATATTGGCGTCCTCGTTGTAGCGCGACAGCCCTTGCAGGCAGGACGGGCAGCTCGTGAGAATCTTGATTTCGGTGGCGCCGTTCGGCGTCGGGCCGTCGCCGGCCTTGAGCACCGAGCCATCCGGCGCACCCGCCGCACCGGCCGAAGCATTGGCCGGGTTAATGCCGTTCGCGCCCGCCTCGGCCACCAGCGGAATGCCCCGCAGCTTGGCCGCGCCCTTGCGGATTTCCTCTTCCTTGCGGAAGCGGACCTGCGTCGAGATGTCCGGACGCGTCACCGCCAGCGTGCCGGATTCGCCGCAGCAACGATCGTTCTTCTCGATCTTGTAGCCGTCCTTCTCCGAGCCCATCAACTGATTGACGAGCTTGACCGGGTCCATCGTCTTGATCGGCGTGTGGCATGGGTCGTGATACATGTAGCGCATGCCGTTGACGCCGTCGAGCTTCATGCCTTTTTCGAGCAGGAACTCGTGAATGTCGATGATCCGGCAGCCCGGGAAAATCTTTTCGAATTCATAACCGGCGAGCTGGTCGTAGCACGTGCCGCACGACACCACCACCGTCTTGATGTCGAGATAGTTCAGCGTGTTGGCGACGCGGTGAAACAGCACGCGGTTATCGGTGACGATCTTCTCGGCCTTGTCGAACTGGCCCGAACCGCGCTGCGGGTAACCGCAGCACAGGTAACCCGGCGGCAGCACCGTCTGCACGCCCGCTTCCCACAGCATGGCCTGGGTCGCGAGACCCACCTGCGAGAACAGACGCTCGGAGCCGCAGCCCGGGAAATAGAAGACCGCTTCCGTATCCGCCGTGGTGGTCTTCGGATTGCGGATGATCGGCACGATCTTGTTGTCTTCGATGTCCAGCAGTGCGCGCGCCGTCTTCTTCGGCAGATTGCCCGGCATCTTCTTGTTCATGAAGTGGATCACCTGCTCGACCGCCTTCGGCTTGCCGACGGTAGCCGGCGGATGCGCCGTCTGCTTCTTCGCGAACTTCTTCAGCACGTCGTTGCCGAGGCGCTGCGCCTTGTAGCCGACGCCCATCATCGCGGTACGCGCGAGGTTGATGGTCTGCGGATTGGTGGCGTTGAGGAAGAACATGCCGGCCGCGTTGCCCGCGTTGAACTTCTTCTTGCCCATCTTGCGCAGCAGGTTGCGCATGTTCATTGTGACGTCGCCGAAGTCGATCTTCACCGGACACGGCGTCACGCATTTGTGGCAGACCGTGCAGTGATCGGCGACGTCGTTGAACTCGTCCCAGTGCTTGATGGACACGCCGCGGCGCGTCTGTTCTTCGTACAGGAATGCCTCCACCAGCAGCGACGTGGCGAGAATCTTGTTGCGCGGGCTGTACAGCAGGTTGGCGCGCGGCACGTGGGTCGCGCACACCGGCTTGCACTTGCCGCAACGCAGGCAGTCCTTGATCGACTCGGAAATCGCGCCAATATCGCTCTGCTGCATGATCAGCGATTCATAGCCCATCAGCCCGAAGCTCGGCGTGTAGGCGTTGCGCAGATCCGCGCCTTCGAGCAGCTTGCCCGCATTGAAACGGCCGTGCGGATCGACGCGCTGCTTGTACTTGCGGAATTCGCCAATCTCATCTTCCGTCAGGAATTCGAGTTTGGTAATGCCGATGCCGTGCTCGCCCGAAATCACACCGTCGAGCGAGCGCGCCAGCTTCATGATGCGCGCGACCGCCGTGTGGGCGTCCTGCAGCATCTCGTAGTTGTCGGAGTTGACGGGGATGTTCGTATGAACATTGCCGTCGCCCGCATGCATGTGCAGCGCCACGAACACGCGGCCGCGCAGCACCTGCTTGTGGATGGCCTGGGCTTCTTCGAGGATCGGCTTGAATTCGCCGCCGCTGAAAATCTGCCGCAATTCGGCGCGCACTTCCTGCTTCCACGACACCCGCACCGTGCGGTCCTGCGTCACGTCGAAGACCGTCACGCCAGGCTGCCCATCGACGCGGTCCGCGAACTTCTCCGCGAGTCCTTCGTAGCCGAGCTGAACCATATAGTGCTGCGCCTCGCGCAACGACAGGTCGAGCTTGTCGCGCAGGAATTCCCAGCGCGCGCGCACGCCCTTGAGCAGATCGAGCGCGTGCTGCACACGGTCTTCCAGCAGTTCGGCGCTGGGGATTTCGTTGGCGTCGTCGCTCTTGCCCAGCGGCAGCTTGCCGCCCTTGAAGAACGCTTCGAGCGCGTCGAGCAGTTGCAGCTTGTTCTTGATCGACAGTTCGATGTTGATGCGCTCGATGCCGTCGGTGTACTCGCCCATGCGGTTGAGCGGAATCACCACGTCTTCGTTGATCTTGAACGCGTTGGTGTGCTTCGCAATGGCGGCCGTGCGACTGCGGTCGAGCCAGAAGCGCTTGCGCGCCTCGGCGCTCACCGCGACGAAGCCTTCGCCGCTCTTGCCGTTGGCCATGCGCACGACTTCCGAGGTGGCTTGCGCCACCGCATCCGCATCGTTACCGACGATATCGCCGATCAGCACCATCTTCGGAAACGCGTTGCGCTTGCTCTTGGTCGCATAACCGACCGCGCGCAGATAGCGCTCGTCGAGATGTTCGAGGCCGGCGAGAATCGCCCCGCCCTGCTTCGACGTCTCGAACAGGTAGTCCTTGATTTCGACGATGCTCGGAATCGCGTCGCGCGCCTGGCCGAAGAATTCGAGGCAGACGGTGCGCGTATGGGCGGGCATCTTGTGCAGCACCCAGCGCGCCGACGTGATCAGACCGTCGCAGCCTTCCTTCTGGATGCCCGGCAGGCCGGCGAGGAATTTATCCGTGACGTCCTTGCCGAGGCCTTCCTTGCGGAACACGCGGCCCTTGATGTCGAGCGCTTCGGTGCGCAGCAGCTTTTCGCCGGGCGCGAATTCGCCGTCGAACCACTTCAGTTCGAAACGGGCCACCTCGATGTCATGGATCTTGCCCATGTTGTGGTCAAGCCGCGTGACTTCGAGCCAGTTGCCTTCCGGATCGACCATGCGCCACCAGGCGAGATTATCCAGCGCCGTGCCCCACAGCACGGCCTTCTTGCCGCCTGCGTTCATGGCGACATTGCCGCCGATGCAGGAAGCGTCGAGCGAGGTCGGATCCACCGCAAACACGAAACCCGCCTGCTCGGCAGCTTCCGTTACGCGACGCGTGACGACGCCCGCGCCCGAGAAAATGGTCGCGACCTTGTTCGGCACACCCGGCAGGTCGGTCATTTCGACCGCGCCGAGCTGTTCGAGCTTTTCGGTGTTGATGACGGCCGAGAACGGCGTGAGCGGCACCGCGCCGCCCGTATAACCCGTGCCGCCGCCACGCGGAATCACCGTCAGACCGAGTTCGAAGCAGGCCTTGATCATGCCGGCGATCTCGGCTTCGGTGTCCGGCGTCAGCACGACGAACGGATATTCGACGCGCCAGTCGGTGGCGTCGGTCACATGCGACACGCGCGACAGACCGTCGAACTTGATGTTGTCTTTCTGCGTGACGCGACCCAGCACCTTTGTAGCGCGACGGCGCAGTTCAGCGGTTTTGTCGAATTCGTTGGCGAAGTCGTCCACAGCGCGGCGCGCGGCCACCACCAGCGTCTCGACGCGGGCGGCGCGATCGACGCCGGCCTCGTCGCCGTGCGCGGTCAGGTCGGCGCGACGGCGTTTCTCAATCTCCGACAGACGATGATGCAGCGCCTCGATCAGCAGCGCGCGGCGCTTCGGATTGTCGAGCAGGTCGTCCTGCAGGTAAGGATTGCGGCGCACCACCCAGATGTCGCCGAGCACTTCGTACAGCATGCGTGCCGAGCGGCCGGTGCGGCGTTCGGCGCGCAATTCGGCCAAGGCATTCCACGCGTCGTTGCCCAGCAGGCGGATCACGATCTCGCGGTCGGAAAACGAGGTGTAGTTATAGGGAATTTCGCGCAGGCGCGCTTCAGGGTCGGCGGCCACCGCGACGGCGGCTCCGTGCGGGTCGAATACTTGAGGTGCGTTCATGTTTGGACGACTCGGTAGGTCAGTTAAGCGCGCTCACTAATCGACGAAGTTGCGTGACGATGAAGAGGCGCTGGCTGACGGTGCGCGTGGGGCGCAATTCTGGAAATCTTCTAGTGGGGCGAAGCACCTGCCGGCGGACAATCCACGCCGGCCGCTTCGCGGCGCTCAGATGCAGCTACACGATCGTGCGCAACACACGTGCCGCTGCGCCGCGGGGCGAGACTCACGCGGTGTGGGCATCAAATGGGCGATCTGAGGCTGCCAGTGCATCTTCCGATCCTTGTTCCAAAATCGGATTCTACCGCATGATCTGTGCACGCGTTGACGCCGGGAACGCCTCAAAACAGGCCTTTGTCGAGGCGAACGGCGAAAGATGTTTCATCTGGTGAGTCCAGAATTCTTCGACCGGCCGGTCGGGCGGGGCCCGTTACACACGCTGGCCGAACGGTAGAGTCCAGCGAGCGGGGCGTTGGCGCTATCATTGTCCTTTCCCGTCTCACATAGCGCACCGCGCCACCCGCATGGCTTCCCACGACTATTTGAAGAAAACCCTGACCGCGCGCGTCTACGACGTGGCCCGCGAGACCGAGCTCGAGCATGCGCCGAATCTGTCGGCACGGCTGCGCAATCCGATTTACCTGAAGCGCGAGGACAACCAGCCGGTGTTCTCGTTCAAGGTGCGTGGCGCGTACAACAAGATGGCGCATATTCCCGCCGAGGCGCTGCAACGCGGCGTGATTACGGCCTCGGCGGGCAATCACGCGCAGGGCGTGGCGCTGTCGGCCGCGCGCATGGGCGTGAAGGCGATCATCGTGGTGCCGGTGACGACGCCGCAGGTGAAAGTCGACGCGGTGCGCGCGCACGGCGGCCCGACGGTGCAGGTCGTGCAATCAGGCGAATCGTATAGCGACGCCTATGCGCACGCCCTCAAGCTGCAGGAAGAGCACAACCTGACCTTCGTGCATCCGTTCGACGATCCCTACGTGATTGCCGGCCAGGGCACGGTCGCCATGGAAATTCTGAGCCAGCATCAGGGGCCGATTCACGCGATCTTCGTGCCGATCGGCGGTGGCGGCCTCGCCGCCGGAGTTGCCGCTTACGTCAAGGCGGTGCGTCCGGAGATCAAGGTGATCGGGGTGCAGACCGACGATTCCTGCGCGATGGCGCAGTCCCTGAAGGCGGGCGAACGGGTCACGCTGAACGAAGTGGGCCTCTTCTCCGACGGCACGGCCGTCAAGCTGGTGGGCGAGGAAACCTTCCGCCTGTGCCGCGAATATCTCGACGACGTGCTGATCGTCAACACCGACGCCCTGTGCGCGGCGATCAAGGACGTGTTCCAGGACACCCGCAGCGTGCTGGAGCCGGCGGGCTCGCTGGCGGTGGCGGGCGCCAAGCAGTACGCCGAACGCGAGGGCATCGAGAACCAGACGCTGATCGCGGTCACCTCCGGCGCCAACATGAATTTCGACCGCATGCGTTTCGTGGCCGAGCGCGCCGAAGTGGGCGAATCGCGCGAGGCGGTGTTCGCGGTGACCATCCCCGAGGAGCGCGGCAGTTTCAAACGCTTTTGCGAACTGGTCGGCACTCGCAGCGTCACCGAGTTCAACTACCGGATCGCGGATGCGAACTCCGCGCATATCTTCGTGGGCGTGCAGATCCGCAATCGCAACGAATCGGCTGAAATTGCGGGGATTTTCGAGGCGCACGGCTTTGCCACCGTGGATCTGACCGGCGACGAACTCTCCAAGCAGCACATCCGTTACATGGTGGGCGGCCGCTCGCCGCTCGCGCGCGACGAACGCCTGTTTCGCTTCGAATTCCCGGAACGGCCGGGCGCGCTGATGAAGTTTTTGTCGTCGATGGCGCCAAACTGGAATATCAGCCTGTTCCATTACCGGAACCAGGGCGCGGATTACAGCTCGATCCTCGTGGGCATCCAGGTGCCCAGCACGGAGAACGACTCGTTCGTCCGCTTCCTTGCCACGCTCGGCTATCCGCATTGGGAAGAGACGGTGAACCCCGTGTACCGGCTGTTCCTCGCCTAAGCCCGCGGGACGCGCAGCCATGGCATTGACGCTTCAGGACAAACTGGTGGTGGCGATTTCGTCGCGCGCGCTGTTCGACTTCGAGGAAGAGAACCGCGTCTACGAGGAAGGCGACCTGCACGGCTACGAAATGCTGCAGCGCGAGCGTCTCGGTGTGCCCGCCAAACCCGGCGTGGCGTTTCCGCTGATTCGCAAGCTGCTGGCGCTGAACGCGGGCGCGCATCGTGTCGAAGTGGTGATCTTGTCGCGCAGCGATCCGATCAGCGGACTGCGCGCGTTCCATTCGTGCCGCGAGCACGGCCTCGCCATCGAGCGCGGCGTGTTCACGCGCGGACGTGCGCCGTTCGGCTATCTGAAGCCGCTGAATGCGTCGCTGTTTTTGTCGGCCAATCAGGAAGACGTGCGCGACGCGTTGTCCGCCGGCTTCCCGGCTGCACGCGTGTTGCCGGAATCGGCGAAAATGGCGAGTAAATATCCGGACGAGATCCGCATTGCTTTCGACGGCGACGCCGTGCTGTTCTCCGACGAAGCCGAACAGGTATTTCAGAAGGACGGATTGAAGGCTTTTGTGGGCCATGAAATCCACAACAAGGATCTGCCGCTGGCCGACGGCCCGCTCAAGCCGTTGCTGGAGGCGCTGCACCGGTTGCAGAACGCGGCGGACCAGGCCGCGCCAATGCACATTCGCACGGCACTGGTGACAGCGCGTTCGGCGCCGGCACACGAACGCGCGATCCGCACCTTGATGGCGTGGAACATCGAAATCGACGAAGCGATGTTCCTCGGTGGGCTCGACAAGAGCGCGTTTTTGCGCGAGTTCGAGCCGGACTTTTTCTTCGACGATCAAATTGGCCACTGCGAATCGGCCCGCGTCGTGACGGCGACGGGGCACGTGCTGAGTGGCATCGTGAACGCATCATGACACCTGAACAATCCCCGCTTGGCAAACCTGCCGCCTACACCGAACAGTACGACGCGACGCTGCTCTTCCCGATCGCGCGCAAGGCCGCGCGCGAGGCGATCGGCATTGGCGCGCAGTTGCCGTTTTTCGGCACGGACATCTGGAATGCTTACGAACTGTCCTGGCTGAACACGCGCGGCAAACCGCAAATCGCCGTAGCGACGTTTTACGTGCCGGCGGATGCGCCGAATATCGTCGAATCGAAGTCGTTCAAGCTGTATCTCGGGTCGTTTGCGCAGACTGCTTTTGAGTCTTTTGAGGCAGTGCGCGACACGATCAAAAAGGACGTTTCGGCGGCCTGCGGCGCTACGGTTTCAGTACATCTGACCGGACCGATGGATTTCGGCAAACTGGCGCTCGAGGAATTCGAAGGGACATCTTTGGACCGGCTCGATCTGGATACGGATGTTTATCATCCGGATTCGTCGTTGCTCAAGGCGGCGCTTGAGGAGTCTCCGGTTGAGGAAACGGTGTTTTCCAATCTGCTTAAATCGAATTGTCCGGTGACCGGACAGCCGGATTGGGGCAGCGTGCAGATTCACTACGTTGGGCCGCAGATCGATCATGCGGGGTTGTTGCGATATATCGTTTCTTATCGCAATCACACGGGGTTTCATGAGCAGTGCGTCGAGCGCATTTTTGTTGATATTTTGCGGGTTTGCAAGCCTCTCAAGCTGGCTGTTTATGCGCGTTATACGCGGCGCGGCGGACTGGATATCAATCCATTCCGGACGAATTTTAATTTGCCTATGCCGGATAATTTGAGGACTGCTCGGCAATAAGGGGGTTGTTTTTGGGTTTGTGTTTGCCTTGCGGCGGGGTTGGTGGTTGTTCTGGCTTTTGTTGGCCTTTCCTTGCAGTCTTAGTGGTCTATTAGCGATGCCCCTGTGCGGGGCGGCACTTACTTTCTTTGCCGCCGCAAAGAAAGTAAGCAAAGAAAGCGGGCTTTCAACCGCTAGCTTGTAGGTGTCCACCACTTACGCGATCCCGAAGTGGTCCGAGACGAGACCGCCCCTCGCATTTCCATCGTTTGTGACAAAGGACTCATCCACCCCACTCCGCACTGCGTGCGTCGCGGAGGGGGATGCTTGGGACGGCGGTGGGCGGTGGGCGGTGGACGGTGGGTTAGGCGCGCTATTGGGCAACCAGGACAGACTTCCCCAAAAACCTTAGTTATCCTTTAGAACGGATAGTAGGCGTTGTGCCTTCCGGCGGAGCGCGCAGCGCAACGCTGGAGCGGATGAGCCCTGTGTCATTAGGAGGTGGCTGTGCGAGAGAACACCTCGTCTTGGGCCGTTCCCGGTTGCAGACCGGGATGGCTCACTACGGGCTAGCGGTGTGAGCCCGCTTTCTTTGCTTACTTTCTTTGCGGCGGCAAAGAAAGTAAGTGCCGCCCCGCACAGGGGCATCGCTAATAGACCACTAACACGGCAAGGAAAGGCCAACAAAACCAGAACAACCACCAAAGCGCCGCGCAAGGCAAAAACCCCCAAAAAAACCTCACCCGACAGGCGCCTTATAAGCCACACAATCAACCTCAACCTTACAATCAATCACCATGCTAGAAACCACACACGCCCGCGCCGGCGGATTCTCGCCAAAATATTCCCGAAACACCTTGTTGAACGAAGCAAAATCCCGCGGATCATCGAGCCAAACTCCACACCGAACCACATGCTCGGCGCCATAGCCAGCCTCTTTGAGAATAGCGAACACATTCTGAATCGCCTTATGCGACTGCGCGACGATGCCGCCGTCGATTACTTCGCCATTCTCCATCGGCGTCTGTCCGGACACGAACAGCCAGCCATCCGCTTCAACCGCACGCGCGAACGGCATATGTTGTCCGCCAGTCCCTTTACCGCCTTCCACACCATATCGCTTCATCGCAAACACTCCTTATAAAATCCAGCGGCACGCAAAATCAAGGAACAACAGCGCATCGCCTTCAATAAATAAAAACTCAAAACCCGCCCTGCGCATCCACCTTCGAAGCCGCGCCTCGCGCCACGAAATGTCCTGCCCGCTCGCCGGTAAGTTGCCCATCCCGATACGACAACACACCGTTCACCCACACCGCGTCAATCCCGTCCGCCTGCTGCTGGGGCTTCTCAAATGTCGCCGCATCTCGCACGCGCGCCGGGTCGAACAGCACCAGATCCGCGTGATAGCCGACGCGCACTTCGCCGCGCTGCGTCAAGCCGAAGCGCCGCGCCGACAGGCTCGTCATCTTGCGCACCGCGTCCTCCAGCGGCAGCAAGCCCGCGTCGCGTGCGTAATGCCCCAGCACGCGCGGAAACGCGCCCCACAGACGCGGATGCGGCAACGGGTCGCCCGGCAAGCCGTCGGAGCCCACCATCGACGCCGGATGCGACAGGATGCGCCGCACGTCGTCCTCCGACATGTTATGATACACCGCGCCCGCCGGCTGCAGGCGCTTGCCGGCCTCCTGCTGCGTCACGCCCCACTCGGCGGCAATTTCCTTGACCAGCTTGCCGGCCATTTCCGGATGCGGCTCCGACCATGTAATCGTGATGTCAATGTCGCCCGTCACCTGCTTCACATCGAGCGTCGACGAACTGCGGTTATACGGATAGCAGTCGCAGCCGACCGGTTGCATGCGCCGCGCGCCGTCCAGCGACTTCAGCACCTCGGCGCTGCGTCCCCAGTTCGACGGCCCCGCGCACTTCAGATGCGAAATCACCACCGGCACCCGCGCGTGACGGCCGACCCGGTACGCCTCGTCCATCGCGTCGAGAATCGCGTCAAACTCGGTGCGCATGTGCGTCGTGTAGAGCGCGCCGGCTGCAGCCAGCGGTTCCGCAAGCGCCATGACCTCTTCCGTCGGCGCGGCAAACGCGGAACCATAGGCGAGACCCGAACTCAGTCCCAGTGCGCCGAGTTGCAGCGCCTCTTCGAGCTGCGCGCGCATGCCTTCGATTTCCTGCGCGCTCGCCGCGCGGTCGAGCCGGTCCATGTGATTGTTGCGCAGCGCCGTATGGCCGATCAGCGCACCGACGTTCACCGCCGGGCGCGCCGCGTTCACCGCGTCCACGTAGGCGGCGAAGGTCGGATAGCTGAACGCGTCGCGCTCGCCGAGCAGGTTCATCGGGTCCGGCGGATCGCCCTTCAACACCACCGGCGACGCACTGATGCCGCAGTTGCCGACGATCACCGTCGTCACCCCCTGGCTGATCTTCGGCAGCATCTGCGGCGCGCGGATCACGTGGGTGTCGTCGTGCGTGTGGACGTCGATAAAGCCCGGCGCCAGCGCCCGCCCGTTCGCCTCGATGATCTCCTCGGCCAGCCAGTTCGACAGATTGCCGATCGCCACGATCTTGCCGTCGCGCACGGCCACGTCGCGTTCGACCGGTGGCGCGCCTGTCCCGTCGTACAGTTGCGCGTCGATGATCAGCGTATCCGCGGCTTCGGGATGCGAATGCATGGGTCAGTCTCCTAGCGGTTGTCGGTCGCCGCCGCCACGGTGCGCATCCAGCGCGTGTTTCATGCGGCGCAGCAATTCGCGGCTCTCGTCGCCCTGGCTGACGGCCAGTTCGGTGACGAGAACGTCGAGCGCCATCATCATCGCGTAACGGGATGACGACGGCTTGTAAATGAAGTCGGTTTCGAAGGCGACGATCGGGATGACCCAATCGGCCAGCTTCGCCAGCGGCGACGCCGGCGCGGTGAGCGTGATCAGCGTCGCGCCGTAGCTGCGCGCGATGCGGCAGTTCTCCACCATCTCCGGCACCCGTCCGGTGGCCGACAACGCAATCACGACACATTCGCGCGATACCGTGCTTGCCACCATCCGTTGCAGCAAGCCGTCCTGATAGGTCGCGACCGGCCGGCCGAGGCGCACGAGGCGAAAGCGCATCTCGTCGGCGAGCGCGGTCGAACCGCCGCCCATGCCGAACACGTAGATCATGCGCGCCTCGCGCAGCGCCGCCGCAGCCTCGGCAAGCGGCGCCTGGCGCAGCAACTGGTGGTTATGGGTGAGCGCGGTCTGCACTTCGTCGAACACGCGGGTGGCGATCGGCTCGGGCGTATCGGGCGCGGCGCCGCTTGGCAGGAAGCGCTGTCCCACCGCCGCCGCTTGCGCGAGGCGCAGTTTCAGCTCGCGCACATCGCGGCAGCCCACGGCCTTGGCAAAACGCGTGACTGTGGCGACGCTGACGCCGGCCTGCTGCGCCAGCGCGCCGATGCTCGCGCGCGACGCGCCGGTCAGGTCGTCGAGAATCAGCGCGGCCACTTTGCGCTCGGCCGAGCGCAACTCCCGCGCGCATTCGGCAATGCGTGCGACGATGTCGAAACTGAGCGGCTCAGCGCTAGAGTTCATAAAGGACCGGAAAGATCGAGGGACCGTCGCAGCGCACGAAACGCCGCGCGCGGCAGTTTGGTACCAGGCAGCCGCGCCGTCGTGGTACTAAATAACATTTCAGGAAACATGCTACTTTCTGTAACATGTGAAAGTCAACTTCGCTGCAATTTATCTGGACGATGGAGCAGGGTTAGATGAAAGTTACAAACTATCAAGGCGCGACAATTGATCCTTATAGCAAGGGCTTGGGCATGGTTCCGGGCACCAGCATCCAGTTAATGGACGCGGGTCGTCTCGAGTGGAATCTGCTCAATGAGGACGTCAGCCTGCCGGCCGCCGTGCTCTACGCGGAGCGCATCGAACACAACCTCAAGTGGATGCAGGCGTTCGTCGCGCAATACGACGTCAAGCTCGCGCCGCACGGCAAGACCACCATGGCGCCGCAACTGTTTCGCCGCCAGCTCGAAACCGGCGCGTGGGGCATCACGCTCGCCACCGCGCACCAGGTGCGGGCGGCGTATCACGGCGGCGTGTCGCGCATCCTGATGGCCAATCAGCTGGTCGGCCGCCGCAACATGCTGATGATCGCCGAACTGCTGAGCGATCCCGAGTTCGAGTTCTTCTGCCTCGTGGATTCAGTGGACGGCGTCGAGCAACTCGGCAAATTTTTCGCGTCGGTGCGCAAGTCGCTGAACGTGCTGCTCGAAATCGGCGTGCCCGGCGGACGCACCGGCGTGCGCGACGACGCGCAGCGCAATGCGGTACTGGAGGCGATCGCCCGCTACCCGGATTCGCTGAAGCTCGCCGGTGTTGAACTGTACGAAGGCGTGCTGAAGGAAGAACACGAGGTGCGCGCGTTTCTGCAAAGCACCGTCGCCATCACCCGCAGCCTGGTCGATGAAGGACGTTTCGCGCGCACGCCGGCCATTTTGTCCGGCGCCGGTTCGGCCTGGTACGACGTGGTGGCGGAAGAATTCGTCAAGGCGTCGCAGGACGGCAAGGTGGAAATCGTGCTGCGGCCGGGCTGCTATCTGACGCACGACGTCGGCGTGTATCGTAAGGCGCAGACGGATATTTTCGCGCGCAATCCGGTGGCGAAGAAGATGGGCGAAGGCTTGCTGCCGGCGCTGCAACTATGGGCGTATGTGCAATCGATCCCCGAGCCGGACCGGGCCATCATCGGACTGGGCAAGCGCGATTCCGCCTTCGATGCCGGCATGCCGGAACCGGCGCGCCACTATCGTCCGGGCACGCAGGCGCCGCGCGAAATCGCCGCCAGCGAAGGTTGGGAGATTTTCGGCATGATGGATCAGCACGCCTATCTGCGGATTCCCGCAGGCGCGGATCTGAAAGTTGGCGACATGATTGCCTTCGACATCTCGCACCCTTGCTTGACGTTCGATAAGTGGCGTCAGTTGCTGGTGGTCGATTCGTCGTATGAGGTCACGGAAGTGATCGAGACTTTCTTCTGAAGCAGAAACGAAAAAGCGGCGGCCGCAGTCAAGGCCGCCGCTTCGCTTCGCCGCTTCGTTTTGTCGCTTCATTTCGCCGCTTCGTTTTTAAGCATCAACCCGCCGTCTGCCCCGCCGCGGCCACTTCCCCAATCCGCACTTCGAGCATGCCCAACGCGTTCGACAGCGCGGCCAGCGCGTCGTCCGGCAGCCCTGCCATCGTGTCGTGCAGAAAGGCATTGCGGCGCGGCATGCTCGCTTCCGTCGCGGCAATGCCCGCCTCCGTCAGGCGCACGTTGGTCACGCGGTTATCGCGCTCGTCCATGCTGCGCGAAATCCAGCCCAGCACTTCGAGCGCCTTCAATTGCCGCGTCAAGGCGCCGGGGTCGATCCGCAGACGTTCCACCAGCCGCTTCTGCGACGACTCGCCGCCCTGCTCGTGCAAGGCCAGCATCACGCGCCAGCGCGGCATGGGATGCCCGACCTGCGCCTCGAACGCCGACATGAACGCCCGGTAGGTGCGGCCGAATTGATGAACGATGGCGACGCGGTCCTGATCTTCCATGGTGTGCCGTTGATGCAGGTGTTCGAAATCAATCTGCGTGGATGACCGGTTCGACCTGACGCCGGATCTTGATGGGAGGCACGCGGCGGCTTTGCCAGACCGACACGACGGCGATCACCGCCGCCAGCGCGAGACCCAGATGGATGGCCGCGACCAGCGCCTCGCGCGCCGATTCGAGCAGCATCGCGCCGTTGTGGCCAGCCTGCGCCAACTGTCCGAGCAAGCTCGCCTGGGCATCGCGATTGATGAGGATCTGCGGGTCGCCGAGATCCGGGAACCAGTGCGTCGCCTGATCTCGCTCGAGCGCGCTGCGCACGCCGCTCGCGTACATATGCGTGACCAGCGTGCCGGTCAGCGCCGTGCCGATCATACCGCCGATCATCCGCAGCGACTGCAACAGCGCCGTCGCGATACCCAGATGCTCGCGGCCCGCGGTCTGCTGCGCGAAGATCGTCAGATTCGGCATGACGAAGCCGAGACCCAGGCCGCCCAGCACCATGAACGACATCAGCAGCCATTGCGGCATGGCGCGCGTGGCCACGACCACACCGAGGCACGACAACGCCACCAGCGCGAAACCGACATACAGCATCAGATTCGGATTGGGCACGCGCGAAACGATCCGCCCATTGGCGATACTGCCGATCGTAATGAATACGACCAGCGGCGTGATCACCAGGCCCGCTTCTTTCGGCGACATGCCGAAGCCGCCCTGGAACAGCAGCGGCGCGTAGAACAGCAGCGAAAACATGGTGAAGCCGCCGAGCACGGCGAGCGTGAACAACGCGGCGAGGCTGCGATTGCGGAACATGTCGACCGGCAGAATGGCCGTCGGGCAACGTTTCTCCCATTTCCACAGCGAGTAGGCCGAGGCCACGCTCGCCACCAGCAAAGCCACGGCCGTCAATGTCACGCCATGCTTGGGCAGCATTTCCACAAACAGTTGCAGCGAACCGAGCGAAATCGCGATCAGCAAGGCGCCGGGCCAGTCGAGCCGCATCTTGCCTTCGTGCTCGACGTGCCGCAAATGAGGCAGAAAGCGCCAGACGAAAAACAGCGACAGCAGGCCGACCGGCAGATTCACATAGAACACCGAGCGCCAGCCGTAGTACTGCGTGAGGAAACCGCCCAGCGACGGCCCGACCGCGTTGGCGATGCCGAACGCGGAACTCATCAGCACCTGCCAGCGCAGACGCACGACGGAATCGGGGAACAGATCGGGAATGCAGGCAAACGCGGTGCCGACCAGCATGCCGCCGCCGATCCCCTGCAGGCCACGCGCCAGCACGAGAAACAACATGCTGTTGGCCATGCCGCACAGCACCGATGCCGCCGTGAACACGATGATCGAGGCGATCACGAATGGCTTGCGCCCGTAGTAATCGCCGAGGCGGCCGAAAATCGGCACGGTGATGACGGAGGTCAGCAGATAGGATGTGGCGACCCACGCGTAAAGCTCGAAGCCTTTCAGCTCCGCGACGATAGTGGGCAGCGCGGTGCCGACGACTGTCTGGTCGAGCGCGACCAGCATGGTGACGAACGAGACGCCGAGCATCGCCATCAGCGACTCGCGGAATGGTAAAACTTGCCCACTCGAATGGTGAGCGGCGGTGTGGACGGCCATTTTTTGATTGCGCAACAGTTGACGCGTCAAAGAATTGGGAATGATACCATGTTATGACGCTCTAGACTGCGAGGGGCGGCGCACATTCCGGTTTGCCGTCAAACAGTTACCCCAAGAAATCCGATGCGCCAGGGAGGCCCATGGAGTCCACTTCGCTCGCCGAACAGAGCTTGTCCAATGAAGATCTGATTGCGCTGCGTCGCGCGAAACACGAGCTGGAAAGCCCGGCGCTGGCGATGAAACTCGCCAGCATCGTCGGCGCGCCGCTCGAAAAACTGCTGTCGCGCATGCCGGCCATCGCCAACGAAAAAGTGAACGACGCCACCCAGCTCGCGTTGCGCAAGTGCCTGCAGATCGCGCTGCGCACGCTCGGGCGGCAAGATGCCGGCGCCGCGCCGCTGCTCGTGCCCGACAAGCCGAGCAACCTGCTGCACAAATTCGCGGTGGCGACCACCGGCGCGGCGGGCGGCGCCTTCGGTCTGTTCGCGCTGCCGGTCGAGTTGCCGGTTACCACCACGCTGATGTTCCGCTCGATCTGCGACATCGCGCGCAGCGAGGGCGAGGACCTGTCGTCGATCGACACGCAACTGCAATGTCTGACGGTGCTGGGGATGGGCGGCACCTCGAAGGCCGATGACGACGCCGACTACGGCTACTTCATCATGCGCGGCGCGCTGGCGCAGGCGGTCTCGAAGGCAACCTCGGAAATCGCCACCAAAGGTTTTTCCGCGCACGGTTCGGCCGCGCTGCTGCGGCTGCTCAACACAATCGCGTCGCGCTTTTCCGTGCAAGTGAGCGAACAGATCGCGGCCAAGTCGATTCCGGCGATCGGCGCGGTGCTCGGCGCGATGGTCAACACAGTTTTCATGGACCACTTCCAGCTCGTCGCCCACGGCCACTTCACGGTGCGCCGGCTCGAGCGTCAATACGGAACGGAACTCGTCAAGGCCGCCTATCAGACCATCGACATCGCGCTCGACGGCTGAGCGCTGCGCGGCCCGGTCATTTCGCGCACGAAAGCCGCAGCGCCGTCGAGCGCCCGCCTGGCTTCGGGGATGAACGGCGTGAAGATCTGCCAGACGTGCGGCATATTCGGCCAGACCTGCAACTCGACCCATACGCCCGCGGTGCGCGCCGTCTCGGCCACCCGCCGCGAATCGTCGAGCAGCACTTCGGTGCTGCCGGCCTGAATGAACAGCGGCGGCAAGCCGTGCAGGTCCGCGTAGACCGGCGAGGCATACGGATGCGTGGCAGGTGTATCGCCCAGATAGAGCCTGGCCGCCCGGCCGATGGCGCGGCCGCTGAACATCGGATCGGCGCCGTCGTTGATACGGATCGACGCGCCGCTCGCGCCCAGATCGGTCCACGGAGAAAACAGCACGGCGCCCGCCGGCAACAAATCGCCGGCATCGCGCAGCGCGACGAGGGTGGCGAGCGCCAGCCCGCCGCCCGCCGAATCGCCTGCAAGCACGATCGATTGCGGCGGTGTGCCGTCCGCAAGCAGCTTGCGATAGGCCGCGAGCGCGTCGTCGAGTGCAGCGGGAAAGGGGGCTTCGGGCGCCAGCCGGTAATCGAGCGAAAAGGTGCTCGCACGCGCACGCGTCGCCAGACCAAACACGAGCGAACGATGCGACTGCGGCGAACAGAAGTAATAACCGCCGCCGTGAAAATACAGGATGGTGGGCGTGCCGTCGCCGGTCCCGGGCGGCTCCAGCCATTCGCCGCGCAGCGTCTCAGCCGCGCCGTACTGTTCCCGCAGACGCCAGCCACTCGGCACCTTGGGTGACCACGCGCGCTTCGCCGTCAGGGCGCGCGCCGCTTCGACATTGATCTCGGTCTTTTGCGTAGCCGGTCGAAACTGCCGGCGCAGATACCAGCATGCAAGCGCACTTTGCCAACTCATCGGCACGCACCTTTTAGTTAGACGGCAGCACCTGGCCGCGAATCTCCCCCATCGGGTTCTGCACGGTGTGGATGTTGAAATACCACTGCCCTGCCATCAGGTCGATCACCTGTTGTTCCGTCAACGTTGCGGAGCCCTTGATCGGGCTGGCGAGCGCGCTCTTTTCAATGGGAATCTGCACCTTCGCGTTTTGCCCGACCGGCGCGGGACCGTGGAAGTGCGCAGCCGCAGCCGCACTCGACAGACCTTCATACGTGACGGTCCACTGCAACGCCTTGGTCGACGTATCGAAGGTGGCGTTTAGCATGCCATGCGCGTGACTCACACGCGGCGGCACTTCACTCGATGGCTCCAGGTCCGCCTTGAGCGCCACCGTGTCCGCGAAGGCGATCCCCGCCGCCAGCGCCCACAACATGACACCCAGACTCAGTTTCCGAGTTGCAAGCATGTTTTTCTCCGGACTTGCTGCACCGCCGCACCCATGGATAGGCCGCGTGCGGAGCCATCACATGTTAGTGTAAATCGCTCGCAGACGTTCGGCTCAATGGAGCGGATAGGTCGCTTGTCCGGTCATGCCAATAAAAAAGGCACCGCGAACGGTGCCTTCATCAAGCTGCGGGGCCGATGCTTCGCTTAGAAGCGGTGACGGATACCCGTGCTCACCACGACCTGGCTGCGACCGGCCGACGGTGCGTCGGTACCGAACACTTGCGTGCTGAGCGCGTCACCCTTCGCGCCGACATGCGCAACGCCTTCAGCATAGATATCCGTGCGACGCGACAGCGCGTAGTCGGCCTGCAGGCCGAACTGATTCCAGTGGCTCGAGGCTTTCGACGCTTCCGGTGTGCGCAGAAGCGCCTGGGTGTACGTGTAAGCCGCGCCGAGCGAGAACGCCGGCGTCAGGTTGTAGCGCGCATTGACTTCGTAGTTGCTATAGCGCAGCGAGCCGTCGCCAATCGCAAACTGGTAGCGGCTTTGCGTATACACCGCGCCGACCACGGCAGGACCGAACGCGAAGCTGCCGCCGGCGCCGAAGGTACGCTGTTTCTGCGTGCCGCCGACGGAGCTGAAATCAGGCGCGCCGTCCTGGATGGCGCCGTTCGCGCTGCGGTCGAGGCCTTGCGCCTGCAGATAACCGGCACCCAGCTTCAGGCCGCCGTTTTCATAGCCTGCGCCGACGCTGTATGCGCGGTCGTTGGCGAAGCCGCCGGCCTGATTCGAGAAGCCGTACAGGCCGCTGAACGACAGGCCGCTGTAGTTCGCACTCTGAAACTTCACAGAGTTGTTGATGCGAATGGAGTCGTTCGCGTTGTCGTTGTCGCCAGGATGCGCGAAGTACGTGCCGCCCCAGCTGCCCGTTGCCGTCAGCGGGCCCAGATAGTCGACCACGGAGTCGTACTGACGGCCCAGCGTCAGCGTGCCATACGGGCTGGACAGACCAGCAAACGCCTGGCGGTTGAACATGCGTCCGTCTGCATCGGACTTGCCGTTGCCCAGATCGAAACCGCTTTCGAGCGTGAAGACCGCTGCGAGACCGCCGCCCAGATCTTCCTTGCCGCGCAGGCCCCAACGGCTACCGTCAACGTTACCGCTCTTCATTGCATAAAGCGGCTTTTGGCCCGAGCCGGTCACTTCATGGTTCACATAGGTAAAGCCGGCATCGACGATGCCATACAGCGTGACACTGCTTTGTGCGTAAGCCGCACTCGCGAAGCTCGCGGTCACTGCCGCAAGAATCAACGTCTTCTTCATGTTGCTCCCAAAATACCGTGTGATTGAGTCAGCGGACTCGTTCGATTAACCGCGCGACAGCAGTCCAGGCGCGGCGATCTCGGCGTCCCGGTTTTCACCGGATACCGCTTTGATCTGCACCGCGAAGTGTAGGTGCGTGACTTTCGAGACGACCGCGTGATTCACACAAAAGAGTTTTTGAATTATTCAAAAAAAGCCAGCCGATCTGGCTGCGAGCCTTGATCTTCAAGGCCTGTTTTCTATCTTGTTTTTATAGTTAGCTTTACTTATCTATTTAAAGCGTTGCCCACCCGCCACAGCGCCGAGATAGAACTATCCCAGGAAGGATTCGGACCCGTCCCATGCCTGCCCACGCCAACACTCCTTAACATGCAACATTCAGGTATTTTCAGTGCCATGGCCGTTTCACGCCGCGTGCGGCGACGGCCCCTTACCGTTTGAATCGAATTGACGATGAACCATTTGCAGGCCATGCGCGTCTTTCTGAAAGTCGCGGAAAATGGTTCGTTTGGACGTGCAGCAGCAAGTCTCGAGTTATCCAACGCCGTGGTGACGCGCTATGTCGCGTTGCTGGAGACGCATCTCAACACGCGCCTCGTCAATCGCACCACGCGCAGCGTGTCGTTGACCGAAGCCGGCCTCGCCTATGCAGAAGGTTGCAGACAGACGCTGGAGCAACTCGATGCGATGGAATCGAGCATTTCGCAAACCGCCACCGACCCCGCAGGAACACTGAAGCTCGTGGCTGTGGCGTCGTTCTCGCTATTCGGTCTCACGCCTTTGTTGCAGCAGTATCGCGCGCGTCATCCCAAGGTGAAGCTGGCGGTGACGCTTCTGCACCGGCCGGTCGACCTGATCGAGGAAGGGTTCGACGTTGGCATCGTGGGGCCGGGACAGGTCACGGGCGGTACGTTGATCAAACGCTCGCTGTTCACGGTCAGTGCGATCGCGGTCGCTTCACGCGCGTACATCGGCACGCATGGCATGCCGGCGACCCCAGCGAGTCTCGCCAGGCACACGTTCCTCGCCCCTTCCGCTAACCAGTCCATTTCCGACTGGATTTTCGTCACCGAAGACGGCCGCGAGGAGACGGTGAGTCTTGAGCCCGCGTATTCGGTCAACAATGCCGTGATGCTGCGCCAGGCCGCCCTCGCCGACATGGGCATCACGATCCTGCCGGAAAACCATGTCGCGGAGGACCTGTTGGAGGGAACGCTCGTGCAGGTGTTGAGCGGCTATCGGATCAAAGGGGCCGACAAGGAGGTGTCGCTCGTCTATCCCGGGCGTCGCCATGTGTCGGCCAAAACCCGTTCGTTTGTCGATTTCACAGTCGACTATTTTCGGGCAGCAGGCGTGCAGCCACTTTCACCAGCATTTCAAAATACATAATTGCGCGATTTGACGAGAATCTGGCCGTTTTGGAGCGCTATGCTTTCTTCAGCGAGAAGTGACTCCTTCATCGAAGGATGTCTCCAATCTTCAACGCGGCTTCGGCCGCGTTTTTTTTCGCCCGCTTAGCTTAGGCCAGCAACGCGGCCTGCTCTTCGATCCCATCGAGCATCGCATGGCACTTCCTGACGAGCGTGAGGCCGTCCGCACGGAGCGCGTCGGGCGTCTTGCGGGTCATGCCGGTGCGGTATTGCTCCAGCGCGGCAAGCAGCGGTGGATACTGCAACACCCCCGCCGCGCCGGCTACCCGGTGATGCCATTCGCGCAATTGCGCGACATTCGCGTCATCGAGCAAGGGCGGCAGCGCGCGGACGTCGTCCCGCACCGACGTCACGAACGAATCCAGCAAAGCCTTCACTGTCGATTCGCTGCCCCATAACTGCGTCATGTGGCCCAGATCTACCGGCACGAAGGGCTCGACGGCCACGTCCTGGCCATGCGCTTCCGGGGCAGGCAACGCGCCGGCCGCTTCGGCCGACGCCAGCGTGGCTTGACGCGCGCCGTCCGCGCCGAACCAGCGGCTCAGATGTTCGCGCAGCGTCGCCAGACGCGTCGGCTTGATGAGGCAATCGTCCATGCCGGCGTCTCGGCATTGCTTCAGATCCTCCGGCGCCGTGTTGGCGGTGATGCCGAGGATCGGCAAACGCTGGGCGCCATCTGGCCGGACCGCTTCGATTTCACGCACGCGACGCGCCAGTTCATAGCCGGACAGATTCGGCATATGACAATCGGTAATCAGGCATCCGTAGCTTGTCTGCTGCATCGCGGCAAGCGCCTCCACGCCGTCATTGACGACGTCGCAGGCGAAGCCGAGCAGCGTCAGTTGATGACGGATCAGCTCCTGATTGACCGGATGGTCCTCCGCCACCAGAATCAGGCGGCCGCTGGCAATGGCGCGCTCCCGGTCCGGCGGCGCCGAGCCCGCGTCGGCCAGACCGCGTGGCCGTGGCGCCGGGGTCGACAAGCCCGTCAACGCCGCCGCGCACGCAGCGCCGAGCCCGCGCCACGAAATGGGATTGATGCTCACGCGCACGGTGTTATCGAGAATGCGGTAACCGGTCGGCTTGGGCTTCTCCGTCAGGCAGACGACGCGCACGCCGAGACGTGCGGCGTCCGGCACCTCGATACCTTCGCTCACGAAAATCAGATCCGCGCCGGCCAGCACAGCCGGCTCGCGCAGCTCAGCGGCCGCCACCGTGCGCAACTCGATACCGAGCGCGTCGCCAAAATGCACCAGCGCCTGCGCGACGCGCGCATCGTCAACCGCGACGACACCCCGTTTGCCGCGCAGACCGCCCACCTTGTAGCGTCGCGCCTCGATGGGCATGACGAGCCGCACCGTCATGCGGGTTCCGACGCCAGGCACGCTCTGCAACTCCAGCGCGCCGTCCATCAGGGCGATCAGCTTGCGGCAGATGGTCAGGCCCAGCCCGGTACCGCCAAAGCGCCGCGTGGTCGACGATTCGGCCTGCACGAACGGCTCGAACAGGCGCGCCTGCACGTCGGGCGCAATACCGATGCCCGTATCCTCGACCGTCATCTCGAGCGTCTGCGCCGCATCCGTCTGTTCTGTGACGGCAACCCGCACGTCGACCTCGCCCGCCAGAGTGAACTTGATGGCGTTGCCTAGCAGGTTGAAAAGAATCTGCCGCAGCCGCACGCTGTCGCCGCGCAGGCTCGCCGCGACCTCGGGCGCAATGTCCACGCGTACTTTCAGGCCCTTTTCGTGGGCGCGCCCGGCAAGCAGGCCAACGGCGTTATCGACCAGCTCGCGCATGTCGATCGGCTCGGCTTCGATGGTGAGGCGCCCGGCTTCGATCTTCGAGTAGTCGAGCAGGTCGTCCAGAATCTGTAGCAAGGCCCCCGCGGACTCGTGGATCATGCCGAGCATTTCGCCCTGATCGGCGCTAAGACGGGTGCGTTCCAGCACTTCGACGAGCCCCAGCACGCCGTTCATCGGAGTGCGGATTTCGTGGCTCATCATCGCAAGGAAGTCGTCCTTGCCGCGCGAGGCGGCCTCGGCGAGATCGCGGGCGCGTGCCAGTTCCTCGGCGCGCGCGTGTTCGACGCTGGCATCCACCCAGTAATCGCTCCAGACGACGCTGCCGGCCGCTTCACGGCGGGGCACCAGTTCTGCCCGCACCCATCTGATACCGTCCGCCGCATTGGCGCGAAACTCCATGTGAATCGGCGTCTCCGTGCGCGCGGACCGCTCGAGTTCGGCCAGCACGCGGCGGCGGTCTTGTTCCCAGACGCGCGAAAAGTCGATCTTGCCGGGCTCCGCCAGCACGCCCATGTCGCTGCCTAACAGATGCTGCGTATCGCCACCGATATAGGGAAACGAATACTGGCCATGCGCGTCGCGCCGCAACTGGAACACGACCGCCGGCAGCGACCGCGTGACGTCGAACAGACGCCGCTCATTCTCACGAGCGAGCATCTCCGCACGCCGGAAGTCGGTGATGTCGACCATCGTGCCCAACACGCATGAAGGCTTGCCGTCGACGCCGTAGCAGACGCGCGTCCAGAACAGGCCACGCCGCAGCCGGCCGGCGGCATCCATAAATTCGAGTTCGAGCTGGGTGCGCTCGCCGGTTTTCAGCATCTCGCGCGTCGCGCGTTCGAGCTCGCCGGTGTTGGTCGCACCCCATGCCTGGACCTGTTCGCCGGTCAGCCCCAGCACGTCGTCGCGCCGCAAGCCCGAACTCTCTTCGTATGCGCGATTGATGGCGATGTACCGCCCTTCCAGATCCTTCGCGATTAGCGGGTACGGCACCATCTCCATCATGGTCTGCTGAAAATTCAGTTGCGCGGCCAGTTCCCGTTCGGTCTGCTTGCGCCGCCGCACCTCGCGCTGCAGCAGCAAATAGGCGCGCAGCGTGACGGCCAGCACCACGGCAATACCGATCAGCAACGGCAGCAAACGCACCGCCGTCACGCTCCAGACGCCGTGCTCATTGGCGTTCCCCGCCACCCACTTTTGGCGGATGCGCTGCTTCTCGGCGAGCGGCATGGCCAGGAGCGCGCGATCGATCAATCCGGCGAGCGGCGCCAGATCGGGACGCATGGCAAAGCCGAGCGAGTCGGACTCGCCCACCGTGCCAAGGATCTTCAACTCGCCCGCATAGTGCTGCTTCAGTTCGAGATCGACGGCGGCCACGTTGCCGACGAGTACGTCCGCCTCGCCGTGCGCGACCCGGTCGAGCGCTTCGCCGAGGCTCGGCGCGACGCTCACGTTTGCTGCCGGTATGTGGTATGCGGACAGCGGGACGGACCCCGCAATATGCGCCGACATCACGATGCGGCGTGCGGCGAAATCACTCAGACTGCGCGCCGCGGGTTCGTTTTCGCGCACCACGATCACGAGCGGGTAGCTTTCATAAGCGCGGCTTAGCGTGGCATTTTTCAACCGCTGGTCATTACGCGCAGTGGTGGCCAGCATGGCGAGATCGCCGCGCTGGAAGGCGCTGATCGTCTCGCTCCAGTTGGCGAGCGGCGCCCGGGTGAAGCGGATGCCGAGCACACGGCTCAGATAGTCGAGATAGTCGGCGGCGATGCCGCCTGGACGCCCCGCCTCGTCGAGGTAGCTGAACGGCGCCCAGTCGTTGTCGAAACCCACGCTAAGCGGCGGCAGCGAATGCAGCCACGCCTGCTCGGCGGGACTGAGCACGAGCCGCTTCGTGGCGACGACGGAGGGCAGGTCGAAGCTCTCGCCGAGCCAGCGCGAACGAATCGCCGACTCGTCGGCCGGCGCCAGCGTCGCAAGCGCGCGATCGAGTTGGTCGCGCAGGGCAATGCGGTCCCGCGCGACGGCGAAGCGCAGCTCGCTGGGCCTCGCGCTATCCTCGAACGCAATGCGCAAACCATGCGCCGCCTCGTTCGACAGCGCGTATTGAATGGCGGGCGTGAAGCCGAGATAGGCGTCCGCGCCGCCCTGTGCGACGGCCTGCAACGCTGAACCGGTATCGGCGAAGGTAATGATCTGCGCGCGTGGGTAGCGTTCGCGCAACGAACGTTCAAGCGCGAAACCCGTTTCGATCGCGAGGCGGGCGTTCGCCAGTTGCGCCGGGTCTTTGATGACCGTGTCGCCGGCCTTCACGACAACCGACGTGGACGCCCTGAAATACGGAGCAGTGAAGCTGAGGCTGTGCTCGCGCTCGGGAGTCCGGGCGACGCTCATCAGCAGGTCGACCTTGCCGGCGGCCATGGCCGCAAGAAGCCGCGGCATGTCGGGATAGACGGCGGGCTCGATCACCACCGACGGCCCGACGAGCGCGCGCAGGTAGTCGGCGCTCAGGCCGCTCAGGCGAGCGTCTTCGACCTTCTCGAAAGGCGGCCAGCCGCCCGCGAGCGTACCGACGACGAGTTTCGCCGGCACACCTGGGCTCGCCGCTGACGCGGCGGCATCCGCCGGCGCCGGCGTCAGGGCGAAAACGGATGAACCGACGAGCAACGCGAGCAGAACGATAACGCCCTGCGCAAAGCGCCGCGCGACGTCACGCAGGTTCCGGATGGCTGGAGTTTTCATGATTGGTACGCAAATCATGTCGGGATGGCGCTCAGGCGGCCTCGCCCTGTATTTCCACCGCGTTATCACGGTCGCGGCTTGTGCCGCGCTTGCCCCACACGAACGCGAATAGAACGCCCGCGGCGATACCGCCGGCCATCGGCGCTGCCCAGAACAGCCAGAGCTGGTCGAGCGCCCAGTCGCCGACGAACAGCGCCGGCCCCGTGGAACGCGCCGGATTGACCGCGCCATTGGTGACCGGCAGAGCAACCAGATAGATCAGCGCGAGGCAAGCGCCCTTGACCATCGGCGCGACCGCGCGCGAGACACCCTTGCGCGACATCAGCAGATACATCGTCACGAGGGCGAAGGACATCACCACTTCAATCGCCAGTGCCGAGTGGAGTTGATAGTCGGACGGCGAGTGGTCGCCAAAACCGTTCGCACCGAATTCGCTCGCGGCGAGGTCGAAGCCCGGGCGCCCGCTCGCCACGTAGGCGAGTAGCGCAGCGCCTGCAACCGCGCCGACGATTTGTGCGGCGATATACGGCACGAGGTCGCGAATCGGGAAGCGGTTGGCGACGGCAAAGCCGACCGTCACCACCGGGTTGAAATGGGCGCCGGACGAACGCTCAAGTGCATAGGTCGCCGTAGCGAGCGCAAGCCCGAAAGCAAGCGCCACTTCCAGCACGCCATAGCCTGGCGCCGGAGCCGCGCCATTTAGCACGAGGCTGCCGCAGCCCGCAAAAACGAGCCATGCCGTACCCGCTCCTTCGACCATCAGTCGCTTACTCAAGCTCATCGTTACGCCCTCTCACTGTCTGAGTCACACACGGTGAAAAGGCGCGCACGATGCGCCAGCCGCATGCCATTCAGAAGTATGGGACGGCGATTCGCCCCCACTAATCAGACGATTCCTAAATCCGAGATGCCGCCCGACAAGTTGGCGTCAGTTCCCTCACAACCACTCAGGTCAAGCCAAGTTGCTGCGCGTATTTGATCAATTCGGTATCCGAATCGAGCCCGAGTTTGCGCATTGCGCTGCGTCTTTGCGTGCTGATGGTTTTGCTACTGCGCTCAAGCTGCACGGCAATGTCGCCAATGGACAAACCTTGGACATAGAGGCAGAACACTTCCCATTCCCTGGCGCTCAGAACGCCGGCAAGAGGGAGTGGAAAAGAGCCCAGTTCATCGAACGCCGATTGCACGCTGGATGAGAGATAACGACGCCCTTCGACAGCCGCCTTAACTGCATCCGGCAGCGCATCGACGCAGTCGCGCTTGTCGACAATGGCCGACACGCCCAAATGCAACAGGCCCGAAAGTGTCGGCGGATGACAGATCATGGTGAGAATCACGACGCGCGGATGCGGCGGATGCCGAAGGATCCGCCGCAATATCGGCGTCGCGTTCTGGAGGCCGTCCGCATCGGGCATGCCGATATCGGATACGACGACTTCGCAAGGGCAGGTATCGACGAGTTCGGCCAGCGTTTGCACGTCGCACGCCTCGCCCACAATCGACAGGGACGGCTCGCGTTCCAGCAGATGCCGAACACCAAGACGTATGCTGCTATGGTCGTCCGCCACAATGACTCGGGTTATCGGGTTCATGTTCTTGTTGTGGTGCTCACCGGTGTTCCCTGCACCCACCGTGCCTCCCCGGGAACTGCCAGTCGTATTTTCTGACCGCCGCGCCGGCTCGCCGGACACGACGCCCTACCGGATCAGGGCCGCCACTGCGGCGCGTCATCCGGCAGCAAGCCGTGTTCGGCGGCAAATTTGAACAACTCGCTGTCGCTATTCAAAGCCAGCTTGCGCATGGCTTTGCATTTCTGTGCGCTGACCGTCTTGACGCTGCGGCCAAGGCGCCTGGCAATTTCAGTCACGCCGATGCCCGATGCGTATTGCCTGAGGACGTTCATTTCGCGCGGCGACAATAGCTCGCGCACGAATTCGAGCCGGCGCGCCACGGTTGCTTCGACGATCGATGCCCGCACCGTCGGCCCGACATACCGCTCATGCGCGAGCGCCGTCACGATCGCCACCGGAATCAGGTCGATCCTGTCGCGCTTGCTCATCACCGCCTCGACCCCAAGCGAAATCAGGCGCTCCAATACTTCCGGCTTGGTCTCCATGGTCAGCACCACCAACGGCACGTTCGGGCAGCATTTGCGGAATTCCCTGAGCGTGCCGAAGGCGTCGCCATCGAGATTGCCCGGCATGTGCAGGTCGATCACGGCGAGGTCGCACGCACCCCGCCCGGCCTCGGCCAGCAATTCGGTTGAATCGCTCGCCCGACCCACGATCTGGATGTTGGGAAAAGCCATCAGCAGATTTTCGATCGCCAGCAGGACAAGCGGATGGTCGTCCGCAATGATCGCCCGGATAGGCGTGCTGGCGTCAGCGCATTCATTCATTGTTGAGCCCACTTCTATATTGGATTCGTGCTGCTTTTTGCAGAGCACCTAGCCTATCTGTGAGCATCAAACATTTGCCGTAGTACAAATATAAGATTGCTCCGAAATAATCCACCGGGCACCGCCTTTGGATGAGAGTTACTTCGGCATTCGCCTCACTTGCCAGGAGGCTCCGTGGGCTCTGACATAGGCAAATAAACCGGGATCATTGGTGACGCCGAGCTTGGTCATCGCAAAGCGCTTTTGACGGCTGACCGTGCGGATGTCACGTCCAAGCGTGCTGGCGATTTCAGTTATCGAGCGGCCCTGTGCGAACAATCCGATGACCTCGGACTCTCGCGCCGACAGACCCCGTATCCGAAGCGGCTCGTGCGGCTTGCGGCTGAGTCTGGTCAAACTCTGCAGGATCGATTGGCTGATATAGGCGCGTCCGGCGCTTGCCGCACGGATTGCGGTGACCAGCTCGGACATGGGCTCGGTTTTGTTGAGCATCCCAAGGACGCCATCCACGATGACCGAACGCAGGATCGCAATATTCGTCAGGCTGGTGAGCACGACGATGTGCAGCGCCGGCCAGTCACGGCGAAGTCGGCGGATCAGCGGCAAGCCGTCTTCCGCCGGGCCGGTCTTGCTCGGCATGGTCAGATCGGTGACGAGCACGTCGCAGGGAACGCTTTGCAACAGCTCGATCAATGCGCCAGGACTTTTCGCCTCACCCACAATCATGATGTCGCGGTATGCCGACAGCGCGGAGCGGATTCCGAGCAGTACGAATGGATGGTCGTCTGCCAGAATGACTCTGGAGTTCTCCATGTTTATCTCTCATTTTTGTTTGTATATGCGCTTTAATTGTTCCGACGGTGCGCCGTGAGACGTGGCGCAAGCCCGGCCAGGCTCGCGGTACGTCTCACAGTCTCGAAACAACGCGACAGGTATCTCCATATGATCATTTTCTTTAAAAAGACAAAATCGGAGCTTTCCGAAATAGTCGTTTAAATTTGCATATTTTTTTGACCATAAGGAATGCCGAATTTATATGTGGGAATATCGGAAGTACGAGACCGGCGTGGCGCGCGCCTGATGCTGTCGGGCGTCGGCCTGCCAGAACTCCCTGCGGGGCAATTTCAGTTCTGGCTTGGGCATGCCGGTGAAGGCGGTCGCGAGCGCGCAAACGTCGGCCACCGCCGCCCGCCTTTGGTGCAATTGTTCAGTCGCGCTGCATAGCACATGCAAACGGCAATGCAACGTCCATTTTGCGACGCAGCGATGGCTGCCGTGAAAACTTGAAAAGGCGGGTTTGAAAGCGCACAGGATGCCGCCTATGATTAACCGGTGTCGCGGGAAATGGTCTGTTCTCCCGCGGCGGATGTCGCCGAATACCCAAAATCGTGAACATTCGGTCGCAACATTTTGCAATCCGCATCATATTGGCGCATCCGTTCCGTTTTCTGGGTTTCGCTGTCGCGTTTTAAAGCAGGTTTGAAGGGCCGTCATGCTGCGCCGTTTGCATGCATGAGAAATATGCGTCATCAACGCGTTGTCCCCGACGAGGCTTGGCGTGCATCGAAGAACTATCGGATCCTCCATTCTGTTTGTGCTTGGCAGCGCGTGGGCCTGCGCGAGCCTCGCGGCCACCGGCGACGCCGCCGCGCCCATGCCCTCGGCCATGGATGAGCGGGTGCGGGCCTGCACGTCCTGTCACGGCGCGCAGGGCCAGGGGCGCGACAACGACTACTTCCCGCGCATCGCCGGCAAGCCCGCCGACTACCTGTTCAACCAGTTGATCTCGTTTCGTGACGGCGGACGCACGTACCCGCCGATGGGCTATCTGATCGCGTTCCTGCCCGACGACTATCTGCGCAAGATCAGCCAGTACTTCGCGGCTCTGCAGCCGCCCTATCCGAACGCCGACAGCGGCAGCGTGCCGCCCGCCGTACTCAGCTACGGCGAAAAGCTCGTCACGCACGGCGACCCCACGCGCCAGTTGCCCGCCTGCGCGGCCTGCCACGGCGCCCGGCTGACCGGGACGCAGCCCGGCATTCCGGGCCTGCTCGGCCTGCACGCCAGCTACATCGCCGGCCAGATGGGGACCTGGCGCTCCGGGACCCGTCACGCGGTCGCGCCGGACTGCATGCACTCGATCGCCGTCAAGCTGACCGACAAGGACATCACGGCGGTGTCGAGCTGGCTCGCACGCCAGCCGCGCCCCGACGATCCACGGCCGGCGCCCGACAGTCATGCTGCGTTGCCATTGGCATGCGGGAGTCAACCGCAATGAGGCCGATCCTGTTTCGCGTGGTGCACCTGTTCGCGCTCATATTTGCGCTGACCGTCGCGCCCAGCTCGTCAATGCTATCGGCGTTCGCCGCGGACGCAGTCGCCGCTGCCGGAGCAGGCGCCGACACCCGCCCCGACATCGTCAAGCGCGGCGAATACCTCGCCCGCGCCGGCGACTGCATTGCCTGCCACACCGCGCCGCGCGGCAAGATGTTCGGCGGCGGCCTCGCCATGGACACGCCGTTCGGCACGCTCTACTCGCCCAATATCAGTCCGGACGCGCAATATGGCATCGGCGCATGGAGTCCGGACGCGTTCTTCCACATGATGCGCACCGGCATCACCCCGGACGGCAAGCTGCTTTATCCCGCCATGCCGATCGCGCAATACACCAAGGTCACGCGCGAGGATTCCGACGCCATCTTCGCCTACCTGCAGTCCGTGCCGCCGGTGCGCGAACCGAGCCATCCGCAGCAGCTGAAATTCCCCTTCAACCAGCGCAAGCTGCTGCTCGGCTGGCGCACGCTGTATTTTCGCGAAGGCGAATACAAGCCCGATCCGACGCGCTCGGTCGAATGGAATCGCGGCGCGTACCTTGTGGAAGGGCTCGGCCACTGCACGCTCTGCCACACGAAGATCAATCTGCTTGGCGGCTCGTCGCAGCGCGACCAGTTCGCCGGCGGTCTGATCCCGGTGCAGAACTGGTACGCGCCCTCGCTCACCTCCGACAAGGACGGCGGTCTCGGCGACTGGAGCGTGAAGGACATCGTCGACCTGCTGCAGGCCGGCATCTCCGATCGCGGCGCTGTCTACGGACCGATGGCCGAGGTCACATATCACAGCCTGCAGTACATGACCGACGACGACATCAAGGCCATGGCCGCCTATCTGAAGACACTGCCGGACCGCGACCCCGGCCGCAAGGCGGGACCGTCGGCGCCGACCAACACGCGGATCTTCCAGCTCGGCAGCCAGATCTACGCGGACAAATGCGCGCTGTGTCACGGCCAGAACGGCGAAGGGCACGTGCAGCATTACCCGCCGCTCGCGCACAACCAGTCGATTGAAATGAACTCGGCGGTCAATCCGATTCGCATCGTGCTGAACGGCGGCTTCCCGCCCGGCACGCAACGCAATGCCGAACCCTATGGCATGCCGCCGTTCGGCCAGGAACTGAACGACACCGACGCGGCCGCCGTGGTGACCTATATCCGCACGGCGTGGGGCAATCATGGCGCGCCGGTGACGGATCGCGAGGTGAACGAACTGCGCAAGGCGCCGCTGCATTGAGCCATGCGCGCGGCAGCGAGGCAGCGCCCTGGCCACGCGCGCGAGTGAACCGATCCACACGATGTTGCGGAGATCCTGCAGATGGACGACAAAGACTACCCGAGCGCCGCGCCGCCCACCGATGACGAGGTGGAACGCGTGGTGGCCGCCGGCCCGCACGGCGCGATCGCCGTGGCCGGCATCGCCACGCTGATCGTAATGGCGATCTGGGCCGGCTTCTATCTCTTTGTCTTCCTGCCACGCGGAGTCGTGCACTGATCATGGCGACACCCACTCCTGACCACTCTGGCGGCGGCCACTCGGTCGCCCTGCGCGCCGAACGGCGCTGGGCGATCTTCGCCTCGGCGCTGATCCTGCTGATGATGGTGATCATCGTGTTTTCGGGCCTGCACTGGGCCATGATGCCGCCGTCGCGCGTCGAGACCGTCGATCCGACGCGCCTGCAGTTATCCGGCGAATTCGTCGAAGACAACCTGGGCTCGGCGGTCGAAGCGGACGGCTCGGTGGTGGTGCGCTTCATCGCGCAGCAGTATTCGTTCACGCCGCAATGCCTGCTGGTTCCGGCCGGCACACCCATCACTTTTCGCACCACCAGCGCGGACGTCGTGCATGGCCTGCTGGTCACCGACACCAACATCAACACGATGGTCGTACCCGGCTATATCTCGACGCTGGCGACGAGCTTCGATCATCCGGGCGACCACCTGATGCCCTGCCACGAGTTCTGCGGCTTCGGCCATCAGACCATGTGGGCGCACGTGAAGGTAATCGACAAGGCCACGTTCTTCGAGCAGGCACGACAATCAAGGAGACTGAGCTGTGTTTCTCGCTAAGCGACTCGTTCTCGCGCATTTCTGGCTCGCCTTCATTGCGTTTTTGCTGGCGCTCTTTCTCGGCTCGTGGCAGATGCTGGTGCGAAGTCCGCTTCTGCCGTGGGTGGGCGACCCCGAGCTCTATTACCGCTCCGTCACCGCGCACGGCACGGTGATGGCCTACGTGCTGCCGACCCTCGTCGCGATGGGCTTCGGCTACGCAATCGTCGAACTCGCGCTGCGCCAGCCGCTGGTCGGACTCAGATGGGCGTGGGCTGCGTTCTTCGTTCTGGCGGTCGGCGCGGTGGTGGCGATGGTGCCGGTGTCGATGGGCCGGGCCTCGGTGCTGTTCACCTTCTATCCGCCGATGATCGGGAGTCCGTTGTATTACTTGGGCGTGGTGCTGGTGGTAGTGGGCTCATGGATCTGGGTCGCGCTGATGCACGTGAACCTGCGTGTCTGGAAGCGCGCCAATCCGGACCAGCCCGTGCCGCTCGCGATGTTCGCCAATGTGGCGGGCGCCTACCTGTGGGCGTGGACGGCGATCGGCGCGGCGCTGGAAATCCTGCTGCAGATTTTGCCGGTTGCGTTTGGCTGGAAGACCACCATCGATGCCGGCCTCTCGCGCGTGCTGTTCTCGTGGACCCTGCACGCCATCGTCTACTTCTGGCTGATTCCGGCGTATATCGCTTACTACACGATCGTGCCGGGCGCGATAGGCGGGCGTCTCTATAGCGATTCGATGGCGCGGGTGTCGTTCATCCTGTTTCTGATTTTCGCCATGCCGATCGGCATTCACCATCTGTTTGCCGATCCGCAGGTCGGCGCGGGCTTCAAGTTCCTGCACGCGGTCTTCACCGGCATGGTGACGGTGCCGACGCTGCTCACGGTGTTCACGATCTGCGCTTCGGTGGAAATCGCCGGACGCCTGCGCGGCGGCACCGGCGCGTTCGGCTGGCTCACCGCGCTGCCGTGGCGCAATCCGATGATGCTGGTGCTGGCGTTTTCGTTCGTCATGCTGGGGCTCGGCGGCGCGGGCGGCCTCATCAACATGAGCTATCAGATGAATTCCACGATCCACAACACGCAGTGGGTCACCGGCCATTTCCATCTGATTTTCGGCGGCGCGGTCGTCATCATGTACTTCGCCATCGCCTATGAACTCTGGCCGCAACTGACCGGACGCGCGCTCTGTTCCATGGCTCTTGTGCGCACCCAGTTGTGGCTGTGGTTTGTCGGCATGATGGTGGTGACGCTGCCGTGGCACTACGTGGGCCTGCTCGGCGCGCCGCGCCGGATGGCCTATTACGACTACAGCGCGCCCGGCCTCCAGGAGCAGGCCATCTGGGTGGCGATGTCGGCGCTTGGCGGCTTCGTGCTGGTGATCTCCGGCGTGCTGTTCATCTACATTCTGGCGAAGTCGCAATTCGGGCCGCTTGCGCAGCCTCGAGAATTCCGCTTCAGTCTCGCCACTCATCCGGTGGATCGCCTACCTGCCGCATTGAACAGCTTCGGGCTGTGGGTCTCGCTGATGGTCGCACTCACCGTCGTCAACTACAGCGTGCCGATCCTGCAGTTGCTGCGGCTGCAGCAAACCTCCGTGCCCGCGGTCGTCGTCGGAGCCCAGCGATGAACCAGGAACGCGTCTTCAGCCTGCGCAACCCATGGTTCGTGAGGAGCGTGGGCGGCACGCTCGCGCTGGTGGTGATATCGATTCTGGTCGGCTTCATCTGGCTGCCGTCGGCCAATGGCGATTTCAGCGGACGCGGCCTGTGGGCCACCATCTGCAGCGCGGCCGGGACACCGTCGAGCTGGTACGGCGGCGGCGCGAACGTCGCGGGCCCGGCGCCGAGCGACGTGGTCGTGCTGCCGCCGCAGCATGTGAGCGCCGATGCGGCAGCCATCGGCCGCGGCGCGACCCTCGCCACGCAGAACTGTTCGATGTGCCACGGCGTGCTCGGCACCGTGCAGGTGACGGCGCCGGCGCTGGCCGGTCAATATGCGGATGTGATCTACAAGGAATTGCGCGACTATCAGAGCGGGCTGCGCGCCAACGCCGTCATGCAGCCGATCATCCACAACCGCAGCGACGAAGACCTGCACGATCTGGCCGCGTACTACGCCTCGCTGCAGCGCGCGGCGCCGGCAGAGCCGGCTGCCGCCAGCACGGAACAGGATGCCAATGCGGTGAAGCTGGCGATGCAGGGCGACCCGATCCGCAACATCGCACCGTGCGCCGCGTGTCATGGCCAGCTCGACCGCAAGGGCGCGGCGCCGTGGCTTGGCGGTCAGTCGTCGGTGTATCTGGCTGCGCAAATGCAGCGCTTCGCCAGCGCCGAGCGCCACAACGACATCAACGAGCAAATGCGCAACGTGGCGCGGCACCTGACGCCGCAGGAGATCGACGGTCTCGCGAAATACTACGCGGCGCAGCCTTAACAACGAGAACGTTCAGACAGCTCTTCAGGACGCCGGTCAGGCCGCAACCGGCTCGACGCGCCGCGCCCCCGCGCGCGGATTGCCCGCCGGCCGCACCGCCCGCTGCGCCGCCGACGCATCGGTGCGGAACACCGCGACAGCGGCCGTCAGACGGCGCGCCTGATCTTCCAGCGAGCCGGCCGCAGCCGCCGCCTGTTCGACCAGCGCCGCGTTTTGCTGCGTGACTTCGTCCATCTGCGCGACGGCCAGGTTCACCTGATCGATGCCGCTGCTCTGCTCCGTCGCGGCAGCCGCAATCTCGCCCATGATGGCGCTGACGCGCGCAATGGCGTTGACGATCTCCGTCATCGTCGCACCGGACCGTTCGACCAGTTGCGCGCCGGTCTGCACGCGCGAATTCGAGTCGTCGATCAGCGTCTTGATCTCCTTGGCGGCGGCCGCGCTACGCTGCGCAAGCGAGCGCACTTCGCTCGCCACCACGGCAAAGCCGCGGCCCTGCTCGCCCGCGCGGGCCGCTTCGACCGCAGCATTGAGCGCGAGAATATTGGTCTGGAACGCGATGCCTTCGATCACCCCGACGATGTCCGCGATCCGCCGCGAGTCGTCGACCATGTGATTCATCGTGCCTACCACCTGCTGGGTCAGCTCACCGCCCTGCGCCGCAAGGCTCGAGGCGCCTTGCGCGAGCGAACTCGCCTGCTTTGCGTTCTCGGCGGTCTGCTTGACGGTAGAGGTGAGCTCTTCGATGCTGGCCGCGGTCTCTTCGAGCGAGGCGGCCTGCTCTTCGGTACGTTGCGACAGATCGGTATTGCCGGCGGCGATCTCGCTGACGCCCGTGTCGATCGATTCGGTACCCTGACGAACCGCGTTGACCGTCGTGATCAGAGAATCCTGCATTTTGCGCAGCGCGGTGGCAAGCTTGCCCATTTCGTTATTGCTCGTCACGTCGACATGGCCGGTCAGGTCGCCATTCGCGATGCGTTCGAACTGCCCGATGGTCGCATCCACCGGATGCACGATCGCCCGCACCAGCACCATGCGGCCAAGCCACGAGAACACCAGCGCCAGCACCATGCCCACCGCCACCGCCACGCTGATCGCGTAGAACCGGTCCTGCGCATCCTGATAGCGTTGCGCGCCATGGCTCATTTGCAGTTGCTCGAGCGTCAGCATGGCTTTTTCGTAGGCGCTATAAAGGGCGGGAAGTTTGTGCGCCTGCAGTTGCTGGAAGCCTGGCTTGTCGCCGGATTTCAACGCGGCCATCGCCGGCTCGACGCCTTCGTGCAGGAAGGTGTCGCGCTTGTCCTGCATGTCCTTGATGAGGCGCTGTTCTTCGTTGTCCGAACCAGCGCGGCTCATATAGTGGGCAAGGCGGTCGTTCGAGATCTTCAGATACTGGTCGAAGCGTTGCAGAACCGCGGCGGCGCCATCCTGATCGTTGAGGTCGACGAGCGACGCGTAAGTGGCAAGCGCGAGACGCAGGCGCAGCAACTGGCCGGCGCTGCCTTCGAGATCGGCGACCGCCGGCGTATCCACGGTGTACATCTGCTGTAGCGAGTCGTTACCGGCTCGCAACGAGAGCAGGCCGGCCGCCGCCCCGATCAGCAAGACGATGCCGAAGAAGGCGATCATCAGGGTTAGACAGGCGCGGATCGACAGCTTGTTCAACATGGGCAAGTCTCCATTGGGGCGGCTTGACCGGCGATCAGCGAGAAGGTCCGGTCAGGCATGCTGCGCCCAAGCCCTTTGGCCAGGTCCGCAACTTTGATTAAAATTTAAGCGAACGCCACACTGAATGGTCAACGGCCGATTTGCAAAAAACTTTATGGTTTGATCAGACAAATCGCCTTACATTGTTTTGCCGCAGACAACGTAAATGCGAATAAATTGGAGACCGGCCTCCTGCGGAGTCGCGCACCATGTACGAGATTGGATCGGCCTTGCTGGTGTTCGCACTGCTTTTGATTGGCACTGCGACGGGTGTGCTGGTCAAACCGTTGCTGCCTGAAGAACACAAGGCTCACGAAACGGTTCAGCTCATTCAGTTAGTGATCGGCATGCTCGTCACCTTCGCGGCCCTCGTGCTGGGGCTGATGACGGCGTCCGCCAAGTCCGGCTTCGACACGGTTGGCAACGACTTTCGCACCTATTCCGCCGACCTGATCCAGCTCAATGCCACCTTGCGCCAATACGGCGCGAATGCCGACGAAGTGCGTCAGTTGCTGCGCGCTTACACGGCGGCGGCGATTGCCAGCACCTGGCCCGGCGAGCCGCACCCCGGTGGCGACTACTATCCGCGCGACCTGCCGCCGGAGAACCACGCGGACAAACTGGAAGACAGCCGGCTCGGCGACATGCTCAATCTGGCCGGCGAGAAACTACGGCGGCTATCCGCGCCGGATACTTTTCACCAGCGGCTGCTGGATCAGGGCATGCAGCAATTCGAAACTGTCGTGGAGGCGCGCTGGAAGCTGATAGAAGAAGCGCACAGCACGATCTCCCAGCCGTTCTTCAAGACGCTGACGTTCTGGCTCTTCATCATCTTTCTGAGCTTCGGGCTGATCGCGCCGCGCAATGCGCTGGCGCTGGTGACGATCACGCTCGGGGCCTTGTCCATTGCCTCGGCCGTGTACGTGATCGTCGATCTGGATACGCCGTTCACCGGGCCGATCGTTATTTCGAGTCAGCCGATGCGCGATGCATTAGACCATCTGAACCGTTAAGCGCGCGCCGCCATCTTTTCGCGCGCCCAGGTCACCGCCGCACGCGCCGGCGCGATGCCGGTCGCCTTCACGCGCTCCGCGAGTTCGAAGACGCGCGGACCGATCTGCGCGACTTCCGCGAGCACCGCCTGCTCTTCGCCCGAGCCTTCGTATTCGCGCACGCAACTGATGATGCCGCCCGCGTTCACAAGAAAATCCGGCGCATAGAAAATGCCGCGCTGATGCAGGACGTCGCCTTCGGCCAGCGACAGCAACTGGTTGTTTGCGCCGCCCGCCACCACCTTGAAGCGGCACTGCGCCGCCACCGATTCCGTGATCGAGCCGCCCAGCGCGCACGGCGCAAAGACGTCGGCTTCGACGCCGGTGATCTCGCTGGTCGCCACCACGCGCGCATTGAAGCGCGCCTGCGCGAGCGCGGTTTTGGCGGCGTCGATGTCCGATACGATCAGTTGCGCACCCGCCTGATGCAGACGCTCGCTGAGATCCCAGCCAACCGAGCCAAGCCCCTGCACCGCGACCGACACGCCGTCGAGCGACTTACGTCCCAGCGCCGCTTCCACGGCGGCCAGCAGGCCGACGAATACGCCATAGGCCGTGCGTGGCGAAGGATTGCCGCCGTACACATCGTTGGCGCGCGGAATGCCGCTCACGTAGCCGGTTTCGCTTTGCACGGCGCGCATATCGTCGGCGGTCGTGCCGACGTCTTCAGCCGTGATGTAAATGCCTTCCAGCGACTGCACCAGCCGGCCGAACGCCTTGAACAGCGCGGCGCGGTCAGAGACGTCCGGGCGGCGCAGGATCACCGCCTTGCCGCCGCCGAACGGCAGGTCGGCGAGCGCGTTCTTGAATGCCATGCCTTGCGACAAACGCAGGGCGTCGTTATACGCCTCGTGGTCGGAGGCGTATTGCCAGAAGCGGCAGCCGCCGAACGCGGGGCCGCGCGCCGTGCTGTAGACGGCAACAATGGCCTGCAGGCCGGAAGCGGCGTCGGTGGCAAGCACGATGCGCTCGTGAGCGGGTTCGCCATGCAGCCCGAAAAGCGTGCCGGCGGCGGTGGTCGTCAGTCGGTCCATCAGTATTCCTTCCTTGTGGGCGGAGAGTTCAGCATCCGCGCGAAGCCATGGCCTCGCGCCTCGCCGCATGCGGGCCGGATCGCGGCCGCATGCGGAGTACGGGCGGGGCGTGCGGATTGCGGATTCGCGATGCCCCGGTCGCAAGAGTTTAGGCGGCCAATTCCGGGAATTTCTTCTGTTTATCTGGCATCATGCCAAGCGCAGCAGAAGCAATGACCATCAAATCTCACAATCGAAGACAATTCGTCTCCCCGCATGCCGTGCGCGGGGCGAGTCCATTGGAGGACGACATGAAGCTCGACGCCATCGACCAGCGAATCCTGCGCGAACTGCGCAGCGATGGCCGCCTGTCGAACGCGAAGCTGGCCGAACGCGTCGGCCTGTCGGCGACGCCTTGCTGGAACCGCGTGCGCGCGCTCGAAGAGGCCGGCGTGATCGAAGGCTATGCGGCGCTGCTCAACCAGAAAGCGCTCGGCCTGCCCGACACCGTGATCATCGAAGTGACGCTCGACAAGCACGACGAGCGCACGCTGGAGCGCTTCGGCGAGGCGCTCGCGGATCTGCCGGAAGTGGTCGAGGCGTTTCTCGTCTCGGGCGAGTACGACTATCTGATCAAGGTGGCGGTGGCGGGCACCGAAGGCTACGAGTCGTTCCTGCGCCGCAAGCTGTACCGGCTGCCGGGCTTTCAGAACAGCCGCTCGATCTTCGCGCTGCGTTGCCTGAAACGCTCTATTTCGGTTGAGCCCTGAATGTCCGAAGGCGCGCTGAAAGGTCCCAGGCACGCGGCTGCAACGGTTGCACCCGGACGCGCTAGACCATCGGCTCTAGTTTTGATGTTTCCAAAAACGCGAACAGTTTCGGCGTGTTATAAGCGCGATACCTTTTCGACCACGCGGCTTTCGATGCCCGCTGAATACGGTCGACGCGTCCCCTTGAACCTCTTCTTCCTAAACAGGCCATGAAACTGTCGCATTCCTTCACCGCGGTGCTCTCGGCGCTCTCGCTCACTTTTGCCGGCATCGCGTCGGCGGTCACGGTGCCGCCCGGCACGTCTCTCGCCGCCAGGCAGGAATTCACGCGGCAGGTGCCGACCGAAGTCGAATCGCTCGACCCCGCGCACATCGAATCGTGGACCGGCAACACCATCGGCCTCGATCTGTTCGAAGGGCTTACGCGCATCGGCCCGTCGGGCGCGGTGGTGCCGGGCGTCGCGCTGTCGTGGACGCGCACCGCACCCGACACCTGGCTGTTCAAGCTGCGTCACGATGCGAAGTGGAGCAACGGCGAGCCGGTAACGGCCGCCGACTTCATCTACTCGTGGCAACGCGTGCTCGATCCGAAGACGGGCTCGAAATACACGATCCTCGTGGAATTCGTGAAGAACGCGAAGGCGATTCTCGCGGGCAAGGCGCCGCTCACGTCGCTCGGCGCGCGGGCGATCGATCCGTATACGCTGGAGGTGAAGACCGAAGTGCCGGCCGCCTTCTTTCCCGAACTGACCGCCATGCCGACCATGGCGCCGGTGAACAAGGCGGTGGTGGCGAAATCCGGCGACAGCTGGACGCGTCCGGGCAACCTGGTGAGCAATGGCCCCTACATGCTGACCGTCTGGGAGCCGAACAACCGCATCGTGCTGGTCAAGAATCCGAAGTACTGGAACGCGCCGCAAGTGGTGATCACCCAGGTCACCTACGTGCCGGTGGAAAGCGACGAAACGGCCATGCGCATGTATCAGTCCGGCCAGATCGACTACACCTACTCGATCCCCTCGGGCATCTATGCCCAGGTGAGCAGGCAGTTCGGCAAGGAATTGCAGACCGGCGTGCAGATCGCCACCTACTTTTATAGCCTGAACGACACCGACCCAGCCTTCCGCGACCCGCGCGTGCGCCAGGCGCTCTCCATGGTGATCGACCGCGACCTGCTCACCTCGAAGCTCGCGCAAGCCGGCGAGCTGCCGATGTACGGCCTGATCTCCAAAGGCACCAAGGGCGCCGCCGTCTACACACCCGACTGGGCAAGCTGGCCGATGAACAAGCGGGTCGACTACGCGCGCGACCTGATGAAAGCAGCCGGTTATTCGGATGCGAAGCCGCTCACCTTCACGCTGACCTACAACACCAACGACCTGCACAAGAAGGTGGCGCTCTTCACCACCGCCCAATGGCGCACCAAGCTCGGCGTGAACGTGAAGCTGGAAAACGTCGAATACAAGGTGCTGCTGAGCGAGCGTCATGCCGGCAAGATCCAGGCATCGCGCGACGGCTGGTTCGTCGACTATAACGACGCCATGTCGTACTTCGACCAGTTGCGCTGCGGCAGCCTGCAGAACGATCAGCAGTTCTGCGACCCGAAGGTCGACGCGCTGGTCAACCAGGCCAACGCGCAACTCGACGACGCGAAACGCACCGCCCTGCTCACCCAGGCGCATGATCTGGCGATGAGCGAAACGCCCCTCATCCCCATGTTCCAATATTCGGCCGACCGGCTCGTGAAGCCCTATGTGGCCGGCTACGAGGCCACCAATTACGTCGATCAGCGCGCCTCGCAGGACATGTACCTGCTGGCCCACTGACGCGTGATTGAAGCGTCACCGAACCTCGACCACCGACTAACGAAGTAACGGGATCCGCCATGCTCGCCTACGCGCTGCGCCGCACCCTGTGGGTCATTCCGACTGTTCTTGCCGTGATCACGGTGTGCTACCTGATGCTGCACGCAACACCGGGCGGACCATTCGATACGGACAAGCATCTGTCCGCTGCCGCGCTTGCCAATCTGAACGCCAAGTATCACCTCGACCAGCCGCTGTGGAAGCAGTACCTGCTCTATCTGGACGCCTTGCTGCACGGCGATCTCGGACCGTCGATCCGCTACGTCGACTGGTCCGTCAACGATCTGGTCGGCAAGGCGCTGCCGGTGAGTCTCGGCGTAGGCGGCCTCTCGGTGCCGATCGCGCTGGTGCTCGGCGTGTTGCTCGGCATTGCAGCCGCCGTGAGACGCGACGGCATCACCGATCGCATCGTGATGCTGCTCGGCAATCTCGGCAACGTGATTCCGCCGTTCGTGCTCGGTCCGATTCTGGTGTGGGTCTTCGCGATTCTGCTGAAACGCTCCGACGGTCACGGCTGGCTGCCCGCCGGCGGTTGGGGCGACGGCGGCTGGCGTTATCGGGTGCTGCCGATGGCGCTGCTGGTGATCATCAACGTCTCGTCGATTGCGCGGGTCATGCGCGGCAGCATGATCGAAGTGCTGTCGGGCAACTTCATCCGCACGGCGCGCGCCAAGGGCATGCCCGGCCATGTGATCGTGCTGCGCCACGCCCTCAAACCCGCGTTGATGCCGGTGGTCTCGCTGCTCGGCTCGATCTGCATTTCGTCGATCACGGCCGCCGTGGTCACCGAATCGGTGTTCGCGCTGCCGGGCCTCGGCCAACTGGTGGTGGACGGCGCCATCAACCGCGATTACACGCTGGTGCTCGGACTCGTGGTGCTCACGACCGTCGTGGCCGTCCTGTTCAACCTGCTCGTCGATCTGGCTTACGCGTGGCTCGATCCGCGCATCCGCTACTGATCATCGAACCTCGCCAATCACGACACCGACATGAACACCTCACCTTCCGCCGCCAATGCGTCCGCTGTCAAAGCGGGCGCCGCGCCGCGCTCGCGCAGTCCGCTCTCGCTCGCGTTCCGGCACTTCTTGCGCAACCGCGCCGCGCTTGCGAGCCTTGTGATTCTCGGGCTCATCATCGTTGCCTGTTTCGCGGGGCCGCTGTTCTTATCCAACGACCCTGCCGCCAACGACTGGGAAGCCATCAGCATCCCGCCCACGCTGCTGGGCCAGCACTGGTTCGGCACCGACGAACTGGGCCGCGACCTGCTGGTGCGCACGCTCGCGGGCGGCCGCGTGTCGCTCGAGGTCGGGCTGCTGGGCACGCTGGTGTCCGGCTTGATCGGCGTCGCGTGGGGCGCCACGGCCGGCTACATGGGTGGACGCACCGACGCGGTGATGATGCGCATTGTCGACATGATGTATGCGATTCCCTACATGCTGATCGCCATTCTCATGATGACGCTGCTCGGCCGCGACTTCTACCTGGTGGTGCTGACGATCAGCGCGTTCTCGTGGCTCGACATGGCGCGCGTGGTGCGCGGCCAGACGCTGTCGCTGCGCACGCGCGAATTCATCGACGCGGCGCGCGCGACCGGTGTCAGCACGCCGGGGATCATCCTGCGTCACATCGTGCCGAACCTGCTCGGCGTGGTGGTGGTGTATGCGACGGTCACGGTGCCGGGCATCGTGCTGACCGAATCGGTGCTGTCGTTTCTCGGCCTGGGCGTGCAGGAACCCATGACGAGCTGGGGCGTGCTGATCAACGACGGCGCGCAAAAACTGGAGTCGATGCCGTGGCTGCTGCTGTGCCCGGCCATCATGCTTTGCGTCACGCTGTACTGCGTGAACTTTGTCGGCGACGGGCTGCGCGACGCGCTCGATACCAAGGAGCGGTGAGATGGCGTTGCTTGAAGTAAAAAACCTCGGCGTGCGCTTCAGCCGGCGCGACGCCTCGCCCGTGGATGCGGTGCAGCGCGTGTCGTTCACGCTGGAAAAGGGCAAGACGCTCGGCATCGTCGGCGAATCGGGCTCGGGTAAAAGTCAAACGGTGATGGCGCTGCTCGGCCTGCTGCCCGGCAACGGCAAGACCTCCGGCGAGGCGCTTTACGGCGGCCGCAATCTGCTGGCGCTGAGCCAGCGTGAACTGAACCAGATTCGCGGCGACCGCATCGGCATGGTGTTCCAGGATCCGATGACCTCGCTCAATCCGTTCCTGACGGTCGAGCGGCAAATGACCGAAGCCTTGCAGATGCACCGTGGCGTGTCGCGGCGCGAGGCGCGCCAGAAAGCCATCGAGGCATTGCAGCGGGTGTGGATTCCGGACGCCGCCCGGCGGATCGATCGGTATCCTCACGAATTCTCCGGCGGCATGCGTCAGCGGGTGACGATCGCCACGGCGCTCCTGACCCAACCCGAAATCCTGATTGCCGACGAACCGACCACCGCGCTCGATGTCACCGTGCAGGCGCAGATCATCGAACTGCTGCGCGAACTGAATCGCGACCTCGGCACGGCGATCATCCTGATCACTCACGACATGGGCGTGGTAGCCGGGCTCGCCGACGACGTGATGGTGATGTACGCGGGCCGCACCGTGGAGCGCGCGAGCGCCCAGGCGCTGTTCGAGAACCCGACTCATCCGTACACGCGCGGACTGCTCGACGCGCTGCCGCGCATCGACGACGGCGACGGCACGCATGACATCGACGCACCGCTGCGCACGATTGCGGGCAACCCGCCCGCGCCCGGCGAGGCGATCGAAGGCTGCGCGTTCGCGCCGCGCTGCGCGCTGGCGCAAGACCACTGCCGCAGCACGCGGCCGGAACTCGAAGCAATTGCCGGCGTGCCGGACGGCTGGCGCGCCTGCCTGCGGCCAGTCGGCGAGATGATGGAGGTGGTGCGGTGAGCGAGACGGTGACGCAAAGGGCTGCGAATATGGACGACACAACTGTTGAAAAACCGGCGAGCGGCGGCCCCGCAGCGGGCGAAGCCGTGCTGACGGTACGCGATCTCCAGGTGCACTTCCGGGTGCCGCGCGGCGCCTATCCGTGGTCGTCGAAAGCGACGCTGCGCGCCGTCGATGGCGTGTCGTTCGAAGTTCGACGCGGCGAGACCTTGGGTCTGGTGGGCGAATCGGGTTGCGGCAAATCGACCCTGGCTCGGGCCATCATCGGCCTCACGGCGGTGACCGGCGGCAGCGTGCGATGGCGCGACACCGAAACCGTCAGCGACGGCAAGCGCCCGGCCTCGGCCATGGCGCGTCTGCGCAAAGACGTGCAGATGGTGTTTCAGGACCCACTCGCCTCGCTCGACCCGCGCATGACGATCGAGCAGATCGTCACCGAGCCGCTGAAAGTGCAACGGCCCGGCATGGGCCGCGAGGAAACCCGCGCCCGCGTAGTGACGATGCTCGAACGCGTAGGGCTCGGCGCGCATCATCTGGCTCGCTATGCGCATGAGTTTTCCGGCGGGCAGTGTCAGCGGATCGGCATTGCGCGTGCTTTGGTGGGCGAGCCGCAACTGGTGATCTGCGATGAGCCGGTGTCGGCGCTGGATGTTTCCATTCAGGCGCAGATCGTCAATCTGCTGCGCGATCTGCAGCGTGAGTTGCAGCTTTCGTTGCTGTTCGTCGCGCATGACCTCGCGGTCGTCAAGGCGATCAGTCAGCGCGTGCTCGTGATGTATCTCGGGCGCGTGATGGAGCTAGGTACGCGGCAAGAGGTGTACGGATCGCCACGGCATCCTTATACGCGGGCGCTGCTGTCCGCCGTGCCGCGGCCCGATCCCGCGACGGAGCGCACGCGCACGCACGCGGTGCTGACCGGCGAGATGCCATCGCCGTTGAATCTGCCTTCGGGATGCGCGTTTCGCACGCGTTGCCCCGACGCGATCGAGGCGTGCGCGCAAGAAGTGCCGCAGTCGATCTCGCGCGGCACGGGGGATCGGCGAGTGGCGTGTATCCGGGTGGCGGCAAACCAGGCTGAACCGGCGTGAGGCCTGCGAAAAGACGTGGGCCTCGCTTGCCAGTCACACGTCACACGTAACTTTTACTGCACGAATGCGCCAATCGAAAGATACGGATTGACGACACGAGCTTGGAGGAACGGCAACGTGTGATACAGGGGATTTGCGGGGAATTGAAACGGGTGCATGAACGGGGGAGCAAGAGCAGGTAGCGCTGCGCGTATTGCCGCGCGAGCTGCGGCGGTCAGGTCTGCACACACAACACAGCGCAACCGGCCGCCCGCGGTCAGACTTTTATCTGCCTGCACACAAAAATTCAGACACTCTCCGGGTTCACGCTTCGCCGGAAAAACAAAGCCCGCAGTGGTAAGGTTGCGGGCTTTTTGCTTACGCTCTATCTACCGAGCGTTACCGTCAGAATTAGAACGGAATATCATCATCCATCTCATCAAACCCGCCACCAGCCGGCGCACTCGGACGGCTCGCGCCACCACCGCCGCTGCCACCGCGCGAACCACCACCGCCCGCAGCAACCCGGGAGCCGCCACCGCTACGCTCCGACGGCTCCCGGCTATATCCACCTTCATCGCCACCGCCGCCCATCGCGCCGCCACGGCCGCCTAGCATCTGCATCTGTTCCGCGACGATCTCGGTCGAGTAGCGATCCGTACCGTCCTGCGCCTGCCACTTGCGCGTGCGAATCCGGCCTTCGATGTATACCGACGAGCCCTTCTTCAGATACTCGTTGACGATCTCGGCCAGCCGGCCAAAGAAGGAGACGCGATGCCACTCGGTGGCTTCCTTCATCTCCCCGGACGTCTTGTCCTTGTACCGATCCGTCGTCGCAAGGCGGATGTTCGCCACTGCGTCGCCACTCGGAAGATAACGGACTTCCGGATCGGCTCCGAGGTTGCCGACGAGAATGACCTTGTTCACGGATGCCATGAGTTTCTCCTGTTGATTCCGTTGCAGGTGGCGCGGCAACGCACGTTTGACGTCTCTGAACCGGCCGGCCCGAGAGGAAAACTGCGCCTCAGCCGGCCACCGGTGAGTACCTGAATTTAAGCCTTCTTGCGCGGCGGCGCTTTCATATTTGCCGCGATTATAAGCCAGCAAAATACCAGCCCCGAGCAGGTGAAGAACACCGCGCTCGGGCCGTCCGCTTTCAGCAGCAGACCGCCCACTACGCCGCCAAGCGCGAGGCCGATCGACTGTGTGGTGTTGTACACGCCGGTCGCCGCGCCTTTGCGCGAGCCCGGCGCCAGTTTCGACACCAGCGAAGGCTGCGACGCCTCAAGAATATTGAAGCCGAGAAAGTAGATGAACAGGATCCCGGCCACACTCAGAATGGTATGGGGAGCGACGCCTAACAGCAACTGTCCGATCAGGATAAGCCCAATCGCACTGAGCAGCACCGTCTTCATCTGGCCGCGCTTTTCTGCCGCGATGATCGCCGGCACCATCATCACAAAAGACAGCCCCATCACCGGCAGGTAAATCTTCCAGTGTGACGCAACGGGAAGACCGCCGGCTTCGAGAATCCGCGGCACCACCAGGAACAGCGCGGTTTGCGTGGCATGCAGCACGAGCACGCCAAAGTTCAGGCGCAACAGTTCGACGTTATGCAGGACTTCCGAGAATGGCGCGCGCACGTGCACCGGCATCGGCGCATTGGGCACAATCCAGATCACCACGCCGATCGCCACGATCGAGAAAATGCCGACCAGCGCGAACAGCCCGCTCATGCCGACCCACTGGAACACGATCGGCGCGCCGACAATCGCCACCGCGAAGGAAATGCCGATGCTGCCGCCCACCATCGCCATCGCCTTGGTGCGATGCTCTTCGGAGGTAAGGTCGGCGATAAAGGCGAGCACCGCGGACGACACCGCGCCCATCCCCTGAATCACCCGGCCGACGATGATCCACGTCATGTCGTGCGCGCCCGCCGCCACAAAGCTGCCGAGCGCGAAGATCGCAAGACCGGTGGCGATCACCGGCTTGCGCCCCACCCGGTCTGAAATCCAGCCGTAGAAGATGTACAGCAGCGATTGCGTCACGCCGTAGGCGCCGAGCGCGATGCCCACCAGCACCACGTTGTCTCCGCCGGGGATGGTTTTCGCGTAGATCGAGAACACCGGCATGATCATGAAGAGACCGAGCATGCGCAGCGCGAAGATGCCTGCGAGCGACACGGTCGCGCGCAGCTCAGGCGCGCTCATGCGTGAAGATATTGCGGACGGATTGGACATCGGGAACGTGTTTTGAATAATCTGGACGGCCTTGGGGCCGGGCGACACACCGTCGGGCAGCATAACCCGGGCGGCCTGCCGTAAGCGGCCCGCGACCTGCGGCAAAGTCTCACAGGCGTCTTGCAGTCGCGCCGAAAGGCCCCATCTGCGAGCTTTCCGCACCGCGCTAACCGCTGTCTCACCGCTCGCCGCGCGCCTGCTGGGCGCGGTCAGGCAGTCGTAACAGCGGTCTTGAAAAGTCGTTATAGTAGCAGGTTTAGCCTCTTCCTCTTTCCGCCAGCCAATCGCCAGTTATTGGCCAGTCAATCGCCTGGTAATGGATCAACGCGTGGAACAAATCCGTATCCGTGGGGCCCGTACCCACAACCTGAAGAATGTCAGTCTCGACCTGCCGCGTCACAAGCTCATTGTGATTACCGGCCTGTCGGGCTCGGGCAAATCGTCGCTCGCCTTCGACACGCTTTACGCCGAAGGGCAGCGCCGCTACGTCGAAAGCCTCTCGGCGTATGCCCGGCAATTTCTGCAATTGATGGAAAAGCCGGACGTCGACCTGATCGAAGGTCTGTCGCCCGCCATTTCCATCGAACAGAAGGCGACCTCGCACAATCCGCGCTCCACGGTCGGCACGGTCACGGAGATTCACGACTACCTGCGCCTGCTGTTCGCGCGGGTCGGCACGCCCTATTGCCCGGATCACGAAATCCCGCTGGAAGCACAAAGCGTCTCGCAGATGGTGGACGCCGCGCTCGCCCTGCCGGAAGACACCAAGCTGATGATCCTCGCGCCGGCGGTAGCGAACCGTAAAGGCGAGCACGTCGAACTGTTCGAGGAAATGCAGGCGCAGGGCTTTATCCGCTTTCGCGTGCGCTCGGGCGGCGGCACGGCCAATGAAGAGGTCGCGAAGATCTACGACGTGGACTCGCTGCCGAAGCTGAAAAAGAACGACAAGCACTCGATCGACGTGGTGGTCGACCGTCTGAAAGTACGCCCCGACATGAAGCAGCGGCTGGCGGAATCGTTCGAAACCGCGCTGCGCCTCGCCGACGGCCGCGCCATCGCGCTCGAAATGGATACGGACAAGGAGCATCTGTTCAGTTCCAAGTTCGCCTGCCCGATCTGCTCGTATTCGCTGCAGGAACTCGAACCGCGCCTGTTCTCGTTCAACAACCCGATGGGCGCCTGCCCGGAGTGCGACGGCCTCGGCCAGATCACGTTCTTCGATCCGAAGCGGGTGGTGGCGCACCCGTCGCTGTCGCTCGCGGCGGGCGCGGTGAAGGGCTGGGACCGGCGCAACCAGTTCTACTTCCAGATGCTGCAAAGCCTCGCGGCCTTCTACGAGTTCGACATCGACGAGGCTTTCGAAGACCTGCCGGAAAAGGTCCGCAAAATTCTGCTGTACGGTTCGGGCAAGCAGACCATCCCGTTCTCGTACATCAACGAGCGTGGCCGCGCGTCGATTCGCGAGCATGTGTTCGAAGGGATCATCCCCAATCTCGAACGCCGTTATCGCGAGACCGACTCGGTCGCGGTGCGCGAAGAACTCGCCAAATACCAGAACAATCAGGCCTGCCCCGCCTGCGCCGGCACGCGCCTGCGCCGCGAAGCGCGCTTCGTGCGTATTGGCGCGAACAGTGACGCGCGCGGCATCTTCGAAATTAGCGGCTGGCCGTTGCGCGACGCGCTCGGCTATTTCCAGACGCTGCGTCTGGAAGGCTCGAAGCGCGAGATCGCCGACAAGGTGGTCAAGGAAATCGTCGCGCGGCTGATGTTCCTGAATAACGTCGGGCTGGACTATCTGTCGCTCGAACGCAGCGCGGAAACGCTTTCGGGCGGCGAAGCGCAGCGCATCCGGCTCGCCTCGCAGATCGGCTCGGGCCTCACCGGCGTGATGTACGTGCTGGACGAACCGTCGATCGGCCTGCACCAGCGCGACAACGACCGCCTGATCTCGACGCTCAAGCATCTGCGCGATCTCGGCAATTCGGTGATCGTGGTCGAGCACGACGAGGACATGATCCGCATGGCCGACTATGTGGTCGACATGGGACCGGGCGCCGGCGAGCACGGCGGCATGATCATCTCCGAAGGCACGCCCGACGAGGTGCAGGCCGACGCGGCTTCGATCACCGGCCAGTATCTGTCCGGCGCGCGCACCATCGAATACCCGGACGAGCGCAAGGAACCGGACGAGCGGCGGCTGCGCATCGTCGAGGCCTACGGCAACAATCTGCAGCACGTCACGCTCGATCTGCCGGTGGGCCTGCTTACCTGCATCACCGGCGTGTCGGGCTCGGGCAAGTCCACCCTCATCAACGACACGCTGTATCACGCGGTTTCGCATCACCTGTACGGCTCGTCGGCCGAACCGGCGCCATACGAAGCCATCGAAGGCCTCGAGCATTTCGACAAGGTCATCAACGTCGACCAATCGCCGATCGGCCGCACGCCGCGCTCGAATCCGGCCACCTATACGGGTCTGTTCACGCCGATCCGCGAACTGTTCGCGGGCGTGCCGGCCTCGAAAGAGCGCGGCTACGATCCGGGCCGCTTCTCGTTCAACGTCAAGGGCGGCCGCTGCGAATCCTGCCAGGGCGACGGCGTGCTGAAGGTGGAAATGCACTTTCTGCCCGACGTCTACGTGCCGTGCGACGTGTGTCACGGCAAGCGCTACAACCGCGAAACGCTCGACGTGCAGTACAAAGGCAAAAATATCAGCGAAGTACTGGAGCTGACGGTCGAGAACGCCTACGAGTTTTTCAAGCCCGTTCCGGTCGTGGCGCGCAAGCTGAAAACCTTGCTGGACGTGGGTCTGGGCTATATCCGCCTGGGGCAGTCGGCCACTACCTTGTCGGGGGGCGAGGCGCAGCGGGTCAAACTATCGTTGGAACTGAGTAAGCGTGACACCGGTCGCACTCTATACATCCTCGATGAGCCGACCACCGGTTTGCACTTCCACGACATCGCGCTGCTGCTCGAAGTGATCCACCGGCTGCGAGATCAGGGTAATACCGTGGTGATCATCGAGCATAATCTGGATGTAATCAAAACTGCGGACTGGGTGATCGATCTCGGCCCGGAAGGCGGCGCCGGCGGCGGGCAGATCATCGCCCAGGGCACGCCGGAGCAGGTGGCGAAGTCGAAGGCAAGTTTTACCGGTCGGTACCTGGCGCCGTTGCTGAAACGCGCCGCCGCACGAAAGTGATGTTGCAACCCGTGGGAGACGGAAAATAAGCCATGACCAAGCGTAACGAGGCGCCCGATGAAGGGCAGGTGCAGGATCTGCGCCCACGCCCGGTCAGGCTGACGAGCGACATGAGCCTGCCGAAGCTGTCCGCGGTCGAGATAGGCAGCTATCTGGTGATGCTGCTCGGCATGTGGGCGGTGCTCAATCTCCGCCTGCTCGGCGCGTTGCTGGCTGGGCTGCTGGTCTATCAGCTGATCCAGACCATCGCGCCGCGCATCGAAAAGCACATGTCCAGCCGGCGGGCGCGCTGGCTTTCCGTGGTGATACTTGCCGTGGTGATCGTCGGCGCGCTGACGGGGATCGTGATCGGCATCATCGATCACTTCGAAGGCGCCGTGCCGAACGTGCAGAAACTGCTCGACCAGGCCATGCAACTGATCGACGAGGCGCGCGGCCGGATTCCGCAGTTCGTCGCCAACTATCTGCCGGTCGACGCCGACCAGATGAAAAGCCGCGCCACCGAACTGATGCAGACCCACGCCAACATGCTGCAGCAAGGCGGCAAGAACGTGGCGCGGGTCTTCACGCATGTGCTGATCGGCATGATCATCGGCGCGATCATCGCGGTCGGCTCGCAGCGGCATATCCAGCGCCTGCCGCTGTCCACGGCGTTCGTCACCCGCGTGACGCGCTTTGCGGACGCGTTTCGCCGCATCGTGTTCGCCCAGGTGAAGATTTCGGCCATCAACGCGGCCTTCACCGGCATCTTCCTGCTGGTGCTGCTGCCGATCTTCCACGACCGTCTGCCGCTTTCCAAAACGCTGGTGCTGGTCACGTTCATCGTCGGGCTGCTGCCGGTGATCGGCAATCTGATCTCCAACACCATCATTGTCGCCGTGGCGCTCTCGGTGAGTTTTCCGGCCGCGATGATGTCGCTGGTGTTCCTGATCCTGATTCACAAGCTCGAATACTTCCTGAATGCGAAGATCGTCGGCGGCCAGATCGAGGCTCGCGCCTGGGAACTGCTGATTGCCATGCTGATCATGGAAGCCGCGTTCGGCATTCCCGGCGTGGTCGCCGCGCCGATCTTCTACGCGTATCTCAAGCGGGAACTGATTTATTTGCGGCTGGTTTGATGATTTAGCGGCGCGCGCCCTGCTTCGCTTCGCCAAAGCGCCGACGGGCCAAAGAGCCAAAGAAAAAGGCCGCCGGTCTCAAACCGGCGGCCTTCTTTTTTTTGCCCGCGGCGTCGGGCCGCTACGCGGGGTTGCCGCTGGGGGTTGCTGCATCGGGCCGCTGAATTCGCCCGCAGCTCAGCAACCTCCGCTCAGCGGAACACCACCGTCTTGCTGCCGTTCAGCACCACCCGATGCTCGACGTGCCACTTCACCGCCCGCGCCAGCGTCACGCATTCGACGTCGCGGCCAATCGCCGTCAGTTGATCCGGCGTCATGCTGTGGTCGACCCGCTCCACTTCCTGCTCGATGATCGGACCTTCGTCCAGGTCCGTCGTCACATAGTGCGCGGTCGCGCCGATCAGCTTCACGCCACGGTCGAATGCCTGGTAGTACGGTTTCGCGCCCTTGAAGCTCGGCAGGAATGAATGATGGATATTGATCGCGCGGCCGGCGAGGCGCTCGCACAACTGCGGCGAGAGAATCTGCATGTAGCGCGCGAGCACCACCAGATCGGCCTGATGCTCGTCGATTACTTCGATCACGCGGGCTTCCTGCGCCGCCTTGCCGGCAGGCGTCGACGCCATCAGCGGGAAGTGATGGAACGGCACGTCGTAGCTGGCGGCGAGTTGATAGAAGTCCTTGTGATTCGAGATGATGGCCGCGATCTCGATGTTCAGTTGTCCGGTGCGATAGCGGAACAGCAGGTCGTTCAGGCAGTGGCCGATCTTCGACACCATGATCACGACGCGCGGCTTCACCGTGGCGTCATGCAATTCCCAGCGCATACCGAACTCGTCCGCGAGCGTGCTGAAGCTCGTGCGCAGCGCATCCAGCCCCGGATCGCCCCCCACCTGCTGGAAATGCACGCGCATGAAGAACTCGCCGGTGTGGCTGTCGCCGAACTGCGCGGAGTCGAGAATGTTGCTGCCGCGCTCGAACAGGAAGCCGGACACCGCGTGGACAATGCCGGGCCGGTCGGCGCACGACAGTTTGAGAATAAAGCTGTGATCGGTCGACATGACCTGGATAACTCCCTTCTACAAGGCGTAATTCGTTGATGGCGTTATGCGCGCGCGGGCGGCACGAACAGTGCGTCGATCCCCGCGCAATCTTCAGCATCGATCCAGCGGCGGCGCAGCAGGCAATCGAGCGTGGCGAGGCTGGCGTCGACGGTCATCGCGTCTTCCTCGATCCAGCGCGCTACTTCATCAATGCGCGCGAGACGGTGCTCGCCGACTTCGCCGTCCTGATTGCGCGGCGCGAAATCCGCCGGCAGCGGCAACGCGAGGTCGTACACAAAAATCTGCTCGGCCTGGGTGCCTTCCGGTAAGGATTGCAGCACGTGCACGGTGCGTCCCGGCGTGGCGCGCGCGGCGATTTCTTCAGGAATGCCGGCTTCTTCCCAGCACTCCTTGATAATCGTCGCCTCGACGCCGAAGCCCCAGCCGATTCCGCCCGCCACCACGTTATCCAGCATGCCGGGGTCGGTGGCCTTGGTGTCGCTGCGGCGCGCAATCCACAATTGCGGTGCGCCATCCACGTATTCTACGACGCCGTTCAGATGCACCGCGTAGGTCATCGTGCCGAAGAAGCGCGACGCCGCACGTTCTATATAAGCGAGCGGCGGCGCGTCGAAGGCATTGCGGATCGCGTAGGTTTCGTCGCGCCAGCCGGGAATGCGGCCTTCCGCAGCGAGCGCGCCGATTACCGCGCCGAGCGCGGCGCTGCGCAGATCCACCGTGTTGAAGCCAGGCGACAGGCTCACGCGCGCGGCCTCGATCTCGAACACGTCGGGCCAGCGCGACAGCAGCGGCACGTCGGCGGCGCGGATCCAGCCGACCTGCTCGGCGTCGATCCAGAACGGCAGGTGCGCGCGCGCGTCGAAGCGGCGCGCTTTGGTGATACAGGGCAAAGTCATGAATGCTCCAGGTGCGCCGGCGCTTTAATCGCGCAGCGCCACGCGAATGCCGATGGCGATAAAGGTCGCGCCCGCCAGCCGGTCGAGCCACACGCCCACACGCGGACGACGCTTCAGCCAGCCGCCGATCATGCCGGCACACACGCCGAACAGCGAAAACACCACCACGGTCTGCAGCATGAATACGAGGCCCAGTTCGAGCATCTGCAGCGGCACGCTCTGCACGCCATGCGGCTCGATGAACTGCGGCAGGAACACGAGGAAAAACAGCGTCACTTTCGGATTCAGCATGTTGCCGAACACGCTCTGGCGGAACACCGACCACAAAGGCTGGGCTGCACGCTCATGGGCCGTGGCGAGCCCCTGGCTACGCAGCGCCTTGATGCCGATCCATACCAGATAAGCGGCGCCCGCATACTTGATGGCCTGGAACGCGACCGGCGACGAGCGCAGCAAGGCGGCGACGCCCAGCGTGGCGAGCGTCGTATGAAACGTGATGCCCGCCGCAAAACCGAGCGCCGCGACGAGCCCCGCCGCGCGGCCTTGCGAAATGCCGCGCGCCAGCACCTGGAGATTATCCGGGCCGGGGGCGAGCGTGATCGCCATCGAAGTGGCGAGGAACAGCAGGAAATTGGGCATCAGTGTTACCTCATCGCGATTGTGTTGCGGGGGATCCTCTGCGGCTAAAGCGTGAATAAACCCGCGCCGCAGATAGCCGTCGTCTCTAGTGGCCGCTAAACCCGGTCACGGTAAACAGCGGCAACCCTGACGAACGCAGCAGCGCCGATCCGCCCAGATCCGGCAGCTCGATAATCGCCGCGCCTTCGACCACCACCGCGCCCAGCCGCTCGAGCAACTGCTTGCCGGCCATCATGGTGCCGCCGGTCGCAATCAGGTCGTCGACGATCAGCACACGGTCGCCCGGCTTGCAGGCATCCGCGTGGATCTCGACGGTTGCCGTGCCGTATTCGAGTTCGTAGGACTGCGATTCGGTCTTGTAGGGCAGCTTGCCCTGCTTGCGGATCGGGATGAAACCGAGATTCAGCTCATAGGCCAGCACCGGGCCGATGATAAAGCCGCGCGCGTCGAGCCCGGCGATGTAGTCGAGCTTCGCGTCGATATAGCGCTGCACGAACAGGTCGATCAGCACCCGAAACGTCTTCGGATGCTGCAGCAGTGGCGTGATATCGCGAAACTGCACGCCGGCCTGCGGCCAGTCGGAAACAGTGCGAATCTGGCTTTTGACGAACGCAGCCGCGTCGAGCGGTGCGCTCGCAAGCGCGTTGGACATGATGACTCCAGACGGACCCGCGAGGGATCCAGGTAAAAGACTTAACAATCTCGCGCGGCGGTCCGCGCGACAGCTGAGCGGCGTCTACACGGCCGCGCCGCCGCGAATCCCACGTGCTCCGGACTGCGCGTTTTGTACGGCCAGCCGCGTCAGGCGGCCGTTGCCCCCGCGCGACGATGCCGCGACAGACGCTCTTCGGCTTCGGCAAGCGCCTCGGGCAAGCCGCGCAGCACGACGATGTCGCTCGCGCGCAGCTTGGTGGACGGGTCCGGCTCCACGCCGCGAATGCCGTGGCGGCGGATCGCCGTCACCTCGACGCCCAGTTCGAACAGGCCGAGCTCGGCGAGCGTGCGGCCCACGGCGTCGGCGTTCACGTCGACCGGCACCGATTGTAGACGCACCTGCTCGTGGCTGTCGTCGTCGCCCACGTCGTCGGCGCCGTGGAAGTAGCCGCGCAGCAGACTATACCGCTCGTCGCGCATCTCCTCGACGCGCCGCACGACCCGCCGCATCGGCACGCCCATCAGCACCAGGGTGTGCGAGGCCAGCATCAGGCTGCCTTCGACGATCTCCGGGATCACTTCGGTCGCGCCGGCGGCGAGCAGCTTTTCGAGGTCGGCGTCGTCCACCGTGCGCACGATCACCGGCAGCGTCGGCTCCAGTTCGTGGATGTTGTACAGCACGCGCAGCGCCGAGGGCGTGTTGGCGTAGGTGATCGCCACCACCGCCGCCCGGTGGATACCGGCTGCCAGCAGCGACTCGCGCCGGCCCGCGTCGCCGAACACCACCGATTCGCCCGCCGCCGCAGCCGCCGCGACGCGATCCGGGTCGAGGTCGAGCGCCACATATGAAAGCCCCTCGTGTTCGAGCATGCGCGCCAGGTTCTGCCCCGCCCGGCCGTAGCCGCAGATGATCGTGTGGCCGCTCTGCTTCAGGCTTTGGGTGGCGATGCGCGTCATCGTCAGCGACTGCATCATCCATTCAGTCGAGGACAGGCGCAGCACGATCCGGTCCGCGTTCTGGATCATGAACGGCGCGGCCAGCATGGACAGCAGCATCGCGGCGAGAATCGCCTGCAGCAGCGTGGCGTCGACCAGATGCTTGTCGAGGATCAGATTCAGCAGCACGAAACCGAATTCGCCCGCTTGCGCGAGCCCGATGCCGGTGCGCATCGCCACGCCCGGCGTCGCCCCGAACAGCCGCGAGAGCGCCGTGATCATCACCAGCTTCAGCACCAGCGGCCCGAGCAGGAAAGCCAGCACGATCAGCGGGTGCGTCCAGATCACCAGCGGATTGAGCAGCATGCCGGTGGTGACGAAGAAAAGCCCGAGCAGCACGTCGCGAAACGGCTTGATGTCTTCTTCCACCTGATGCCGGTAGGGCGTTTCGGCGATCAGCATGCCGGCGATGAACGCGCCCAGCGCCAGCGAAAGTCCGAATTTATCGGTGATGAACGCGGCCCCGAGCGTAACCAGCAGCAGGTTCAGGATGAACAGTTCCTGCGAGCGGCGCCGCGCCACCACGTTGAACCAGCGCGTCATGAACTTCTGTCCGACGATCAGCAGCAGGGACAGCGCAACGACGATCTTCACCGCCGCCAGCCCGAGCGCCGTCATCAAGGTGCGCGAATCGCCGCCCAGCGCCGAGATGATGATCAGCAGCGGCACCACCGCCAGATCCTGGAACAGCAGCACGCCGAAGATATTGCGGCCATGCTCGGTTTCGATTTCGAGCCGCTCCGCCAGCATCTTGCTGACGATGGCCGTGGACGACATGGCGAGCGCCCCGCCCAGCGCGACGCTGCCCTGCCACGTGATGTGCACCCAGCGCTCCAGCACGAAGCCGAGCGCGACGGCCACCGCCACCGTGCCGATCACCTGCAGCAGGCCGAGGCCGAACACCAGCCGGCGCATCGAACGCAGCTTGGCAAGCGAAAACTCCAGGCCGATCGAGAACATCAGGAACACCACGCCGAATTCGGCGAGGTTCTGCGCGCCCTGCGAATCCGGCACGATGCCGAACGCATGCGGCCCGACGACGATGCCCACCGTCAGGTAGCCGAGCATGGGCGGCAGGTTCAGGAAACGGAAAACGACGACGCCCGCCACCGATGCCAGCAGCAGGAACAGCGTCATTTCGAGCGGGGAAATCATGGGGAAAAGCGCATCGGAAAGCGTCCAGGTTCGTCGACGTAACCATCGCACGCAAACCGCCGTGCGACAAGGTTGAGGGGCCGGTGAGGGCAGCGGCCGGGGACAGCCGGCCCGGCGCGGCGAACAAACGCCTTTGCTATACTCCGCGAATGATAGCGAAAATCAATGGCGACAGGGCACTCGCGCTCGCTCGCAACGTACTGGACATCGAAGCGGACGCCGTGCGCGCGGTTCGCGATCAACTCGACGATGGTTTCGTCGAGGCGATCGATTTCATCCTGAGCTGCCGTGGGCGCGTGGTCGTCTCCGGCATCGGCAAATCCGGCCATGTGGCCCGCAAGCTGGCGGCGACCTTCGCCAGCACCGGCACGCCCGCCTTCTTCGTGCATCCGGCCGAAGCCAGCCACGGCGACCTCGGCATGGTCACGGCAGACGACGTGTTCGTCGCCATGTCGAATTCCGGCGAATCCGAAGAATTGATGGCGATCCTGCCCATCATCAAGCGGCTCGGCGCCAAGCTGATTGCGATTACCGGCAAGCCGGGCTCGAGCCTCGCCAAACTGGCGGACGTGCATCTGAACGCCGGCGTCGCCAAGGAAGCCTGTCCGATGAATCTCGCCCCCACCGCCAGCACCACCGCCGCGCTCGCGCTCGGCGACGCGCTCGCGGTCGCGGTGCTGGAAGAACGCGGTTTCGGCCCGGACGACTTCGCCCGCTCGCATCCCGGCGGCGCGCTCGGCCGGCGCCTGCTCACTTTTGTGCGCGACGTCATGCGCACCGGCGACCAGGTGCCTAAAGTGATGCCTGAATCGAACGTGCGCGACGCCCTGTTCCAGTTGACCGCCAAGCGTATGGGCATGACGGCGATCGTCGACGAACACGAGCACGTCAAAGGCATTTTCACCGACGGCGACCTGCGCCGCGTGCTCGAACGCAGCGGCGACTTCCGCGAGCTGCCGATCGCTTCGGTGATGACAGCCGGTCCGCGCACCATCGGCCCGGATCAACTGGCGGTCGAAGCGGTGGAACTGATGGAGCGCCACCGGATCAACCAGATGCTGGTAGTCGACGAAACCGGCAAGCTGATCGGCGCACTCAACATGCACGACCTGTTCTCCAAGAAGGTGATCTGATGGCTGCCGCGACCCTCACCGCCACCGAACGCGCCCGCCGCGTCAAGCTGATGATTTTCGACGTCGACGGCGTGCTGACCGACGGCGGCCTGCTGTTTACCGCCGAGGGCGACACGATGAAGGCGTTTCACTCGATGGACGGCCACGGCGCGAAGCTGCTGCGCGAAGCCGGCATCGACACGGCCATCATCACCGGGCGCAAGTCGGGCATCGTCGCGGTGCGCGCCAAAGAACTGAAGATCAAGCATCTGTATCAGGGCATCGAAAACAAGCCGGAAGCATTTGCCGAGCTGCTCAAGGAAACCGGCCTGAGCGCCGACGAATGCGGCTATATGGGCGACGACTGGGTGGATCTCGGCGTGATGCTGCAGGTCGGCTTCGCCGCGGCGCCCGCCAATTCGCATCCTGAAGTGATCGCGCGGGCCCATTGGGTCAGCGAAGCACGCGGCGGCCACGGCGCGGTGCGCGAAGTGTGCGACACCTTGCTGCGCGCCCAGAACAAGTACGACGAACTGCTCGCCAAGGCATGCGCCGGCGGCGAACAGCAGGGCCTCGTCGGATGAACCAGTTTCGCTTCACGTCGCTGATTCCGCTCGTCGCGATGGCGGTGCTTGCCGGTATCACGTGGTGGCTGCTGCAGGCCACCGCGCCGCCGCCGCACGAAGGCGAGATCAAGCCGAAGGAACACACACCCGATTACTTCGCCGACAACTTCTCGGTGTCGGAACTGGATCAATCGGGCGCCACGCAGTACCGGCTGACGGCGGTTCACCTCGTCCATTACGAAGACGACGAGCTAAGCGATCTCGTCAAGCCGGCCATCCGCGCCTTCCAGCCGGGCAAGCCCATCGTCACGGCCACCGGCGACACTGGCACCGTCAATGGCGACGCCTCGATCGTCGATCTCTACCAGAACGCCCGCATCCTGCGCGCCGCCGGCTACGGCGACCCGGCGATGCAGGCCGATTCGTACCATTTTCGGGTCCTGGTGAACGACGATGTGATCGAGACCGAAAAGCCGGTTAAACTTCAGCGCGGCCTGTCTGTCATGACGGCCAGCGGCATGAATTACAACAACGTCACCCGGGTCATGCAGCTATTCGGCAACGTCCGTGGCGCGATCGCCGCGTCCGACGCCTCCGGCAGCTCTCCAAAACAACCCGGGTAATCATTCCAGCGTGACTGCATGAACGAATCGTTCCCCCGTTTTACAACCGGCCGCGCGCGGATCTTGTCCGCGTGCCGCGCTGGACTTGCCGCGCTGCTGGTCGCTTTGCCGTTCGCGGGCTTTGCGCCGCTCGCGCACGCCGAACGCGCCGACAAGGACAAGCCGCTCAATATCGAAGCGGACAACATGACCTATGACGACCTGAAGCAGATCAACATCTTCACCGGCCACGTCGTGGCCACCAAAGGCACGATCGTCATCAAGGCCGATCGCGTCGAGGTGACGCAGGATCCGCAGGGTTATCAGTACGCCACCGGCACGTCGAGCGGCGGCAACCTGTCGTATTTCCGCCAGAAGCGCGAAGGGCTGGACGAATACGTGGAAGGCACCGCGATCCGCATCGATTACAACGGCAAGCTGGATTTCACCACCTTGACGACCAACGCCACGGTGAACCGCCTGCAAGGCCTCGCCACGGTAATGGACACGGTCCACGGCAGCGTCATCACCTATGACGGCCAGAACGACTTCTACACCGCGAAGGCGGGTCCGGACGTCGCGGGCCCCGGCAACCCGAGCGGCCGCGTGCGCGCCATGCTGGCGCCGCGTAACGGCGGCGCCGCGCCGCTGACCGGCGCCTCGGCTACCCTGGTCCCGTCCACCACGCTTAAGGGAGCTCCGGCCCAGTGAACTCAGTGAATTCGCCCTCCCTTCCCCATCGCAAGCCGGCTGGGACCAGCAGTTCGCTGGTGGTTCGCAATCTGAAGAAGCGCTATGGTTCGCGCACCGTCGTGAAAGACGTGTCGCTCGACGTCAAGAGCGGCGAAGTGGTCGGCCTGCTCGGCCCGAACGGCGCCGGCAAGACCACCTCGTTCTATATGATCGTCGGCCTCGTGCCGCTCGACGCCGGTGAGATCGACCTGGACGGCAAGTCCATCAGCCTTTTGCCCATCCACAAGCGTGCGTCGCTCGGCCTGTCGTATCTGCCGCAGGAAGCGTCGGTGTTTCGCAAGCTCACCGTCGAAGAAAACATTCGCGCCGTGCTGGAGCTGCAGCTCGACGAAAACGGCAAGCGGCTCAACAAGGACACCATCACCACCCGCACCGAAGCCCTGCTGGACGAACTGCAGATCGCGCATCTGCGGGGCAATCCGGCGCTGTCGCTGTCGGGCGGCGAGCGGCGCCGGGTAGAAATCGCGCGGGCGCTGGCCACCAATCCGAGCTTTATTCTGCTCGACGAACCTTTCGCCGGCGTCGACCCGATCGCGGTTCTGGAAATCCAGAAGATCGTCAAGTTCCTGAAGCAGCGCAACATCGGTGTGCTGATTACCGACCACAACGTGCGCGAAACGCTCGGCATCTGCGACCACGCCTACATCATCAGCGACGGCAGCGTGCTGGCGGCCGGCGCGCCTGGCGACATCATCGAAAACGAAAACGTGCGGCGCGTCTATCTAGGCGAGCACTTCCGCATGTAACTCGCACAACGGGCACACACGGCGGCCTCCCCAGCCGCTGGCCCCTTGCTGCGGCGGCCTTCGCGCACTTTTGACGCGGCAGGCCGCCCGCCCCTCCCAGTGCCGATCCAGGCGCACGCGGTATTGCGAATTCCGCAAGGTATCGCGCTCGTGGCAAACTCTTTACAATGAATCTCAACTTGCCATGAAAGCCAGCCTCCAACTCCGCCTGTCGCAGCATCTTGCGCTGACCCCTCAACTGCAACAGTCCATCAGGCTGCTGCAGTTGTCCACGCTCGAACTGCAGCAGGAAGTCGCGATGGCGATCTCCCAGAATCCGTTGCTCGAAAACGAGGATGACTGGATCGCCAGCCCGTTGCGCGTCGCGGCCGATGGCTCGCTGATCGCCCAGGCGCCGAACAACTCGGCGCCCGAGCAGATGGGCAGCAACAACTCGTCGCCCTCCGCCAGCAGCAGCGAGCGCGCCGAAAACGGCGAGCCGCAGGGTGTCGACGAGTACAACGGCCTCGCATCCGACAACAACGGCGACTCCACCCAGTGGAATCTGGACGACTACGGCCGCTCGGGCAGCGCTTCGGACGACGACGACCTGCCGCCGCTGCAGATCCACGAATCCAGCACGTCCCTGCGCGATCACCTGATGGCGCAACTGCGCGTCACCCAGGCAAGCCAGCGCGACCGCGCGCTGATCACGTTCCTGATCGAATCGCTCGACGACGACGGCTACCTGACCGCCACACTCGATGAAGTCCAGGCCGATCTGCCCGAAGAGTTAGAGGTCGACCTCGATGAACTGAATGCCGCGCTCGCCTTGCTGCACAGTTTCGATCCGCCCGGCGTCGGTGCGCGCTCGGCCTCCGAGTGCCTGAGGCTGCAATTATTGCGGCTCGATTCCTCGCCCACGCGCACGCTGGCGCTCGAAATCGTCGCGCATCACCTTGAACTGCTGGCCGCGCGCGACTTCACGCGTCTGCGCAAGCATCTGAAGGCAAGCGACGACGATATGCGCGACGCCCACGACCTGATCCGTTCGCTGGAGCCCTTCCCGGGCGCCGCCTACGGCAAGGCCGAAGCGGACTACGTGGTGCCCGACATCATGGTGCGCAAGACCGCGCAAGGTTGGCAGGCCGAACTGAATCCCGAGGTGGTGCCGAAGCTGCGTATCAACCACCTGTACGCCAATATTTTGCGCAACAACCGCGGCGATCCGGGCAGCGGTTCGCTGCGCCAGCAGCTCCAGGAAGCACGCTGGCTCATCAAGAATATCCAGCAGCGCTTCGAGACGATCTTGCGAGTCGCGCAAGCCATTGTGGAGCGTCAGAAGAGCTTTTTTGTGCACGGCGAAATTGCCATGCGGCCCTTGGTTTTAAGGGAAATTGCTGATACGCTGGGCCTACACGAGTCAACTGTCAGCCGTGTGACAACCGGTAAATACATGCTGACCCCATTCGGGACGCTTGAATTCAAGTTCTTTTTCGGTTCACACGTTTCAACCGACACGGGCGGCGCAGCCTCTTCCACGGCGATCCGCGCGCTCATCAAGCAACTGATAGGAGCGGAAAACACCAAATCTCCTCTTTCAGACAGCCGCATAGCCGAATTGCTGGCAGAGCAGGGATTCGTGGTCGCACGGCGTACTGTGGCCAAGTACCGCGAAGCCCTCAAGATCCCAGCAGTCAATCTGCGTAAGTCTCTTTAGCTGGCCCCCCAATCTGTCGCTTCGCACTTGGGACGGCCCGGCGCTTCCTTTTGGCCCGTCGCGTACCGTGGCGGGCATTTTCCGGCCGCTCCGCCCGTTGGCGGACAGGCCGGCCGATGCGACCTGCCAGTAGTCAGTCAACGGGGGACGACACAGGCGAGCCGTCAGATCGACCGGTACTGCCCCATCGTGCGGACCAAGCGGCCACTAGCTTGGAGAAGCACTATGAATCTGCAGATCAGTGGACACCATCTCGAAGTAACGCCAGCGTTGCGCGAATACGTGATCACCAAACTGGATAGGGTGCTAAGACATTTCGATCAGGTGATCGATGGCAGTGTGGTCCTCTCGGTCGACAACCACAAGGAAAAGGAAAAGAGGCAGAAGGTTGAAATCAACCTGCACGTGAAGGGCAAGGACATCTTTGTCGAGAGCTGTGACGGCGACCTGTACGCCGCGATTGATCTCATGATCGACAAGCTCGACCGGCAAGTCATCCGTCACAAGGATCGCCTACAGGGCCATCAGCACGAAGCGATCAAGTATCAACCGCTGGCGCAAGTGGAAGTGCCGCCGCAATAAGCAGGACCACTCAGGACCCGGCAGGATTAGAGGGGTTTTTCCTGACACAGCTAAACCGCCCGGCAACGGGCGGTTTTTCGTTGGGCTGCCGGCTGGTTTTCGTTGAATTCGCGGATGGCGCGCCGCACCATCCATGGTCGCGCTGTTCTATAATGGGCCGGTTACCATAGGGGTCATCGGGGTTATTCAGCGGGAGTCCTGCGTTTTCGGGCTTCCACGCACATCGCCGTGAGCATCAGTAGTCGAGAATGGAACGCCACTCAAACGCCACAGCGAGGAGTATCCAGGCCACGTTTCCGCCTGCCAACATGAATCGTTTAGCCAAATTTCTTCCCCTCGAAAACGTCGTCGTCGGCCTGTCGGTCACCAGCAAGAAACGCGTCTTCGAGCAAGCGGGCCTGATCTTCGAAAACCAGAACGGCATCGCCCGCAGCACGGTCACTGACAATCTGTTTGCGCGCGAGCGCCTCGGGTCGACGGGTCTTGGCGAAGGCGTCGCGATTCCGCATGGCCGGATCAAAGGTCTGAAGCAGCCGCTCGCCGCATTCGTGCGTCTGGCCGAGCCCATCCCCTTCGAATCGCCCGACGGTCAGCCCGTTTCGTTGCTGATCTTTCTGCTGGTGCCTGAACAGGCCACTCAGCAGCATCTGGAAATTCTCTCGGAAATCGCCCAACTGCTGTCGGATCGCGAAACGCGCGAACGGCTGCACACGGAAGAAAACCGCGAAGCGTTGCATCGCCTGCTCACTCAGTGGCAACCTTGATGCATCAGCGACAATCCGCATACGCGCGGGCCCGCTCCCGCGTCATAGCCGGCGCGCGCCGGCCAGCCCGGTTGCGTTAGCGCGGCCGGGGTACGCGGGACAGCGGCCCACACTGGAGTCAGGGACTCATGGATACGTCCAGCATCAACGCCCAAAGTATTTTCGACGACAACGCCGCCATGCTGAAGCTGAGCTGGCTGACGGGGCATGAAGGCTGGGAGCGCGGCTTCTCGGCAGAAACGGTCGCGTATGCCACGTCGAGCGCCGACCTCGTGGGTCACCTGAACCTGATCCACCCGAACCGCATCCAGGTGCTCGGCGACGCCGAGGTCGAGTACTACCAGCGTCAATCCGAAGAAGACCGTTCGCGTCACATGGCCGAGCTGATCGCCCTCGAACCGCCGTTCCTGGTGGTGGCAGGCGGGGTCGCCGCGCCGCCGGAACTGGTTTTGCGCTGCACCCGCTCGTCCACGCCGCTGTTCACCACGCCCATGTCGGCCGCCGCCGTGATCGACAGCCTGCGTCTGTACATGTCGCGCATCCTCGCGCCGCGCGCCACGCTGCACGGCGTGTTTCTCGACATCCTCGGCATGGGCGTGCTGCTCACCGGCGACTCCGGTCTCGGCAAGAGCGAACTCGGCCTTGAGCTGATCAGCCGCGGCCACGGCCTCGTCGCCGACGACGCGGTGGATTTCGTGCGCCTCGGGCCGGATTTCGTCGAAGGACGCTGCCCGCCGCTGCTGCAAAATCTGCTGGAAGTGCGCGGCCTCGGTCTGCTCGACATCAAGACCATCTTCGGTGAAACCGCCGTGCGGCGGAAAATGAAGCTGAAGCTGATCGTGCAACTGGTGCGCCGCCCGGATGGCGAATTCCAGCGCCTGCCGCTGGAAAGCCAGACCGTCGACGTGCTCGGCCTGCCCATCAGCAAGGTCACCATTCAGGTGGCGGCCGGCCGCAACCTGGCCGTGCTGGTGGAAGCCGCCGTGCGCAACACGATCCTGCAACTGCGCGGCATCGATACCCTGCGCGACTTCATGGATCGCCAGCGCCTCGCCATGCAAGACCCCGACAGCCAGTTCCCCGGCAAGCTGATCTGAGCACTCAGTCAGGCACGATCTGACAGGGTGCCTCGCGTATTTATTGGCGAGGCACGCGCACGAGGACCGGATGCTATGATGAAACGTACAGATTCGACGACCCCATGCGCATTATTCTGATCACCGGTATTTCCGGCTCCGGCAAATCCGTTGCACTGAACGCGCTTGAAGACGCTGGCTACTACTGCGTCGACAACCTGCCGCCGCGCTTTCTGCCGCAACTCGCCACCTATCTCGCCGAAGACGGTCAAGACCGCCTTGCGGTAGCCATCGACGCGCGTTCGAGCGCCTCGCTCGACGACATGCCCGCGATGATCCGCGACCTGTCGCGCGAACACGATGTGCGCGTGCTGTTCCTCAACGCCAGCACCCAGGCGCTGATCCAGCGTTTTTCCGAGACCCGCCGCCGCCATCCGCTTTCCGGTTCCACCGCGCACGACGCCGATGTCGGCCTGCTCACCTCGCTCGAAGAAGCCATCGAGCGCGAACGTGAACTCGTCGCGAACCTGGCCGAATTCGGCCACCAGATCGACACCAGCAACCTGCGCGCGAACGTCCTGCGCGCATGGGTCAAACGCTTTATCGAACAGGAGCACAACGGTCTCGTGCTGATGTTCGAATCGTTCGGTTTCAAACGCGGCGTGCCGCTCGACGCCGATTTCGTCTTCGACGTCCGCACGCTGCCGAACCCGTACTACGATCATCAATTGCGTCCCCTCACCGGACTCGACAAGCCGGTGAGCGATTTCCTCGGCGCCCTGCCGGTCGTGCAGGACATGATCGGCGACATCGAAACCTTCCTCGCGAAATGGCTGCCGCACTTTCGCGACGACAACCGCAGTTACCTGACGGTGGCAATCGGCTGCACCGGCGGCCAGCACCGGTCGGTATTCATTGCCGAGACGCTCGCCGCGCGTCTTGCGAAGCAAGCCAATGTAATCGTGCGGCACCGCGATGCGCCGGTCGACGTCGGCGAATCATCGAAGTTAGTGGCTTAACCGGCCGCATCGCGCGGCCTTAACCCGAAGCGTTGCGCCATGTCCTCTACTTCTGTGCTTGCCGATGTGCCGCTGTTTCCGCTGCACACCGTGCTGTTTCCCGACGGGCTGCTGCCCCTGAAAATCTTCGAAGCGCGCTACCTCGACATGGCGCGCGAATGTCTGCGCGAAAAAACGCCGTTCGGTGTCTGCCTGCTGAAAAGCGGCGGTGAAGTCGCGCTGCCGGATGAGCCGTCGGTGCCGGAAAACGTCGGCTGTCTCGCTGAAATCGAGGATTGCGATGTCGAAACCTTCGGCATGCTGCTGATTCGCGCGCGCGGCACGCGGCGCTTCCGGCTGTTGTCGCATCGCGTGGAACACGGCGGCCTGCTGGTAGGGATGGCCGAGCCACTGCCCGACGACGTGCCGCTCGAAGGCAACCAGCATCTGGCCAAATTCGGCGCATGCGCGGAAGTGCTGGAACGCATCATCGCGACGATTCGCGAGCGCGATCCGGACAGCTTGCCGTTCGCGGAGCCGTTCAGGCTCGAAGACCCGACGTGGGTGTCGAACCGGCTTTCGGAAGTGCTGCCGATCCCCTTACGGGCGCGGCAAAAGCTGATGGAATTGACGGATGCCGGCGCGCGCATCGACGTGGTTCATCACTACATGCAGCAGCATCAACTGCTGTAAAGCTGCATGTAGAGTTGCGTGCGCAGCTGAAACCACCGCGACACCGCACGCGAAACCCTACAGCAACGACCCGTGCAGGCCATCCAGCAGCTTGCGCACGGGCGCAGGCACGCCATAGGCGTCGATATCGCGCAACGCGACCCACACCGTCTCCGCGTCGCCCAGCGCTAACGCCGCCGCGCCGCCGCCCGCCGCACGACCGAGTTCCGCGACTCGCGGCTCGATATCCAGCCGGAAATGCGTGAACGTGTGCGTGAGCGGCGCAAGCGGCGAAACCGCGCCGTCGCCGCCGAATTCGCGGGCGCGTGCTTTCAGGGCGGCTTCGTCCGCGGCTTCCGGCAAGCTCCACAGCCCGCCCCAGATACCCGACGGCGGCCGTTTTTCCAGCATCACGGCGTCGCCGTCGCATAGCACGAGCATCCAGGTGCGACGCGTCGGCACGGCCTTTTTGGGGCGCGCCGCCGGCAATTGGCGCTGCCGGCCGGTCACCTTCGCCACGCAGTCCGGCGCGAACGGACAGCGTTCGCAGTCGGGCTTGCCGCGCATGCACAGCGTGGCGCCGAGGTCCATCAAGCCCTGCGTGTAGGCGCTCACATCGGCATTGCTGGCGTTGGACGGCAAGAGCGATTCGGCCAGCGTCCACATGGCGTTTTCCACACGCTTTTCGCCCGGAAAACCTTCCACGCCGAACACACGCGCGAGCACGCGCTTGACGTTGCCGTCGAGAATCGTCGCGCGCGCGCCGAACGCAAATGACGCGATCGCCGCCGCGGTCGAGCGCCCGATGCCCGGCAGCTCGGCCAGCGCCTCGACGGAATCCGGAAACGATCCGCCGTGCAGTTCGACCACCGCCTGCGCGCAACGATGCAGGTTGCGGGCGCGCGAGTAATAGCCAAGGCCGGCCCACAGGGCCATCACGTCGTCGAGCGGTGCGGCGGCGAGCGCGGCGACATCCGGGAAACGTTCGAGAAAACGCGCGTAGTACGGAATCACCGTCGACACCTGGGTCTGCTGCAGCATGATTTCCGAGAGCCAGATGCGATACGCGTCGCGCGTATTTTGCCAGGGCAGATCGTGGCGCCCATGCTGGCGCTGCCAGGCAATCAGGCGCGCGGAGAAATCGGCGAGCGCCGGCGAGGCAGACACGACGGGCAGGTTGGCCGTCGCGGACGGCGTTAAGCGAGATGGCATCGGAAATTAGCGCTGGCAGGTCGGACAGAAGTAAGTCGAGCGCTGCCCCTGCACGATCTGTTTGATCGGCGTTCCGCAGACGCGGCATGGCAGCCCCGCGCGATCATAGACGAAATAATCGAGCTGGAAGTAGCCGCTTTCACCGTCGCTGCCGACGAAATCGCGCAGCGTGCTGCCGCCTTTCTCGATGGCGGCGGCGAGCGTCACGCGCACGGCGTCCGCCAGCAGCTCGTAACGCACCAGCGAGACGCGCCCGGCAGGCGTGGTGGGGCGGATGCCGGCGCGAAACAGGCTTTCGGAAGCGTAAATGTTGCCCACGCCCACCACGATCTCACCCGCGAGCAGCGCCTGCTTGACGGAAACCTTGCGTCCGCGCGTTTGCCGGTGGATCAGGCCGCCGGAAAACGCCGACGAAAACGGCTCGACGCCGAGCCCCGCCAGCAGCGCATGTTCGAGCACGTCGCCGTCCTTGCGCGCATGCCACAGGACGGCTCCAAAGCGCCGCGGATCGCGATAGCGGAGAATGAACTCGTCGAAGATCCAGTCGACATGGTCGTGCTTCGCCGCCGCCGGCAGATGCGGCAGATTGCGCAGCACTCGCAGCGTGCCGGTCATGCCCAGGTGCACAATGAACCAGCCGGAGTCGATCTCGAACAGCAGGTACTTGCCGCGCCGCTCCACCTGGTGGATCACGTGGCCTCGCAAGGTTTTCGCAAGGTCGGACGGAATCGGCCAGCGCAGTGCGGGCGTGCGAACGTCGACGCGCTCGACCTTGCGTCCGCAGACGTACGGTTCGATTCCCCGTCGGGTAACCTCAACTTCTGGCAACTCTGGCATGTCTAACTGGTCTGCAACTTGCGTGAGTGGTTGTGCGCTTATTGTAGCGAGCGCGTTACAATCGTCCGAAACATTGAACGGATTTCCATGAACTTGTCCTTCGTGAAGCTGTTTTCGAAGCGCCCGGCGCGCACCTCCCGCGTGCCGCACGCTGTCTCCGCCCGCCGTCTGCTGGGCGCGGCAGCGCTCGCTGTATGGGCGCTCGCGGCCATGCCGGCGCATGCGCAAGATCCTTCACCGGATACGGACGACAACTCCGTGTCCATGCCGGACGCGCTCGGCGCACCAACGGCCGACGATCAAAAGAATCTGCCTGACATCCAGCTGTCGAGCCAGATCGTGTTCCAGGTGCTCGCGGCAGAAGTCGCGTTGCAGCGGGATCAGCCAGCGCCGGCCTATCAGACCTATCTCGCACTCGCGCGCGACACGCATGATCCGCGCATGGCGCAACGCGCCACCGAAATCGCGCTGTCCGCTCAAAGTCCCTCGGACGCCCTCGCCGCCGCGCAATTGTGGCAGCAGTATGCGCCCACCTCGGAACGTGCGTCGCAGCTCGACGCCTCGCTGCTCGTGCTGTCGGGCAAGCCCGACGACGCCGAGCCGCTGCTCGCGCGCGAGCTGACCAAGGTGCCGGAGGAAAACCGCGGCGCCGCCATCCTCGCCCTGCAATTGCTGCTGTCGCGCGGACCGAACCGGATCGGCGGCCTGCATGTGCTGCAGGATCTGCTGAAGAACGACATGAACCGGCCCGAGGCGCAACTGGCCATCGCACGTCAGCAGATCGTGGCGGACGACGCACCGGGCGCGCGCAAATCGCTCGAACAGGCGCTCACGCTCAAGCCCGACTATCTGCCGGCAGCCCTCACGCTCTCGCAAATGGGACCGGAAGAGCGCAAGGAAGGCATCGCGTCGCTGGAAAAATACGTCCAGCAGAATCCGAAGTCGCATGATGCCCGCCTCGCGCTGGCGCAGATGTACCTCGCCAGCGACCGCCTCGACGACGCGCAAAAGCAGTTCGAGGCGATGCACAAAGACAACGCCAACGACCTGACGCCGCTAATGGCGCTCGCGCTGATCGACATCCAGAAGAAGGATTTCGCGGGCGCGCAGCCGTATCTGCAGCAATATGCGCAGCGGGCCGAGAAGACACAGGGCGCCGATCCGGGTCAGGCGTACATCTATCTCTCGCAAATCGCGCTCGAACAGAAGAACGACGCGGCCGCGAGCGACTGGCTCAACAAGATTTCGCCCGCCAGCCAGCAATACATCCCCGCCCAGATCACCCGCGCCCAGCTGCTCGCCAAGCAGGGCAAGACGGACGACGCGCGCAAGCTGCTCGCCGGTCTGCAGGCGCAGGATCCGCGCGATCAGGCCTTGATCGCCCGCACGGACGCGGCCATCCTGTTCGACGCCAAGCGTTATCAGGAAGCCGAAGACCGGCTGGCGCAGGCTACCGCGACCTACCCGGACGATCCCGACCTGACCTACGACTACGCCATGGCGGCCGAGAAAAACGGCCACTACGACACGATGGAAGCGCAGTTGCGCAAGCTCATCGAGGCGCAGCCGGACAATCCGCAAGCCTACAACGCGCTTGGCTACTCGCTCGCGGACCGCGGCGTGCGGCTGACGGAAGCGGACAAGCTGATCCAGAAGGCGTCGTCGCTAGCGCCGGACGACGCGTTCATCATGGATAGCGTGGGCTGGGTCAAATACCGCCTCGGCGACACCACCGACGCCCTCAAGCTGCTGCGCAAGGCCTACACCCTGCAGCCGAACGCGGAAATCGGCGCCCACCTGGGCGAGGTGCTGTGGAAGACGGGCGCGCAGGATCAGGCGCGCGACGCCTGGCGCGAAGCACGCAAGCTCGAACCTGACAACGACACGCTCGTCAAAACGCTGCAACGTTTTCAGGTGAACGACCTCTGATGGCCATTTCGAATCGCTCTCTTCTGTCGTTCGGCCGCGTGTTCGCCTATCCCCAGGCGCCACGTCGCGCGGCCTTGGGACTCGCGGCGGCGGCCGTCGTCGCGCTGGCCGGTTGTGCTTCAGTCAAGCCGCGCGAGCCATCCACCTCGAACGCCACGACCTCCGTCACCGCGCAGACGAGCCGCGCCTATCACGGCCGCTTCGCGGTGCAATACAACGACCAGAACGGCGCGCAGCGCAACGCTTACGGCAACTTCGACTGGCAGGAAGCGGGCGACACCGTCACGCTGCAACTGCGCAATCCGCTCAGCCAGACGCTGGCGATCGTCACGTCGTCGCCGGCATCGGCTTCGCTTGAATTGCCGAACCGCCAGCCGCTCACCGCCGACAACGTCTCCACGCTGATGCAAAACGCGCTGGGCTTCGCGTTGCCGGTGGAAGGCTTGCGCTACTGGCTGCAGCCGTCGGCGGCACCTGGTTCGCGGGCGAAGACCGAGCCGGATCCGCAGAATTCCGGGCATCTGAAGGAGATCGTCCAGGACGGCTGGACCATCGATTATCTCGCTTACGCCGACGCACCGGCCACCGGCCTCAAGCGCGTCAACCTGAGCCGCGAGCAGCCGCCGCTCGACATCAAGCTCGTGCTCGACCAGTAACCAGGCTCGTCAGCCGTGCCTTTGCTCCGCCATTAGTCCCGCTCATGATTGAAACGAACGATTCGCTGCGCGATTGCCTCGCGCCGGCGAAGCTAAATCTCTTCCTGCACATCACCGGCCGCCGGCCCGACGGCTACCACGCGCTGCAGACAGTATTCCAGTTGCTCGACTGGGGCGACACGCTGCACTTCACGCGCCGCAACGACGGTGAGGTGACGCGCAGCACCGACGTGTCCGGCGTGCCGCCGGAACACGACCTGACCGTGCGCGCGGCGCTGCTGCTGAAGAACCATACCGGCAGCACGCAAGGCGTCGATATTGAGATCGACAAGCGCCTGCCGATGGGCGCGGGCCTCGGCGGCGGCAGCTCGGACGCCGCCACCACGCTGCTCGCGCTGAACCGTCTGTGGAAGCTCGATCTGCCGCGCGAAGAATTGCAGGCGCTCGCGCTGAAACTCGGTGCCGACGTGCCGTTCTTCGTGTTTGGAAAAAATGCGTTCGCAGAGGGTGTCGGAGAAGCGTTAGAGGCTGTACAATTGCCCGCTCGTAATTTCCTGGTTGTGACGCCGCAAGTTCACGTTCCAACTGCAGCGATTTTTTCCGAGAAATCGTTGACAAGGGATTCAAAACCCCTCACAATTACGGACTTTCTTGCACAACATAGTTGCAACGCAGAATGGCCAGACAGCTTCGGCCGCAATGACATGCAACAGGTTGTCGTGGGAAAATACGCGGAAGTAGCGCAAGTGCTGGGATGGTTTGATAACATCGCGCCGGCGCGGATGACTGGATCGGGTGCGAGTGTTTTTGCCGCGTTCCGTAGTCGCGGTGAAGCAGAAGCGGCGCAAGCCAAACTGCCGAGCGGCTGGAACAGCGCTGTCACAGCAAGCCTGGACACACATCCACTCTTCGCTTTCGCGTCATAGGTTTTGCATCGTCGAGCGGTCCTACACGCTCGGTGAAGCTCAAAGTTAGTGTAGGGGAGTCGCCAAGTTGGTTAAGGCACCGGATTTTGATTCCGGCATTCGAGGGTTCGAGTCCTTCCTCCCCTGCCAAAAATTCTCGCAGTTCCTCGCCCCCCAGCCAGAAGCAGGTGCATGATGAGCAGCCATGACGGCCTGATGGTTTTTACTGGCAACGCGAATCCCGCGCTTGCACATGAAGTCGTAAAAATCCTCGGTATCCCCCTCGGCAAAGCGATGGTCAGCCGTTTTTCTGACGGCGAGATCCAGGTCGAGATTCAGGAAAACGTGCGTGGCAAGGATGTTTTCGTCCTGCAATCCACCTGCGCACCGGCGAACGACAACCTGATGGAACTGATGATCATGGTCGATGCGCTCAAGCGCGCATCCGCTGGCCGGATCACCGCTGCTATCCCCTACTTCGGCTATGCCCGCCAGGATCGTCGCCCGCGTTCGGCGCGCGTCGCTATCTCGGCGAAGGTCGTGGCGAACATGCTGGAAATCGCCGGCGTCGAACGCATCATCACCATGGATCTGCACGCTGATCAGATCCAGGGTTTCTTCGACATCCCGGTGGACAATATTTACGCCACGCCCGTGCTGCTCGGCGACCTGCGCAAGCAGAATCACGAGAACCTGCTGGTCGTGTCGCCGGACGTCGGCGGCGTGGTCCGCGCCCGGGCACTGGCGAAGCAACTGAACTGCGACCTCGCCATCATCGACAAACGCCGCCCCAAGGCGAATGTCGCTGAAGTGATGAACATCATCGGTGAAGTCGAAGGCCGTACCTGCGTGATCATGGACGACATGGTCGACACCGCCGGCACGCTCTGCAAGGCAGCTCAGGTGCTGAAGGAACGTGGCGCGCTCAAGGTGTTTGCTTACGCAACCCACCCGGTTCTGTCAGGCGGCGCGGGCGATCGTATCGCCGCTTCCGCGCTCGACGAACTGGTGATCACCGACACTATCCCGCTCGGCGACGAAGCCCGCTCGTGCGCGAAGATCCGTTCGCTGACCAGCGCGGGTCTGCTGGCCGAGACGTTCTCGCGGATCCGCCGCGGCGATTCGGTGATGTCGCTGTTTGCGGAAAGTTAAGTATTTGCGAAGGCGCAGCGCCGCATCAAGCGCTGCGCTTTTGCACAATCGGCATGAACGAACGAAGGTTCGTGCCGTCGAGTCTGGGGCCTCAGCCGAAATGGCGTGAAGGCCCCGTTTTTACTGCCTGGTCGCGGGCAGTGCAATGGAGATTCAAAATGAAAGTAGTCGCTTTCGAGCGTTCCCTGCAAGGTACGGGTGCGAGCCGCCGCCTGCGTATTTCCGGCAAGACGCCGGCAATCGTTTATGGCGCTGGTGCTGAACCGCAAATGATCGAACTCGATCACAACGCGTTGTGGCACGCCCTGAAGAAAGAAGTTTTCCACTCGTCGATTCTCGACCTGGAAATCGCCGGTAAGGCGCAACAAGTTCTGCTGCGCGACGTGCAATACCATCCGTTCCGTCAGCTCGTGCTGCACGTGGACTTCCAGCGCGTCGATGCAACGAAGAAGCTGCACACCAAGGTGCCGCTGCACTTCATGAACCAGGAATCGAATCCGGCCGTCAAGCTGTCGGGCGCGGTGATCTCGCACGTTCTGAACGAAATCGAAGTCGAGTGCCTGCCGTCGGCACTGCCGGAATTCCTCGAAGTCGACCTCGCAACGATCGAAGCCGGTCACACGCTGCACGCCAAGGACATCGTCCTGCCGGCTGGTGTCACGCTGGTTGCCCACCTCGAAGCTGAAAACCCGGTGGTCGCCTCCGCGACGATCCCGGCTGGCGCGATCGCCGAAGGCGACGCTGCTGCTGCAGGCGAAGGCGAAACGCCGGCCGCTTAAGCTGCATAGAGCGAGCAATCCTCTCGATCCGTTTCAATGGAACGGTCGATGTGACCCGCCGCGGTTCGCCCCGGCGGGTTTTTTTCGTTTTGTCGGGCCGTGCGGCATGCCGGCGGCCCTTAACCCGTCATGAATCCATCATGATCAAGCTGATCGTGGGGCTCGGTAATCCGGGCGCTGAATACACGGCGACGCGTCACAACGCCGGCTTCTGGCTGGTCGATCAACTGGCGCGCGAAGCCGGCGCCGCCCTGCGTGACGAGCGGCGCTTTCACGGCTTCTACGCCAAGGCCCGGCTGCACGGCGAAGAAGTGCATCTGCTCGAGCCGCAGACTTATATGAACCGCTCGGGGCAGTCGGTGGTCGCCGTCGCGCATTTTTTCAAGATCCTGCCGGACGAGATTCTTGTCGCGCACGACGAACTCGATCTGCCGGCGGGCACCGTCAAGCTGAAGCTCGGCGGCGGCAGCGGCGGTCACAATGGCCTGAAGGACATCTCCGCGCATCTGTCGTCGCAACAGTATTGGCGGCTCAGAATCGGCATCGGCCATCCGCGTGATCTGATTCCGGAAAGCGCGCGCGCCGGCGCGAAGCCGGATGTCGCCAACTACGTGCTCAAGCCGCCGCGCCGCGAGGAGCAGGACGTGATCGACGCGTCGATCGAGCGCGCACTCGTGCAGATGCCGTTCGTCGTCAAAGGCGAACTCGACCGGGCGGTGATGCAGTTGCATCGCAATAGCCAGGCTTGAGGCTTTGGGCGCGGGTTCCGCCGCCCGGCCTTTAAAATCAGAATCGAATCGCAGCCGTCAACGGAGGCCCGCTTGAGCCGCTACTGGAGTGACATCGTTTCTCGTCTGAAGCCGTATGTGCCGGGTGAACAACCCGCCCTCGCCCATCCGGTCAAACTCAATACCAACGAAAACCCGTATCCGCCGTCGCCGCGCGTGCTGGAGGCGATCCGCCATGAACTCGGCGAGCACGCCGAATCGCTGCGCCGCTATCCCGATCCGACCGCGCGCACGCTGCGCGAGACGGTTGCCGCGTATCACGGCATCCGCGCCGAGCAGGTGTTCGCCGGCAACGGTTCGGATGAGGTGCTCGCGCTGACCTTCCAGGCGCTGCTCAAACACGACAAGCCGATCCTGTTCCCGGACATCACGTACAGCTTCTATCCGACCTACGCGCGGCTGTTCGAGGTCGAATACCGGACCATTCCGTTGGATGACGCGTTTGCCATCCGCGTCGACGATTACGCCGCGCCGAACGGCGGCGTGCTGTTGCCGAATCCGAATGCGCCGACCGGTCATCCGTTGCCCTTGCAGGAGATCGAGCGGCTCGTGGCGCAGCATGCGGAGTCGGTTGTGGTGATCGACGAAGCGTATGTGGACTTCGGCGCACAGTCGGCGATCGCGCTGATCGACCGCTATCCGAACCTGCTGGTGGTGCAAACGGTGTCGAAGTCGCGCTCGTTGGCGGGCATGCGGGTGGGATTTGCATTCGGCCACCCGGCGTTGATCGACGCGCTGACCCGCGTCAAGGACAGCTTCAATTCGTATCCGCTCGACCGCTTGGCCCAGGTCGCGGCGACCGCAGCCTATGAGGACGACGCGTGGTTCCGCGATTCCTGCGCGAAAGTTATCGCGAGCCGCGAGCGGCTGTCCGCGGGTTTGACGGCGCTAGGCTTTAACGTCGTGCCGTCGGGGGCGAATTTCGTGTTCGCGCGCCACGAGGGCTACGACGCCGCCGCGCTCGCCGCCATGCTGCGAGAGAAGGAGATTTTCGTGCGCCATTTCAACGCGCCGCGCATCGACCAGCATTTGCGCATTTCCATCGGCACCGACACCGAATGCGATCTGCTGCTGGAGGCTCTGCAGGACGTGCTGCGCGGGTACGTGGGGTAAGCGGATTGGACGGCCAAGGCGGCCAAGGCGGCCAAGGCGGGCCAGGACAGGTTGGACGAGGCACGCACGCCGCGCCCGACACGCCCGCCTCAGGCTTTAGCGGCCTGCAACGCGTGATACTTCGCCATCAAGCCTTCGGGCGTCTCCAGATGCTCCGGGTCGCGCGGAATGCACTCCACCGGGCACACCTGGATACACTGCGGCTCGTCGAAATGACCGACGCATTCGGTACATTTCTTCGGATCGATCACATAGATTTCCGGGCCCATCGAAATGGCGTCGTTCGGGCACTCGGGCTCGCAGACGTCGCAATTGATGCACTCGTCGGTAATCATCAAAGACATACTTCTCTCACTTCACGCCGACGCGAGGCCGACTGTCATTCCATCAAACCGACAGTTTACGCCGGTTACGGCTATCCCGCCTGGCCGTTGTCCTGATCCAGCAAGGCCACCTTGTCCTTGAGCCATTTTTCGACGGAAGGGAACACGAACTTGCTGACATCGCCACCCAACTGCGCAATTTCGCGCACGATGGTGCCGGAGATGAACTGGTACTGATCCGACGGCGTCATGAACATGGTTTCGACGTCCGGCAGCAGATAGCGGTTCATGCCGGCCATCTGGAACTCGTATTCGAAGTCCGACACGGCACGCAGCCCGCGCACGATGACCCGCGCGTTGTTGGTGCGGACGAAATCCTTCAAGAGCCCTTTGAAGCTCATCACCTGCACGTTCGGATAATGGCCGAGCACTTCGTGGGCGATGTCGAGGCGCTCTTCGAGAGTGAAGAACGGCTTCTTGTTGCGGCTGTCGGCGACGCCTACCACCAGCGTGTCGAAAATGCTCGACGCGCGCCGCACGAGGTCTTCGTGACCGCGCGTCAGCGGGTCGAACGTACCCGGGTACACGGCGACTACCATGAGACTTCTCCTTTCAGACAAATGGGCACGTCAAGCACGCCCGCAGGACGCGTTTGCCGCCGGTCGCGCGCGTGACGGCGAGCCGTCCGGCGCTTGTTTTAGCACGCGCATTATTCACCATTTTCGCGCTGCAGCAAATGATAGTGAACCGCCCCCGCCCGGGCCTGCCGCACGATGTTCCAGCCCGCCAGAGCGGGCGTCTGGGTAAGATCCAGCGCCTCGGCGGCTTCCACATAGAGGAATCCTTCGGCACTGACGAGCGGCGCGGCCAGCTCCAGCGCACGGCCCAGCAGGTCGGAGCCGAACGGCGGATCGAGAAACACCACGTCGAATGAAGCGGGCGCAAGGCTGGCCGCGAGGCGCAAGGCATCGGCTTCGGCGATTTCAATGGTGTTCGGCGCGAGACGCGTCTGATTGGCGCGCAATTGCCCGGCTGCCTTCGCGTGGCGCTCGACCATCAGCACCCGCGCCGCGCCGCGCGAAGCCGCCTCGAAGCCCAGCGCGCCGCTCCCGGCGAACAGGTCGAGACAGCGCTGGCCATCGAGACGCTGGCCGAGCCAGTTGAAGAGCGTTTCGCGCACACGGTCCGGCGTGGGGCGCAGCCCGTCGAGGTCGAGCACCGGCAGCGGCGTGCGCTTCCAGTCGCCGCCAATGATGCGAATGGCGTGCGGCTTGCCGCGGTTGGACGGAGCGCTTTGCGCGCGAGGTGCAGAAGTACGGGGCATGCGGGTTCGGACGGTTAATCGGTTTAGCGGTCAGGCGGTTTGCCCGCTGGCGGTTGCTGGCGTTGCTGGCAGCGGGTTGGAGCGCCAACGTTACCACACAGGGACGGGCATCTCACCCTGGCCGGTCGGCTAATGCTATGTAAACGGGTACGCCTGATAAAATGAGCCGCTTCCAGCGCCTTGCATCCCGCATTGCCACGCTGCCTGCCGCTGCTACCGGTTTTGCCGGCTGCGCGCATCGGCGCTCGCTCTCACCACGCCAGACCATGTTCAGCTTTTTCAAACGATTCAAGGGTTCGAAAGAGTCCGACGCAACGCCCGAGGAATCGCAGGCGGCGCCGGAATCCGTCGCACCGGCTTTAGACGCAGCGCCAAGGCCTACGGCGGCCGCGCCGCGTCCGTCGGCGCCTGCGGCCTCCACGGCGCCGCAGCCGGCCAGGATCCAGACCACGCCTGTCGCACCCGCGCCGGGCGCGCAAACGCAGCCGCAAACCGGGCTGCAAACGCAGGCGCAACCCGAACCTGACGAAAACGCGCTCGAAACCGTTGAAATCGTGCCGCCGCCGCTGCCCGAAGCCGCGGCGAAGAAATCCTGGCTCACCCGCTTGAAGAGCGGCCTGTCGAAGACCAGCTCGAATCTGACCGGCATCTTCATCGGCGCCAAGATCGATGAAGACCTGTACGAGGAGCTCGAAACCGCCCTGTTGATGTCCGACGCGGGCGTCGACGCCACCGAATTCCTGCTCGAATCGCTGCGTGAAAAAGTGCGCGCCGAGCGGCTCACCGATCCGCTACAGGTCAAGGCGGCGCTGCGCGCGCAGTTGATCGAGCTGCTCAAGCCGCTCGAGAAGTCCCTGATGCTCGGTCGCGCCCAGCCGCTCGTCATGATGATTGCGGGCGTGAACGGCGCGGGCAAAACCACCAGCATCGGCAAGCTCGCGAAGCATCTGCAGAGCTTCGACCAATCCGTGCTGCTGGCCGCCGGCGACACGTTCCGCGCCGCCGCACGCGAGCAGCTCGCCATCTGGGGCGAGCGCAACAACGTGACGGTCGTATCGCAGGAAAGCGGCGACCCGGCCGCGGTGATCTTCGACGCGGTGGGCGCCGCGCGGGCCCGCAAGATCGACGTTCTGATGGCCGACACGGCCGGCCGTCTGCCCACGCAGCTGCATCTGATGGAAGAGTTGCGCAAGGTCAAGCGCGTGATCGGCAAAGCCATGGACGGCGCCCCGCACGAGGTGCTGCTCGTCATCGACGCCAATACCGGCCAGAACGCGCTCACCCAGGTGAAAGCCTTCGACGACGCGTTGGGCCTCACCGGCCTGATCGTCACCAAGCTCGACGGCACGGCGAAGGGCGGCATTCTCGCGGCCATTGCGCGGCAACGGCCCATTCCGGTGTATTTCATCGGAGTCGGCGAGAAGGTCGAAGATTTGCAGCCGTTCAGCGCGGAAGAGTTTTCCGACGCGTTGCTGGGCAATTAAATGGCGCGGGCGCTGGACGCCCGCCTCGCTCACTCCGCATCCGGCTGCACGCCAGGCGCCGCCCGCGCGAATGCGTCGAGCTGCGAGGCGTGATTGTGGATGCGCTGAATGGTGGGAAACCGCGCCACGTCGATCTTGAAGCGCTGCGCATTGAACACCTGCGGCACGAGACACGCGTCGGCCAAGGTAGGCGAGTCGCCGAAACAAAACGCGCCGGTGCGTGAATCGGCCGCCAGATGCTCCTCCAGCGTCGCGAAGCCCGATTCGACCCAATGCCGGTACCACTCGTCGCGGGTCGCATCATCGGCGCCGACCGAGTGTTTCAGATACTTCAGCACACGCAGGTTGTTCAGCGGATGAATCTCGCAAGCCACCTGCAGCGCCACCGACCGCACATACGCGCGATCGGCCGGCGCTTTCGGCAGCAACGGCGGTTGCGGATAGGTCTCCTCCAGATACTCGATGATCGCCAGCGACTGCTGCAGCACGTTGTCGCCGTCCACCAAAGTGGGCAGGATCGCATCCGGATTCAGCTTGCGATACGCGGGCTTGAGCTGCTCGCCGCCGTCGCGCAACAGATGCACCGGCGCGTAGTCGTAGGGCAGATTCTTCAGGTTCAGGGCAATGCGCACGCGATACGCCGCCGAGCTGCGGAAATAGCTATATAGCTTCATATCATTTGTCTCCTCCCCTGTCGCCGCTTCAGACGACGCGCACGCTGAACTCGCCTAGCCCGTCCACGCCGCCTTTCATCGTGTCGCCCTTCACCACCGCGCCGACGCCTTCGGGCGTGCCGGTAAAAATCAGGTCGCCCGGATGCAGTTCGAACAGCGTCGACAGATAAGCCACCGTCTCCGCCACCGACCAGATCAGTTGCGACACGTCCGAGCGCTGCTTCTCTTCGCCGTTGACGCTCAGCCAGATCGCGCCTTTATCGACCTGGCCCAGCTTCGACACCGGATGGATCGGGCCGAGCGGCGCCGAGTGGTCGAAGCCCTTCGCGGTATCCCACGGACGGCCCAGCTTCTTCGCTTCGGCCTGCAGGTCGCGCCGCGTCATGTCGAGCCCGAGCGCGTAGCCGTAGACATGCTCGAGCGCCTGCTCGACCGGAATATCCTTGCCGGATTTGCCGATCGCCGCGACCAGTTCCATCTCGAAGTGCACGTTTTTCGATTGCGGCGGATACGGGAATTCGCCGGTCTCGCCCGGCGCGACGTAGACGACGGCGTCGGCGGGCTTGCTAAAGAAGAACGGCGGTTCGCGGTCGGGGTCGTGACCCATCTCGCGCGCGTGCGCCTCGTAATTGCGGCCCACGCAGTAGATGCGGCGCACTGCGAACTGATCGCTGGACCCGACGACCGGCACCGCGACCACCGGTGCGGGAGCAAACACGTAACTCATCCCGTTCTCCATCTTGAGTAAGCGCCGCGAGCGCGGCAATAAAAGATCGAGTGTAACGCGCAGGGCAGCCCGGATGGCGCACGAGCGGCAGGCGCGCGCCGCGCCGGCGGCCCGGATGGCGGCGCGGCCAGATTCACGCCATCTTCGTGTCAACTTGCACGAGCGCCATTGATGCGATACTGAGCGAAGGTGTCGTCAGACGCGTCCTGTCAGCCGCGCTTGACCGCAACACGCTTATCTTCGATGAATACCGTGGCCGCCATGAGCAGCGTCGAGCCACCCGCCCCACAGAATCCGATGACCGAATCCGCCGAATCCACCGACACCGCATCCTCCGCATTCCCCTGCGCCCGCTTTATCAAGGAGATCGGCCGCGGCCCGAACGGCGCCCGCGCGCTCACGGCCGAAGACACGCGCGCGCTCTATGGCGCGATGCTCGACGGGCGCGTCGGCGATCTGGAACTCGGCGCGATCCTGCTGGCCTACCGGGTGAAAGGCGAAAGCGCCGACGAACTCGCGGCGATGCTCGCAGCCGCTCATGCTTCGTTCGAGCCGGTCCAGGCCGCCCACGTCGAGTACCGGCCGGTTTCGATTCCGAGCTACAACGGCGCGCGCAAGCAACCCAATCTGGTGCCGCTGCTGGCGCTGCTGCTGGCCCGCGAAGGCGTGCCGGTTCTCGTGCACGGCGTCACCGAAGACCCCGGCCGGGTGACGAGCGCGGAAATTTTCACGCATCTGCAGATTGCGCACGCGCAAAGCCACGCGCAGATCGAGGATAGCCTCGCCGCGCGGCGCCTCGCCTTCGCGCCGATCGCGACGCTCGCGCCGAAACTTGCGCGGCTGCTGGCCCTGCGGCGCCGGATGGGCGTGCGCAACTCCACCCATACGCTTGTCAAGATCCTCCAGCCGTTCGCGCCCGCAGGGCTGCGGCTCGTGAATTACACGCATCCGCCGTATCGCGACAGCCTCACGCAGTTGTTCAGCACGCATCTGGATGCCGCCGCGGGCGGGGCGCTGCTCGCGCGCGGCACGGAGGGCGAGGCGGTGGCCGACACGCGCCGCCAGGTGCAGATCGACTGGCTGCATGACGGCGTCTGCGAAACGCGGGTGGCGGCGGAGCGCTCGTCGGCCGATGCGCCCGAGGTGGAATTGCCAGAGGCGCGCGACGCCGCCACCACAGCCGCCTGGATCGACGCCGTGCTGCGCGGCGAGGCGCCGGTGCCGAGCGCCATCGAACGGCAGATCGAAGTGATCGCGGATATCGCCAGAATGTCGGCCTGATGCGGCCGCACGCGGTGCGTGGCGCGGCCTTCTCGCCTTACTCGATCGCGCAACGCGTGGCCTGCCAGGCCACCAGACGCCATTGGCCGTCCTCCTGAGCATGGATAGCGGTATAGGCGATGGGGAACAGCAGCGCGCCGTTATTCGCCTCCATCTCGATCAAGGCGCGGCCGGTCACGATAAAGCCGTCGTTCCCCACCGGCAGCACGTCCTGCGACTGGATCTCGATCTGGCGATAGCGGCGCCGCCCGGCCGTGATGCCATCGATCAACTGCTGCTTCGTCTCGCGTTTGCCGTTCGTATGGATATAGCTCAAGTTGTCGGCGAGCAGCGTGGCGAGTAACGGCCCGTTCCCGTCGACCATCGCGCGAAAACGGTCGCGCTCGAGTCCACGAATCGCTTCGATCACCTTTTCGGCCATTGCTCGACCCCTTTGCCTCGACGGGCCGGGAGCGGCCGCCGTCGTGAAAAGTTACGTTGCCAGGATAGCTGGCTGAAATTTATACCAGGATTCGGCTCTTCGATACCGCTGTTCGCAGACCGCGTAATCCGGAATCCGTCATCCATGATCGAAGGATGCGGGCGGCGGCGCCTCGAACAGATTGAACTCGCGGCCGTCCAGACCGGCTTTCGAGGCACGACGGCCGGCCACCAGCGGCCGAGTAAACCCTCTACAAGGCAGGGTCTGCGCGAGCAATAAATCATAAGAAGAAAGCTGAAACCTGCCAGATAAGCGCCGCCAATGGCAAAAAACCGGTGATTCTGCACAGCTAGTCGCCTATCCATCGCAGATCCTACGCTCATCCCAGCCGCCCTGCAGAGGGCGTATGATGCTATTGAAATCCAAATTTCAATAGCCAGCAGGGAACCAGGATACCCCCACTTACTCTAAGTATTAGCACTCGGTAAATCAGAGTGCTAACATCCACGCTGAGGTCGAAGTTCGACCAGGCTATTTTGCTGATTGCAAGGAGTTTTCCACGTGAGCAACGCAATGACCCTTCCGAGTACTCTGAGCCCGTCGTCGGCTAAGGCCGCTTCGGCAGGTGCACTGGCGCTCTCGCATTCTTCGCTGCTGCCCGGCCAACTGGGCAATATCGACGCCTACATCCAGGCCGTGAACCGGATTCCGATGCTGACGCCGGCGGAGGAGCGCCAGTTCGCCACTGAATTCCGCGACCAGGCCAATCTGGAGTCTGCGCGCCGCCTTGTCCTGTCGCACCTGCGGCTGGTGGTTTCGATCGCGCGTAACTATCTGGGTTACGGTCTGCCGCATGCCGACCTGATCCAGGAAGGCAATATCGGTCTGATGAAGGCCGTGAAACGCTTCGATCCGGAGCAGAACGTGCGTCTCGTGTCGTACGCCATGCATTGGATCAAGGCCGAGATTCATGAATACATCCTGCGCAACTGGCGCATGGTGAAGGTCGCCACCACCAAGGCGCAGCGCAAGCTGTTCTTCAACCTGCGCAGCCACAAGCAGGGCTTGGGCGCGTTCACGCCGGACGAGATCGAAGGCCTCGCCAAAGAACTGAACGTGAAGCGCGAGGAAGTGGCCGAGATGGAAACGCGTCTGTCCGGCGGCGACATCGCGCTGGAAGGCCAGGTCGAGGACGGTGAAGAATCCTACGCGCCCATCGCCTATCTGGCCGATTCGCATAGCGAACCGACGGCTGTGCTCGCCGCGCGTCAGCGCGACAAGCTGCAGAGCGACGGCATCGCCAGCGCACTGGAATCGCTGGACGCACGCAGCCGCCGCATTATCGAGGCTCGCTGGCTGCAGGTCGAAGACGACGGTTCGGGCGGTTCCACGCTGCATGACCTCGCCGACGAATTCGGCGTATCGGCCGAGCGGATTCGCCAGATCGAAGTCAGCGCCATGAAGAAGATGCGCGGTGCGCTGAACGAATACGCGTAACGCCTGTGCGGCACGGTCCTGGACCGGACCGATCCACACGGACCTCGCGCCTGCTCGAACAGCAAGCGGTAAATAAAAAAGCATGAAAAAAGCGGCGCCCCGATTCAAGGGCGCCGCTCTTTTTTTGGCCTCTCTACTGCTATCTACTGCTATACGGAGGCGCTCACCGCTGCCTCCGTCGCAAGGCTCATCACGCCAGTTGCGGCGAAACTCCACCCGCTGCGCCACCCGTCGGCAAACGTGCCGACAACTGCTGCGCGTAACGCTGTGCAGCTTCCCCGACGACGATATGGAACGTATCCGGCGAAATCCACGCCACGTCGAGCGCGGCGAGACGCTGACGATCCACCGCGGTCGGGTCCGTCACCACGATACGCAGACGGGTCGAGGCGACGGCGTTCAGCGAAACGATGTTGGTCGCACCGCCGAACACGGCAAGCCAGCGGGTCGGCTCGGGATCGAGCGGACCGCTTTGCGCCGTGCCAACCGGCGCCGCTGCTACGGCCGCCACAGGGGCTGCCGCCGACACGGCCGGCTGTGCTTGAACGCCACCGCCCTGAGCAATCACCGTGCGGATTTCGTCGGCGATGATGTCCGCTTCCGGTCCGATGATCACCTGCACGCTGGTCGCGCCGCGCTTCAATACGCCACGCGCGCCGATCGTCTTGAGATCGGCTTCCGAAACCTTGGCCGGATCCACCACGGACAGACGCAGACGCGTCGTGCAGGCATCCACCAGCGACAGATTCGCCGCACCACCCAGCGCCGCGATATAACGCTGCGCGCGCGGAACCGCAGCCGCCGCTGCCGGCGCGACGAAACCGCCCTTGTCGAACGAGGCAACCTGTTCTTCGGCGGCAGCGGGCTCGCGGCCCGGCGTCGCCATGTTGAACTTGCGGATGAAGAAGCGGAACAGGCCGTAGTAGACGACGGCGTAGATCGCGCCGATCACCAGCGCCCACCAGCCCTTGGTCGACAGGCCGTAGTTCAGCACATAGTCGATTGCGCCGGCCGAGAACGTGAAGCCGAGGTGAATCCCGAGCGCCGAACAGACGGCGAGCGAAATGCCCGTCAGCAGCGCGTGGATCGCGTACAGCACCGGTGCGAGGAACATGAAGCTGAATTCGATGGGCTCGGTCACGCCCGTCAGGAACGAGGTGAGCGCCATCGAGAACAGCAGGCCGCCGACCATCGCGCGGCGTTCCTTCGGCGCCTCGTGAAACATCGCGAGACAGGCGGCCGGCAGACCGAACATCATCACCGGGAAGAAGCCCGTCATGAAGGTGCCCGCAGTCGGGTCGCCCGCGAAGAAGCGGTGCAGGTCGCCCGTCACCGCCGCGCCGCCGCCCGGCGGCGTGAACGTGCCGAACACGAACCACGTCAGCGAATTCAGGATGTGATGCAGGCCCGTGACAAGCAGCAGGCGGTTCAGCACGCCGAACACGAATGCGCCAATGGCACCCGCGGTGGTCAGCCAGTGGCCGGCCATGTCGATCGCGGACTGCACCGGCTGCCAGACATAGCCGAGCACAATGCCGATCACCAGACAGGTCACCCCCGTGACAATCGGCACGAAGCGTTTCCCTCCGAAGAACGCGAGGTAATCGGGCAGTTTGATGTCCTTGTACTTGTTGTACAGCATCCCCGCCACCAGACCGGCCACGATCCCCGACAGCACGCCCATGTTGAGCTTGTCGTTGATGTCCTTCATCACCGCGATTTCGACCAGATAACCGATCGCGCCGGCCAGCGCCGCCACGCCGTTGTTGTCCTTCGCGAAGCCGACCGCGATGCCGATGGCAAACAGCAGCGGCAGGTTGTCGAAAATCGCGCCGCCCGCGTCGGCGATCATCTTGATGTTGAACACATCGGGCTGGCCGAGTCGCAGCAGCAAGCCGGCAACCGGCAGCACTGCAATCGGCAGCATCAGCGCGCGGCCGAGCCGCTGCACCTTCAGAAACGGATTACCGTCCATTTACACCTCCAATCCTTCGTCTCGTCGTTGAGTCGTAGCTTTACGTGGTTATTTCGCGAAATTGCACCGTGGACTTTTTTGGGATCAGTCCAGCGGCCAGGTTTCGCGGCTCACTGCTCTTACCGCCTGCGCCGACGGCAGCGCCAGGACGTCCTGGGCGCGTTGCTGGCACAGTTGATAATTGAGGTTGCGCACTCGCGCCTTGATGCCCGGCACCGACACCGGATCCACCGACAGCTCGGTCACGCCGAGGCCGACGAGCAGCGGCACGGCCAGCGGATCGCCCGCCAGCGCGCCGCACACGCCCACCCATTTGCCATGCCTGTTCGCGCCCTGCACGGTCGCCGCGATCAGGCGCAGCACGGCCGGATGCAGGCCGTCGGCCTGGGCGGCGAGGTCCGCCTGGCAGCGGTCCATAGCCAGCGTGTATTGCGTCAGATCGTTGGTGCCGATCGAGAGGAAATCCGCGTGTTGCGCCAGTTGATCGGCGAGCAAGGCCGCCGACGGCACTTCGATCATCACGCCGACTTCGATCGGATCGGTGCGGCCGATTTCGCGGGCGAATTCGTCGATGCGTTTGCGCAGATGGATCAGCTCACCGACGTCGGTCACCATCGGCAGCAGGATGCGCACGGCGCCGAGCGGCTGCACCGCCAGCAGGCCGCGCAACTGGTCGTCGAGCAGATCCGGGCGCACTTGCGCGAGGCGGATGCCGCGCAGGCCGAGCGCAGGATTCGGCTCGGGCGGCAGCGTCAGATAGTCGACTTCCTTGTCCGCGCCGACATCCAGCGTGCGGATGATCGCGGTGCGGCCGGCGAGCGCGTCGACGATCGACTGATAGCTCTGGCGATGCTCTTCCGTAGTCGGCGCCGAAGCGCGGTGGATGAACAGCAGTTCGGTGCGCAGCAGACCAATTGAGTCGGCGCCGTTCTCGACCGCCGTCTTCGCGTCGTCCAGCGTGGCGATGTTCGCGGCCACTTCGACCGCGTGGCCATCCGCCGTCGCGGCGGCCTGTTGCGAGGTGCGGCGGTTCGCTTCGCGCACGCCGGCAAGACGCGTGCGTTCGTGGCGGGCGCGTTCCACGTCGCCGGCCGTCGGTGCGAATTCCATCCGCCCTGATGTGGCATCCACCACGACTTCCGTGCCTTCGGCAATGGCGTGCACGGCGTCGCCCACCGCCACCAGCGCCGGAATGCCGCTTTGCCGCGCGAGGATCGCCGCGTGGGATGTCGCGCCGCCGCGCGCCATGACGAGCGCCGTCACACGCGAACGGTCCAGCGACGACAGATCCGAAGGCGTGAATTCTTCGGCCACCAGCACGGCTTCGTCCGGCAGCACGCGCGCCGCGCTGTTCGAATAGCCGAGGGCGCGCAGCACGCGCTTTTCCAGATCGCGCAGATCGGCAGCCCGCTCGGCGAGCAGCGCGTCTTCAACCTGGGTCAGAACGGCGATCTGCGTGCGGATCGCCTGGCGCCATCCATAGCCCGCGCTTTTGCCGATGCTGATCAGGTCACGCGCCATGTCGAGCAGCGTGGGGTCTTCGAGCAGGACGCGATGCACCGCGAAAATGCCCGCTTCGCCATGTGCGCCGCGTTGCGAGGCGTCGCGCACGGTGGTGTGCAATTCGGCGTCGACGGTGGCAAGCGCCTTGTCGAGCAGACGGCTTTCCGCCGCCGACGCGCCCGCTGCCAGCTCGGGCGGATCGAGATCCGCATCGTCCCAGCGCACCAGCTTGCCGACCGCGACGCCCGGCGCCGCGCAAACGCCCATCAGCGTGTTGGGCGCGAGCGGCGCACCGCCTGTCTGCGCCACGGCCTGTGGCGCCGGCGAGAGTTGCCTTGCGGGCTTCTCTTCCGCTTCGCCATGTGCTTCACGAAGCAACTCGTGCGCGACCGCCTCGACCGCGGCCGCGGCTTGCGCACCGACGCCGAGAATCTCGACCGTCGCGCCTTCACCCGCGCCGAGGCCAAGCAGGCCCACAATGCTTTCGATCGGCGCCTTACGGCCCTCGTAACGCACTTCGACGCGCGCATCGAGACCGCGCGCCGCTTCGCGCGCGCGTGCCGCCGGCCGCGCATGCAGGCCGCCGGCGTGAATCAGCGTGACCGTTCGGCGCGCTTCTTCCGTGACGTTGGTGGCGCTGCGCGAGGCTTGCGCCGCCGCGCCGCTGCGCGCACGCAGCACCAGCAACGGCGTTTCGCCGGCCTTCAGCAGGCCGCCTTCCGCGCGTTCGACGATTTCGAAGGCATCCGAATTGGCAATCGCGATCACCGACACCAGGCTCGGCGCGTTGCATGCCACCACGTCCTGATCGAATTCGATCAGGACGTCGCCGGCACGCACGTGGGCGCCTTGCTCGACCAGCGGCACAAAACCGCGGCCATTCAGTTCGACTGTATCGATACCGATATGCAGCAGAATTTCCGCGCCTTCGGCCGTCGCGAGCGTCACTGCGTGGCCGGTACGCGCCAGATGCGTGAGCACGCCGTCGCACGGCGCGACGAGCTGGCCGACCAGCGGATCGAGGCCGATGCCATCGCCGAACATGCCGCCCGAAAACACCGGGTCAGGCACGTTCGCGAGCGGCACGACCCGACCGGTCATGGGCGCGAGCAAAACAATATGGCCTTGGGAATGGCTCATCAAACGGGACTCCTCAACACGGCGCATCTGATTTCTCGATCAGTGAGTTTCGGTGACTTTATTCAGATGGCGCGGCGCATCGGGATTGCGTCCGCGTGCGGCAGCAAGACCAGCAGCCATCACATAAAAGGAAAGAATGGCGGCAATCGGGTCGAGCGCCGCGTGGGCCGTCGTGACGAGCGGCAAGGTGGCTTCCGGGACGTCGTCCGGCGCGGCCAGCAGCACGCGTGCGCCGCGTGCCTGCATGTCGCGGGCGAGCTGGATCAGGCCAGCCTGTTCGGGTCCGCGCGGGGCGAATACCAGCAGCGGGTAGTCGCGGTCGATCAGTTCCATCGGACCATGGCGCACTTCCGCGCTGGAAAACGCCTCCGCCTGGATGCCCGAGGTCTCCTTGAGCTTGAGCGCCGCTTCCTGCGCGATCGCGAGGCCAAGTCCGCGGCCAATCACGATCATGCGTTCGACGCCGCGCAATTCTTCGACGGCCTGGCTCCAATCCAGCTGGCCGGCGCGCCGCAAAGCGTCAGGCAGGTCGCGCAGCGCGCCCAGCAGGGTTTCGTCGCGCTGCCAGTGCGCCACCAGTTGCGCGGAAATCGACAGCATCGCGATATAGCTTTTGGTGGCCGCGACGCTCAACTCGGGGCCGGCGACGAGCGGCAGATGCCATTCGCACGCGTCGGCCAGCGGCGACTGCGGCGCGTTCACCGCCGCCACCGTCAGCGCGCCGGCTTCGCGCAGCGCGGCCATTGTGCCCACCAGATCCGGGCTCTTGCCGGATTGCGAGAACGCCACCGCGAGTTGGTCGCGCACCTGCAGCGGCGCCTGCTGCAGCGTCGCCACCGACATCGGCAGCGAAGCGACCGGCACGCCGATCCGGCTCATGGCCAGGCTCGCAAAATAGCTCGCGGCGTGATCCGAACTGCCGCGCGCCACCGTCAGCGCGACATGGCGCGGACGTTCCGCGAGCTTCTGCGCGAGCGCCTCGACGCGTGATGTATCCGCAAGTTGCGCGGCGACCACATCGGCGGACGCCAGCGCTTCGTTAAGCATATTCGACAATTGATTCTCCTTCGACGTAGGTCGCGCTCAGCGCCAGTTCACGATCGAACACGACCAGATCGGCCCACGCACCGCGGGCGATGCGGCCGCGGTCTTCGATACCGAGATAGTCGGCGGCATAGCGCGACAAACGATTTGAAACATCGGCCATCGGCAGGCCGATCGATACCAGATTGCGCAGCGCCTGATCCATCGTCAGGGTGCTGCCCGCGAGCGTGCCGTCGGCAAGACGCACGCCGCCCAGACACTTCGTGACATGCTGGCTGCCGAGGCGGTATTCGCCATCCGGCATGCCGGTGGCCGAGGTGCTGTCGGTCACCACGTACACACGCGGAATCGCCCGCATGGCGGCGCGGATCGCGCCCGGATGAACGTGCAGCAGATCGGGGATGATTTCCGCGAATTCGGCATGCGCCAGCGCCGCGCCGACCATGCCGGGATTGCGGTGATGCAGCGGCGACATCGCGTTGAACAGATGCGTGAAGCCGCACGCGCCATGCTTGAGCGCCGCGACGGCGTCGTCGTATGTGCCGAGCGAATGGCCCAACTGTACGCGCACGCCGCGCGCCGCGATCTCAGAAATGATGTCCATGTGGCCGGAAATTTCCGGCGCGATGGTGACCACGCGGATCGGCGCGATGGACAGATACTTCAGCACTTCGTCGAGCACCGCGGACACCGCCGCGTCCGGCTGCGCACCGAGTTTGCCCGGATTGATATACGGACCTTCGAGGTGCACGCCCAGCACGCGCGAGCCGCCCGGCGTGCGCACGCGGGCGACGTCGCCGAGATTGGCCACCACGCTCATCAGCTCTTCGCGCGGCGCGGTCATCGTCGTGGCGAGCAGGCTGGTGGTGCCGAAGCGCGCATGCGTGCGCGTGATCGTTTCGATGGCGTTGCCCGCTTCCATGACGTCCGAGCCGCCGCCGCCGTGCACGTGCAGATCGATGAAACCCGGCAGGATGTAGGGCGCGTCGTTCGTCGACGGATCGACGCGATCACCGGCGAGCGACGTGATGCGGCCGTTTTCGTATTCGAGCGTGCCGTGAATCCACCCATCGGTGGTGAGTATGTTTCCGGTCAGCATGAGTCTCTCTGATGATACGTAGTGCTTACGTTGACAATTCGGTGGACAACGCGGTTGTCCTCGGCGGCCCTCGGTTACGAATCCGCGCCCTTCATCATTGCGCGAGGATCGGACCGGTACCGCGCTGGTACGGCTGGATCAATGAGCATTCATTGACGCAACTCGGCGACAAAGTCGTAGTAATCGTCCCGGCAATAGGTGTCCGTCAATTCGATGGCGCGCTGGTCGGCGCTGTAACCGATGCGCGTAATCACCAGCAGCGCCGAGCCCGCTTCGACATCCATTAGCGCAGCAATCTCGCTCGTGGCATTGACCGCGCGAAAGTGTTGCAGCGCGCGCACCACCGCCTTGCCGCGCTGCTCCAGATAGCTGTACAGCGACACGCCGATGGCCTGCGGGTCCGGCACCACGGCCGCCGGCAGCGCCGAATGTTCGACCGCCATCACGATGCCGTCCGCGCGCCGCAAACGCCGCAGGCTCGTAACCGCCGCGCCCGGCGACAGGCCGAGGTGCACCAGCTCGTCGCGATTCGCCGGGCGGATACCGCGTTCGAGCCACACCGAGTCCGGCCGAAAGCCGCGTTGCTGCATCTTTTTCGTGAAGCCGGTGAGCCGCGACAGCGGATCTTCCACGCGCGGCGTGATGAAGCTGCCCGCGCCTCGCGCCCGCCGGATCAGACCCTGCTCGACCAGCAGCTCAATCGCCTTGCGCGCGGTAATGCGCGACACGCCAATCGCATCCGACAAAGTCCGCTCCGACGGCAACGCCTCACCCGCCGACCAGACACCGCAGTGGATTGCCGTGGCGAGGTTGCGCGCGAGTTGCAAATAGAGCGGCGTGACGTTGCGGGCGTCAGGCATCAATGCGGACCAGCGTGTTTCCATAGGGCTCGGGAAGATCTCGGAGGGAAGAGCGCGGGCTACGAAATGAGAGCCCATTATATAACCACAATAATACCAGTCAATCGAGTTGTTCCATGGACCATGGATTGACCGCAAAGCCTTGATAGAAAAGGGAATAACCGCGATTCATCGGGCGTTTCGGGCTGCCAATGGCGATCGGTATTTACCCGTATTCGGGATAAGGGCCGCCCATGTAGCGAACCACTGGTTCGCTACCGCACAGAGCGCCTTACATCACCTTGCTACTTTTTTTGTATTACCAATCCATCGGTGGTATGGCTTATCAGCAAAATTTGCGGCTTTTATATAGGATGGCATCCAATATAGAACTCCGTCTCCATCACAAAACCTTCGGGGAGCCGTAAGTTGACCGATTCCACAGCGCTGCGGCACGCTGAGGCAGTCCGCCATTTCAATCGCTTTTATACGAAGCACATTGGCGCACTGCACGAACGCCTGCAAAAGAGCGCGTTCTCGCTGACCGAGGTACGCGTACTGCACGAACTGGCGCGCGGACGCGCGCAAACCGCCGCGGTCCTGACCCGCAATCTGGGACTCGACAGTGGCTATCTGAGCCGTCTGCTGACGAGCTTCGAGCGCCGCAATCTGATTACGCGGCGCCCTTCGGAGAGCGACGCCCGGCAGTCGCTCATTTCATTGACCGAAGTAGGCCACGCCGCCTACGAACCGCTCGAAACAGCTGCGATCGAGGAAGTGCTCGCCATGCTGGGACGCCTTACCGGCAGTTCGCAGGACCAGTTGATCGGGGCGATGAAGCTGGTCGAACGCCTGCTCGACGAGCAACCACGGCGCGGCATCATCACCTTGCGGGCGCCGCGCGCCGGCGAATATGGCTGGCTGGTGCACCGGCAAGCGGTCCTGTTCGCGAGCGAATACGGTTGGGATCAATCGTTCGAGGGATGGCTGGCGCGGACCACCGGCGACTTCACGCGCAATGACGATCCGGTGCGGGAGATTTGCTGGATTGCCGAACAGGACGACCAGGTGGTCGGTTCGGCGCTCGTGATGGAGGTGTCGGCCAGCGAGGCGCGTATCGAGATGCTGTTTGTCGAGCCCGACATGCGCCGGCTCGGTATCGGCGCGCAGCTGGTGGAAGAATGCACGCGCTTCGCGCGGCGCGCGGGCTACGCGAAGCTGACGCTATCGACCGTCACGACGCTCACCGAATCGCGGCGGCTCTGCGAGCGCGCCGGTTTTGTCTGCGCCAGTTCGGCACCGGAGGCACGCTTCGGCCACGAGCTGACGGTGGAACGTTGGGAGCGCGATTTGTGATGGCCATAGCTAGCCATGCCTCCAAACCGCGCTCACGGCATGCTCAAAACGACGGCACCACCGAGCCCTTGAACTGCGTCTTGATGAACTGGCGCACGTCCTCGGACTGATAAGCCGCCACCAGCTTTTTCACCCACGGCTTGTCCTTGTCCTGCGTGCGCACGGCAATCAGGTTCGCGTAGGGGCTGTGGATGTCTTCGAGCGCGATGGCGTCTTTGGTCGGCTGCAGGCCGCCGGCCAGCGCGTAGTTGGTGTTGATCGCGGCGGCGTCGACGTCGGACAGCGAACGCGGCAGTTGCGCGGCGTCGAGTTCGACCAGCTTCACCTTCTTCGGGTTGTCGGCGACGTCGAGCGGCGTCGCGCTGTTGCCGTTGGTGCCCGCGCCGGCCTTCAGCTTGATCACGCCTTGCGCTTGCAGCAACAGCAGCGCGCGGTTCTCATTGGACGGATCGTTCGGCACCGCGACCTTGGCGCCTTGCGGCAGGTCCTTCAGCGACTTGAATTTCTTCGAATAGATGCCGAGCGGCGAAATATACGTCAGACCCGCGCTGACGATCTTATAGCCACGCTGCTTCACCTGGCTATCTAGATAGGGCTGATGCTGGAAGCTGTTGGCATCCAGATCGCCCGCGTCGAGCGCGGCGTTCGGCTGCACGTAATCGTTGAATTCGATGACCTTCACATTCAGGCCTTCGCGCTGCGCCACTTTCTGGACCACGGCCCAGATTTGCGCATCGGGACCGCTAATGGTGCCGACCTTGATGACCTTGTCATCGGCCTGGGCGGAGAAGCTGGTCACGAGGGCTGCGGTGGCGACGACTGCGGAGAGGGCTTTGAGGATATTTCTGCGCTGCATGCTGTTCTCGGTGGTTCTGATCGATGTCAGATTTCAGATGTCAATTCAGGTGAAAAGCGGGCGGCACCTGACGGCGTGCCGCCTATTGAACCCAAAACGGCCGCATGCGGCCATTGGGAAGAGAAGCAAGCGTGTAACCGGGGCTTAACCCAGCAACAGCTTGATATCGTGCACCCAAGGCGCGGCGCCCTGGCCGTCGCGGGCGAAAAGCCGCAGCTTGCCGTCGGGATCGAAAACGTAGCTGGCCGCCGTGTGGTCCATCGTGTAGCTGGCCGGCGTCTTGCCCGGTACCTTCGCGTAGTAGACGCGGAAGTCCTTGGTCACCTTGGTGAGCTGCGCCTCGTCAGCGGGACGCAAACCGACAAACGATGCATTGAAGGCCGGCACATACTGCGCGAGCAACGGCGCGGTGTCACGCTCGGGATCGACGGTGACGAACAGCACCTGGACGCGGCTTGCGTCTGCGGGACCGAGTTGCTGCAACGCCTGCGAGAGTTCGGCCATCGTCGTAGGGCAGACATCCGGACAATGCGTGTAGCCGAAAAACAGCACCACCACCTTGCCTTTGTAGTCTTCGAGCGTGCGCGTCTTGCCGCTGGTGTCGGGCAGCGAGAAATCCGTGCCGAACTGCGTATTGCCGGTGATGTCGACGTTCTGGAACGAAGGGGCGGGTTTGCCGCAACCCGAGGCCAGAACCGCGCCGCCAAGCGCACAGGCCATCAAGGCGGCGCGCGCCAGGCGCGCTAACCGGTTTGTGAGCATGGTGTTACGCGCCGATCAGGGCACGTGCGTAGTGATCGATCAACAGCGCGGCGAATAGCAGCGACAGATAGATGATCGAGTAACGGAACAGTTGACGCGCGAGCAGATCGGAGTACTCGCGATAGATCTTCCACGCGTAGGCGAGGAACACGGCGCCGAGCAGCACCGCCGACACCAGGTACACCACGCCGCTCATGCCGGAGATGAACGGCATCATCGTGACCGCGAACAGGATCACCGAATACAGGAAGATATGCAGCCGCGTGTATTGCTCGCCGTGGGTGTTCGGCAGCATCGGCAGGCCAGCGTTCTCATAATCTTTGCGGCGATACAGCGCGAGCGCCCAGAAATGCGGCGGCGTCCATACGAAAATGATCAGCACGAGGATCCATGCGTCGCCCGGCACGTGACCGGTGACCGCGGCCCAGCCGAGCGCCGGCGGCATGGCGCCGGAAGCGCCGCCGATCACGATGTTCTGCGGCGTGGCCGGCTTGAGCAGCAGCGTGTAGATAACCGCGTAGCCGACAAACGTGGCGACGGTGAGCCACATGGTCAGCGGATTGGCGAACGTGTAAAGCGTCCACATGCCGAGGCCGCCGAGCACGGCCGAAAACAGCAGGATTTGCCCGGTCGTGATTTCGCCGCGTGCGGACGGACGCCAGGAAGTGCGGCGCATCTTCGCGTCGATCTTCTGTTCGACGAGACAATTGATGGCGAACGCGCCGGCGGCCAGCAACCAGATGCCGACGGTGCCGCCGATCAGCGCGGTCCACGGCACCATGCCGGGCGTGGACAGGAACATGCCGATCACCGCGCAAAACACGGCAAGCTGCGTGACGCGCGGCTTGGTCAGCGCGATGTATTGGGAAATCCGGCTACCGGGGGTCTGGGAAAGAGTTGTGCTGTCCATGGGGGTCACGCTGGCGCGGCATCGCGCGCGAGCAAGGCGGCGCGGCCGGGACGGCTATAAGCGATTCGAAAGTTTAGCATAACGAGCAGCAGCAGCAGGATTGCGGCGCCGCCGTTATGGGCGACTGCAATGGGCAACGGCCATTGCAGGACAATATTGGAAAGCCCGGTGATGAACTGGATCAGCACCACCAGCAGCACGCCGTTGGCCGGCCGCCGCAGCGATTCGAAGCGGCGCACCTTCAGCGCAAACCAGAGCAGATAGGCGATCACGACGATCGCAAAGGTCCGGTGCGTCCAGTGGATCGCCACCAGCGCGTCCTGGGTGATCATCTCGCCGTCGCCGGTCATGCCGAGCGCGCGCCACAGATGAAAGCCATGGGCAAAATCCATCGGCGGAATCCATTGGCCGTTGCAGGTCGGGAAGTCGGTGCAGGCGAGCACGGCGTAGTTCGTGCTGACCCAGCCGCCCAGCGCGATCTGCACCACCAGCAGCACGAGGCCGACGAGCGCGGCCGGCCGCCAGTTCGCGGCTTCGGGTTCGTATGCGGGTAACGGCGTCTGGCGCGCCGCCAGCCAGCCGAGCGTGCCGAGCAATGCGAGTCCCAGCAGCAGGTGCGTCGTCACGATCACGGGCTGCAACTTCTGCGTCACCGTCCACGCGCCGAACGCGCCCTGCACGAGAATCAGCAGCAGCAACGAAGTGGGCCACCACGGCGACACATGCAGCGGCCGCCGCTTGATACGCGCGATCCACGCAATCGCCATCTGCGCGACGATCAGCACGCCGATCGCCATGGCGAAATAGCGGTGAATCATCTCGATCCACGCCTTGCTCATGCTGACCGGGCCGGTGGGCATGGCCTGATTGGCCGCCGCGATCGCCGCATGCGCGATGAACGGCGAGGACGTGCCGTAGCAGCCGGGCCAGTCCGGGCAGCCGAGCCCGGAGTCGGTCAGGCGCGTGAAACCGCCGAACATCACCAGATCCAGCGTCAGAAAGGTGGTCACCCAGACCAGCTTGCGGAATTTGTTGTCGTCGGCCTTGACCCAGATATAGGACAGCGGCAACAACGCAATGCACAAGCCAATCAGGCCCAGTTGCAATACGAACATCTCTCTACCTTGTCGCGATAAAAACGTAGCGGCCCAATGGTGCTACAGACGGTTCAATCCGCGGTACACCTTTTTGTGCGTTAAAACGCCGCATCAACCGATACTCGACCACTTCAGCAGCCTGGTGATGTCGCCCTTGATCTTGCTTGGGTTCGGATCTTTCGGGAAACGCATCATCAGATTGCCGTTCGGATCGACCACGAAGATGTGATCGGTCATGCTCGTGCCGGCATCGACCGGCAGCCAGGCGGCGAGCGCGGCCGGATCGGCGATCAGCTTGCGGGTGTCCGGATAGGCTTTTTCGATCACATCGGTCACGTTGCCGGCATCCGTGCGCAACCAGACTTCGACGACCCGTTCGCGCTCTGGCCCTTGCGTCGCGCGCACCTGGCGCATGAAGTAGAGCTTGGTCACGCAGGCCTTGTCGCACGCGCTGCTGTCGACGGACACCAGCAGCCACTTGCCGCGCAGCGACGCGAGTTTGAGCGGCTTGCCGTCGTCGCCGGTCACCACCAGGCCGTCCGGGATGGGCCGCTGCGGTTCGACCAGCGTGCCGTAGCTGGTGGTGCCGCCGGAGGGCTTGACCACGTAATACGCGAAGTAAGAGCCGATCACGGGCGCGGCGCAGACGAGCGCGATCAGCAGCATCATCCAGCGGCCGCGGCTCCAGGAGCCCTTGCCGCGCGGCTGGCCGGACGTGGACGCGGAGGCTGCGGAGGCTGCGGAGACCGCCGGAGCCGCGGGCGTCGCGGATTTGCCGGCTTGCGGCGAACGGGGAGATTGCGTCGACACTACGGGGCCTCTTTCAATTTGGGGTGCTGGGCGCGTGCTCTTTCTTCGCTGCGCGGCGCGCGGCATACAGGCCGAACCCCAGCGCCGCGACCGCCATGCCCCACCATTGGAACATGTAGCCATAGTTGCGCTCGACGTCGGTATTCGGCGCCGGCCAGTCGCGCACGAGCTTGTCGCCGTCGTCGCTCAACTGCTCGATCACGAACGGCTGCAACGGCAGGCCGGTTTCGGCGGCGTAAGCCTCCACGTCCAGATTCTGGCGGATCGACTGGTGCGCGGCCGAGCCGCCCTGCCCCAGTTCGAACGCGCGCGTGGCGTCGGCGCGTGCAATGCCTTCGATCTCGATCTGACCCGCCGGCGTGACATACGGTTCGATCGTGCTGCGATCGGCGATATTGCGCGGCAGCCAGCCGCGATTGACCAACACATAACCGCCATCGACGAGTTTAAAGGGCATCACGACGTAAAAGCCCGGCTGGTCGTTATACGGCCGATTGTCGAGATAGACCACTTTACCGGCGACGAAACTGCCGCGAGCGCGCACGCGATGAAACTCGATGTCCTTCAGCGCGACCGGCGCGGCGCCGACCGGCTCGGCCGGCGCGTTTTCGAACTGCGTGATGTGAGCCTGCAATGCCTCTTTCTGATGCGCGCGATCACGCTGCCAGAAACCCAGCCGCAGCGTGACCGCCACGACGATCAGGATCAGCAGCGCCGGCAACCAGCGGATCTTCATTGCACCGGCCTCCCTGCTCCACGCGACACAACGCACGGTGCGATAATAGCCATATTGCTTTCGCGCCCCTGAATTTCAGCCGATTTCATGCACATTCTTGTTCCCATCGCCTTTGCGCTCATCATTGCCAGTATGGCCTCGGCGCTGTACTTCATGATGCACGACAAGGGCAAGACGAAACGCATGGTCTGGTCGCTGGCCACCCGTGTGGGCCTGTCAATCTCGCTGTTCCTGTTCATCCTGTTTGCGCATTGGATGGGCTGGATTCAGTCGACCGGTATTCCTTACGGCCGCTAGGCCGCCAGGCCGCTAGGCCGCCAGGCCGCTAGGCCGGTCGCCACGCGCTGAGCCGCTGAGCCGCTGAGTCGCCGGCAGGCCTAAAGCCACGAAACACGCGGTCTGCAAACGGTCGCGCGCGCCATCAACGCAATCCGTCCCTAGAAACAAAACGCCGCCCCGACACGGTCGAGGGCGGCGCTGCGTCGGCCTGCATACTACGCCTCGGCTCCGCGGCGTGCAGCGAACCCGGCAACCCGGTCATCCGCGCGCAGCCGGTAGCAATGACCACGCGCGGGCCGGACAGGCGTTACAGCCGGTTGTGCAATCACCTCACAGCCAGTAGACGACGACGTACAGCCCAAGCCACACGACGTCCACAAAGTGCCAGTACCAGGCCGCGCCTTCGAAGGCGAAGTGGTGATCCGCCGTGAAGTGGCCGCGGATCAGGCGCACCAGCACCACCGTCAGCATCGTGCCGCCGAGGAACACGTGGAAGCCGTGGAACCCGGTCAAGAGGAAAAACGTCGAGCCGTACACGCCCGACGACAGCGTCAGGTTCAGTTCGTTGTACGCGTGGTAGTACTCGAAGCCCTGCAGGAACAGGAAGCACAGTCCCAGCAGCACCGTCGCGGCCAGCCAGGCGATGGTCTTGTTGCGATGATTCTCACGCAGCGCGTGGTGAGCCACCGTCAACGTCGCGCCCGACGAAAGCAGCAGCGCCGTGTTGATGGTCGGCACCGGCCACGGTTGCATGGACTTGAAGTGCGACACCAGCGTCGCCGGTCCGATGTTCGGCCAAACCGCCGTGAAATCCGGCCAGATCAGCTTGTAATCGAGGCTGCCCAGCTCGTGCATGGCGATTTGACGGGCGTAGAACAGCGCGCCGAAAAATGCGCCGAAGAACATGACTTCGGAGAAGATGAACCAGCTCATGCTCCAGCGGTACGACTTGTCGACGTTCTTGCCGTACATGCCGCCTTCGGACTCGGAGATCGCGTCGCCGAACCAGTGCCACAAGGTGAAGAGCAGCCATAGCAAGCCGGCCAGCACCGTGATGGGCGCCCAGCTCTCGCCATTGATCCAGGCCGCAAGCGAGGACAGCATGACCAGCAGACCGATGGCCGCGCTGATCGGATGCCGCGACGGATGCGGTACGAAATAGTACGGGCTCTCGTTTTGACCGCTCATTCTTGATTCTCCACTTCAGTCCAGTTATTTCGCTGATCCGGTTGCGTCCGGCTGTCTCGTCGGCGGTGCGTCGATACCGCGCCGCTTCACTCTTCTTGTTGTTTCGTGGCCGCTTGCTAGTTGCTGCTTCGCTGCTGCTTATTTGTTGCTGCCCGGCCGCTGCCTCTCCTGCTTCACGCCTGACGGTTTAAGCCACCACCGCGCGCACCACCAGAATCAGGATGCCGATAAAAATCGCCGCGCCGATCAGCGCCGCCGCCAGCACATGCAGCGGATTAAGCTGCGTGGCGTCCGCTTCGAGGTCGCGCCGCTTGCGCACGCCGAAAAAAGCCCAGAACACGGCTTTCATCGACTGGCCGAAGCTGCTCTTCCGGCTGCCGTCGCGGTTATCGCCACTACCACCGTTGTCGCTCATTACCGTCATCTTCCTTCGCCTACGACAACGTGATCATCAGGAAAAGAAACTCCGTTTGACGAAGATCCCCACAAAAAACGCGGCGGCGATGGCCAGCATGATCAGGCCGAGCCGCAGGTTGCCCGCGCGGATTTCCTCGGGCGTTCGTCGTCGTGGTGGATTGCGGGTCATGCTGGAGTTTCTCGGTACTTCAAACGTTATTCGACGGTCGGCGGATTTTCGAACGTGTGGAACGGAGCCGGGCTCGGCACGGTCCATTCGAGGCCCGTTGCGCCGTCCCACGGCTTGTCGCCGGCCTTTTCGAGTTCGCCGCCGCCACGGTAAGCCGGCAGCGCCACCGCAAACAGGAAGTACACCTGAGCGAGGCCGAAACCGAACGCGCCGATGGTGATGACCTGGTTCCAGTCGGTGAACTGCGCCGGATAATCTGCGTAACGACGCGGCATGCCTGCAAGACCCACGAAGTGCATCGGCAGGAAGGCGAGGTTGAAGAAGATCATCGAGGCCCAGAAGTGGATCTTGCCGCGCGTCTCGTTGTACATCCAGCCGGTCCACTTCGGCGACCAGTAGTACCAGCCGGAGAAGAGACCAAACAGCGAGCCCGCCACCAGCACGTAATGGAAGTGCGCCACCACGAAGTAGGTGCCGTGATACTGGATGTCGAGCGGCGCCATGGCGAGCATCAGGCCCGTCAGACCGCCGAACGTGAACACGAACAGGAAGCCCACCGCGAACAGCATCGGCGTTTCGAAGGTGAGCGAACCGCGCCACATCGTGGCCACCCAGTTGAACACCTTCACGCCGGTCGGCACGGCAATCAGCATCGTGGCGTACATGAAGAACAACTGGCCGGTCACCGGCATGCCGGTGGCGAACATGTGGTGCGCCCAGACCATGAACGACAGAATGGCGATCGACGACGTGGCGTACACCATCGAGCTATAGCCGAACAGCGGCTTGCGCGCGAAGGCCGGGATCACCTGCGAGACGATCCCGAACGCCGGCAAGATCATGATGTACACCTCGGGGTGTCCGAAGAACCAGAAGATATGCTGGTACATCACCGGATCGCCGCCGCCCGCCGCGTTGAAAAACGACGTGCCGAAGTGGCGGTCGAACAGCAGCATGGTGATCGCGCCGGCCAGAACCGGCATCACGGCGATCAGCAGGTAAGCGGTGATAAGCCACGTCCACACGAACATCGGCATCTTCATCAGCGTGAGACCCGGCGCGCGCATATTCAGGATCGTCACCACGATGTTGATGCCGCCCATGATCGACGAGGCGCCCATCAGGTGGACCGCGAAGATCGCGAAGTCCATGCCCGGCCCCATCTGCGTGGAAAGCGGCGCGTACAGCGTCCAGCCCGCAGCCGTGGCGCCGCCGGGCGCGAAAAACGAACCCACCAGCAGGACCGCCGCCACCGGCAGCAGCCAGAAGCTGAAGTTGTTCATGCGCGCGAAGGCCATGTCCGAGGCGCCGATCTGCAGCGGCACCATCCAGTTCGCAAAGCCCACGAAGGCCGGCATGATCGCGCCGAACACCATGATCAGACCGTGCATGGTGGTCAACTGATTGAAGAACTCGGGACGCATGATCTGCAGACCCGGTTCGAACAGCTCGGCACGGATCAACAGCGCCATCACGCCCCCGGAGAGGAACATGGTGAACGAGAAGATCAGGTACAGCGTACCGATATCCTTGTGATTGGTGGCATACAGCCAGCGACGCCAGCCGTGCGGCGTCCCATGAGCATGGGGGTCACCGTGGACGTGCTCGTGGCCCGCAACTACATCGTGTCCAACGCTAGACATGACAATCTCCTAAAGCTGATTCTGCGTACTGACCATGAACACGTCAGGCAGCCGGGCTGATCTGGACTCGCCGGGCTTCTTTGGCGTCGCTACCGCCGGTGACCGTTTCCGGTTTCTTTAAAATAATGTGATCTTCAGCAATGCCGGCAGCCTTCAGCGCATCGCGCACGGCTTCGGCGCGGCTCTTTGCCAGCTTCGCGTTGACGTCGGCCGAGCCGGTCGCGTCAGTAAAGCCTGACAGCGTGAACTTCGCATCCGGATGCGCCTTGGCGTAATCCGCCGCTGCGCTGACCGCGGCCTTCGCATCGTCCGGCAGCGTGCTCTTGCCGGTATCGAAATAGACGCTGGCCGGCAACGCAGCCGCCTGCGACGCAGAGTTGTCCGCAGCACCGGCCGCCGGAGCCGCGCTGGCCGCGCCTGCATCCGAGGCTGCCGCTGCGCCGCTCGCGCCCGCTGCCGCCGCCGCGAGGTGGTCGCCGCCTTCCGGCAGCTTGCCGTTACGGGCGTCCGCGACCTGCTTCGGCTGAAGAATATCGCCGGTGTGGTTGCCCCACGAGTTACGTTCGAAGGTGATGACCGACGCGATCTCGACGTCGTTCAGGGTCGGCGCCCACGACGGCATCGCATTCTTGCCCTTCAGCACGATGCTCACGTGCTGGGCGATCGGGCCATTGGCAATCTTGCTGCCGTCGAGCGCCGGGAAGGCGCCGCCGCCCTTGCCGGTGGGCTGGTGGCAGACCGCGCAGTTCGACGCGTAGACCTTGCCGCCACGCTCCATCAACTCGGCCAAGGTGTAGGTCTTGTTGGGATCGTCGGCGCCAGCGGCCATTTTCTTCTTCTGGTCGTCGACCCACTTCGCATAGTCGTCGGCGGAAAGCACTTCGACCACCACCGGCATGAACGCGTGCTCCTTGCCGCACAGTTCGGTGCAGAAGCCGCGGAAGGTGCCGGTCTTGTCGGCCTTGAACCACGTGTCGCGCACGAAGCCCGGAATCGCGTCCTGCTTCACGCCGAAGGCCGGCACATACCAGGAGTGGACCACGTCGTTCGCCGTGGTGATGATGCGGATTTTCTTGTCGACCGGAACCACGAGGGGGTTGTCGACTTCCTGCAGGTAAGTATCCGAGATGGGCTGCTGGCCGTCGGTCTCGGCGCGCGGCGTGGCGAGCGTGGAGAGGAAGCTGATGCCCTCGCCCGGACCCTTGACGTAGTCATAGCCCCACTTCCACTGGTAGCCGGTCACCTTGATGGTGAGGTCGGAGTTGGTGGTGTCCTTCATCGCCACCACGGTTTTGGTGGCGGGCAGCGCCATCAGCACGACGATGATGAATGGGACGATCGTCCAGATGATTTCGACCGTGGTGCTTTCGTGGAAATGGGCGGCCTTGTGGCCTTTCGACTTGCGGTGAGCAAAGACCGAATAGAACATCACCCCGAACACGCCCACGAAGATCACGGTACACAGGATCAACATGAAGGAGTGCAGGTGATAGAGCTCCTCAGCAATAGCGGTAGCAGGCGGCTGGAGGTTGATCTCGTTGACGGCGGGGCCTCCCGGACTGTCGCCCACGGCCAGCGCAGCGCCAGCGAAGAGCAGTCCGGTAAGCGCCAGCCCGCCCATGAGGGCTCGCTTGATTGTTTTCATAGCTTCCTTACCCAAATTTTCCATTCAAACCCTCGACCCCGCTGGAAGGCTGTCTCGCGCTCCCCCTGAACGGCGCGAGACTCGTGCGCTAACACCGCCTGAGCCACATGCGCAATTCGCCTGCAAATTGCGCGCGCCGATACTGCGCGAGGTGTTGCCCGATCATGATCGTCTGGCCACGCGAGACCAGTTTGATGTGGTCACGCGGCGTTGCGCCCGGCTCAATCTGCACCCAGCGTGGATTGAATTCGAACTGCGTGACGTGTTCCGCGCTGACCCGCTCGATGACGAGCCGGTTCGGAAACAGCCTGATGCGTTCGTAATCCACAGCATGACGCGCGTAAATTGCAAAAGCGATACCGACCGCCACCAACTCGATGCCGGTGAACGGCAGCACCAGCCAGGCGCCGATCAGATCCAGCATGAAAGCAATTACCAGCGAGACCACCGCAAGCGACAGATAGAAGCATACAAACTGCTTAGGGGAGACCGAACAGTTGCGTTTCATCGTCCAGTCCTTGAGGACCGGTTCCGACTCCGCCAGCAGATCAGATGACGCCATCGCTGTCTCCTGCGAGTTGCCTCTTAACCGTGCCTGTTGCCAGTTCGTGCCACCCTTTGCTGCTGTCCAGCTCTTCGGGCCTGCCGCCGCGGAGGTAGGATCTCCGAGCGACAAACTGACGCATTATAGGCGCGTTCAATGGCATCCACAAGCAACGCCCTATCGGGCTGGAAGCCACGTCCGGCAAGCCTTTGCGCCATTTTGACGCATCTGGCGAGACTGTTTTGCCCTGCTAATTTCAGACATAACAGATGCCCTCTTTACCGCTTCAACGATTCTTCGACGGACCTCGTCCGATGTCCTCGAGACGGACGATGCCGTGTCCTTCGGCGGTCATGCGCGGCACCGCTTTCCAGGCATGCCCGTAGATCACCTCGAAGGTCAGGGCAAGCGTGCCGTCGGCACGGCGGCGTGCTTCCAGCGCCGCCAGCAGCGCCTTGTGCAGACGCCGGGAATGCACCGGCACGGCCGCGGCCGCATGGGCGTCGCCCTCGCGCCGAAACGGATAAGCGCCCCAGCGGCGCACATCCGCGAGCAGCGACTGCGGCGACTTGTAGGTGATCGTGATGGTCTCCTGATCCATTACCGGGATTTCAAAGCCGCTTTCCACCAGCATATCGCCGAGGTCGTGCATATCGACGAAATCGATCACATGCTTCGCGGACGGCACGCCGTATGCGGCTTCCACTTCGGCGTAGGCGCCGCGCAATTCCTTCAGTGTATCGGGGCCAAGCGTGCTGAACATCAGTAGACCACCTACCTTGAGCACACGCTGCCATTCTGGAAACACCAGATCGGGCCGCGAATGCCAGTGCAGCGCCAGGTTCGACCAGAGGAATTCGAAGGCGCCCGCCGCGAACGGCAAAGCGGAGAAGTCGGCCTGGGCGAAGCGCGGACCGCGCGCACCGAGCGCCTTGCCGATCGAAGCCGGCAGGAAGCGCCGCCAGCTCGTGTCGCCGGCATCGTGATGCAGCGCGCGGCTGAGCATGGCGTGCGAGAGGTCGGTGCCGAACACCGGCGCTTCGGGAAAGCGCTCGCGCAGGCCCGGCAGGTCGTCGCCCATGCCGCAGCCCGCGTCGAGCACGCTGGCCGGGCTGACCTTGATGTATTCGAGACGCTCGCGCATGCGTTGCGCAATTTCGCGCGGCAGGAACGCCACGTCGTCGAAGGTCGCGGCGCGGCGGTCGAAAATCCGCTGAAGGCGCCGGGAATCATAGGCCGGACGGCTAGATTGTGCGGGAGTGGGGGGCATGGGAGTCACATGGACGAAGAGCTCGAAGTATACTCGCTCGCTCCCCTCCATTCAGCGCAGGAGGCCTTCGCGGGCGGTCCATCGATGCATATTCCGGCATCCGTTTCTTCACCTTGCGGCCGGCTTGCAGAATTTGCAACCCGGCTCGGTTCGTCGCGGCCGCGCCTCGCGCACGCCGTTCTGCCGAACCTGTGCGCATTGTGCGGCAATTTGTCGCAGAACGTGCTCTGCCGGGGCTGCGACGAAGCCTATGCGAATGAAACGCGCCTGCGTTGCCTCGTCTGCGCGGTGCCTTTGCCGGCGCGATTCGCGTCGTCCACGGCAAGCCGCTCGCGGCCAGACGGGCGCATGGGCCGCTACCACTGCACGGATTGCCTCACCCATCCACCGCCATTCGACGCCACCCTGACCCTCGCCGACTACCGCGCGCCGCTCGATACGCTGGCGGTCGGCCTGAAGTTTCGCGCCCGGCTGATGCTCGCCGACGAATTCGCGCAACGGCTCGCCCGTCTCGCGCACGATATGCTCGACGCATCGCAATGGCCAGACGTGATCGCGCCGGTGCCGCTGGCGGCGAAGCGCCTCGTCGAGCGCGGCTACAACCAGGCATGGCAGATTGCGAAGCCGCTCGGCCGGGCGTTGCAGGTGCGCAGCGACGCCACGCTGCTCGCCCGCGTGATCGAAACCGCGCCGCAATCGCGGCTCGATCTGGACGCGCGGCGTCAGAACGTGGGCCGGGCGTTTCGGGTCGACGGGCCGGTAGAGGGCCTACATGTGGCCGTCGTCGACGACGTGATGACCACCGGCGCCACCCTCGAAGCACTCGCCCTTGTCCTGAAGGCGGCCGGCGCGCGCCGCGTGACCAATTTCGTCGCCCTGCGCACGCCGAAAAACTAGCCTCCGCACGCTCACATCATGGTTTTCACTGGCTCACATCATGTTTAACGTCGTTCTCGTCGAACCCGAAATTCCGCCGAATACCGGTAACGTCATCCGTCTGTGCGCGAATACCGGCGCGAACCTGCATCTGATCGAACCGCTCGGCTTCCCGCTCGACGACGCCAAGATGCGGCGCGCCGGCCTCGACTATCACGAGTACGCGCAGATGCACGTGCATACCGACTGGGCGGCGTTTTTGGCCAAAGAGTCGCCGGACCCGGCGCGGATGTTCGCCTTCACCACGCGCGGCTCGGGCGCCTTTCACGCGCATGCTTTCCAGCCCGGCGACTGGTTCGTGTTCGGCGCGGAAACGCGCGGCCTGCCCGCCGCCGTGCTGGAACAGTTCGCGCCTGAACAACGGGTGCGCCTGCCGATGCGGCCCGGCAATCGCAGCCTGAACCTGTCGAATACGGTCGCTGTAGTGGTGTTCGAAGCGTGGCGTCAGGCCGGCTTCGAAGGCGGCGCCTGACGCTGCCGCGCAGCCAGCGCGGCGAGCCTCGACTCGTAGCGCGCGAACATCGCGTCATCAAAACAGGCGAACAGCACGCGCTCGATGGACGGCGTGCGCGGCAGCGTCCCGAGCACCGCGTCGAGCGCGATGTCGACGGCCGCGTCGGCGGGAAACCGGTAGACCCCGCAACTGATGGCGGGGAAAGCGATGCTCCTGCAGTGCGCCTGCTGCGCGAGTTCGAGCGAGCGCCGATAGCACGACGCCAGCAATTCGGCCTCGCCTCGGCCGCCGCCGTGCCAGACCGGTCCCACTGCGTGAATCACGTGTTTGGCCGGCAACTGGTAGCCGGCGGTGAGTTTGGCGTCGCCGGTCGCGCAACCGCCCAGCGTCTCGCATTCGCGCAACAACGCGCGCCCCGCCGCGCGATGAATCGCGCCGTCCACGCCTCCACCGCCCAGCAGCGAGGTATTCGCCGCATTGACGATGGCGTCGACCGCCAGCGTCGTAATGTCGACAACCCGCGCTTCGAGCGAACAATGACCTGATGTGAGCATGGAGAACCTCGCCATCCGAAACGTCGATAAGACGTGGACAGCGAAGCGAGGACAACCGTTCAGTCGTTCTTTATTCGGCCTTGGCGTCGCGGCGTAGCAGCGCACTGACGGCGTCACGCGCCGCGACACCGTCGAACAGCACCGCGCAGACAGCCTGCGTGATCGGCATGTCGATCGCATGCGCCCGCGCGATCGACAGCACGGCCTGGGCGCAGCGCACCCCTTCGGCAACATGCCCCAGCGCGCCGAGGATATCGTCGAGCGTGCGTCCCGAAGCCAGTTGCATACCCACCGTGCGGTTGCGCGACAGGTCGCCGGTGGCGGTCAGAATCAGATCGCCCAGGCCGGTCAAACCGGTAAACGTCTCCGCCCGCCCGCCCAAGGTCACGCCAAGGCGCGACATTTCGGCCAGACCACGCGTGATCAGCGCGGCCCGCGCGTTAAGCCCGAGACCGAGCCCATCGGCGATACCCGTGGCAATTGCCAGCACGTTCTTCACGGCGCCGCCCACTTCCACTCCGACGACGTCGTCACCGGTATAGATGCGCATGGCGCCGTGGTGAAACGCCGCCACCGTGCGCTCGCGGCAAACCGCCGAGGCGCTGGCGATGGTCAGCGCGACCGGCAAACCCTGCCCGACTTCACGCGCAAAGCTCGGGCCCGACAGCACGCCGTTGCTGGCATGGCCGGCAAGCTCCGCAGCGACCACCTGATGCGGCATCAACTGGGTATCCGACTCGAAGCCCTTGCACAGCCAGATCACATTGGCGGGGACTTTGCCGGCGGCGCGCATCGCCTCGAACAGCCCGCGCAAGCCTGCCACCGGCGTGGCAACGACGCACAGGGCGTCGTCCGCCAGCGCGTGAGTCAATGCGGCATTGAGATCGGCTTCATAGCGAAGTCCGGCCGGCAAGGCCACACCCGCCAGGTAGCGGGCGTTTTCCTGCGTCGCGGCGAGTTCGGCAACCAGCGCCGGCTCGCGCGCCCACAGCACGGTGTCGTGCCGCACAGCCAGATGGCCCGCGAGAGCGGTGCCCCATGCACCAGCGCCGAGAACGGCGACTTTCATACCCGGCACTGCGCGCGACGCTTAGTGCGTAACGCCGTTCTGCGCCGCGCCCTCTTTCGAGCCCATCTGCGCGAGACGTTGCTCGTACAGGGCCTGGAAGTTGATTTCGGCGAGGTGAATCGGCGGGAAGCCGGCGCGGGTGATCGCGTCGGCAATGTTCGAACGCAGATACGGGAACAGGATCGTCGGGCAGGCAATGCCGACCAGCGGGTCGATCTGTTCAGCCGGAATGTTGCGAATGTCGAAAATACCAGCCTGCTTGGCTTCGATCAGGAACGCCACCTTGTCCGCCACTTTGGCCGTCACGGTACCGGTGACGAGGATTTCGAACACGGTGTCGGCGAGGCGCTCGGCCTTCACGTCGACTTCGACTTCCACCGACGGCATTTCCTGTTCGAGGAAGATGGCCGGCGAATTCGGCTGCTCGAGCGACATGTCCTTCAGGTAGATGCGCTGGATGTTGAAGAACGGCTGGTTATTCTCGTCGGACATGATTGATATTCCCTGAATGTATTCATAACGGCACGCCTCGCTGCCAACGCGTGCCGGGTCGATGCGATTCGCGCCGCCCACCGCGGGCGTCGACGAACCGGCTTGGTTTGTTACTGTTTTGCCTGCACGCAGTCGCCGGAACGACCGCCATGGACAGCTTCAGGCCGCCGGTGAGGCGGCCTCGGGCTCTCTCTTCGACAGGCTGTTGCTCAGGCTGCTTCGAGCAGCGGCATCAGGCCGCCCGCGCGGTCGAGCGCGGAAAGGTCATCATAGCCGCCCACATGCGTCTCGCCGATGAACACCTGGGGAACCGTGCGACGACCCGTGCGGCTCATCATTTCTTCACGCCGGGCCGGGTCTTTGTCGATCAGCACCTTTTCGACGTTCTCGACGCCGCGCGACTTTAAAAGACGTTCGGCCATCTGGCAATACGGGCACACCTGGGTGCTGTACATGATTACCTTGTTCACTTCGCTGCTCCTTGTTTCACAACCGGCATGCCGGCTTGCTGCCAGGCATTCAGGCCGCCTTCGAGTACATGGACTTCGGCGTAGCCCGCGTCCTGCACGACGCGTACCGCCTTGTTCGACTGCTGGCCGTTCTGACAGACCAGCAGCACCGGATTGCTCTTATTCTTCACGAGTTGGCCGACCTTCGCCTGCAACTCGGCAAATTCAAGATGCCGGGCGGCGGGCAGATGCCCGTTCGCGAACTCCGCGGACGGCCGAAGATCGACGACTACAGCGTTGCGGCGGTTGATCAGCTGGGTGGCTGCGGCTGCGGTCAGGCCGCCGCGGCCCCGTCGGCTGATGGTCGGCCACAGGAGCAACCCACCGGAGATGAGGACGATCGCGATGAGTACAAGGTTTGTGTAATCGGTGAAGAACTTCACGGAAAATCCGCCGAAAAAGAGAGAAATCGGAATGAGGCAATCCTGCCATTATAAAATAACCGACTGACGCGATGGCGACGGCCCATTTAGCCGCCTGCGCCGCGCTTTACCGCTTCCTTACTACCGACCGGTCATCTTATGTACAAACTCGTTCTCATCCGCCACGGCGAATCGACGTGGAACAAGGAAAACCGCTTCACGGGCTGGGTCGACGTCGACCTGACCGAACAGGGTAACCGCGAAGCGCAGCAGGCGGGCGTGCTGCTGAAGGAATCGGGCTACACGTTCGACATCGCCTACACGTCGGTCCTCAAGCGCGCGATCCGCACGCTCTGGCACGTGCAGGACCAGATGGACCTGATGTACCTGCCGGTGGTGCATTCGTGGCGCCTCAACGAGCGCCACTATGGCGCGCTGTCGGGCCTGAACAAGGCGGAAACCGCCGCCAAATTCGGCGACGACCAGGTGCTGGTCTGGCGCCGCAGTTACGACACGCCGCCGCCCGCGCTCGATCCGTCGGATGAACGCACCGCCTACAACGATCCGCGCTACGCCAAGGTGCCGCGCGAGGAACTGCCGCTCACCGAGTGCCTGAAAGATACGGTAGCGCGCGTGCTGCCCATGTGGAACGAGTCGATCGCGCCGGCCATCAAGTCGGGCCGCAAGGTGGTGATCGCCGCGCACGGCAATTCGATCCGCGCGCTGGTCAAATATCTGGACAACATCTCGGACGACGACATCGTCGGCCTGAACATTCCGAACGGCGTGCCGCTCGTGTATGAACTGGACGAGAACCTGAAGCCCATCAAGCACTACTACCTGGGCGACCCGGAAGCCATCGCCAAGGCTCAGGCCGCGGTCGCCAAACAGGGCAAGGCGGGTTGAGCATCGCCCGCGTGCGAAGGCGCCGGCTCTCTCATTGGCGCTATAACACGCAATTCAAAACTGCTGGAAACACGCTGTGCGCACCGGTAAAACCACCCGGTGTACACAGCGCGAGGCGGCATCCCGTCCACGACGCGCCCTGCCCGCGTCGTTACGGAACATTTCTTCCACGCCACAGGGCAAATCCACAGAACCTGGCACGCCGCAGCCTGTCGAACTGCGATTACTATGCTGTGCACTGCCTGAGCGGGTGTGCAGTTATACTTGTCCGTCCCCATCTCTTTGACGCTGCCACGCGCTTCCGACCGCAACAGACTCTATGCGAAAGAACCTGAAAAATATCGGCCTGATTGCCGCGGGCCTTGCTACCGGCGTATTTGCAACATTGCAGCTTTCCGCCTCGGCCCAGCAACCCGCCAGCAGCGCAGTCGCGCCGCTGCCGCTCGATCAGCTGCGCCTGTTTGCCGAGGTTTTCGGGCAGATCAAGCACGAATATGTCGAACCGGTCGACGACAAGAAGCTCCTCACGGCCGCCATCAAGGGCATGGTGTCGAGCCTCGACCCGCACTCGTCGTATCTCGACAAGACCGATTACGAAGAACTGCAGGAACAGACCAAGGGCCGTTTCGCGGGCCTCGGTATTGAAATCTCGTCGGAAGATGGCCTGATCAAGGTGATCTCGCCGATCGAAGACACGCCGGCGTTCCGCGCCGGTATCCGGCCGGGCGACCTGATCACGCGCATCAACGACAAGCCGGTGCGCGGCATGACGCTCGACCAGGCCGTCAAGCAGATGCGCGGCGACCCGGGCACCAAGGTCACCCTCACCATCTTCCGCAAGACCGACGACCGCACGTTCCCGCTCACGGTCACGCGCGCCATCATCAAGGTGCAGAGCGTGAAGATGAAGATTCTGGCGCCGGGTTATGCGTACATCCGCATCACCAGCTTCCAGGAACGCACCACGCCTGACCTGGCCGAGAAGCTCCAGGACATCGCGCGCCAGCAGCCGAACCTGAAGGGCCTCATCCTCGACCTGCGCAACAACGGCGGCGGTCTGCTGCAAAGCGCGGTCGGTGTGGCCGGCGCATTCCTGCCGCCGGATTCGGTGGTGGTGTCGACCAACGGCCAGATTCCGGATTCGAAGCAGGTCTACCGCGACACTTACGATAACTACCGTCTGCCGTCGTTCGACAACGACCCGCTGAAGGACGAAGCGCCGATCTTCAAGACCGTGCCGATGATCGTGCTGACCAACGCCTATTCGGCGTCGGCATCGGAAATCGTCGCCGGTGCGCTGCAGGATCAGCATCGTGCGCTGATCGTCGGCAAGACCACGTTCGGCAAGGGTTCGGTGCAAACGGTGCGGCCGATGACCGCCGACACCGCGCTGCGTCTGACCACGGCGTACTACTACACGCCGAGCGGCCGTTCGATCCAGAACAAGGGTATCCGCCCGGATGTCGCGGTCGATCAATACGCGGACGGCGATCCGGACGACGCACTCGTCACGCGCGAAGTCGACTACTCGAACCACCTTGCCAACACGCAGGATCCGAACGAGAAGAAGGAACAGGACCAGCGCGAGGCGGACCGCATGGAACAGCTGCGGATTCTTGAAGAGCAGAACGACAAGAAGACGCCGGAACAGCGCCAGAAGGACCGCGACCGCAAACCGGTCGAGTTCGGTTCGGCCGACGACTTCATGCTGCAACAAGGTCTGAACAAGCTGGAAGGCAAGCCGGTGCAGGAGTCGAAGTCGCTCTCCGAACGCCGTCTCGCCGAGAACAAGCCGGAGCAGTCCGCCTCGGCGCCGGTTGCCGTCAAGCCCACCAACCCGGTTCCGGGCATGGGCGCGTCGGCTGCCACACCGGCATCCGCGCCGGCCCCGGCCTCGCAAAGCAATTAAGCAGCACGCCGTACCTGATGGGTCTTCGTCGCACGCGCGGCGAAGACCTTTCCCCAGCGCGATTAAAATAACCATCACGAAAACTCGCGCAGCAGGCCTCGACTGAACTTGTCGCTCTAACCAGCCGGTCCTGACCTCTTCTGACCTCTCCCGACTGAAGTCATCGCGCGATTCAACTCTGCGCCCCGCCATGAACGACGATCAACTGCTCCGCTATTCCCGCCATATCCTCGTCGACGAACTCGGTATCGAAGCGCAACAGCGTTTTCTCGACGCGCATGCGATCGTCGTCGGCGCCGGTGGGCTGGGCTCGCCCGCGGCGATGTATCTGGCGGCGGCTGGGGTCGGCAAGCTCACGCTAGTCGATGCCGACATCGTGGATCTCACCAACCTGCAACGCCAGATCCTGCACGTGACCGCTTCGGTGGGCCGCAGCAAGGTCGAATCCGGACGCGACGCGCTGGCGCAACTCAATCCCGATGTGATCGTGGATGCGGTCGCGCAACGCGTCGACGCTGCGTGGCTCGACGCGGCCGTGCCGCGCGCCACCGTCGTGCTCGATTGCACGGATAACTTCGCGACCCGGCACGCCATCAATCGCGCGTGCGTGACGCATGGCGTGCCGCTGGTGTCAGGGGCGGCGCTGCGTTTTGACGGGCAGATCAGCACTTTCGATTTCCGCGACGCCGCCTCGCCCTGCTACGCGTGCGTGTTTCCGGAAGATCAACCGTTCGAGGAAGTGGCCTGCTCGACGATGGGTGTGTTTGCACCAACCGTGGGGATCATTGGCGCGATGCAGGCCGCCGAGGCGCTGCGGGTGATTGCGGGCATCGGCACGCCGCTCGTGGGGCGGTTGATGATGCTCGATTCGCTGCGGATGGAGTGGAACACGATGCGCATTGCGCGTCAGCCGGATTGCCCGGTGTGCGGCCACGCGCATCGGCGAGGCTGATTGTTTGTCAGCCGGCCTGAATACGACCGGCCAATACGCCTGCATAAGTAAGCCTGCATAAGCAAGGTTACCCGAGCAAAGCCAAAGCGAAGCAGCAGGCGACGCTCCCCGCACGCCCGCGCGGCGGAGAAACGGCACACTCAAAATTCAAACCAGCGCCACCCGCTTCAAAGCCGCCTGCACCTCTTCCGGCTCGAACGAGGCGAGCACATCGGCCACCGGCTTTTCCAGCGTCTTGACGTGCGAGCGCAGCACCTCCTGCTTCACCACCAGCAACTGGCTCGGATGCATGGAGAACTCGGTGAGGCCCATGCCGAGCAGCAGACGCGTAAGCGTCGGATCCCCCGCCATCTCGCCGCACACGGACACCGGCACCCCCGCACGCTTTGCCTCGCGCAGCGTGAAGGCAATCAGATGCAGCACCGCCGGATGCAGCGGATCGTACAGATGCGCGACGGCGTTATCGGCGCGGTCGATGGCCAAGGTGTACTGGATCAGATCGTTGGTGCCGATCGACAGAAAATCGAGCCGCTTCAGGAACAGCGGCAACGCAATGGCCGCCGCCGGAATCTCGATCATCGCGCCGACCTGCACGTTCGGATCGTAGACGAGACCCGCGTCGTCGAGCTGGCGCTTGGCTTCGCGAATCAGGTCGAGCGTCTGATCGATTTCCTGCGCGTGCGCGAGCATCGGAATCAGGATCTTCACCGTGCCGAACGCCGACGCCCGCAGGATGGCGCGCAGCTGCGTGAGGAACATCTGCGGCTCGGACAGGCTCCAGCGAATCGCCCGCAAGCCCAGCGCGGGATTCGCGGCGGTCTCGTAGCCGTCGCCGCCGCCCATCGAGTCGAGCGGCTTGTCGGCGCCTACGTCGATCGTGCGGATCGTCACCGGCAGCCCGTTCATCAGTTCCACCGCCCGGCGATACGCCGCGAACTGCTCCTCTTCCTCCGGCAGCTTGTGCTTGTGGTTCATGAACAGGAATTCGGTGCGAAACAGGCCAATGCCGGTTGCGCCCGCCGCCACCGCCGCCTTGGCGTCGTCCGGCAGTTCGATGTTCGCGCACAGCTCGATGCGGGTGCCGCATAGCGTCTGCGTGGGCGAGAATTTAAGGCGCTGCAGCTTGCGCTGCTCGAGCGCCTTCTCGCTTTGCCGGTACGAATACTCTTCGAGCACGATCGGCGCCGGATCGACGATCACGATGCCGTGGTCGCCGTCGACAATGATCAGGTCGTCCTGGCGGATCAGCGCGCTCGCATGCTGCACGCCGACCGCCGCCGGAATGCCGAGGCTGCGCGCGACGATTGCCGTATGCGAGGTACGTCCGCCGAGATCCGTGACGAAGCCCTGGAAGGTCTGCGTCTTGAACTGCATCATGTCGGCGGGCGCGATGTCGTGTGCGACCACGATCATGTCGTCGCTGGTGCCGTGGGCATTCGGCACGAGATTGGCCGCCGAAGCGCCGGCCAGCGCCTTCAGCACGCGTTCGACCACCTGCTGGATATCGGCCTTGCGCTCGCGCAGATACTCGTCTTCGATGTCGTCGAAATGGCGCGACAGGCGCTCAAGCTGTTCCGTCAGCGCCCACTCGACGTTATAACGGCGCGTGCGGATCAGATCGATGGTCTCCTGAACCAGCATCGCATCGTTCAGGATCATTGAATGAACGTTGATGAACGCGCCCATTTCGCTCGGCGCGTCGGCCGCGAGATCGTCGCGCAATGCGTCGAGCTCCTGATGCACAAGTTGCTGGGCCGAGCGGAAACGCTCGACCTCGCCCTCGATCTGGGCGGGTTCGACTAAATAGTGGTCGACGTCGAGTGCAGCCGGGGCGATCAGATAAGCCCGCCCGATGGCGATACCGCGTGACACGGGAATTCCATGCAGCGTGAAGGACACGCGCACCTCCTCTAGTTGTGTGATGCCGCGGCAGACCGCTGCAATGCTCTCAGACCTTGCCCGTCATTATAAATTCCGCAGCCGCTCAATGCCCGCTTCAACAGTGTGCGCCGCAACACGCCACTGATTGTGACGCGTTAAAAAAAACGCCGCGGTAAACGCGGCGTGATGATCCAAACGAACCGGTGCACGCGCTTTACTGTCCTTCGCCGAATTTATCGGCGATCAGTTTCAGCAGTGCGTCCATGGCTTCCTTTTCGTCTGAACCTTCGGTCTCGATCAGCACCGTGCTGCCAATGCCCGCGGCCAGCATCATTACCCCCATGATGCTCTTCGCGTTGATGCGCCGCCCGTTGCGGCTCATCCAGATTTCGGCCTGGAAGTTACCCGCGAGTTGCGTCAGTTTGGCCGACGCGCGCGCGTGCAGCCCCAGCTTGTTCACGATAGTCGTTTCCTGTTGCAGCATGTGTTGGTCCGAAGCGCGGGGTAATAGGATGTGGTGAAGGATGAAACTGAAACCGCTACAGGCTCGTCGTAGTTACAGGCTCGTCGTGCCGTGCTTATGGGTGAGATCGCTCTCCGGCAACATGGCCGGCACGCAGTCGCCCATGACAGGAGGCGCGCACACCGGCGCGGGCGTCCCCGGGACAATCGCCTGAATGCCTTTGGTGGCCCCGGCAAGCGCCTTGTCGACCAGCGTGTCGAGCGGCGTGGCGCGGTAACAGACCGCGCGCAGCAGCATCGGCAGATTCACGCCGGCCAGCACGCGGACGTCGGGCAACGACGACAGCCGCGCGGCGATGTTCGACGGCGTCGCGCCGAACATGTCGGTCAGCACAAGGGCGCCGTTCTCCTCCTTGAGCCGCTCGATCTCGGAGTGCGCGAACGCCACGACCTCCACCGGATCGCAGTCCGGCGACACGTCGATAACGCCGATGCGCGCCGGCAATCCGCCGTAGACGTGCGCGATACAGTCCCTGAGCGCGGTTGCGAGAGGGGCGTGTGCAATGATCAGAATGCCTGCCATGTCAGCCTTGCTGCTAAAAACGGCCCTGAACCGTGGCCCGGTATGCACCGGGTCGTCACACCCTCGACCGGCCGATGGTCATGAGGGTCGGATTCGGCGTTTCTCGACGCCCGCGTGGCCGGCCTGTCCCGCCTTGCCGGCTTCGCGCACGTGCTTCAATGCCTGCTTCAGACCGGTGGTCCACCCCGCCGCACGCCTGCCGGCAATGCCACGGGCGCCCACCGCCGCTGAAGTGCGGGCATTGTAACAGGCTCATTTTCGCGCTTTCGCCACTTGTTCGCTCTGCACCGCGCCGGATCGCGGCGCGCTCTGCCTGGTTGCCCTGATCTGCCCTGATCTGCCCTTACTTGCCCTGCTTTGCCCCTGGCTGACTTTAGCCCCTTGCTCAGCCCACTGCCCGTTCCAGCGCGTCGATGAACATGCCGGCAACGTCGAAGCCGGTCTGGTCCATGATCTCGCGAAAGCACGTCGGGCTCGTCACGTTCACCTCGGTCAGGTAGTTGCCGATGGCGTCCAGCCCCACCAGCAGCAGACCGCGCGCCGCCAGCACCGGCGCCAGGGTCTCGGCAATCGTGCGATCATGCTCGGTCAGCGGCTGAGCCACGCCAAGACCGCCCGCTGCGAGATTGCCGCGCACCTCGTTGCCCTGCGGAATGCGCGCCAGCGCAAACGGCACCGGCTGGCCGCCGATCAGCAAAATGCGCTTGTCGCCTTCCTTGATCTCGGGGATGAACTTCTGCGCCATCACCGAACGCGCGCCGTCGTGGCTCAGCATTTCGATGATCGACCCGAGGTTCATGCCGTCCGCTTTCACGCGAAACACGCCCATGCCGCCCATGCCGTCGAGCGGCTTCAGGATCACGTCGCCATGCTCGGCGTGAAACGCGCGCAGCCGTGCCGCGTCGCGCGTCACCAGCGTCGGCGCGACGAATTGCGGAAATTCGCCGATTGCCAGCTTTTCCGAATGATCGCGAATCGCCTGCGGTTTATTGAAGATGCGGGCGCCGCCGCGTTCCGCAAGCTCCAGCAGCCACGTCGACGTCACATATTCCATGTCGAACGGCGGATCTTTGCGCATCACCACCGCGCCGAAACTCTTCAGCGAGCGGGGCGTGGGGGCGTCGGCGGCATACCAGGTCTCGCGGTGGCCGTCCGTTTCGTCGCCGACGATCGCAAAGCGCCGCACGTTCGCCTCGACATCCGCGCCCATCCACGCCAGATGCTGCGGCTCGCAAGTGTAGAGCGTGTGGCCGCGCCGGGCGGCTTCGGCCATCATCGCGTAGGTCGAGTCCTTGTAGATCTTGAAGTGATCCAGCGGGTCGGCGATAAAAAGAATGTCCATGAGGGTCCTGGTGCGCCCGGATGGGCTTGGGCATTGTGCGTTAAACAAGGGCGGTGCTTTGTTGCGCGCCGCCCGTCAGTCGTTCATTCATGTGGACGCAGCGGGGTCTCGCTGCGCCGGGCCAGGCGCGGGGTCCGCTCGCGCCGTGCTGCCGCGAGGGCGGGCCTCGGACCTCGGATTTCAGACCTGGATGGCTTCCGGATCGGTCTTTTCGAGTTCCACCGAAGCGGCCAGCAGTCCGAGGCGCGCCACCACGCCATACATATAGAAACGGTTCGGCGGCGCCGCGCCCGGCTTGGCATGCGCGTCGGGCAGCGCCGTGTGCTCGAAGCCGAGCGGCACGAAATGCATGCCCGGCGCGTTGAGGTTCTGATCGCGCTCGCGGCTGCCGTGTACCCGGTAGAAGCCGCCCACCACATAACGGTCGATCATGTACACCACCGGCTCGGCCACTTCCTCGCCAATGCGCTCGAAGGTGTAGACGCCTTCCTGCACGATCACGTCGTGCACTTCGAGCCCGTCTTTGGTGGCGGCCATCCTGGCGCGCTCGCGCGTGGTGAGCGCGGCGACTTCCGCGGCGTCGTGCACCGTCATCACGCCCATGCCGTAGGTGCCCGCATCGGACTTGATGGCCACATACGGCTTCTCGGAGATACCGTACTCGCGGTACTTCCGCGCAATCTTCTTGAGCACGCCGTCGATCGCATCGGCCAGCGCCTCTTCACCGGTGCGCTGCTGGAAATCGACGCCTTCGACATGCGCGAAGTACGGATTGATCATCCACGGATCGACGCCGACCATCTTCGCGAACTTCTTGGCGACGTCGTCGTAGCAGGAAAAATGGGTCGATTTGCGCCGTACCGCCCACGCGGCATGCAACGGCGGCAGCAGGTATTGCTCGTGCAGGTTTTCGAGGACCGGCGGAATGCCGCCCGACAGGTCATTGTTCAGCAGAATCGAACACGGATCGAAGTTCTTCAGGCCCAGCCGGCGCGCGGTGCGCTCCAGCGGTTCGAGGACGATCTTCTGACCGTCCGATAGCGCAATGGTGACCGGCCCGCCGATGCTCTCGTCGAGCGTGCCGAAACGCACGTTGAGCCCCGCCTGACGCATGATGGTGGCCAGCCGCGCGACATTCTCCAGATAAAACGCATTGCGGGTGTGCTGCTCGGGGATGACCAGCAGGTTCTTCGCGTCCGGGCAGATTTTCTCGATCGAAGCCATGGCGGCCTGCACGGCCAGCGGCAACACTTCCTGCGGCAGGTTGTTGAACGCGCCGGGGAACAGGTTGGTGTCGACCGGCGCGAGCTTGAAGCCCGCGTTGCGCAGATCGACCGAGCAATAGAACGGCGGCGTATGTTCCTGCCATTCAAGACGGAACCAGCGTTCGATGGCGGGTGTGGCGTCGAGGATCTTCCGCTCGAGATCGAGCAGCGGGCCGTTTAACGCCGTAACTAGGTGCGGAACCATTGATCACTCGCAGACTGGAGAAAAAAGATTGTAGAGCAAATACTTCGTCCATTTGGGGACGGTTTCTCCATTCGCAAGCGGGGGTGAATGCATTCTCGCTATCGGCGCCATAGCCGGCGAAACGGCTCCTGCAGTGCAGTTTAGCGCGATTCACCCAGAAACAGACAGTGCGGCACAGCAAAGAAAAAGGCCCGCCGGAGGGCGGGCCAAAGTCGCTGCGCTTGATTCGTGATCGTGAATCGTAAAACCTTGAAACCGCTGAAACCTTATTCGACGTGCTCGCCGTGCAGGCTGACGTCGAGGCCTTCGCGCTCCTCTTCTTCCGTCACGCGGATGCCCATCACCAGGTCGATGGCCTTCAGCAGGATGAAGCTCACCACGCCGCTGTAGACCAGCGTCGTCAGCACGCCCTTGGCCTGCAGGATGACGCTGCCGTCCGCGCCGCCGATGTCCTTGACAGCAAACACGCCGGTCAGCAGCGCGCCCACGATACCGCCGATGCAGTGCACGCCGAAGGCGTCGAGCGAGTCGTCATAGCCGAGCTTGGCCTTGAGCCACGTTGCCGACCAGAAGCAGATCACGCCGGCCGCAATACCGATCACCAGCGAACCGCCGATGCCGACGAAACCCGAAGCCGGCGTAATCGCCACCAGACCAGCGACCGCGCCTGACACGATACCGAGCACCGACGGCTTGCCCTTGGCGATCCATTCAGCAAACATCCAGGCGAGTGCTGCGGCAGCGGTCGCGACTTGCGTGGCGAACATTGCGAAGCCGGCACGGCCGTCTGCCGCCACTGCCGAACCTGCGTTGAAACCGAACCAGCCCACCCACAGCATCGCGCCACCGATCAGCGTCAGCGTGAGGTTGTGCGGAGCCATGACTTCCTTGCCGTAGCCGACGCGCTTGCCGAGCACGAGGCAACACACCAGACCGGCGATACCGGCGTTGATGTGCACCACCGTGCCGCCTGCGAAGTCGAGGATGCCTGCCGTAGCCAGCCAGCCGGTCGGTTCCCAGACCATGTGAGCGATCGGCGAGTAGACGATGATCGACCACAGCGTCATGAACACCAGCATCGCCGAAAACTTCATGCGGTCAGCAAAGGCACCCGTGATCAGCGCCGGCGTGATGATCGCGAAGGTCATCTGATAGACGCAGTAGACCGTTTCCGGGATCGTCGGAGCCAGGTGGCTCACCGTCAGCGTGGTCGCCTTGTCGCCGTGGATGTAGTTCATCCCGGCCATGAAGACGCGCGAGAAGCCGCCGATGAACATGCCGCCCGGCGTGAAGGCAAGGCTGTAGCCCACCACCACCCAGACGATCGTCACGACGCAGGTGATCGCGAAGCTCTGCATCAGCGTCGCGAGCACGTTCTTCTTGCGGACCATGCCGCCGTAGAACAGCGCCAGACCCGGGATCGTCATGAACAGCACGAGCGCAGTGGAGGTCAGCATCCAGGCGGTGTCGCCGGAGTTGATCTTCGACGAGTCGACCGAGAACGGTGCGGTCGGAGCAGCCGGGGCGGCTGCGGCGGCAGAGGCTGCCGATGCATCAGGTGCGGCAGCGGCGGTGGCCGGTGCCGAAGCCGCGGCGGCCGGGGCGCTGGCCGTCGTATCGGCGGCGGGCGCCGAGGCGGCCGCGGGTGCTGAAGCGTCGTCCGCGAGAGCGGCGCCGACACCGCTCGCCAGCAGCGATCCGGCCATCAGCAAGGACATCAATAATTTGCGCATCTTCGTTTTCCTCTTGTAGCTAGTCGCTATCGTTCTAATTACAGGGCGTCCGCCCCGGTCTCCCCGGTGCGAATCCGAATCACTTGCTCGATCGGCGTGACAAAAATCTTGCCGTCGCCGATCTTGCCGGTGCGTGCCGCACGTTCGAGCGCTTCGATGGCCTGATCGACGATGTCGTCCGAGACCGCAGCCTCGATCTTCACTTTCGGCAGAAAATCGACAACATACTCTGCGCCGCGGTACAGCTCGGTGTGGCCTTTCTGACGTCCGAAGCCCTTCACTTCTGTCACTGTGATTCCGGAGACGCCGATCGCCGACAAGGCTTCGCGCGCCTCATCGAGCTTGAACGGCTTGATGATTGCGGTAATCAGTTTCATGAAATCCTCGCTGTGTTTGCGTAACCCGTTGCGTAACCTTGTTCCCCTGAACTGTTGCGTCGAATCGCGATTGGTCCTCAAACCGGATCGATGCAATACCGGTAAAACTAGCCGGCAGTGCGCGCGGGGCAGTAACAGCAACTCGCATGCCATGTGAGCGTCATATTCGCTGGAACCGGTCCCCGAGAACGCGCCGTTTGCCCCCTGGCCGGATGGCCAACGCTGGCGGGGGACGGTGGCGCGCCGCCTGGATCGTTGCTAGAGTGTTCGCAAGCAACGGATGTGAAAGCGCGCACCAAAGGCGTACATGACGCCGCGCTGGCCATTCGGCCATGCACCATAATCGAGCATTGCCGAATCCGTGGCACAGACGTAATGACACATGCACACTTTTTGTGCGCCCAAGGGGAACACCATGAAACAACCGAACGACGTCTTTAACGATTTTCAGGCCCGCGTTAGCGATCTGCTCAAGAACTCGCCGGCCAAAGATGTCGAACGCAACGTCAAGGCCATGCTGTCGCAAGGCTTCTCGAAGCTCGATCTGGTTACGCGCGAAGAATTCGATACGCAGACCCAGGTGCTGGTGCGCACGCGCGCGCGCCTCGAAGAACTCGAACGGCGCGTGGCCGAGCTTGAACAGAAGCTGCCGGTGACGCATACGTCGTAAGGCGCGTCTGAATGCTGCACATCACAGGCAAGCGAGCCGTGACGTCATCAGCGTTTTAGGGAGTCGCGCGCGCCGCCGGCGCGCCGTCTGACGGGAGAAAACATGTCGCTTGCCGTGGTGCGCAGTCGCGCGCCGGCCTCTGGCCGCGCGCCCGAAGTAACGGTCGAGGTTCACCTCGCCAACGGATTACCCTCTTTTTCGATCGTGGGCCTGCCCGATCTCGAAGTGCGCGAAAGCCGCGAACGCGTGCGCGCCGCACTGCAGAACTGCGGCTTCGATTTCCCGGTGCGCCGCATCACCGTCAATCTCGCTCCCGCCGACCTGCCGAAGGAATCCGGCCGCTTCGACTTGCCGATTGCGCTCGGCATCCTGGCGGCGAGCGGACAGATTCCGGTGGAATCGCTGATGCACCGGGAATTCGCCGGCGAGCTGTCGCTGACCGGCGCGCTGCGGCCCATGCGCGGTGCGTTCGCGATGGCTTGCGGCACGGCGCGCAGCCATGCGGCGCAGGCGCGCGGCGAAGGCAGGCCGAATCTGGCCACAGGGATGGCGGCCAACCCCACGCCGCACGACTTGCTGAACGCCGCCGCCGAACCCCCGCAGCGTCCCGCCGAACTCTATCTGCCGGCGGCCAGCGCCGCGGAGGCGGCACTCGTACCCGGCGTGGACGTCTACGGCGCCGCCGACCTGCCGTCGCTATGCGCCCACCTCGCCGGCGTGCCGGATTGCCGGCTGGCGCCCGTCGCGGCCCCTGAACTGTCCGCGACACCTGCCACGCCGCTTGCGGACATGGCCGACGTCATCGGCCAGCGCGGCGCGCGGCGAGCACTCGAAGTCGCGGCGGCGGGCGGCCATCATGTTTTGATGGTCGGGCCGCCGGGCGCCGGCAAGTCGATGCTGGCGGCTCGCCTGCCGAGCCTGCTGCCGCCCATGACCGACGACGAGGCGCTGACCTCGGCCGCGTTGCTGTCGGCCAGCATGTCGGGCTTCTCGCCGACGCAGTGGCGCCAACGGCCATTCCGCGCGCCGCATCATTCGTCGAGCGCCGCGGCGTTGGTGGGTGGGCGCAATCCGCCGCAGCCGGGGGAGATCACCCTGGCGCATCTGGGCGTGCTCTTCCTTGACGAAATCCCCGAATTCGACCGTCACGTGCTCGAAACTTTGCGAGAACCGCTCGAAGCCGGCCGCATCACCATTTCGCGGGCAGCCCTGCAGGTGGATTTTCCGGCCGCCTGCCAACTGATCGCGGCAATGAACCCCTGCCCTTGCGGCTGGCGCGGCGACCCGAATGGGCGTTGCCGCTGCACGCCGGAAATCGCCGCCCGCTATCTGCGCAAGCTGTCCGGGCCATTGCTTGACCGCATCGACATCCAGCTCGAGATTCCCGCGCTCACGTCCGCCGAACTGGCGGCACGCTCCACCACCCACGGCGAATCGAGCGCCGTTATCGCCGCGCGGGTCGGCGCGGCGCGCGAGCGCCAACTGGCGCGGCAAGGAAAAACCAATCGCGAACTGAACGGACGCGAAGTAGACGAGGTCTGCCGCCCCGACGCAGCTGGCGAAGCGCTGCTACGCGAAGCGGGCGATCGCTTCGGATGGTCGGCGCGCGCCTATTACCGCGTGCTTAAGGTGGCCCGCACCATCGCCGACCTGGCCGGCACTGAAGTGCCGAGCGCCGGCCAAGTCGCGGAAGCGGTTCAGTACCGGCGCGCCTTCTCAAGTGGATAAAGCAAAAAAATATCTGTCAAGACTTGACTTATGCACATAAAAGCATTTCTTGCAGATCTAAAGTAAACTGAAAGGCAAGCGCGGAGCATTTTTGATAACGCATTGATTCTATTGGATTTTACATTTCCCGCTTAGTCGGGAAAAAGTTCCGGGAGGCCCGCCGGACGGGCATTTGAGCCCTCTCGCGGAAGGTTCTCCACAAAGTTATCCACAGGTTCTGTGGGTAACGGAAAAATCCTCATAAAATCCGGCTATTAGCGTCATAACCTGCGAAGCGACTTTACCTTTGCGCGGTGAACTGTCGCGTCTGCGGACCAGCGCCCGCGAGGGCTCAATAAAGCTGGAACGACTGAAAAAATTGATCCACCTGCTCCTGCGGCAGCGGCTGGCTGGCGATGATTGCCGCCTGATAGACGTGCCGGCCGTGGGCGACAAACCGCGCGTAGATCGTGCGGGTCTCCTTTTGCTCGCCGGCCTTGCCGCTTAGCTTCATTTCGAGGCCGGGCACCTGGCCACCCGCTGCCAGCGGAATCTGCACCGCTTGCGTCTGCGGCATTGCGCCGACGTTGCGGGCCAAGCCCGTGCGCAGGAAATCGAGCGCCGTGCGCTGTGTCTGCGGGTCGTCGGAGGGCAGCGTCACCGTGCCTACCGCGAAGACGGCGTTGCCGGCTTCGGCGGTTTGCATCGCCATTTTCATCGGCGTTCCGCCAATCTCGAGCTGGCGCGCATCGTTGCCGGGTTTGGCCGGCAGATCGACGGTGTAGCCGTTGTCGTTGTTCATCACCGTGCGCCAGTCGTAGGTTGGCGAACAGGCCACCAGTATCGCGCCCACGGCCAGCAGGCAGGCACTGGACCGCAGCGCGGCGCGTAGTGGGGCCATTGCGGCCCAGGTGCGGCCAGGAGCGCTTTTCCGGCGCACCGCCAGCTCAAGGTCAGGCAAAAGACGGGGAGTTGAGCGCCGCAAAGCAGATCGAAACATGAGCACGAAGTCGCGAAAGACCAGGCATAAAACCCCATTATCGCCGACGCGCGCGCCCAGCCGCCGCGCCGGATTGGGGCTACAATACGACGCAACGTTGCGCGCGGCTTGCGCGAATCTCGAGGTCCCGTCCATGAGCCCTACCCCGTCTGCCCCGCTGACAAAGCGCACCAGCCCGATCCGCTACATCGTCATGGCGGTCGTCGCCGGTGCTATCGCGATTGCCGGCTACTTTGCCTTCAACGGCCAGCAGCGGGTGCCGGACGCCACCTTCACGCTGCTGTCCGGCCAGAAAGTCTCGACCGCCGACCTGAAAGGCAAGGTCTATCTGATCAACTTCTGGGCCACCAACTGCGACACCTGCGTGCAGGAAATGCCGAAGATGGTCGATACCTATAACCGCTTCAAGGGCCAAGGCCTCGAATTCGTCGCGGTGGCAATGAACTACGACGCGCCCATGTACGTCACCAACTACACCGAGACGCGCCGCCTGCCCTTCAAGGTGGCCATGGACGACGGCTCGGCGGCCAAGCAGTTCGGCAATGTGCAACTGACGCCGACCACCTTCCTGGTGGACAAGGACGGCACGATTCTTAAGCGCTACGTTGGCGAGCCGCAGTTTGCCGAACTGGATCAACTGCTTGAAAAGGCGCTGAAATCGGCCTGAAGCAAGCCGGCAGCACGGCAGCAACGGCAAACGCACGACCCGTCAGATAAAAAATGCGCCGGTCGCGGACCTTTCCGCTACCGGCGCATTGCTTTTTGGGGGCCTTCAACGCGGCCTCACCGCTCACCGTCCCCCTTTGCCGCCAGGCCGTAGCGCTTGATCTTCTCGTAGAGCGTCGCCTTGCCCAACTGCAACCGGTCGGCCGCCACGGCCACCGCGCCGCCGGTCTGCTCAAGCGCCTCGGCGATCACCGCGCGCTCGAACTGCTCGACGCGCTCCTTCAGCGAATGGCTATTCGCGCCCTCGTCGGCCGATGCGGTCAGCGGGTCTTCCGCCACGCCGAGCACCAGCCGGTCCGCGGCATTACGCAATTCCCGCACGTTACCGGGCCAGTCGCGCTGCATCAGGCCGGCGCGCTGGCGGTCGGTGAGCATCGGCGCGAGACGTTGATAGCGCACCGCGGCATCGAGCAGAAAATGCTCGAAGAGCGGCACGATGTCCTCGCGACGCTCGGCAAGCGGCGGCAGCGCGATGGTCACCACGTTCAGCCGGTACAGCAGGTCACGCCGGAAGGTGCCGGCGGCGACGTGCTCCAGCATGTCGCCCTTGGCGGCAGCCACGACACGGCAATTCACGCGAATCGGCTGATTCGACCCGAGCCGCTCCAGCACGCCGTCCTGCAACACGCGTAACAGCTTGACCTGCAGACCGAGCGGCATGCTTTCGATCTCGTCGAGAAACAGCGTGCCGCCCGAGGCATGTTCCAGCTTGCCGATACGCCGCTTTGCCGCACCGGTAAACGCGCCGGGTTCATAGCCGAACATCTCCGATTCGAACATCGGCTCGGGCAGCGCGCCGCAATTCACCGCGATAAACGGCTTGTCGCGCCGCGGCGACAATTCGTGCAGGCTGCGCGCGATCAGTTCCTTGCCCGCGCCGGTATCGCCGTTGATCAGCACGGATGCGTCGGTGGGCGCGACGTTCGCGATCAGCCGCCGCACCTGCTCGATCACCGGGCTGCGGCCGATGATGCGCGGCGCCACCGTGTTCTGCCCCGCCAGCTCGCGGCGCAGCGCGTGGTTTTCCAGCACCAGCGTGCGGCGTTCCAGCGCGCGCCGCACGGTTTCGATCAGCCGTTCCGAGGCAAACGGCTTCTCGATGAAATCGTACGCGCCGTCGCGCATCGCCTGCACGGCCATCGAGATATCGCCGTGTCCGGTGACGAGAATCACCGGCACGTCCGGTGCGCGTTCGTGGCATTGCGCCAGCAGATCGAGCCCGCTCGCACCCGGCAAACGAATATCGCTGACGATCACGCCCGGAAAATCCGCGCTGATGGAGCGCGCCGCCGATTCGACCGACGCATGACCGGTGACGTCGAAGCCCGCGAGCTGCAGGCTTTGCACGCTCGCGCGCCGCACCAGTTCGTCGTCCTCGATATACAGCACCGGCAAACCGTTGTTGACCATGGTCCTTATCACCTTAAAGCGCGCGTGCGCATCTGAAGCCGCCTGAAATCAGGACCCTGCCGTGAGTGGATCGATTGCCTGCACGCGCGCGCGGCGCAGCGTGAGCACGAACACCGCGCCGCCGTCCGGCGCATTGCGGGCGGCCAGCGAGCCACCGGCATCGCGTGCGATCGACGACGAGATTGCAAGCCCGAGTCCCAGTCCGTGGCCCATTTCCTTGGTCGTGAAGAACGGCTCGAAGAGGCGCGGCAAGATATCGTCCGGAATGCCTGGGCCGTTGTCGCGGACCGAGATGGCGAGCGTCGCGTCTGCGGCCTCGATTTCGATCTCGATGCGCGGCGGCGCAAGCCCCGCCGTGGCGTCCAGCGCATTGCCCAGCAGATTGATCAACACCTGCTCGAGCCGCAAATCGTCGCAGTTCGCGACCAGCGCGGGATGCTCGGCTGACGGATCGAAGCACTCCCGCGTACCGGTCTCCGCGTCCACCACCGTCAAGGTCACCTCGACGCCCGCGAGGCGCTTTTGCAGCAGCGCCAGCACATTGCGCAGGGCTCGCGCGAGCGGCGCCCGCGCGCTACGCGGTCGCGCTCGCCCCACGAACAGCTTCAGCTGATTGGTGATCTTGCCCATGCGCTCGGTGAGCGCCGCGATCGCTTCGAGGTTCTCGCGCGCCAACTCCTGATCGCCGCGTTCGAGCAGCACGCGAGTGTTGTCCGAGAAGCCGCGCAACGCCGCCAACGGCTGATTCAATTCATGCGTGATGCCCGCCGCCATCTGACCGAGCGCGGCCAGCTTGCTCGCCTGGATCAGCTCATCGTGCGCCGAGCGCAATTCCTGCTCGGCGCGCGTGCGTTCGCTCACTTCCTTCTTTAGCTGCTCGTTCGCCTGCGACAGATCCGCGGTCCGTTCTGCGACTCGCTGATTCAACTCCGCATAAGCGCGTTGCAGCAGCTCGCGGCTGCGCATCATCTCGCGCACGCGCGCGCGCCGCATTCGCCAGTAGAACGCCAGCAGGCACAGCGTGACATAGCCGAAGCCGACCACGATGGCGTCGTTGCGGGCGTCGGCGTCGACGGGATCGACGCTTGCCAGGGTGATCAGTTGCCAGTCCGGCTCGCCCATCGCCCGGCGCGACGCCAGATAGCGCGGCGCATAGCGCCCGCCGCCGACGCGCACGATCTGCGCATCGTCTTCCAGCGTGCGCTCGATCGTCACCGGCAACGGCGGAATCTCCTGCTGCGCGTACTGGCGCGTCTGAAAGATCGAGTCGGCCACCGCGCCCGACAGCGGCCGCACGGTGTGATATTTCCAGGCGGGCATGGACGACAGAAAGATCACGCCGTGATCGTCCGTGACGATCAGCGGCTCGGCCGCGTCCGCGCCCTGAAACCATTCGAGATTGAGTTTGACGACCGCCACGCCGACGGTGCGTCCGTCGCGCCGTACCGGTTGCGAGATGTAATAGCCAGGATCATGCGAGACCGTGCCGATGCCGAAAAAACGGCCCACGCCGCCCTTCACCGCATCGACAAAATATGGCCGGAACTGATAGCCCGCGCCGACGAAGCTCTCCGGCTCATGCCAGTTGCTCGCCGCGATACAGGTTCCGTTCGTCTGGATGATGTAGGAGGCCGTGGCCCGCGCGTGGCGGTTGAGGTCTTCCAGATAGCGATTGGCGCGCTCGACATTCGGCGCGCCGGGACTCACCAGCACGTCCTGCACGAACGGATGCTCGGCCAGCAGATAAGGCAGCGACTCGTATCGCTCCAGCGTGCTCTTGAGCGCATTGGCGGTGCGGTCGACGCGCACCGCCGCGTTGTGCCGCAAGATGTCGATACCGCGCTGCCACGCGATGCTCCACGTGAGCCCGCACGCCGCCACGAGCCCGGCGACGAGCGCGAAGAGGATCAGCAGGCGGCGCGTCACGTTGGCAGATTCCGTAGGGTGGTCTGCGGTTATTGTGGCATAACGCGCCGCGCTGATTCAGGCACCCGCGGTTTCGGTTTCCTTGACGGCCGCCACTTCGCCGCGCAACACGGCGCGCAGCTTGTTGCGGTCCAGTTCCTTTTCCCAGGCCGACACCACCACGGTCGCCACGCCATTGCCGACGATGTTGGTCAGCGCGCGGCACTCGCTCATGAAGCGGTCGATACCGAGAATCAGCACCATGCCCGAAAGCGGAATGGTCGGCACCACGGCGAGGGTCGCCGCCAGCGTGATGAAACCGGCGCCCGTCACGCCGCTTGCGCCCTTCGAGGTCAGCATCGTGACGGCGAGCAGCGTGAGCTGTTGCGTGAGCGTCAGATCCGTGTTGGTGGCCTGGGCGATGAACAGCACGGCCATCGTCATATAGATGTTGGTGCCGTCGAGATTGAACGAGTAGCCGGTCGGCACCACGAGGCCCACCACCGAGCGCGAGCAGCCGAGCTTTTCGAGCTTCAGCATCAGTTGCGGCAGGGCCGCTTCCGACGAACTCGTGCCGAGCACGATCAGCATCTCTTCCTTGATGTAGGCCACGAAACGCAGGATGTTGAAGCCCACCATCCGTGCGACCGCGCCGAGCACCACCACCACGAACACGGCCGAGGTGAGATAGAACGTGCCGATCAGCTTGAGCATCGGCAGCAGCGAGCCGATGCCGTACTTGCCGATGGTGAACGCCATCGCGCCGAATGCGCCGATCGGCGCCAGCTTCGTGATAATGCGCACGATGCCGAACAACACGCTCGAGAGGCTTTCGACCAGATCCGTGACCGCCTTGCCGCGCACGCCGAGCGTCGCCAGCACGCTGCCGAACAGCATGGCGATCAGCAGGATCTGCAGGATTTCGCCTTGCGCGAAGGCATCCGTGATCGTGCTCGGAATGATGTGCATCAGGAACTCGACCGTGCTCTGGCCGTGCGCCTGCGCGGCATACGAGGCGACTTCCTTGCCGTTGAGCGTCGCCGGATCGACGTTGAAGCCGGCGCCCGGCTTCAGCACGTGCGTGGCGATCAGGCCGAGCACCAGCGCGAAGGTCGAGACGATTTCAAAGTACAGCAGCGCCTTGCCGCCGACCCGCCCGACCTTCTTCATATCCTGCATCCCGGCGATGCCGGTCACGACCGTACAGAAGATGATCGGCCCGATCACCATGCGGATCAGCTTGATGAAGGCGTCGCCGAGCGGCTTCATGTCGATGGCGATGGAGGGCGAGTAATGACCGAGGGCGATGCCGACGACGATCGCCGCGATCACCTGGACATAGAGCACTTTATAGAAGGGTTTCTTCACGAGGGTTCCTGCGATGTGGATGAGCCAATGGCCTGCCACGCTGCGCATCAATGCGAACGAATGGACGTGTCGCCTGTGCACGGCATCGGGCCGCGACAAGACGACGAATTCAGAAGTACCGGGAGGGGAAATCGGACATCGTTGTCTCCTTGCTTTAGTTGTCGGGCCTGTGCGGCCGCGCTTTTACTTTGCAAGGTCGATGCCAGTTGGATCGCGCTGCTTTCGCTTTGATTTTTATGGGGATTTTTGTCGGGGATGGCGTCCGTCGTCCAGCTTTCCGGAAATCCGGACGGCGGACGTCGCGATTTCAAGACAGACCGGGCGCATCCCGGCTGCCCGATGCGCCGCCGGATCCGTCAGGATTCGCTGCGCGGCGCGCACAGCATGTCGTGCGCGAGCAGATCGATGCGGTCGGTGCAGATCATGTCGACGCCCCATCCGGCGAGCAGCTTCGCGCGCTCCGGGTCGTTCACCGTATAGACAAGCACGCGCAATCCCTCGGCGCGAATCGCGGCGACCCGTTCCGCGGTGAGATGCTTATGGCTTGCATGCAGCGAGACGCAATCGAGTTCGCGCACGATGCGCAGCCAGTCGTCCGGCACCGCGTCGAACAGCATGCCGCGCGGGAGCGTGGGAGCCGCTTCGCGTGCGGCGACGAGCGCCTCGAACGAGAATGACGACAGCAATGGCGGCGTCTGTTTCTGCCACAGGGCGAGTGCCGCGCCGGCGACTAGCTGGCCGGTCAGGGTGTCGCGTCCTGGACACGGCTTGATTTCGATGTTGGCGGCAATACCGTCACGCTGGCAGCGCGCCGCCGCTTGCGCGAGCGTCGGCAGGCGTTCGCCCACGAATGCCGCGCCGCGCCATGAACCGGCATCGAGCTTTTCCAGTTCCTGCCAGGTGTGCTCGGCGGCAAGACCGTGGCCGTTGGTGGTGCGATCGAGCGAATCGTCGTGCAGCAGGAAGAGGTGATCGTCCGCCGAGAGCTTGGCGTCGAATTCGACCATGCGGTAGCCGTAGCGCTTGCAGGCGTCGAAGCCCGCCAGCGTGTTTTCCGGAGCGAGCGTTCCGCCACACCGATGCGCGACCAGCCGCGGATACGGCCACGCGGCGCTAGTACGATCAATTCCGGTTCCCACGTCTCTATACCTTTGAAATAGACTGAATCGAATCAGGTGGCAGCACCCAATGGAAACGGCTCGCATGGTTCCCGTCAAGCCATGGTGCGGCGCCGGTAACGGTAGGTTACTTGCCGAATACACAAATTTGCAAGGTCACCAAAAAATACAACGCGAACCGGGTAAAGTAGTATCGATGACATAGGCCGGACATACAAGCGTGTCAGCGGCGACATCAACAAAGCAAGCAGTCCAGACCGATTTATTCACAGAGAGAAAACGCATGTGGCAGGAAGACCGTCACCAAAGAATTCGCGCGCTGCTATCGACATTGCAACGGGTGTCGACCGAACGGATCATGGCGGATCTCGGGGTATCGCGCGAAACGGTGCGGCGCGACCTGCTCGATCTGGAGGCGCTCGGCGAATTGCGACGGGTGCACGGCGGCGCGATCAAGCCCGACGACGAAGCGCCCATCGCCGAACGCGCCCATACCCGCGTCAAGGCCAAGGCGGCCATCGCCAAGGCGGCAATGGGCGTGATCTCCAGCGGCCAGACGCTGTTTATCGATGCAGGCACAACCACGTCGGCGCTCGCCGAAGAACTCGCGAAACTCGCCAATCTCACCGTGGTGACCAATTCCATTGATGTTGCGTTGAAGATGCGCGGCGCGGCCGAGCAACAGGCAGAGGCCGCCAACGAGGTCATCCTGCTGGGCGGCTCGATCAGCGACCGGGCCATGGCGACCGGCGGCAGCACGACGATTCTCGAGATTCACCGCTACCGGGCCGATGTGGCGTTGCTCTCGCCGGTGGGCGTCGACCCGCGGCACGGCGCCAGCAACTACGATCACGCGGAGACGGAGGTGGCGCGGGCGATGGTCGCCAATGCGCACCGCGTGGTGATCCTCGCCGATTACAGCAAGATCGGCCAGCGCAGCCGTATCTCGTACTGCCCGCCGGACAAGATCGACGTGCTGATTACCAACAAGAAGGCCGCCGAGGCAGCGGAATTCGCCGCGCTGAAGAAGAAGGTGGCGCGGATCATCCTCGCCTAGCTTTCTGAAGGGCCGGCATGGGGATATCGCGCCATGCCGGCACGTAGCCTTGGGTCGAAGCGGCGGCTACTACGCCCGACCTTTCCACGGCACCAGCCGCCGTTCGAGTGCGCGCATGCCGAGATCGAATATCCACGCAATCAGGCCGATCAGCACAATGCCCATCACCACGACGTCGGTGCGCAGAAAGCTCGACGCGTTCAGCACCATCTGACCCAATCCCGCAGTCGCCGCCACCATTTCGGCGGCAACCAGCGTGGTCCAGCCGAAGCCGATTGCTATCCGCAACCCGGTCAGAATCTCCGGTAACGCGGCCGGCAACACGACATGGCGCACGATCTGCGCGAAGCTGCCGCCAAGCGAATACGCCGCATGAATCTGCTCGACAGTCGCGCTGCGCGCGCCGGCGCGCGCGGCCATGGCAATCGGCGCAAAACAGGCGAGGTAGATGACGACGATCTTCGCCGTCTCGTCGATGCCGAACCAGATCACCACCAGCGGCAAATACGCGAGCGGCGGCAGCGGCCGGTAAAACTCCAGCGGCGGATCGAGCAACCCGCGCGCCACCCGGCTCACGCCCATCAGGATGCCCACCGGCACGGCCGTCACGGTGGCGAGCGCAAACGCACCGAACACACGCAGCGCGCTCCACGCGAGATGCTCCGATAACGGCAGGCCACCCTGGATGCGTCCATGGCAGGCGTCGATGAAGGCGGCCCAGACGGCTTCGGGCGTCGGCAGAAACAGCGGCGGCAACCATTGGAAATGCGTGGCGATCCACCACAACGCGGCAAGCGCGCATACGGACGCCACGCTCAACGCGGCGGTCGGGCCTTCGCCCGGCATGCGCCATGCGCGTACAGGCCGCGCATTTTTCCTTGACCGCCACTGAGACCGCAACGGCGGCGCGACCGCAACCGGCTTCGCGTCCGTCACCGACGTGCCCTGCTGAGCCAGCGGCGTCTTGCTGAACGAATCATGCGAAACCGTCACGACACCACCTCTTCCGGCGCGCGCCGATGCAAACGCTGCACCAGCCGCTCACGCCACTCGATAAACTCAGGCGACGACTTCACCGCGCGGGCATCGCGCGTGTCGAGAAAGCGGCGCGCGAACGGCAGCTCGTAGCTCTCTGCAATACGGCCCGGTCCGGGCGTCATGACGACAAGACGCGTCGCCAGAAACAGGGCCTCTTCGACGCTGTGCGTAATGAAGAACACCGTCTTGCGCGTGCGGCCCCAGACGTCGAGCACGAGTTCCTGCATCGACTCGCGCGTCATAGCATCGAGTGCGCCCATGGGCTCGTCCATCAGCAGCACTTCGGGGTCGCTCGCCAGCGCGCGCGCAATGCCCACGCGCTGCTGCATGCCGCCCGACAGTTCGTAGACCCGCGCATGCGCATGCTGTTCGAGGCCGACGAGCGCCAGCATGGCGCGGGCGACGCGGTGACGCTCCGCTTTCGGCACTCGCTGAAAGCGCAAGCCGAGCGCGACGTTGTCGAGCACGTCGAGCCAGGGCATCAACGCATACTTCTGAAACACGACGCCGCGATCGGCGCCGGGACCGTTGACGAGTTCACCGTTCAGACGCACGTCGCCCGCCGTGGGCTGAATAAAACCGGCGATGCAGTTGAGCAAGGTCGTCTTGCCGCAACCGGAGGCCCCCAGCGCAACGACGAACTCGCCGGATTCGATGCGCAGATCGACGTCGGCGAGCGCGACGTTCGGCGCCGCACCTCGCGCAGCTTCGTAGGCGACATGCAGTCGCCGGATCTCTAGACCGCTCATTGAAATGCCTGGTAGTTCGAAAGACCTGGCGGCGCCCGCCCATGCCGACGATGCGCGGCGCCTGGCAAATCTTTTAGTGTGCCGCCTGCTGGACGAAGTGCGGATCGATGCCCGCCGAGTAGTCGGGCAGCACGTTCTGGATCGTCCCTTGCGTCTTGAGGAACGCGGCCGTCGCAGCCAGCGATTTCGCCGCGCCGGATTGCGCGCCGCCGCCGAGCCACGTCGTCGAAGCCTGCTGGGCCGCCGACGGGAACGCGTACAACGCGAGGCTCGCCGGCACGTCCTGAACATTTGCTCCGGACTCCTTGGCGACGGCCGCCACTTCAGGCGAGTTCGTACTCCATGCCGAGGTGTGATCGCGATAGCTGGCGTCGCTCGCAGCCAGCACCTTGACAAAGCGCGCGACAAACTCCGGATTCTGCTGGGCAAACTTGCGGTCGACCACGAAGCCATCGAAGGTCGCCTTGCCGGTTTCCTGTGCGACCTGTCCCGAGGTAATCAGCACCTTGCCGTTCTTCTTCACCTTGGCAAGAACCGGATCCCAGATGTAGGTTGCGTCGATGTCGCCACGGTCCCACGCGGCCGCGACTTCCTGCGGGCGCAGGTTGACGATCTTCACGTCAGCCGGATTCACGCCTGCCGCCTGCAATGCCACCAGCGTGTGGAAATGCGAAGTCGACACGAACGGCACGCCAATTTTCTTGCCTTTGAGGCCGGCGATGCTCGTCACGCCGGAACCGTCTCGCGCCACCAGCGCTTCGGCATCGTTGATGTTGTCGAGAATCCAGAACAGGGAAATGTCGACGCCTTGCGACAGACCCGCCGCGATCGGACTGGAACCCGCCTCGCCAAGCTGGACCGAACCCGACGCGAGCGCGCGCACCACTTCCGCGCCGCTGCTGAGCTGACGATAAACCACCTTGTAGCCCGTCTCCTTCTCGACTTCGCCGGTGGCCTGCGCGTAGCGCCACGGCAAGACCATGTCCTGATATGCGATCACCACTTCTTTAGTGTCGGCATGAGCGGCGCTCGCAAAGGGAGCGCAGACGGCAAGCAGCGCGACGAGCGCGGCAAGCGGGCAGAAGAGTCGGTTCATCGAGAAGCCCCGTTTTAATGATGTTTGGGAGGCTTTCGACTATAGGGAGTTTGCGCGCGGACGGTTCTAACGAATTCTCGATTGCTAATCACTCTGTTTGGGCATTGCTTTTTACGTTGGGTTGGATGGGGGGGTGGCACTAACCCAACGAGCCCAGACACAAAAAAGCCCGCAACCAGTGCGGGCTTGATAACCAAGGCAACTGCCGGAAAGACGCTCAGACCACGCCGGCCCCATGCGCCTGCAGGTCTGCGTGATAGCTCGACCGCACCATCGCGCCCACCGCCGCGTGCGTGAAGCCCATCTTGTAGGCTTCTTCCTCGTACATCTTGAATGTGTCCGGATGCACATACGAGCGAACCGGCAGATGGTGCTCGGACGGTTGCAGATACTGGCCGATCGTCAGCATGTCGACGTCGTGCTCGCGCAGATCGCGCATCACCTGAAGAATCTCTTCTTCCGTCTCACCCAGACCCACCATCAGCCCCGACTTGGTCGCGACATCCGGGTGCAGCGCCTTGAAGTCCTTCAGCAACTTCAGCGAATGCGCGTAGTCCGATCCCGGGCGCGCTTCCTTGTAGAGACGCGGCACCGTTTCGAGATTGTGGTTCATCACGTCGGGCGGAGCGGCATTGAGAATGCCCAACGCGCGATCCAAACGGCCGCGGAAATCCGGCGTCAGAATTTCGATGCGCGTTTCCGGCGAAAGCTCGCGCGTCTGACGGATACATTCCACGAAGTGTGCAGCGCCGCCGTCGCGCAGATCGTCACGGTCCACACTGGTGATCACCACGTACTTCAATTTCAGCGCCGCGATCGTGCGAGCCAGATTGCCCGGTTCGTCGACATCCAGCGGATCGGGACGGCCGTGGCCGACGTCGCAGAACGGGCAACGGCGCGTGCACTTGTCGCCCATGATCATGAAGGTGGCGGTGCCCTTGCCGAAGCACTCGCCGATATTCGGGCAGCTCGCTTCTTCGCAAACCGTATGCAGGTTGTGCTCGCGCAGAATCTGCTTGATTTCGTAGAAGCGCGAATTGCCGGTGGCGGCCTTCACGCGGATCCAGTCCGGCTTCTTCAGCTTTTCGATCGGGATGATCTTGATCGGAATGCGCGCGGTCTTGGCCTGCGCCTTCTGTTTCGCCGTCGCGTCATAAGCGGCGGGGGCGGCTGAGGCATCGGTGGCGGCAGAGCCGGCGAGGTTCGCGGTAACGTCAGTCATTCGTTCGATCCAGTCAGGCGGTCAAGACACCGGCCTGCGGTTGGGCGACGGCCGCGGGCGTGCCGTCGATGTTTGCGGTGAGGCATGCTGCGAAGGTCCGGGCCACCTCGTCCCAGCCGGCGGTGACGCCGAGCGTGGCCATGTCGATGGTTTCGAGCCCGGCATATCCACATGGGTTGATGACCAGAAACGGCCGCAGATCCATCTTCACGTTCAGGCTGACCCCGTGATAACTGCAGCCGTTGCGGATTTTCAGGCCCAGCGCGGCGATCTTGGCGCCGGCATGCGACCCCACGTCCGGACCGGGCGCCACGTAGATGCCAGGGGCGCCCGCCTTGCGTTCTCCGGCAAGATTATACGCCGCGAGCGTGTCGATCACGCCCTGCTCGATCCGCGTGACCAGCTCGCGCACCATCAGCTTGCGGCGGCGCAGGTCGAGCAGCAGGTACGCGACCACCTGTCCGGGTCCGTGGTAGGTGATCTGGCCGCCGCGATCGACCGTCACCAGCGGAATACCACTGTCGGCAGCCAGCAGGTGCGCCGGGTCGCCGGCGAGACCCAGGGTGAAGACGGGCGGATGTTCGACCAGCCAGATTTCGTCCCCGGTTTCCCGGTCACGCGCGTCGGTGAAGGCGCGCATGGCGTCGAAGCTGATTTCGTAGGATTCGACGCCGCGCCAGCGGATCGTCACCGGCGGCGCGGACAAGACCCCGGCGGCTGACTCAACCGCAGCAGCGGGCAGACTGGCGGAAACCGGCGCAGCCTCAATGTCAGGACGAGGCGCGGCGGCGGGGGAAGGCGGGGAAACCGGCGTGGCACACATGATCGCGCTAGTTTACCGAAATAATGAGATCCCCGCCTGGGCCGCTCCCGACGGGCCGGGCATCGGAGTCGGCCCGTCATGCCGGCGCGACCGGCTCAGACGGTGCGCCAGCCGTCCCGCGCGCGCAGGCCGAGCCGGTCCGCGAGCCGCATCAGCCAGTCGAACGCCCGCACATCGGCGCGCGCCGGTACCGCGAAAGCCACTCGCGCCTGTGGCGCACTCTCGACGCTCAGCCACAGCCGCTCGCCGCGCCGCAAACGCAGCGTATGGCCCGGTTGAAGCCAATAGTCTTCGGTGTCGTCGCTGCGCGTGACCCAAATCGCGCCGCCACTCACCGCCAGCCGCGTGCTGCGCGCCACCTTCATCGGAACGGTTTCGCCGGACTTGATTTCGAATGTGATACTAGAGGAAATTTCTCGCATGATGCACCTCGCCATGAACTGTTTCGTGACTACAATCCTAGGTGTAACAAGGGCTTGAGCAAAACGATCAAATTTCACCGCTATGTGAGAAAAATTGCGATGGACCTTCGACAACTCCCCGGACTCAACGCCATCAAGGCATTCGAGGCCGCCGCCCGCCACGAGAGCTTTTCGCGCGCCGCCGACGAACTGTTCGTCACCCACGGCGCGGTCAGCCATCAGATTCGCGCGCTGGAAGCCGAACTGGGCGTGGCGCTATTCGCCCGCGACGGCAAGCGCGTGCGCCTCACCGAGGTGGGCCGCCGCTACGCCGGCCAGGTGCGCAGCGCCCTGACGGCCCTTGCCGAAGCCACGCGCGACGTGCGCGGCGGCGAGCGCGAGCGGCGTCTGGTGGTGTCGATGTTGACGTCGTTCGCGGCGCGCTGGGTCACGCCGCGCATCGGCAGCTTTATCGAAGCACATCCGCAGTGGGATCTGGAACTGCTTTCCACTAACTCGCTGACGGATTTCGCCCGCGACGACGTGGACGCGGCGATCCGTTTCGGCTTCGGCAAATATCCGGATCTGCACGCCGAACTGCTGCTCGAGGAGATTTTCTTTCCCGCCTGCGCGCCGAATTTCAACGGCGGCAATCTGCCGAAAGTGCCGTCCGATCTCGCCAAAGTCCCGCTGCTGCGCTCTGACGACGAACTATGGCGTCCCTGGTTCGACGCCGCCGGTCTCACCGACTGGCCTGAGCCGAAACGCGGCGTGCTGTATCAGGACTCGTCGAACCTGCTGCAGGCGGCAATCGACGGCCAGGGCGTCGCCCTCACGCGCCGTTCGCTGGCGCTACAGGAAATCGCCGCCGGACGGCTGGTGCGTCTGTTCGACGTGGATGGCCCGAGCCCCTGGCATTACTACTTCATCTGCCCGCGGCAAATGATGCAGGCCGAGCGCGTGCAGGCATTTCGGGATTGGGTGTTCGAAGAAGTGGGACGGTTCAAGCAGCTTTTCGAAGTAGCCTGTTCGGCCGGGCCGCAAAACGGGGCGAACGCGTTGCACGTCGCATCCTGATAAAGCGGTCATCAAGCATGGTAAGCGCGGTGGGCGCTGCTATCTGAAAGCACCTCGCCGCCGCTAACCGACCACAATCAAAGCACCACTTTCACCATCGGATGCCCGGTGAGGGCGCGATAGATATCGTCGAGATGGGCGCGGCTCGTGGCGCGCACCGTCACCGTCAGGCCGGTGTAATTGCCGCCGCTCGACGGGCGCGTCTCGATGCGCGAGGGGTCGACGGCTTCGTCGAACTGCTTGACCACCGTCACGATCGTCTCGGCAAACTCGGGATGCGACTTGCCCATCACCTTGATCGGGAAATCGCAGGGAAACTCAAACAGCGAATCGTTATCGGCTTGCATCTTTCAGTCCTCGACTACGGCCCCCACAGAATTCCTGTGGAAGCCGTCAGAACGCCACGGCGCGCAACGGCGCACCGCTACGCTTACTTCTTTTTGTTGAACATCAGCATCAGCGAATCCCACACGCGACCCACCACGCCGGCTTGCGGCACGGCCTGCAGCGCGACGATCGGGAATTGCGAGATCACCTTGCCATCCGCCACCAGCTTCACCGTGCCGACCTGCTGGCCGTCGGCGATCGGCGCGATCAGCGGGTCGATGTGTTCGACCTGCGGCTTGGCCTTGTCTGCGAGACCCTTCGGCACCGTGATGTACTGGTCGGCCTTCACGCCGATCTTCACCGTGTCTTCCGCACCCTTGTAGACGCGCGGCGTTTCGATTACCTGGCCGGCCTTGTACAGGCGCACCGTGTCATACGCGCTGTAGCCGTAGTTCAGCATCTTCATGCTGTCTTCGACGCGGTCGTGCTCTTTCACTTCGCCCATCATTACCGAAACCAGCCGGCGCGACGCGTCCGACGCGCCCGGCAGCGGACGCTTGGCGCTCGCGATCAGGCAGTAGCCGGCCGCCTCGGTGTGGCCGGTTTTCAGGCCGTCGACGGTCGGGTCGATCCACAGCAGGCGGTTACGGTTCGGCTGTTTGATCTTGTTGTAGGTGAATTCCTTGACCGAGAAAATGTTGTAGTAGTCAGGGAAGTCGCGAATCAGGCGCGCCGAGAGAATCGCGAGGTCGCCCGCGCTCGTGTAGTGCTGCGCGTCGGGCATACCGTTGACGTCGGCGAAATGCGTGTGCGTCATGCCGAGGCGCTGGGCCTCGGCGTTCATCATGTTGACGAACTGCGACTCGCTGCCGCCCACCAGTTCGGCCAGCGCGATCGCCGCGTCGTTGCCCGACTGGATGATCATGCCGTAGACCAGATCGTGCACGGAGACCGGCTTGTTCGCTTCGATGAACATGCGCGATTCGTCCGTTTTCACGCGGCGCACCGCTTCGCTCGGCGTGACGATCTGCTCCATCGAAATCTTCTTCGTCTGCAGCGCTTCGAAGACCAGGTAGGCGGTCATCAGCTTGGTCAGCGAAGCCGGCTCGACGCGCTCGTCGGCGTTGCCGGAAGCGAGCACCTGGTTGCTGGTCGCGTCGACGAGCACCCACGAGCGCGCGTTCACCGCCGGCGGCGGCACCTGCGCGAAGGCCGCGCTGCTCGCTGCCAGCGAGGCCGGCAGCAGCACGCCGAGCGTGACCGCGCGGCGGATGGAGTGGGGAACGAAAGACGGGAGTGACGAAAAACCGGAGGAGGAAAAACGCATAGGATCGATTCGGGCAGAAATATGCATCGCGCCCCAAAGGCGCGCAGTTTGGAAGAGCCGGTCGGCGAGCACTGGCCGCATAAAAGCAGCACGGCGCCCGTTGGACTTCCGGCCACACGATCGGTTCGCGCAACGCGCCACACAATCCGGCGCCGCAATCACGCAGCGGCGCTACGACGCGCCTTCAGCCGGATGGGTCGCGCTGCGCCCAAAAAAGAGCGCCCATTATACGCGCGCCGGGGACCCAACTTTGCGCCCCGCGGGACGATAAATTTTCATTTGACGCGTACCTGTACCCCGGAAAACGCGCGCCGGCCGAGCGCCTAGCGCCAGGCGTCGACGATGATGCGTTTCAGGACATGCAGCTTGCGGTGCAGAAAATGCTCGGCGCCAGGGATCACGACGACCGGCAATTCCTGCGGCCGAGCCCAGTCGTACACCGATTGAATGGGGACCGTATCGTCGGTTTCGCCGTGAATCACGAGCGTGTTTTCCGGCACGGGCGCAACTTCCCAGCGGCTCGCGGCCGTACCGACGAACACGATGCGCTCGATGCCCTGCCCTTCCTCGACGAGCCGCGCCGCCACGTGCGACAGCACGAAGGTGCCGAACGAAAAGCCTGCGAGTACAAGGGGCAGATCGGCCTGGCCCGGCTGCGCGCGCATGTGGTCGAGCACGGCGCGCAGATCGTCGCGCTCGCCGATGCCGGCGTCGTGTTCGCCCTGGGTCTGGCCGACGCCGCGGAAGTTCGAGCGATAGGCCACGTAATTCAGTTGCACGAGCGTGCGAGCCAAGGTCTGCGCGACCTTGTTGTCCATCGTGCCGCCGAACAGCGGATGCGGATGCGCCACAAGCGCGATGCCGCGCGGCGCGGCGCCGCTCTCGCGCGTCTCGTCGGGCAGATCGAGCGCGACTTCGATCTTGCCGACCGGACCGTCGATCAGAAACTGCTGGGTATGAACATTCATGGCGCGCTTACCGGTCCATCTTCAGACGTTCGACCACCTTGCCTTGCACAAGATGCGATTCGACGATTTCGTCGATGTCGCTTTCGTCGACATACGTGTACCAGGTGCCTTCCGGATAGATCACCACAGCCGGCCCTTCCTCGCAGCGTTCGAGACAGCCCGCCTTGTTGATCCGCACCTTGCCGGGGCCCGCGAGGCCCAGTTGCTTCACGCGCTTTTTCGCATGTTCCTGCATGGCCTGTGCGTTGCAGTTCGCGCAGCTCGGGCGGTCGGCGTCGGGGGCGCGCTGGTTGAGGCAGAAGAAGACGTGATACTTGTAGAAAGAATCCATGGTGTCCGGGGCGACTGAAAGAGTGCAAGGCTCGATGCGCGCCGGAACCGCTGCAAGCGGCGAAACCGGCGGGCAAGGAGGCGCTTCTGTGGTGGATCGATTATAGCGACGGGGCATGGTCCCCGCTCAGCCCGGCGGCGCCACCGCCGACGCGCGCCGTCTGAGCCACGCGCGCTCCGCCGAAAACGCCAGCCACCCCAGCGCCGCGTATGGCCAGATCCACGCCAGCCAGTGCGCGAGGCCGTTGAAGTGCAGATAGCGCCCCTGGCGCCAGTCCGCGAGCGTCACGTCGAAATAGGGATTGACCGGCAGCAGATTGACCAGCAGCAGCGCGATGACGAGCGCCGCCGCCGCGAGCGCCGCCCGCCAGCGGCGCGGCAGACGCAGCGCCAGCAGCATGACCAGCGTGCCGCCTGCAAGGCCCGCGAGCGCGCCGGGCGTCGCCCAGTCGAATACCAGCCCCGCCACCGACTGCAGAAAAGTCGCACCGATCTTGACGAACACCGTCAGCGCGACGAGCACCAGCAACAACCGCACGCGCGGCGCCCGCGAGCGCATCGGCAGCGAAGCAAGGGCACCGGCGGCGAACAGCATCAGCGTCGCGATCAGAGCTTCCCATGCGTCGTCCGGAAGCGCGGCGAGCAGGTGCGAGGGCCACGTCTGCACGTGCCAGGCAGCGGGGAACCATGCAAGCAGCGGATCCTGCATGGTCGAGTCGGCGTGCAGCCACAGGGCGCGCGGCCAGTCGCCGAGGCCGAACAGGCGCGGCGACGGAAACATCGTCGCGAACGGCCACAGCGCCGCCAGACAGACAAGCGCCGCGCTATCGCGCCTGAACCACAGCAGACGCATGCGCCGCAGCAGGCCGCGATCGAGCAGGGCGCCGGTAGCCGGCGCGATCAGTGCGGCACCGAGCAGCGCGCCGAGCGCATTCGCCGCCAGATCGAGATTGGAGGCGACGCGGGTGGGCAGATACGTCTGCACCGCTTCCATCGTCCCCGACAACCCGACCCCTAGCCCGAAAGCGAGCGCCACGGCCGCCGCGCCGCGCCAGCGCGGATAGACCGCCAGCATCGCCAGCGCGCCGAACGGCATGTAGCCGAGGACGTTGGTGACCACGTCGAAGACGGTCAGATATTGCGGCAGCGGGTCGGCCAGATACGCCAACGGACTGAGCCCCAACGAGCGCCAGCCGGAAAACGGATACCACGAGGCATAGACGATCAGGGCCGTGTACAGGCCCAGCACCTGCTTCGCCAGCACCGATGGCCGGCGCGGCCGCACTTTACGGCTCACGCTGCGCAATGCGGCAAACGCGGCAATTGCTCCCTATGCGTCATTGGGCAGCGACGAGCGGCTGCGCGGCCAGCCACGCGGAAATCTGCGCGACGAGATCGTCGCTGGCGGCGGCGAGCGCCTGCGCGCCGCCGGCGGCGTCCGTCGATCGGGCCGGCGCGTTCGCCACGAACGTGCGTTGCGCGATCACCTTGCCGCCCTGCGTCAGCGTGGCGCGCGCGGTGACGGCGCCGTGGCTTTGGGTCTGGCTGTCGAAAATCTGTTCGAACTGGCTCAGATCCACCCGTAGGACCGGCGCGCGCACGCCATCCGATCCTGTCAGCACCGTGCCACGCTCCGACAGCACGTTACGCAGACGCTGCGTCAACAGTTCCGGCGGCGTCGCGCTCCAATGGCTGTTTGCATACGACGCGGTCTGCTGCGCGTCGGCATAGCTCAGGCGGTAGGTCAGCTTGTCGGAGGCGAGCGTGGCGGGCGCGGTGACGTCCAGCACCTTGACGACGGGCGTCGAGCCGCTGGCCGTTGTGGCCTGTGGCGCCGGGCCCAGATCGTAGCGGGCCTCGGGAAGCGCGGCCGGCCCGGCACAGCCGGCCAGCAGCGCGCCGCATGCCAGCACGACGGCCAGGCGGGCGCCGGTTAAACATTCACGACGAATGGAGCGGTTAAGCGAGGAAGCCATGGCAGTCGTCCTTTCGGTCATTTTGCGGCGCGGCCCGCGGGCCATGTGAAGCCGGGCTCGCCGGGGCCTGGCGCCACCGGCGGCGCGCCGAACAGCACGCTGCGCGGACTGGTGCTGAACATGTCGGCGGCGCGATCCACCGACCGCGCCGCCGAACGCACGTCGTCAGACAGCGAATCGACGCGCGGCAAGGTGTCGTAACCGACCCGCGCGGATAGTTCCTGAACCGACAGATTCATCGAGGTCAGCGCGTCGCCCGCCTGTTGCGCCGCCGTGCCGACCTTGTTCAGATTGGCTTCGAACGGGCCGTCCGGCCGGTTCAGCCCGGTGATCAGCTGATTGGTCGAAGAAAGCGTGCGGTCGAGCTGGTCGAGCGTCTGCGGCAGCTTGCCGGCGGCCGGCTGCATCTGTTTGGTGAGTTCCGTGACGCCATCGGCGGCGTGCTGCAGGCTGGCCGCCGTGCCAAGCAACTGATCGCGCATCTGCGGCGACAGCACGTCGTTGACGTCGTCGGCGATGCGTTCCAGCTTGCGCAGCAGGACGTCGCCGCGCTGCTGCAACTGGTCGAGGAGCCCAGGCCGCATCGGCAGTTGCGCCACGTCTTTCGCCGACGACGCCAGCGGCGACATATCGCGCCCCGTATCGTCGAGCTGGATGAAAGCGAGGCCCGTCACGCCCTGAAAGCCGAGGCTGCCGAAGGTGGAACGCGTGATCGGCGCATGGGTGTCGACCAGAATGCGGATCAGGATCTGCCCCGGATGGGCGCGGTCGAACTTGATCGACTGCACCTTGCCCACGTCGAGTCCGCGATAGCGCACCGCCGCATCCGTATAAAGCCCGGTGACATTGGTGCGCGCAATCAGGTCGTAAGGCACGCGCACCGAGCGGTCGACGTTGAACAGGAACGCCGCCGCCGCGATCGCCACCAGCAGCACCACCGTGAAGAGCCCAGCCCAGAAGGCATGCGATTTGTTTTCCATTGTCAGGTTCCCTGGTTCACAGCGGCAGTTCGGACGACGCGGGTTCGAGCGCCGCGGCCGGCAGCCTGGCGCGCCGCTCCGGCGGCAGCGCCTGGAGCGCGCGGCGGCCGCGCAGGCCGAGGAAGTATTCGCGGATAAACGGATGATCGACGCCCGCAGCCTCTTCGACCGGCGCCGCCACCAGCACCCTGCGGTCGGCCAGCACGGCGACGCGGGTGGACAGCGCGACCATGGTGTCGAGATCGTGCGTCACCATCACGACGGTCAGGCCGAGCGCGCGATGCAGCGTGCTGACCAGTTCGACGAATTCGTCCGAGGCTTGCGGATCGAGCCCGGCGGTCGGTTCGTCGAGAAACAGCAGTTCCGGTTCGAGCGCGATGGCGCGGGCGATGCCGACCCGCTTGATCATGCCGCCCGACAGCGCCGACGGCATCTTCGACGCATGCTTGCACGGCAATCCGACCATTTCGAGCTTAAGCATGACGATGTCGCGCAGCAGGTCGTCGGGAATCTTGCCAAGCTCGCGCAGCGGCTGCGCGATGTTGTCGAACACCGACAGCGACGAAAACAGCGCGCCGCGCTGGAACAGCATGCCGGAGCGGCTGCGCATCAGCAGCGCGGTCTCGGGCGAGATGGTCGAAAGGTCTTCGCCGAACAGCTTGATGGTGCCCGACGACGGCCGTTCGAGCCCGAGGATCTGCCGCACGAGGGTGGTCTTGCCGGAGCCCGAGCCGCCGACGATCGAGACGATCTCGCCGCGCCGCACCTCGAAGTTCAGGTGCTGATGCACGATGTTGCGGCCGTAGCGCTTGGTGAGATCGCGCACCTCGATGACCGGTTCGGCAATCGACGGCAGCGGCTGGCCGCGCACGGATTGGGCAAGCGGCGCGCTCATCCGAGCCCCACGTTCTGGAACAGCATGGCGAACACCGCGTCGGCGAGAATCACGATGGTGATCGAGCTCACCACCGAGGTGGTCGTGCCCTCGCCGAGGCTCTGCGAATTCGCCTTGATGCGAAAGCCGAAATGGCAGCCGACGATGGCGATCAGCATGCCGAACGCCACGCCCTTGCCGAGGCCGATCCACAGGTTGGCGATCGGCACCACGCTCGGCAGCGCGCGGAAGAAATAACCCATGTCGATGCCCAGCACGATCTGTGCGGAAAGCGCGCCGCCCAGCAGGGCGATGATGTTGGTCCACATGACGAGCAATGGCATCGCCACGCCGAGCGCCAGCACGCGCGGCAGGATCAGCCGCAGGCCATGGGGAATGCCCATCACGCGCATGGCGTCGAGTTCCTCGGTGACGCGCATCACGCCGATCTGCGCCGTGATCGCCGAGCCCGAGCGGCCGGCCACCAGAATCGCCGAAAGCACCGGCCCGAGTTCGCGGATCACCGAAAGCCCGAGGATGTTGACGATGTACTGATTCGCCCCGAACAGCCGCAATTGCTGCGCCGACAGATAGCTCAACACAATGCCGATCAGGAACGCCACCAGCGCGGTGATGGGCAGCGCCCTGGCGCCGGCGTTATAGACGTTCGCGGAGATTTCCGTCCACGGTGTGATCTTCGGATTACGCGCGATGGCGAGCAGATCGAGCACGACGCGCCCGAGCATGGCAATGCCGCCGTACAGATGTTCGAAGAAGGAAAACAGCGCAAGGCCGAGGCGGGTGAACGGATCGAAGCGCACCACCGGTTCGGGCGTGTCGCGCATGGAATCGAGCAAGGCGATGCGCTGGAAGATATCGCGCTGGGTATCGTTCAGTTCTGCCAGCTGGGGCGGCAGCTTATGGCCCCAGACACGCCACAGCGCCTGGCCGCCGACGTGATCCATACGCTCGATGCGCGTCAGGTCCCAGTGCATGCCCTCGACGCCGATGAGCGAACGCAGACGGGGCACCACTTTGCCGGTGGCGCGGTCGCGTGCGAGCGCGAGCGCCGTCCACTGGCCGGAGAGCCGGACGATCTTGCCTTGGCTGCCTGCCGCGACTTCAAGGCCGGGCGGAGTGTCGTAGTTCAAGGATCGCTGGATTCTGGTTGTCGGATCAGGGCCATTGTAACGAACGCGGCGCGCAGGGGCGGCCCCTTGTGCACTCCAGGTGGGTCTCGGGTGGGTCTCGCGTGTGCCCACGCGGTGCCTGTGGCTACAATACGCGGCATGAAAGCTTCCAAGTCCTCATTACCCCCTGGCGCGCCTGCTGGCCCGGCTGACGACTGGCGCATCGACCGGGATCGCGCCGTCGCGCTGTTCGGCGCGCACGCGCACGACTGGCCAATCGAAATCGTCGAAGAGACCGGCTCCACCAATGCCGACCTGATGGCGCGCGTGAAGGCGCTGCCGCGCCGCTCGAACGCCCTGCCGCGGCCGATCGTCCGGGTGGCCTATCTGCAAACCGCCGGGCGCGGCCGGCGCGGCCGCAACTGGTATGCCGAGCCGGGCAATGCACTGCTGTTTTCGGTAGCCTGCGTGCTGCCGCGGCCGCTCGAGGAACTCGCGGGTTTGAGTCTGGCGGTGGGCGTGGCGCTGGTCGACGGGCTGCGCTCGCTGCCGGTCGCGGGACCCGGGCAGATCGCCCTCAAGTGGCCGAACGACGTGCTGCTGGAAGGCGACAAGCTGGCCGGCATCCTGATCGAAACGGCCTGGAGCACCGACTATGCGAGCGCGGTGGTGATCGGCATCGGCACCAATGTGAGGGGCGCGGACGAACTGGCCGCGAAGCTCGGCGCGCTGAACGCCGACCTGCCGCCGCAGGCACGCGGCACGGCGCCCACCGCACTGTCGCGCGCGTTGCCGAACGCCAATCTGACCGATACCCTCGCCGCCGAACTGAACGCGCTCGAAGCCGCGCTCAAACGCTTCGCCGCGGACGGCTTCGAGCCGTTCCAGCCACGCTGGAACGCCTGTCACGCCTACGCAGGCCGCGAAGTGGTGCTGCTCGAACAAGGTGTGGAAATCACGCGCGGCGTGGCGGCCGGCGTCGACGCCAGCGGGCAGTTGCTACTCGACACGGCAACGGGACGCGAGGCAATTGCCACCGGCGACGTCTCGTTGCGCCTGGCCGACGCCGCAGCATGAGCGGCGCGCCTTTTCTGCTGATCGATGCGGGCAATAGCCGCGTCAAGTGGGCGCTCGTGCAGGCGGATGGGTCGCAGAGCCATGCGGGGGCGTTTGCGCACGGCGGCGCGGCCGAAGGCGCGGTTGGCGTCGCTGCTCCCGACTGGTCGCAACTGCCGCGCCCAGCCAGCGCCTGGCTATCCAACGTGGCCGGCGCGGCCGTCGCCGAGCGTCTTGCTGCCTTGCTCGACGCGCAATGGCCCGGCCTGCCGCGCACGACCATCCGCGCCCGCGCGCAGCAATGCGGCGTGACCAATGGCTACACGACGCCGTCGGCGCTCGGCAGCGATCGCTGGGCCGGGCTGATCGGCGCGCATGCGGCGTTTCCGGGCGAGCCGCTGCTGATCGCGACCTTCGGTACCGCCACCACGCTGGAAGCGCTGCGGGCGGATGGGGTGTTCGTCGGCGGTTTGATCGCGCCGGGCTGGTCGCTGATGATGCGTTCGCTCGGCGAGCACACGGCGCAACTGCCCACGCTCGATGCCGACGCGGCGCGCGATCTGCTGACGCCGCGCGCCGATGCCAGAACTGGCGCCAGCGCCACGCCAGGCGGCGACGGCACGCAAGCCGGCAGCCAATACCTTGGCCCGTCCTTCGCCACCGACACGCCGCGCTCGCTGTCGGCGGGTTGCGCGCTGGCGCAGGCCGGCCTGGTCGAACGGATGTGGCATGACCTGCAGGCCGCATGGGGCGTGCCGGTGCGGCTCGTGGTGGGCGGCGGCGCCGCGGATGAAGTGACAGCGGCCCTCAAAGTGCCGCATACTCGCCACGATTCGCTCGTGCTGTCGGGACTTGCACTGATCGCCGCCGAAGCTGGCGGCGAGGTCCAACCCGGCTGAGCCCCGCACCCGATGCACGCCGCCCCCTTTAAACGGAGACTCCAACGATGCTGCGCTGGCTGATCGCTATTCTGTTGCTTGCCAACCTGTTCGCATTCGCGGCGTTGCGCGGCATGTTCGGCCCGCTGCCCTACGCGGGCGCACGCGAGCCGGGTCATCTGAACCGGCAGTTGCATCCGGAAACGCTGCGGGTGCAGCCGGTTTCGGCGGCCGAAGCGGCCGATCAGGCCGTGGTGGGCGGCCCCGCCCCGGCGCCGGCGATTGCCGCGTCGGAGCTTGGTCAATAAGCTGAAGCAGTAAAAGCGGATAAGACGAAGTCAGTGAACCCGCGAGGGGCCGCTGCCGCTTCGATCCGCGGCTTCAATTCACCGCTTAACCCTGCGCGCGAACCTTCCTGAGCAGCGCGGTCGTCGAGCGGTCATGCTCGAACGGAATCGCCAGCGCGCGACCGCCCCAGCCGCGCACCAGCGCCGACTCGGGCAACTTGTCCATGTCGTAATCGCCGCCCTTCACCAGGATGTCGGGATGCAGCGCTTCGATCAACGACACCGGCGTCTGCTCCTCGAAGCACACCACCCAATCGACGCTTTCCAATGCCGCCAGCAGGGCCATGCGATCGGCTTCGTTGTTGATCGGCCGGTCGTCGCCCTTGCCGAGCCGGCGCACCGACGCGTCGCTGTTCACCCCCACGATCAGACACGCGCCGAGCGCTTTCGCGTCGGCCAGATAGGTGACATGCCCGCGATGCAGGATATCGAACACGCCGTTCGTGAACACTACCGGGCCGGTGAGCGAAGGCCGCAGTTGAGCGAGGGCGTCGCGGGTTGTGAGCTTGCGTTCGAAAGTGGCGGCCATGGGGAATCGAAGAAAAGAGAAATCATGCAAACGGCCCGGCAGGCTTGCACCTGTCGGGCCGTTCTTTCACACGTTTTGTGCGTTATCTGTCACGGGACGCCTCGCGCCGCTGCGCAACGCGCGGTGGCCGTCAGGCCGGCTGCTCGGCCGACTTCTGATCGGCCTGCAGGCGCGTCACCACTTCCTTGCGATAGCGGTTCAGTTCCTGCGCCGTGTTGAAGGTGCGTTCGAACAGAATGGACAGGTTGTGCAGAATGCGCTCGACCACTTTCTTCTCCCAGCCGTCGTCGAAGCGGATCTGTTCGTCGAGCCAGCGTTCGAGCCATTCCGGATCGGGCAGGCGCGACTGGATGGTGTCTCGCGGGAACAGTGCCTGATTGACGTGCAGGTTGGTCGGATGCAGCGGCTTTTCCGTGCGGCGGGCCGAGGCCATTAGCACGCCGATCTTGGCAAACGCAGCACGCGCGACGTCGCCGAAATTCGTCATGGCCTTCTTCATATAGCGCAGATACGCGCCGCCGTGACGGGCTTCGTCACGCGAGATGGTTTCGTAGATGGCCTTGATGACCGGTTCCGTGTGCCATTCGGCCGCGCGGCGATACCAGTGATTCAGACGGATTTCGCCGCAGAAGTGCAGCATCAGCGTTTCGAGCGGGGGCGCCGGATCGAATTCGAAGCGCACAGCGTGCAGTTCTTCTTCGGTGGGACACATTTCCGGCTTGAAGCGGCGCAGATATTCCATCAGCACCAGCGAGTGCTTTTGTTCTTCGAAGAACCACACGCTCATGAACGCGGAGAAATCGCTGTCGTGATGATTGTCGCGCAGGAACATTTCCGTTGCGGGCAACGCGGACCATTCGGTGATCGCGTTCATCTTGATCGTCTTGGCCTGCTCGTCGGTCAGGAGCGATGCATCGAACTTGTCCCAGGGAATGTCTTTCTCCATGTCCCATCGAACGGATTCGAGCGATTTATAAAGTTCCGGATAAAGCATGGTGTTCATAGTCCCACCCCTGTTCTGCGCATTGCGACGTCTGTTTGTGTCTTTTACTACTCTTGCTAATGGCGAACGAAACACACGCGTTCGCGAGCAGCCAAGCATTGAATTTTACGCGGGAATCAGCCACCCAGATGCACCGGGCAGTAAAGAAGTCCTGCGGCATGTGGGCGACCGCCGACAACCCGGTCTTGCGCCACGAGGCCACCCATGCGCGAACCTAGCCAACGCAATCGGTGCAGCCTGCCAGATGGAAGCCGCTATCCAGCCCCTGCGCCGGATAAACCGGTGGCAAGCGGGCGTCGGATTGGTTGTTTTCGGGGCGCGCCCAAGGGCCAAACATGCTTGCGCCATGATATCACGCGGTCCTGACGGCTCTGCGTTCCCTCCGGGTCACAACCGCACTGGCCTTTGATCGACCTCAATACAATAGCGAACGTCCGTGTTCTGCCTGTGACGAAGACGGTTGCAAAGCGCGTGCCGCGCGTGCTTGACGCCGGCGCGCCCACGCACGCCGGCTCGATTGGCGGCGCGCGCGGGCGCTGGCCCGCAGCATCTTTTCGGTGACCTCGGATTCCCTTATTCGGGCTTCGATGGTGTCTTCTTCGCGGCGCGCGGCCGGCTGGCCGTGCCGCTCGTCGATTTGGCGGCGAGCGTCCGTTTTGTTGCGGACTCCTTCGCGGATGAGGCTGCCGTGCTCGAAGCAGCGGCGGAAGCCGCGGCGGAATCGGCGGGCGGCGCATCGCCCCCGGTTGGCGCGGCGGCAGCCGCAGGCTGGGTCATCGCAAACTGCGCGATCTGGTTGAACTGCGCTTGCAACAGATTCCACCAGGCACCGGCATCGAAGCCTGCCGCGTTAGCGTTCTCACCGGCTTGCGGTTCAGCGTCGCCCGCGGCTTCGGCACGCGGCGCAGCCGACGCGGACGACGCCGATGCCCCCGCCGACGATGCGGAACGAGGTGTTTCAGGACGCGCCTTCTCGGTCGCAGGTTTCGTGGCCGCCGGTTGCGCCATCGATTGCTGCGCGAACGCGCCGAACGCCCGCAGCGTCGCCAGCGTGGCGCGCTGCACTTCCAGCGCCTGAATCGCCGATTGCAGCATGTTCAGATTCAGCTTGAGCCACTGCTCGACGGCGCGCATGTCGGTGATGCGCTTGTCGAGCTCTTCGACGTTGGTGAGCGGCGCCATCATGTCGGACATCATCGAAAGCGACGGTCCGAGGCCCGGCGCCGCGCCCGCCGGGGCGCCCTGAAAGGCCGCGCCGAACGGCGAGAGCCGCATCATGTCCCACATGCGGTCCATCATCTCGCCGGGAGGAAAACCCGGAAATCCGGGAAAGGGCGGCGTGGAGCCAGGGATATCGGTCATGCGGTTCTCCTCGCAGCAGACAGGAATGGAATGGGCTCGGGCCCACACACGTTTGTGTCGGATCATACCGTGTGCGCCGTGACGCGCCGCGGCTGAATCAGGCGGATTCGTCGCCGGGCGTTTCCCCTGCGGCGTGGCCGCCAGCCGGGTGAACGCCTGCCGCGTGGCCGGCGCCTGCCTGCCCGTCGTGGAAATGCGGCGCGCGCCGCTCACGCAACGACGCCACGCCTTCGCGCACATCCGGTCCGGCGAAGCCCATGAATTCGAGTGCGAGCGAGGTATCGAAAGCCGGGCCGGCCGAACGCAGCCAGTTGTTCAACGCATACTTCGTCCAGCGAATCGCCGTCTGCGAACCTTCAGCGAGTTTCCTGGCCACTTCGAAGGCTTTGGGCAGCAGATCGGCTTCGTCGACGGCGAGCGACACGAGGCCGATCCGCTCCGCTTCTTCGCCGCTCACCGGCTCGCATAACAGCAAGTAGTACTTGGCTTTTGCCATGCCGCACAGGAGCGGCCAGACGATTGCCGCGTGATCGCCCGCCGCGACGCCCAGGCGCGTATGACCGTCGATGATGCGCGCGCTTTTCGCCGCAATCGAAATATCGGCGAGCAGGCCTGCCACCAGGCCCGCGCCGACGGCCGGTCCGTGCATCGCCGAGACGATCGGCTTGCTGCAGTTGATCACGTTGTAGACGAGGTCGCGTGCCTCGCGCCAGACCCGCGTGCGGACCTCGAAGTCGGTCGCCATCTGCTCGACGAGTTGCAGATCGCCGCCCGCCGAGAAGCCCTTGCCTTCGCCGCGAATCACCGCCACGCGCGTGTCGGGATCGCGGTCGATATCGCGCCAGATTTCGGCCAGCTCGTAATGCATGCGTGCATCCGCCGTGGACAATGCACTACGGTTGGCGCCCGCGCCGCTCATGATGACTTCGAGGACGCCATGCGGATGCCGCCGCAAGCGCAGCGACTCGTAATGCGCGTAGAAGGCGGGGTCGTCGATCGTGGCTTCGTGAGACATGGCTGTCAGTCCGATAGGTCAGAACTCAATGCGCCCCATCCAGCGGCGCGATGCCCTGCTCGATCGCGCCGAAGATCGACTTGCCCGCTTCGTCGAACATCTCGATCTTCACCGTGTCGCCGTATTTCATGAACTCGGTTTGCGGCGCGCCGTGCTCGATGGTCTCAAGGCAACGTTTCTCGGCAATACAGCAGTAGCCGCGCTTCGCGTCCTTGTTCGACACCGTCCCCGAGCCGACGATCGCGCCGGCTCGAAGGTTGCGCGTCTTCGCCGCATGCGCGATCAGTTGGCCGAAGTGAAACACCATGTCGGTGCCGGCGTCCGGCTGGCCGACTTTCCTGCTGTTCCAGTGGACGATCATCGGCCGGTGCACGCGGCCCTCGCGCCAATGCTCGCCGAGTTCGTCGGGCGTGACGGCGACCGGCGCGAACGACGTGGCCGGCTTGCTCTGAAAGAAACCGAAACCCTTTGCCAGCTCGGCCGGAATCAGGTTGCGCAGCGACACGTCGTTGACGAGCGTGATGAGCCGCACGCCCTTGAGCGCCTGCTCGGGCGTGACGCCCATCGGCACGTCGGTGGTGATCACCGCGACTTCCGCTTCGAAGTCGATGCCGAACGCCTCCGAGGCGCACACCACGTCGTCCCGTGCGCCGATGAAGTCGTCGCTGCCGCCCTGGTACATCAGCGGATCGGTCCAGAATTCCGGCGGCATATCGACGCCGCGCGCGCGCCGCACCAGTTCGACGTGATTGACGTACGACGAGCCGTCGGCCCACTGGAAGGCGCGCGGCAGCGGCGCCATGCAGTCCTTCGCGTCGAAGGCAAAGGTGTTGCGCGCGCGGCCCTGGTTGAGGGCGTCGTACAGATCCTGGAGTTGCGGCGCGTAGAAGGTCCAGTCGTCGAGCACGCGCTGCAGCGTCGGCGCAATCGCATCGGCGATGGCCGCGGAGTGCAGGTCGCGGGACACGACAATCAGTTGGCCGTCGCGCGTGCCGTCCTTCAGCGTGGCAAGTTTCATAGGGAATGAGCCGTATTGGTGACGATAGAGGGAATCTATTCTACGATGGTGAATCGCCACGGCCCAAATGGGCCACCCGGTCCGTCACCGCAGTTCGCCAATTCAGACTCACGATTCGCGCTCCGTGCGCCCTGCCAATGCCCTCATCAATTGCCCGTTCCGCTTTCACCGCCGCCGATCCGCTCGCCTCGCCGGTCCCGCTCGACCCCGCGGACGACGACGCCGCCGAGGCCGCCGACTCTGGCGAGGAGAAGCTGCGCTCGGGCATCCAGTCGATCGAGGTGGGCTTTCGGCTGCTCGACGTGCTGACCAACGAGCCGCGCGCGATGATGCTGCGCGATCTCGCGCAACGCGCCGGCATGAGTCCCGCCAAGGCGCATCGATATCTGGTGAGTTTCCTGCGCCTCGGCGTGGTCGCGCAGGACCCGCTGTCCGGACGTTACGAGTTGGGCGGATTCGCCTTGCAACTGGGCCTCGCGCGGCTCGCGCGCGTGGACGGCGTGAAGCTCGCGCGGATTGCGCTGTCGGAACTGCGCGACCGGCTCGACCTGACGGTGGGCATCGCCGTGTGGGGCAACCAGGGGCCGACCGTCGTGCACTGGATGGAATCGAGCCACCCCGCCAAAGCGTCGCTCAAGCTCGGCGACGTCATGCCGCTGCTCGGTTCGGCCACCGGCCTGCTGTTCGCGGCTTATCTGCCGGCCAGCAAGACCGCCGCGATGATCGGGCGCGAACTGGCTGACTCGCGTCGTTCGCGGCACGCGGGCGGACCGCGCACGCCCGAAGAGGTGGAGCATGTCCTCGCGGACGTCCGCACGCATGAGGCGGCGCGCGTCGAAGGCATGCTGCTGCCGACAATCCACGCCTTCTGCATGCCGGTGTTCGATTCGACCGGCGATCTCGCGCTCGGGTTGATCGCGCTCGGCCACGAGGGCGCCTTCGATATCCGCTGGGACGGTGAGGTCGATACGGCGCTGCGCGAGTGTGCGCGTAAATTGTCGTACGAACTGGGGTACAGTCGGACGCCGCGTTAGGATGTGGAGTTTTTGTTGCGAGGGGGCTTGCTGTTGGCTTTGCTGCATCAGGCTTGCTGTTGGCTTTGCTGCATCAGGCTTGATGCGCGGCTTTGCTGCGATATTGCCGCGGAACATCGGCGGCGGCCCGGCGGTCGAACCCGTTCGCCGCGCCAGTGCACCGTGTCCGCGCAGGCCTTCGTCTGACGCACCGCATTAGCCAACTTTTTTGATCCGCCCGAAGCCTTCTGCCCGATGTCGTACCCATCCGCCGTCAGCCGTTCCGATCCCGCCCAGCCTCGGGCGACGCAACAGCGTCCGCGCGTGTGGCGCTGGCTCGTCGTGCTCGCGGTGGTGCTTTGCCTGCATTGGGTCGCCGCGCAGTGGGTGGAACGCAATCGCGCGACCTTCACGTCCGGGAATCCGGCGCACGTACCGGTGCAGATCGCGCTGCTGACGCCCGAGCGAATCGAACGCAATCCGGATCAAACCGCGGCACGGCCGGCGGCTGAACCGCGCGAGCATGCAGCCACGGCCACCGTCAGCAAGCCGCGCGAGCATGTACTGACTTCTACGCGTTCTGCCGCCGCGTCGGCTGTCGCGGCGCCTGCCCCGGCATCTGCTGCCGAGGCCGCTTCCGACGCTGCGGGCGCGGCGGCGGCTGCATCCGCTTCGGTTAACGCTTCAGCCGCCGCCAGCGCCGCCGTCGCGGCAAGCGCGCCAGCCCCGGCCGCGCACGCCGCGCCCGGCGTGAAATTCTCCGTGCCGCCATCGGGCGATCTGCAGTTCGACACGTTCTATAACGGCGTGCGCAATCAGCCCGGCACCATCCACTGGTCGAGCGACGGCAAGACCTACGACATGGTCGTATCGGTACCCGTGCCGTTCGTCGGCACGTTCAGCTATTCGAGCCATGGCCATGTCGACGCATTCGGCCTCGCGCCCGATCAGTACATCGAAAAACGCGGCCATCGCGCCGAAGACGTGGCGATCTTCAACCGCACCACCAGGCAGATCGCCTTCACGAAAACACCCGCGACCCTCCCGCTCACCGATGGCGCACAAGACCGTTTCAGCATGGTGATGCAACTGGCAAGCCTCGTGCGCGGCGATCCGAATGCCTACAAGCCGGGCGTCACGCGTCAGTTTTTCGTCGTGGACAACGACAGCGGCGAAATCTGGCCGATTGAAACGATCGGCGACGAAACGATCCGCACCCAACAGGGCTATATCAACACGCGTCATTTCATGCGCCTGCCGCGCCACGCCGGCGACCAGCGGCGCATCGACGTGTGGCTCGCGCCGGCGCTCGGCTGGCTGCCCGCGCGAATCCTGCAGACCGAGCCGAACGGCACCGAAGTGCAACTCGTCTGGAGCGGGCCGCTCACGGCCCCGAGCGGCAATGGCGCAGGCTCTGCTGCTGCGACTTCGTCTGACAACCCGGCCGCCAGCCAGGCGCCTGGCACCGCTGACGCCGCCGGCACGCCCAATCCCGGCACAACCGCAGCACCCGCCGATGCGTCCGCGCCCCCCGCGACCGGCCCCGCCGATGCAACCCCCGCGTCGCCCGCAAGCCCCGCCGTGCCGCCCGCCCCCGAGTCCGATCCGGCCCCTGCCTCTGCGACAACCCCAACCCAACCATAAAATCGAGCACCCACTCGACGCCCCATCGAAACTTCCGTTCCCGATTCGACTCGCACCAAAAGCGGCGTCGTTCGTCTGCACGAACGGAAACACGCGATGGGAACATGACTTGCTGCGCGCATTGACCACGGCGCAACAGTGCTGCGAGCAAAGCACCGTTTATTGCAGAAACGACGCACGCCACACCGCCCTGCCACCGCATGACCTCTGAAGGAGCCTGCATGCAAGTGACCATCAACGGTATCGACACGCGCTATGTTCTGAGCAACGAAGGCGGCGGCCCCTGGCTGACCTTCATCCATCAACTGGGCGGCGACCTGTCCGTATGGGACCAGCTCGCCGGCTACTTCCGCGACGACTTCACCGTGTTGCGCTACGACGTGCGCGGCCATGGACACACCGCCGTGCCTGAAAAACCGTTCAGCGTCGCGGATCTCTCCCACGACCTCGCCGCGCTGCTCGAGGCGCTCGGCGCCCCGCATACGCATCTGGTGGGCATGTCGATGGGCGGCATGATCGCCCAGCAGTTCGCGCTCGACCATCCGTCGCGCGTCGATACACTCACCCTGGCCGATACGGGCGCCGGCACCGTCCCGGAGCACCGCGCCATCTGGGATCAGCGCGCGGCCGCCGCGCGTCGCGAGGGCATGGCCTCGCTCGTCCCTGCGACATTGGACCGCTGGTTGACGCCCGATTTCCAGGCGGCCCATCCCGAAGCCGTCGAACCGATCCGCGAGGTCCTGCTGCACACGCCGCCCGAAGGCTACGCGCTCGCCTGCGAGGCATTGCGGGATTTCAACCTGCATGACCATCTGAGCGGGATTCGTCTGCCTACGCTGGCGGTTGCGGGCCGCCACGACACAGGTACGCCACCTGCTGCAACAGAATTCATCGCGAAATCGATTCAGGGCGCACAATACGAACTGCTGGATGCGGCACATCTGGCACCGATCGAACAGTCTCACCGTTTTGCTGCGCTGCTTGAAACGTTTCTCGAAGCACGGGTCTAACGTGAAGGTCCGGATTTTTACCAGCGTCACTCCGGACCCACCCCTTGAATTCCACACCATACGCTCCACCTATGGCGCAGGAATGGCCAGGAGCCAACGGAAATAAGGAGTGTCGCCATGCAAATGATCTACAACAGCCCCAACTATTGTGTCGTCGAGTTCCCGCCGCAGGACGGTCCCCTCGCCATGAAGTCAGGTGGTTACGAGATCGTTGACAAGAACATGCAACGCGAGATCTACATCGATGGCGCAATGGCGGCACGCTTTCGCGAGCACGTCACCAAGCTGATCGAAGAAGAACCGTCGCTTGACGAAGTCGACGAATTCCTCGGCCAGTTCGACAGCCTGATGCATCAACCGGTGATTCTCCACTAACACACGCACGCCACGGCGACACGTACTAGAAACCCCCGTCCGGCTTGCCGGCGGGGGTTTTTGTTTGCTCGGCGCCCGCTTTCGCGACGCGCGTTCGTGAGCGCAATGGGCGGCAGCATCGTGACGGGACGCGGCGAGACGGCATGTTTTACCGCTTTCGGCCCTCGCCGCCGCTGCCCACGGTCCATACACGCCCTGTTATCGCGCGCTCCCGGCCGGCGAGGCCGTCGCGCAGCGGCTACAATGACAGGTTTCCTGAAAAAACTGGCGCAAGCCCACTTCTGCCATGAACCAGCCCGCCCCCACCGTCAGTTCAGCCCGTCACGCCGCCTATACGCGCGGCGCGACGCTGCCCGCGCTGTTGCAATCGCGCATCCTGATTCTGGATGGGGCAATGGGCACGATGATCCAGCGTTACAAGCTCGATGAAGCCCGCTATCGCGGCGAGCGCTTCAAAGACTATGGCCGCGACATCAAAGGCAACAATGAACTGTTGTCGATCACGCAGCCGCAGATCATCAGCGAGATCCACGAGCAGTACCTGGCGGCGGGCGCCGACATCATTGAAACCAACACGTTCGGCGCAACCACCGTCGCTCAGGCCGACTACGGGATGGAAGAGCTTGCCGTCGAGATGAACCTCGAATCGGCGAAGCTCGCGCGCGCGGCCTGCGACAAATACTCGACGCCCGACAAGCCGCGCTTCGTCGCGGGCGCCATCGGACCGACGCCGAAGACGGCCAGCATTTCGCCCGACGTGAACGATCCGGGCGCGCGCAACGTGACCTTCGACGAACTGCGAGCTGCCTACTACGAGCAGGCCAAGGCACTGCTCGACGGCGGCGCGGACCTGTTCCTCGTCGAAACGATTTTCGACACGCTGAACGCCAAGGCGGCCCTGTTCGCGCTCGACGAATTGTTCGAGGACACCGGTGAACGTCTGCCGATCATGATCTCGGGCACCGTCACCGATGCATCGGGCCGCATTCTGTCCGGGCAAACGGTGGAGGCGTTCTGGAACTCGCTGCGTCACGCGAAACCGCTTACCTTCGGCCTGAACTGCGCGCTGGGCGCGGCGCTGATGCGTCCGTACATTGCGGAGCTGGCCAAGCTGTGCGACACCTACGTGTCGTGCTATCCGAACGCGGGCCTGCCCAATCCGATGAGCGATACGGGCTTCGATGAATTGCCCGCGGATACATCAGGGCTCCTGAAAGAGTTTGCCGAAGCTGGGCTCGTGAATATTGCGGGCGGATGTTGCGGCACGACCCCGGAGCATATTGCGGCGATTGCGAAAGCGGTGGCCGAAATCAAGCCCCGCAAATGGCCGAACCAGTACCGCGACGCGGCTTGAGCAGTACCGCCGCCCGCTACCGTTACAGTAAAAGACGCACGCAACCGAACCGCACACACGCCATGACCGATCACACCATGCGCCTTGCCGGCCTCGAGCCGTTCAACGTCACATCCGGGACGCTTTTCATTAACGTCGGTGAGCGCACCAACGTGACCGGCTCGAAGGCGTTCGCCCGCATGATCCTGAACGACCAGTTCGACGACGCCATCGCGGTCGCGCGTCAGCAGGTCGAAAACGGCGCACAGATCATCGACGTCAACATGGACGAGGCCATGCTCGATTCGAAAGCGGCGATGGTCCGCTTCATGAATCTGATCGCGTCCGAGCCGGACATCGCGCGCGTGCCGATCATGATCGACTCGTCGAAGTGGGAAGTGATCGAAGCGGGTCTGAAGTGCGTGCAGGGCAAGGCGATCGTCAACTCCATCTCGCTGAAAGAAGGCGAAGAAGCATTCCGTCATCACGCAAACCTGATCCGCCGTTATGGCGCCGCAGCCGTCGTGATGGCCTTCGACGAAAAAGGCCAGGCCGACACCTACGAGCGCAAGACCGAAATCTGCAAGCGCTCGTATGACTTCCTCGTCAACGAAGTGGGCTTCCCGCCCGAAGACATCATCTTCGACCCGAATATCTTCGCCGTTGCAACCGGTATCGAAGAGCACAACAACTACGCGGTCGACTTCATCAATGCCACGCGCTGGATCAAGGAAAACCTGCCTTACGCGAAGATCAGTGGCGGCGTGTCGAACGTGTCGTTCTCGTTTCGCGGCAACGATCCGGTGCGCGAAGCGATCCACACCGTGTTCCTCTACCACGCGATCCAGGCGGGGATGGACATGGGCATCGTCAACGCCGGCCAGCTCGGCGTGTATGCCGACCTCGATCCGGAACTGCGCGAGCGCGTGGAAGACGTGGTGCTGAATCGCCGCGACGACGCCACCGACCGCCTGCTCGAAATCGCCGACAAGTTCAAAACCGGCGCGGCGAAAAAGGAAGAGAACCTCGAGTGGCGCAACCAGCCGGTCGAGAAGCGCCTCTCGCATGCGCTGGTGCATGGCATCACCAACTTCATCGTCGAGGACACCGAAGAAGTTCGCGCGCGGATCGCCGCTGAAGGCGGCCGGCCGATCAACGTGATCGAAGGTCCGTTGATGGACGGCATGAACATCGTCGGCGATCTGTTCGGCCAGGGCAAGATGTTCCTGCCGCAGGTGGTGAAGTCGGCGCGCGTCATGAAGCAGGCCGTCGCGCATCTGATCCCGTACATCGAAGAAGAAAAGAAGCTGATGGCTGAAGCCGGCGCCGACGTGCGCGCCAAGGGCAAGATCGTCATCGCCACCGTCAAGGGCGACGTGCACGACATCGGCAAGAACATCGTCTCGGTGGTGCTTCAGTGCAATAACTTCGAAGTCGTCAACATGGGCGTGATGGTCCCGTGCAACGACATCCTCGCCAAAGCGAAGGTCGAAGGGGCGGACATCATCGGGCTGTCCGGCCTGATCACGCCGAGCCTCGAAGAAATGGCCTATGTCGCCTCGGAAATGCAGCGCGACGACTACTTCCGCATCAAGAAGATTCCGCTGCTGATCGGCGGCGCCACCACCTCGCGCGTGCATACGGCCGTGAAGATCGCGCCGCACTACGAAGGGCCGGTGGTGTACGTGCCGGATGCGTCGCGCTCGGTCTCGGTGGCCTCCAGCCTGCTCTCCGACGAGGGCGCGACGAAGTACCTGGACGAGCTGAAGTCCGACTACGAACGCATCCGCGAACAGCACGCCAACAAGAAGGCGCAGCCCATGGTCACGCTTGCCGAAGCGCGCGCCAACAAGACGAAGATCGACTGGGCGAACTACCAGCCGGTCAAGCCGAAGTTCATCGGCCGGCGCGTCTTCAAGAATTTCGACCTCAACGAGCTGGCGAACTATATCGACTGGGCGCCGTTCTTCCAGACCTGGGATCTGGCCGGCCCCTATCCCGCGATTCTCAACGACGAGATCGTCGGCGAATCGGCGCGGCGCGTGTTCTCGGACGGCAAGTCGATGCTCGCGCGTCTGATCCAGGGCCGCTGGCTGCAGGCCAACGGCGTGCTCGTCATGCTGCCGGCCAACACCGTCAACGACGACGACATCGAAATCTACACGGACGAAGCGCGCTCGCAAGTCGCGCTGACGTGGCGCAATCTGCGCCAGCAAAGCGTGCGGCCGGTGGTGGACGGCGTGATGCGGCCGAACCGGTCGCTTGCCGATTTCATCGCGCCGAAGGAGTCGGGCGTCGCGGACTATATCGGCATGTTCGCGGTCACGGCGGGCCTGGGCGTCGACGCGAAGGAAAAGCAGTTCGAAAAAGATCACGACGACTACAGCGCGATCATGCTGAAGGCGCTCGCCGACCGCTTCGCCGAAGCCTTCGCCGAAGCGCTGCATGCGCGCGTGCGGCGCGACCTGTGGGGCTACGCGTCGAACGAAACGCTCTCCAACGACGACCTGATCGGCGAAAAGTATCGCGGCATTCGTCCGGCGCCCGGCTACCCGGCCTGTCCGGATCACCTCGTGAAACGCGATATGTTCGAGGTGCTCCGCGCGGACGAGATCGGCATGAGCGTCACGGAATCGCTCGCCATGCTGCCCGCGGCCAGCGTCTCCGGCTTCTATCTGGCGCATCCGGACAGCACCTATTTCTCGGTCGGCAAGATCGGCCAGGATCAGCTGGAAGACTATGCGCAGCGGATGGCGCTGTCGAAGCAGGACGCCGAGCGGGCGCTCGCGCCACTGTTATAAGCGGCGGCGCCGGAATACCGCCCGGACGGGGCGTCGACCGGCCCCCCACTATATTGAAAACGTAAGGCTGAATATTTCAAGCAGGCGGGTTTTCGGCTTTGTAGACTGCAAGCGCTTTACCTGCCAGACGCGGCCATAAAACGCGTCGGCTCAACTACTTGCAACCGTCAACGGAGAAACTCGCATGAAAAAGCTGACGTTGGTTTTGGCTGGTCTTTCGCTTGCAGCCGGTACTTCGGTCGCCTTCGCCCAGACGGCCGCTCCGGCCGGGAGCAGTTCGGTCAGTTCTTACTCGCCGCCGACCCAGAAGCACGTCAAGAAGCCTAAAAAAGCGAAGATGAAAAAGGGTGCTTCGGCGCCCGCGGCTGCGGCGGCGGCCAGCCAGTAAGTTCGCGACGCGCCGGTCGGCGCTCCAGATGGCGGGCGCGCCGGCCGTGCTTCGTACTTCCCGCCGGAACGCGCCGTCCGCTGCCCGGACAATTGCACCCACATCCGCCTTATGCAGCCGCATAAAAGACAAGAGCCCGCTTCGAGCGGGCTCTTGTCTTTGGTCATCCTGATACGTGAGGCGGCGTTGCGCGAGGCGTGCGGTCTGGTCTGAGGAAAGCCGCCCGGCTACCGCGCCGCGCCATTCCGGGCGCAGGTAGACCGCGCTCAGACGCCCCACATGATATCCGCGCCGTCCTTCTGCGCCGCACGCAGCATGTCGAGGAACGGAAACGCGCGTTGCGCAAGGCCAATCGGAATCTCGTGATGATCGTGGCCGTCTTCGCCTTCGTGGAAGTGGCCGTCGTGTTCGGCGCGCTCCTGTTTATCCGAACTGATCGCCGATTCCAGCTTGGTAATCGCCTCGCCGAGTTCGTCGTGCATGATGACTCCACGCTCGCCAAGGCGTTTGCCGACGATGCCGACCAGATACTGCGCCAGGTTTTCCAGCATCACCACATCCGGAGCGGCGCGGCACTTGAAAGTAATCAGCATGACTGTTCCCTTTTATCTTGTTGGATTACGCGCCGACAGCCGTGGAACAACCGTCTGCGCGGGCTTCGTTGACTCGCTCGCACGAGGCGGCGGCCACGGCCCTTGGTGGGCATCTCATTGGACATATTAGCACCTGCTAAAATCCGTCCTGACGGAAAAGCGCGCCGCGTCAGGCTGGATCGCGGACCGCACGGCCCATCGCGGCCGCTCCCGTTTCACCGCACTGCCTCACTGGACTCGCAACAAGCATGCTGCCCGCACACAAACAGACACTCGAATCACTGCTCGCCGACACCGTGCAGCAGGTCGTAGAGGCAACCCAAGGCGCCGCCGAAGCCGCCTTTGTCAGCCCCGCCATCACGCTGGAGCGCCCGAAAGTCGCTGCCCACGGCGACATCGCCTGCAACGTGGCCATGCAACTGGCCAAGCCGCTGCGCGCCAATCCGCGCCAGCTCGCCCAGCAGATCGTCGATGCCCTCACCGCCAATCCGCAGGCTCAGGGCCTCGTGCAAAGTGCCGAAGTAGCCGGCCCCGGCTTCATCAACCTGCGCCTCGCGCCCGCTGCCAAGCAGGCGGTGATCGGCGCCGTGTTCGCGGAAAAGGAAGCCTTCGGCCGCTCGCAACGCGACACCGGCAAGCACGTGCTGGTCGAATTCGTCTCGGCCAACCCCACCGGTCCGCTGCACGTCGGCCATGGACGCCAGGCGGCATTGGGCGACGCACTCTCGAACGTGCTCGCTTCGCAAGGCTACGACGTGCATCGTGAGTTCTACTACAACGATGCCGGCGTGCAGATCCATACGCTGGCCGTCTCCACCCAGGCGCGCGCACGGGGTCTCAAGCCGGGTGACGCGGGCTGGCCGGAATCGGCCTACAACGGCGACTACATCGCCGACATCGCGCGCGACTATATGAATGGCGAGACCGTCGCCGCGAAAGATGTCGATGCGGTCAAGGGCGAAGGCGACGTCGAGAACCTCGACGCCATCCGCCGCTTTGCTGTGGCGTATCTGCGTCACGAGCAGGACATGGACCTGCAGGCTTTCGGCGTGAAGTTCGATCAGTATTACCTCGAATCGTCGCTGTACTCGGAAGGCCGCGTCGAAAAGACGGTGGCCGCGCTGATCGCCGCGGGCAAGACCTATGAGCAGGAAGGCGCGCTGTGGCTGCGCACCACGGACGACGGCGACGACAAAGACCGCGTGATGCGCAAGACCGACGGCACCTACACCTACTTCGTGCCGGACGTCGCCTATCACGTCGCCAAGTGGGAACGCGGCTTCACCAAGGTCATCAACGTGCAGGGCTCGGACCACCACGGCACCATCGCGCGGGTGCGCGCCGGCCTGCAGGGCTTGGGCATCGGCATTCCGAAGGGCTATCCCGACTACATCCTGCACAAGATGGTCACGGTGATGCGCGATGGCCAGGAAGTGAAAATCTCCAAGCGCGCGGGCAGTTATGTGACTGTGCGCGATCTGATCGAATGGTCGGGCGGCGCCACGCTGGGCTCGGAGACATCGCCGGAGCTGCTCGACGAAGCGACGATCCGCCGCGGCCGCGACGCCGTGCGCTTCTTCCTGATCTCCCGCAAGGCGGATACGGAATTCGTCTTCGACATCGACCTCGCGCTCAAGCAGAACGACGAAAATCCGGTGCATTACGTGCAGTACGCGCACGCCCGCATCTGCTCGGTCATCAACGAAGCGAAGACGCGCTACAGCACCGACGAGGCGATCCTGCCCAAGGTGGACGTGTCGCTGCTCACCAGCGAGCGCGCCATGGCGCTGCTGCAAAAGCTGGCGGAATTCCCCGACATGCTGCAGCACGCCGCCGACGAACTCGCGCCGCACGCGGTCGCCTTCTATCTGCGTGACCTCGCGGGCGAATTCCACTCGTTCTACAATGACAAGGCCGAACGCGTCCTGGTCGACGACGAAGCGCAGCGCAACGCGCGCGTCGCCCTGCTCGCCGCCACGCGCCAGGTGCTGGCAAACGGCCTTGCGACGATCGGCGTCTCTGCTCCCGAAAAGATGTAAGTCCTCCGGCACGACATGCATGCGGCCGTCGTTATAATCGACGGCCGTTCCAGGATTCTTTTTGCAGGTGATTTATACGATGGCAAAACCACGCCGCACAACGAAGCAGTCGAAGCAAACCGGGGGCACTTTTCTCGGCATCGTACTGGGCCTGATTGTCGGCCTGGCAATCGCGGTAGTGGTGGCGCTATATATCACCCGGGCGCCTACGCCGTTTGTCGCCAAAGTGGCGCCGCCCGCCGCGTCCGACACCAGCGCGAGCGAAGCGCAATACGATCCGAACCGTCCGCTGCAAGGCAAGACGCCGGGCCAGGCGGTGCCGCAGGCCGCTCAACCCGCACCGCCGAACACCGCGCCGCAGGGTCAAACGCAGGGCCAGCCGGGTCTGCTGCAGGAACCTGAGATCGTCGAAGTGCCGCCGGCCAGTTCGTCCAGCGCGAACGGCGTCGCGGTCGCGCCGCAGCCGGCACAGGATAACGCCGCGTCCGGCACGGTGAAGAAGCCGCCGCAGGCCACCAGCGCGCCAGCCGGCACGACGGCGGCCAACGCGGCGTCGAATGCCGCCAAACCGGGCTCGGGTGCAGCGCCGTCGGCGGCTGACGCGAACAGCGGCTACTTCCTCCAGGTAGGCGCGTACAAGACCTCCGCGGATGCCGAGCAGCAACGCGCACGCCTCGCCTTCCAGGGTTTCGAATCGAAGGTGACGCAGCGCGATGCCGGCGGCGTGACGTACTATCGCGTGCGCATCGGGCCGTTCTCGAAGTTCGAGGACATGAATTCGGCACGTCAGCGTCTGTCCGACGCCGGCGTCGACACCGCCGTGATCCGCTTTACCAAGCAGTAATACGCCGTCATACGCGGCACGCTGAACCTCGGCGTGCCGCGCGAGTCTCAAGCACGGCAGAGGCCTGCCGCCACACACTCATAACGGTGACAGCCATGCGTTTCACTGCAACGCCACGCCACCGTTATTCCGCCTAATTGGGTCCCCTCGACATGAAAAAACTGCTGAGCATTCTCTTCCTTTCACTCGGCCTCGTCAGCGCGGCCGTAGAGGCATCGCCGGCTGCGCCCGTCGCCGGCAAGGACTACACCGTCCTGTCGCAACCGCAGCCCATCGACGTACCCGCAGGCAAGATCGAAGTCACCGAATTCTTCTGGTATGGCTGCCCGCACTGCAACGAATTCAACCCGTACCTCGAAACATGGATCAAGAAGCAAAGTCCGGACGTCGTGTTCAAGCGCGTGCCGGTAGCCTTCCGCGACGACTTCATCCCGCATTCGAAGATGTACCACGCGCTCGACGCGCTCGGGCTCGCAGAAAAGCTCACGCCGGTCGTCTTCAACGAAATCCACGTCAACAAGGACTATCTGCTGACGCCGGAAGACCAGCAGAAATTCCTCGCCAAGAACGGCGTGGATCCGAAGAAGTACATGGACGCGTACAACTCGTTCTCGACGCAAAGCGAGATCCAGCGCGACAAGAAGCTGCTCGACGACTACAAGATCGACGGCGTGCCGACGCTGGCCGTGCAGGGCAAGTATGAAACCGGCCCCGCCGCGACGAACAGCCTGCCCGGCACGCTGCAGGTGCTCGACTATCTGGTCGCCCAGATCCGCGCGAAGAAGATGTAAGGCCCCGGCGCCGGTATGAGCACCCCTCTGAAGGTTTTCATCACCGGCGCATCGAGCGGCATCGGTCTCGCGCTCGCCGCCGAATATGCACGGCGCGGCGCGATTCTCGGCCTCGTCGCCCGTCGCGGCGACGCGCTCGCCAGCTTCAGACAGTCCCATCCCCAGCATTCCATCTCGATCTATCCCGTCGACGTTCGCGACGCGGATGCACTGGCGGCCGCCGCCGCGCAGTTCATCGAAGCCCACGGCTGCCCCGACATCGTCATTGCCAATGCGGGCATCAGCCGAGGCGCGGTCACCGGCCACGGCGACCTGCACGCTTTTCGCGAAGTCATGGACGTCAACTACTTCGGCATGGTCGCCACCTTCGAGCCGTTCGCGGCAGCCATGATGGCGGCGCGCAAGGGCGCGCTGGTCGGCCTGGCGAGCGTGGCCGGCGTGCGCGGCTTGCCGGGCTCTGGCGCGTACAGCGCCTCGAAGGCTGCCGCATTCAAGTATCTCGAAGCCTTACGCGTCGAGATGCGGCCCAAGGGCGTCGACGTGGTGACGATCGCGCCCGGCTATATCCGCACGCCGATGACCGCGCACAATCCGTATCCCATGCCGTTCCTGATGGATGCCGACCGCTTCGCCGCCAAGGTGGCCGATGCAATCGGGCGCGGCCAGTCGTTTGCGATCTATCCGTGGCAGATGCGCGTGGTGGCCATGCTGTTGCATGTGCTGCCGCGCTGGATCTACGACCGCGCCTTCGAGAAAGCACCGCGCAAGCCGCGCACGGCCGATTGACGTCGCCGCCTTGAGACGGGTTGCGATCCGTTAAGGCATTCAGCGCATCGACCGCGTGCAGAAAACCGTTTCCATATGGATATGCCGATTCGTTTGTTGTCGGCACAACCACCCTTCGCTAAGCTGCGCGCTGGCGGGATCGCGCGGGCATGCCCTGCGCCGGCCCCGAAAACGTATCACAATAAAGCCGGTGGTCCGCGCGGGCCGTTTGCGTGCCCGCGCCTGTTAAGGGAGATCCTATGCGCATTAAATTGCCCGTCGCCGTCGTTGCCGCTCTACTCGCCGCAGCGCCTGCGCTCGCATTGGCCAAACCGCTGGTCGTTTGTACCGAATCGAGCCCGGACGGTTTCGACGTGGTGCAGTTCAACTCGCTCGTCACGACGAATGCCTCGGCGGATGTGATTTTCAACCCGCTGGTCGCGTATGACGAAGCCGCGAAGAAGGCGGTGCCGGCGCTCGCGCAAAGCTGGGACGTGAGCCCCGACGGCCTCACCTACACCTTCCATCTGCGTCCCAATGTGCAGTTCCAGACCACCGACTACTTCAAGCCCACCCATGCGCTGAATGCCGACGACGTGGTCTTCAGCTTCACGCGCATGCTCGACGACAGCAATCCGTGGCACAAGGTGACGGGCGCGAGCGGCTTCCCGCATGCGCAATCGATGGGTCTGCCCAAGCTGATCAAGTCGGTCTCGAAGGTCGACGACAACACGGTCAAGTTCGAACTGAACCAGCCGGACGCGACGTTCATCTCCATTCTCACGATGGGCTTCGCCTCGATCTATTCCGCCGAATACGCCGACCAGTTGCTCAAGGCAGGCAAGCAGGTCGACCTGAACGCCAAGCCGATCGGCACCGGCCCGTTCGTGCTGAAGAGCTACACGAAAGACGCCGTGATTCGCTACGACGTCAACCCGACATACTGGGGCGCCAAGCCGAAGATCGACCGCCTGATCTACGCGATCACGCCGGACGCCACGGTGCGGGCCCAGAAGGTGAAGACCGGCGAATGCCAGATCGCGCTTTCGCCGAAGCCGCAGGATATCGCCGACGCCAGGACCGACAAGTCGCTCGCGGTGGTGCAGACGCCCGCCTTCATGACCGCGTTCGTCGCGCTCAACACGGAAAAAAAGCCGCTCGACAACCAGAAGGTGCGCGCCGCGCTAAACATGGCGTTCGACCGCACGACGTATCTGAAGACCGTGTTCGACAACACCGCGACGGCGGCAGTGAATCCGTATCCGCCGAACACGTGGAGCTACAACAAGTCGGTCAAGCCGTGGCCGTATGATCCGGCGAAGGCGAAGAGCCTGTTGGCCGAAGCCGGTTTCCCGAACGGCTTCTCGACCACCGTCTGGGTTCGTCCGACCGGCAGCGTGCTCAATCCGAATCCGAAAGCCGGCGCCGAACTGCTACAGGCCGATTTTGCGAAGATCGGCGTGAAGGCCGACGTGAAGGTGATCGAGTGGGGCGAGCTGATCAAGGAGGCCAAGCAAGGTCAGCATGATTCGCTGTTCATGGGCTGGGCCGGGGACAACGGCGATCCGGACAACTTCCTGTCGCCGCTGTTCAGCTGCAACGCGGTGAAGTCGGGCATCAACTTCGCGCGCTTCTGCGACGCCGATCTGGACAAGCTGATTGCCGAAGGCAAGGCCACGCCGGATCAGGCCAAACGCGCCAAGGCGTATGAAGCCGCGCAGCAGATCATTCACGATCAGGCGCTGTGGATTCCGCTCGGTTATCCGACCGCGGCGGCCATCACGCGCACCAACGTGAGCGGCTATCACGTCAGTCCGTTCGGGCGACAGAACTTTACGACGGTGACGGTGCAGTAGGCGCGAACCGGATCACCCCGTCGGCGTCCTCGCTGCGCTGCAATTCGCCCGCGAGCCACAGCAGATGCAAATGGGCGAGCGCCTCGCCCATCGCAAACGTCAACTGATGGACGTCGAGTTGCCGCTTGAACATGAGCGGCACGATGTCCGCCGCGCTGCGCGGTTTCTCGGCGCACGCCTCGCGCACTTCGGCGAGGCGCGCGTCGTGATGCTCGCGCAATTGCGCGATGCGCGTGCGGACCCCGCGAAACGGCTTGCCATGCGACGGCAGCACGAGCGTATCCTCCGCCATCGTCTCGTAGCGGCCAAGCGATTCCAGATACAGCGCAAGCGGGCTGCCCTCGGGCTCCATGTCGAACACCGACACGTTGGTGGAGATGCGCGGCAACACCATATCGCCGGAAATCAGCACGCCGTCCGCTTCGTTATGCAGCGCGCAGTGCTCCGGCGAGTGGCCGTATCCCGTCACGACACGCCAGCGCTTGCCGCCGATCACGACATCCTGACCTTCACGCAGGCGCCGATACTGGCCCGGCACGGCCGGCACGAGATTCGAGTAGTAGTTCGTGCGATTGCGCAGCTTGTCGAGCGACACCTCGTCGGTCAGGCCGTGCCGGGCGAAGTGCCGCGCGGCGCCCGCGCCGCCGGCGGTCGAGCCGTCGCCGGCCGCCATCACGCGGGCCTGCATGTATTCGCCAAGCGTCATCCAGAGCCGGACGTTCCAGCGCTGCTTCTCGCCGCCCGTGCAGACCCAGTGCGCAAGACCCACGTGATCCGGATGACAATGCGTGACGATCACGCGCAGCACCGGCAAGCCCTCCAATGCCGTGTCGAAGACCTGCTCCCAGTTCGCCTTGATCGTGTCCGAAGCGATGCCGCAATCGACCACCGTCCAGCCCTTCTGGCCGTCGATTTCATCGCGCATCAGCCACAGGTTGATGTGATCGAGCGCGAACGGCAGCGGCATGCGCAGCCAGAACACGCCGGGCGTCACTTCGAACGCGTGGCCGGGTTCCGGCAGGGTGTCCTTGAACGGGTAGTCGAGTTGGTGTTCGAGAGCATTCATGGTGAGGGTTTCCTGCGCCGGTCTCGCGGCGGTCTTGTTGCCTGGCGCGTGGCGGGGTGGTCACTTCACCGCCGCGCGCCACGGTTGCGCTTTGCTCAAGTTGACGATAACGTAAACGTCGATTCTATCGTCCAATCGGTTTTTCTGCCCGGCTACGGGACGTCCCAATGAACACGCAATACACCATCACCGAGCTCGCGCGTGAATTCGACGTCACGCCGCGCGCGATTCGTTTCTACGAAGACCAGGGTTTACTCTCACCGAGCCGGGAAGGGTCGAGCGGCTTGCGGCGCGTGTATTCGGGTCGTGACCGCACCCGCCTGAAGCTGACGCTACGCGGCAAGCGGCTCGGCTTCACGCTGTCGGAGATCCGCGACCTGCTCGACCTGTACGAATCGCCGACAGACACCGCGCCGCAATTGCACGCCTTCCTCGCCACGGTGACGCGGCACCGCGAGGTGCTCGAACGTCAGCTCGAAGACCTGAACGCCACGCTCGAAGATCTCGCGCAATACGAAGCCCAGGCGCGCGCGCTGCTCGAAAGCGGCGCGCGCGAGCCGCATGCCCTGTAAAGACACCGACCCGTCCAACGGTCCAGTAACCACCTGAAGCACCATGAACTCAAACGCCTCTGCCCTGCCCAACCCGCTCGCCCATCTGTTCGACAACAACGACAAGTGGGTGACCCGCAAACTGTCCGAGGATCCCGAGTATTTCTCGCGGCTCGCTCATCAGCAGACGCCGGAATATCTGTGGATCGGCTGCTCGGATTCGCGCGTGCCGGCTAACCAGATCATCGGGCTGCCGCCGGGCGAAGTATTCGTGCACAGAAACATCGCCAATGTCGTCGTGCATACGGACCTGAACTGCCTCTCGGTGATCCAGTTCGCGGTCGACCTGCTGAAGGTCAAGCACATCATGGTGGTCGGCCATTACGGCTGCTCCGGTGTCGCCGCGGCGCTGCATGGCCGGCGCGTGGGACTCGCGGATAACTGGCTGCATCACGTGCAGGACGTGCGCACCAAGCATGCCGCGCTGCTCGAGGGATGGCCGATGGGCGAAGCGCGGCATCGGCGCCTCGTGGAACTGAACACCATCGAACAAGTCGTCAACGTATGCCGGACAACCATCGTCAACGACGCGTGGGCGCGCGGCCAGGAACTGACGGTGCATGGCTGGGCTTACGGCGTGCACGACGGCAAGGTGCGCAATCTGGGCATGATGATCGGCGAGCCCGGCATGCTCGACGAAACGTATGCGCGCTGTGTGGCCGCCGTGTCGGCGAGCGGCGCGCACAGAACAGACAACGACGTGGTCGCGGCCGATGCGGCCCGGCTCGGCGACGTGCCGGCCGTCGTGGAAGGTGTGATCAAGGAGCTAAAACATGAGTGAGACAAAGTACAACACCCCGGCCGATCCGGTCGTGATCGTCGCGGCCGCCCGTACTCCAATGGCCGCATTTCAGGGCGATTTCGCCACGCTCACGGCACCGCAACTCGGCGCCATCGCGATCGAGGCCGCCGTGCAGCGCGCGGGCCTCAAGCCCGAACAGGTGGATGAAGTCGTGATGGGCTGCGTGCTGCCGGCCGGTCTGGGCCAGGCGCCGGCGCGCCAGGCGGCGCTCGGCGCAGGTCTGCCGTTGAGCACGGGCAGCACCACCGTGAACAAGATGTGCGGCTCCGGCATGCGTGCGGCGATGTTCGCGCACGACATGCTGGCCGCGGGCTCGGTGGATGTGATGGTCGCCGGCGGCATGGAGAGCATGACCAACGCGCCCTACCTGCTGCCCAAGGCACGCAACGGCATGCGCATGGGTCACGGCCAGGTGATCGACCACATGTTCTACGACGGTCTCGAAGACGCTTACGAAAAGGGCCGTCTGATGGGCACGTTCGCCGAAGAATGCGCGGCATCGTTCGACTTCACGCGTGAGGCGCAGGACGCTTTCGCGGTGGAATCGCTCAAGCGCGCCAAGCGTGCCAACGAAGACGGCTCGTTCGCGTGGGAGATCACGCCGGTCAAGGTGGAAAGCCGCAAAGGCGACGTCACCATCGAACGTGACGAACAGCCGTTCAAGGCCAACCTCGAAAAGATCGCCACGCTCAAGCCGGCTTTCAGCAAAACCGGCACGGTGACGGCGGCGAATTCGTCCTCGATTTCAGATGGCGCGGCAGCGCTCATGATGATGCGCGAATCGACCGCGAAGCAACTCGGCGTGACACCGCTCGCACGCGTGGTCGGTCATTCGACCTTCGCGCAGGAACCCGCGAAGTTCACCACGGCGCCGGTCGGCGCGATCCGCAAGCTGTTCGAGAAGAACGGCTGGCGCGCGGACGAGGTGGATCTCTATGAGGTGAACGAAGCATTTGCCGTGGTCACGATGGCCGCGATGAAGGAACATCATTTGCCGCATGAGAAGGTCAATGTGAACGGCGGCGCGTGCGCGCTCGGTCATCCGATCGGCGCATCCGGCGCGCGCATTCTCGTGACGCTGATCGGCGCGCTAAAACATCGCGGACTGAAACGCGGTGTCGCGACGCTGTGCATCGGCGGTGGCGAAGCGACGGCGATGGGGATCGAACTGGTGTGAAGCGTGCGAGGCGTGCGCGGGTCGCGCGCACGCGTGCTGCAAATCATGAGGTAGACGTATGAAGACAGTGTTGATTGTGGGAGCGTCGCGCGGCCTCGGCCGTGAGTTTGCCCGGCAGTACAAACAGTCCGGCTGGCGGGTGCTCGCCACCGCGCGCGACGAGACGTCGCTCGATGCCCTCAAGGCCCTCGGCGCCGAGACGTTTTCGCTCGACGTCACCTCGCAGACGGAAATCGCCGCGCTCGGCTGGAAGCTCGATGGCGAACGGCTCGATGCCGCGATTGTGGTGTCGGGCGTCTACGGTCCGCGCACCGAGAGCATCGAGACGGTCACCGCCGAAGATTTCGACACGGTGATGGTGACCAACGTGCGCGGCCCGATGCAACTGCTGCCGATCCTGCTGCCGCTCGTCGAGGATGCTGGCGGCGTGCTCGCGGTGCTGTCGAGCAAGATGGGCAGCATCGCCGAGGCGACCGGCACGACGGGCTGGCTGTATCGCGTGAGCAAGGCGGCGCTGAACGACGCGCTGAAAATCGCCTCCTTGCAGACGCGGCGGGCAGCCTGCGTCGCGCTACATCCGGGCTGGGTCCGCACCGACATGGGCGGCCCGCAGGCCGCCATCGATCCGGAGCGCAGCGTGCACGGCATGCGCGAGGTGTTGACGCATGCCGCGGCGGCGCACGAATCGTTTAACGGCCGCTTCTTTCAATACGACGGCACCGCGCTCGACTGGTAACCCACTCACGCGGTCCGAACCGAAATTCAATGAACTCCATATCGTTGACAACCCAACGACCGTCCGAATGCCCTTGCGGCGGCGCGGCGCCGAATCTGCGCAGCGGTGCGAAGCCGCCGCGCTTCGCGGATTGCTGCGGCCCTTACATCGACGCAGGCAAGGCCGCGCCCACGGCGCTCGAATTGATGCGCTCGCGCTATAGCGCCTATGTGCTCGGCGCGAACGACTATCTGCGCGCCACGTGGGCGCCGCCAACCCGTCCGGCGGATATCGACGCGGACCCCGCCGCACCCGACGCACCGAAATGGCTAGGTCTGCAAATTAAACGCTTCGCCGCGCAGGACGACACCCACGCGGAAGTCGAATTCGTCGCACGATACAAAGTCGGCGGACGAGCCCATCGCCTGCACGAGCTGAGCCGCTTCGTGCGCGGCGACGACGGCCGCTGGCGCTATCTCGACGGCGACGTCAGCGAGAGCTGAGCCTCGCGTTATCGACGCCACGCGCGGTAATAAGCCGAAAGACTTCGGTGCCGCCGCCATACGCTGTCATGCGTCATGTCACAAACGCGGTCAGTGCATTAATTGCACCGTCACGTATCCCCTTCAGAATCGCGCCGGCATGGGTGTTGGCTCTGTGCCACATTGGCCGCGTCGGTCATTTCTCCCGCTCTCCACGCGACGCGCTGCATACGCGGCGATTGCGCGCATCGGTGACGTGTCGAGCACTACGAATTTATTCGTCGCGGGTTCTCCTTAATTGCACAAAGACAAATTGTCGTGCCAGGATCGGCCTGTAGGTTTTGTAGCGGCACGTTGTGAGAGCGCGGTCCAAACCGTCCCCGCAAAAGATGAACAGAAGCAACGCCAGCGCGTCATCCGGCGAATTTGCCTGCTGTGCATCGTGTGCTGCTCACCATCGGCGCGTGGGGTCGCGTCGGCCAGCAGTGTGGGTTATCCCGGGCGATCTCGATCCGCGTGTGTGCGCTTGGCGCGCAACGCACGCGAGTGTCTTTTTGTGCCGCAAATATTTCCGAAAGGCGATTGTCAGCGGAATGCAATGAGACAGCAGAGGGTGCAGGTTAAAGACGTACTTCAAGGTGGGTGCTGCGAATGGGTTGCAGAAAATTTCTGACGATCGGTGCGATGGTATGTGCATGGGCGGGATATGCCGTGTCGTTCGCACACGCCGATCCGCTTGCCGATTCGCAAGGTGGCCCGCTTACGCGCGCAGAAATTCCCCGCATCGCTCTCGACGACGACACTTACCTGCCCGCGGCCGGCCTCAACCAGCAGGTCATCCGCGTACCGGTGGACGCCGCCGGCACCATCACGCTCGAAACCACCATTTACAAGCCGGACGGTCCGGGCCCATTCCCGATGATCGTCTTCAATCACGGCAAGATGCCGGGCGACCCGCGCATGCAGGCGCGCAGCGACCCGCTGCCGTTCGCGCGCGAGTTCGTGCGGCGCGGCTACGTGGTGGTCGCCCCGAACCGCCAGGGTTTCGGACAATCGGGCGGCACTTACGAGCAGGACGGCTGCGATGTTCTGCGCAACGGCCTGGGCCAGGCAGGCGATGTCGCGGCGACGGTGGCGTTCATGTCGAAGCAGCCTTATGTCGACGCGCAGCACATCGTGGTGGCGGGTACGTCGCACGGCGGCCTCGCGACGATCGCGTATGGCGTCGAAGCCGCGCCGGGCGTGCGGGCGCTGATCAATTTCTCGGGCGGCTTGCGGCAGGACGCCTGCACCGACTGGCAGGGCAATCTCACCAATGCGTTTGGCACCTATGGCGAAAAGACGAGCGTGCCGTCGCTGTGGCTGTATGGCGATAACGATTCGATCTGGTCACAGCCGCTGGTGGCGAGCATGTACGCGGCGTATTCGGCGCATGGCGCAAATGCCAAGATGGTGGACTTCGGCATCTACAAGAACGACGCCCACCGCCTGGTAGGCGACCGCGACGGCGTGCGCGTCTGGTGGCCGGCAGTCGAGGCCTTCCTCGCGCGCGTGGGAATGCCGACGGGCGTGCAATACCGCGTCGCGGATCCGGCGCCGCCCAAGGCGAGCGGCTTTGCGGCTTTGGATGCGGTGACCTCGGTGCCTTTCGTCGACGAGGCGGGGCGGGCTGGATATCGCAACTTTTTGCATCAGTATCCTAGCCGGGCCTTTGCCGTTTCCGATTCGGGCGCGTGGTCGTGGGCGGAGGGCGGCGACGATCCGATGTCGGTTGCCGTGGCCAATTGCCAGAAACAGAGTTCGGACCCTTGCCGGTTGTATGCCGTGAATGACGCAGTCGTTTGGAAGGATTCTTCTTCGCAGACGGCTAGTGCTGGGGGGGCTGTTGGCTCCGCCGGTGGGAAGGGTGGGGAGGATAAGCAAGGGGCATTGGCTAGTCGGGAGTGATGGGGGTTTCTTTGTTTTTTTGCCTGCGGCGGCTTGGTTGTTGTTGTTCTGGATGCTTTGGTCTTTCCTTCCATTCTTCTTTGGCCTTTCCTTCTATTATTCGTTGGCCTTTCCTTGCAGTCTTATTGGTTTGCTTGCGTTGCCCCTGTGCGGGGCGGCACTTACTTTCTTTGCCGCCGCAAAGAAAGTAAGCAAAGAAAGCGGGCTGCAACCGCTAGCCCGTAGTGAGCCATCCCGGTCTGCAACAGGGAACGGCCCAAGACGAGATGTCCTCTCGCACCATCACCTCCTAATGACACAGGGCTCATCCGCTCCAGCGTCGCGCTGCGCGCCCCGCCGTTTGGCATGACTCCTCCTGCATATTCTGCAGGATACCTAATGTCTTTTTTGCAGCCCAACCCGTCTCACCCCCCGGCCCCGCCTTCCCCTGCAAACCCAACCGCGACGCACGCAGTGCGGAGTGGGATGAATGAGCCCTTTGTCACGAGCGGGGGAGTTGCGAGGGATGGTCTCGTCTCGGACCACTCCGGGATCAGGCAAGTGGTGGACACCTACTGGCTAGCGGTTGCAGCCCGCTTTCTTTGCTTACTTTCTTTGCGGCGGCAAAGAAAGTAAGTGCCGCCCCGCACAGGGGCATCGCTAGCAAACCAATAACAATGCAAGGAAAGGCCAAAACATCCAGAACAACAACAACCCGCCGCAGGCAAAAAACCCACCCCACCCCCAAAGATTTTTCCCACCCCCCCATGACTTTACCGTCGCCAACTCCCCCCATTTCCCCCGATCTATCCCAAACAGCAATCACCTGCAGAGAACCACGCCAAACCCCATCCCCGAAGGGAAAAACCACCCCCTCAGCGGGTAGTGCACGAACAGAAAGAAAGCGCTAATCTCGACCCCTCCGCAGCCAGCCTGCCCGCATTCCGCCCGTGGAGGACAAAAAAGCCCCCGATCAGCGTAGAAAAAGTGGCACACGTGCAGCGCGAGACAAAAAGCGCCGCCCCGTACCGGAGTAGTTTTGAACACCACACCAGCAACCGAAGCGACACCCGCAAGCACCGACGACTGGGTCGCCCGCAGCCTGCGTGCCGTTTGGCACCCCTGCACCCAGATGAAACACCACGAGCGTCTGCCGCTCATTCCCATCGCCCGCGGCTCCGGTCCATGGCTCTATGATCGCGCCGGGCATCGCTATCTGGATGCCATCAGCTCCTGGTGGGTCAACCTGTTCGGCCACGCCAACCCCCGCATCAACGCGGCGCTGAAGGATCAGCTCGACACGCTCGAACACGCCATGCTCGCCGGTTGCACGCACGAACCCGCCGTCGAACTCGCCGAGCGGCTCGCCGCTCTCACGCAGCGCACGCTCGGCCATGCTTTCTTTGCCTCGGATGGCGCCTCTGCCGTCGAGATCGCGCTGAAAATGAGCTTCCATTCGTGGCGCAATCGTGGTTTCGGCGACAAGCAGGAATTCGTCTGCATTGCTAACAGTTACCATGGCGAGACGATCGGTGCGCTTGGTGTCACGGATGTCGCCCTGTTCAAGGACGCCTACGATCCGTTGATTCGCCATGCACACGTCGCGGCGTCGCCCGATGCGCGCAACGCGGCGCCAGGCGAAACCGCAGCCGATGTCGCGCGTCGCGCCCTCGATGCCGTGCGCGCCCTGTTCGAGGCACGCAGCAGCAAGATCGCCGCGCTCATCGTCGAGCCGCTCGTGCAATGTGCCACCGGCATGGCCATGCACGATGCGTCGTATATCGCCGGCTTGCGCGCGCTATGCGATCAATATGGCGTGCATCTGATCGCCGATGAAATCGCCGTCGGTTGCGGCCGCACCGGTACGTTCTTCGCCTGCGAGCAAGCCGGCATCTGGCCCGACTTCCTGTGTCTGTCGAAAGGCATCAGCGGCGGCTATCTGCCGCTTTCCATCGTGCTGTCGCGCGATGAAATCTTCGCCGCGTTCTACGACGACGACACCACGCGCGGTTTCCTGCACTCGCATTCGTACACCGGCAATCCGCTCGCCTGCCGCGCCGCGCTCGCGACGCTCGATCTGTTCGCAAGCGACAACGTGCTCGCCGTCAACGCGCGGAAGTCGGCCACGCTGCGCGCGGCGCTCGCCCCGCTCGCCGAACATCCGCAGGTGCGTAATCTGCGTCAGTGCGGCACGATCTTCGCGTTCGATGCCGTCATCGACGAGGCACAACAGGCCAGGACGTTCTCGCGCCGTTTCTTCGAAAACGCCTTGCAGCGAGAACTGCTGCTGCGGCCGATCTCGACCACGGTGTATCTGATGCCGCCGTATATTCTCGACGACGCGGAACTCGCCCTACTGGCAACCCGCACACGCGAGACCTTCGACGCCACACTCGCGGAGGCCGCATGATGCCGTTGCTCGAAAGCCTTCAACAAGGCCTCGCGGATCTCGACGCACAGGGCCTGCGCCGCCGTCGCCGCATAGCCGACACACCGTGCGCCGCGCACATGACGGTCGATGGCCGCGAGATGATCGGCTTCGCCAGCAACGACTACCTCGGGCTCGCCGCGCATCCGCTGCTGGTTGCCGCCATTGCCGAAGGCGCGCGTCGTTATGGCGCCGGCAGTGGCGGTTCGCATCTGCTGGGTGGCCATTCGCGCGCGCATGCGCAACTCGAGGACGATCTCGCCAGCTTTGCAGGCGGCTTCGTCGATGCCCCGCGCGCCCTGTACTTCAGCACCGGCTACATGGCGAATCTCGCGACGCTTACCGCGCTCGCCGGCCGTGGCGCCACGCTGTTCTCGGATGCCCTGAACCACGCCTCGCTGATCGACGGTGCGCGGCTCTCGCGCGCCGACGTGCAGGTCTACCCGCACGCCGACACCGAAGCCTTGAGCGCGATGCTGGAAGCGTCGGACTCCGAAGTAAAGCTGATCGTCTCCGATACCGTGTTCAGCATGGATGGCGACGTCGCCCCGCTGCCGCGTCTGCTCGAACTCGCGGAGCGGCACGGCGCGTGGCTGATTCTCGACGACGCGCACGGCTTTGGCGTGCTCGGCCCGCAGGGCCGCGGCGCCATTGCGCATGAGGCGCTGCGCTCGCCGCATCTGATTTCGATCGGCACGCTGGGCAAGGCGGCGGGTGTGTCCGGCGCGTTCGTCGTGGCGCATGAAACCGTGATCGAATGGCTGGTGCAGCGCGCCCGTCCGTACATCTTCACCACGGCCTCGGTGCCCGCTGCGGCGCATGCCGTGTCGGCGAGCCTGCGCATCATCGGCGGCGACGAAGGCGATGCGCGGCGCGCTCATCTGCAGCAACTGATCGAACGCACCCGCACGATGCTCAAGGCCACGCCGTGGCTGCCGGTCGATTCGCACACCGCCGTGCAGCCGCTCATCATCGGCGCGAACGACGCCACGCTGCGGATTGCCGCGACGCTCGATCGTGCCGGGCTCTGGGTGCCGGCAATCCGTCCGCCGACCGTTCCGGCCGGCACGTCACGGCTGCGCATCTCGCTGTCGGCCGCGCATTCGCAAGCGGATCTGGATCGTCTCGAAGCCGGCCTGCAGCAACTCGGCAAGGAGGCCGCATGACGTCACCGCTTTCGCTGTTCGTCACTGGCACGGATACGGAAATCGGCAAGACGCTGGTGTCGTCGGCGCTGCTGCGCGGCTTCACGCGCGCAGGACTGCGCGCCGCCGCGATGAAGCCGATCGCCGCCGGCGCCTTCGAAGTGGATGGCGTCTGGCACAACGAAGACGCAGACCAGCTCGACGCCGCCTCCAGCGTGCTGCTGCCGCCGGCGCTGCGCACACCATATCTGCTGAAGGCGCCCGCCGCGCCGCATATCGTCGCGGCGGAGGAACACGTCACGCTCGATATCGGCCATATCGTCGATTGCCATGCGCAGGCGCTTAAGCTCGCGGATATGGTCGTCGTCGAAGGAGTCGGCGGTTTTCGCGTGCCGCTCACCGATACGCAGGACACCGCCGATCTCGCGCTCGCCCTGAATCTGCCGGTCGTGCTGGTGGTAGGCATGCGGCTCGGTTGCATCAGCCATGCGTTGCTGAGCGCCGAGGCGATCGCCGCTCGCGGCCTGCAACTGGCGGGCTGGGTGGCGAACCGTGTCGATCCGGACATGGGCTACGCGGACGAAAACATTGCCGCCATCCGCAGCCGGCTCAAGCAGCAGTACGACGCGCCGCTGCTCGGCATCGTGCCGCACATGCGTCCCGTTTCCGCGGACGCGGCGGCGGATTGCCTCGACATCAACGCCCTATTGCAGACGTTGCGCGCGGCGCAACGCTAACTCACTTCATCTCCATCCACGAGGATTGACGATATGACCCAGCTTCACCTTGACCGCCCGCAAACGGACTCGACCCACACCGGCACCGCCAACGCAGCCAATGCGGCCGCTGCCGGCACAGCCCGCTGGCGCGTGGCCGACGTGGTCGCGCTGTACGAACTGCCGTTCAACGACCTGATGTTCCGCGCGCAGCAGACGCACCGCGAACACTTCGACGCCAACACCGTGCAACTCTCGACGCTGCTGTCCATCAAGACCGGCGGCTGCGAGGAAGACTGCGCGTATTGTCCGCAGTCGGTGCATCACGACACGGGCCTGAAGGCCGACAAGCTGATGCCGGTCGACGAAGTGCTCGCCGCCGCCCGGCTCGCCAAAGACAACGGCGCGACGCGCTTCTGCATGGGCGCGGCATGGCGCAATCCGAAGGATCGTCACCTGGAACCGATCAAGGACATGATCCGCGGCGTGAAGGCGATGGGTCTCGAAACCTGCGTGACGCTCGGCATGCTGGAGCCGCACCAGGCGCAAGGGTTGCGCGAAGCCGGTCTCGATTACTACAACCATAACCTCGATACGTCGCCTGAGTTTTACGGCCAGATCATCTCGACACGCACCTATCAGGATCGTCTCGACACGCTGGAACGCGTGCGCGATGCGGGCATCAACGTGTGCTGCGGCGGCATTGTCGGACTTGGCGAATCGCGTCGCGAACGCGCGGGGCTGATCGCGCAACTGGCGAACATGGAACCGTATCCGGAATCGGTGCCGATCAACAACCTCGTGCAGGTCGAAGGCACGCCGCTCACCGGCACCGAGGCGCTCGATCCGTTCGAATTCGTGCGCACCATCGCGATTGCGCGTATCACGATGCCGCGCGCCATGGTGCGTCTGTCAGCCGGTCGCGAGCAGATGAACGAAGCGCTACAGGCGATGTGTTTCCTCGCCGGCGCGAACTCGATTTTCTACGGCGATCAGTTGCTGACGACGAGCAATCCGCAAGCTGAAGCGGATCGCAAGCTGCTCGAGCGTCTGGGGATGCGGGCGGAAGCGGCGCAGCAGATGCCGCTCGACAAGAGCGGCTGCGAGCACGGTTGCGACGGGCATGCGGCTGCGAATTAAGCGAGCACGCTGAGCGGGCCAACCTGAGCGGGTCAACCCGCTGCCAAATAAAAATGGCCGCCTCGATGAGGCGGCCATTTTGCGTCTTGCATATCGCGTGGCTTCACACCAGCGCGTGACTCACCGCCTCCAGCGGCTCCTCATCCCGAAACCGCAACGGCGCCGCGCAATGCACCAGCGTATCGACGAAGTACTTGGCGCGCGGCCACGGCCCAAATCCGGCTGCCGTGTTGATATGCCCCGCATCGCCAAGATTCACGAAGGCGCTGCCGAAACGCTGCGCCAGTTCGCGCGAGCCGGCCAGCGGCATCCACGGATCGGTTTCGCTGCCGATCAGGATTGACGGCACGCCGAGGCGCCGCGCCTCGAACTGTCCCGCGAACATAAATTTTTCCGGACTGGCCGGCGCCACGAACAGCACGCCCACTACGTCGCCGGCATACGACGCCTGCTGCAAGGCATGCGCCGCCGCAAGGCAACCGAAACTGTGCGCCGCCAGCACGAACGGCCCGCGCTCGCGCGCCAGCAGTTCGCGCACCGAGCGCGCCCAGCCCGCCAGATCCGGCGCATCCCAATCCGCCTGTTCGACGCGCAGCGAGCGGGCGAACTGCCGTTCGAGCCACGTCTGCCAATGCGCGCCTTCGCTGCCGTGCAAGCCAGGTACGGTCACGAGCCGCGGCGGCCATGTCGATTTGCTGCATGAAAGCATGATTGTCCTCGCTGCCGGAATCCGGCAAGCAATCCGAGAACCTATTGTGAAACGCGGCCCGGCGGGCACGAACCAACTTTTTCTGATTTGCTTATTGGCGCGCCGCTTCGCATGCCCATGACCTCGCGCGCCGTCATCCGCGCCGCCGGACAACTGCATGTCCATGCTGAAGCGCGCGCAATCGGTCTCGAAAAAGTAGAATGAAGGCTATACGTAAAACGGAGGAGACCCATGTCGCACGCGTCGTCTGCCCAGCCATGGGCGTTGCAGCCGTTTCTCAGAGCTTGAGGGGGCATAAGGCTCATATCGACCGCATGAAGATCCTCTTCTACACCTCCCAAAACGACGCCGCCGCCTGGCTGCACGATTTCGCGCGGGCGCTGCCCGAGGCCGAACTGCGCGAATGGCGGCCGGGCGACAGCGCCCCCGCCGACTTCGCCATCGTCTGGCGCCCGCCGCGCGAAATGCTGGCGGAGCGTGCCGGCCTACGTGCCGTGTTCAATCTCGGCGCGGGCGTCGACGCCATCCTCGCGCTCGAACGCGCCCATCCGGGCACGCTGCCGCGCCGCGCGCAGCTCGTGCGTCTCGAAGACACCGGCATGGCCCCGCAGATGGCCGAGTACGTGACGCATGCCGTGCTGCGCTATCTGCGCCGTTTCGACGAATACGAGACCCTGCAGGCGCAACGCCGCTGGAAGGTGCTTGACCCGCATCCGCGCGACACTTTCACGGTCGGCGTGCTGGGTCTCGGCGTGCTCGGCACCCATGTGGCGCGCGCGCTCGTGCCGTTCGGCATGCCGGTACGCGGCTATAGCCGCAGCGCGCGCCAGATTGAAGGCGTGACCAGCTTCGCCGGTGAAGCACAATTCGAAGCGTTTCTCAGCGGCGTCAAGGTGCTGGTGAACCTGCTGCCGCACACGCCGGATACACACGACGTCCTGAACCGTCGCACGTTTTCGAAGCTCGCGCGCGGGGCATATCTGATCAACGTCGCACGCGGCGCGCATCTGGTCGAACAGGATCTGCTCGATGCGCTCGCGGACGGCCAGATCGCCGCCGCCACGCTCGACGTATTCCGCGAGGAACCGCTGCCCGTCGATCATCTGTTCTGGCAGGAGCCGCGCATTACGATTACCCCGCACAGTTCGGCGCAGACCTTGCGCGAAGAGAGCGTCGCCCAGGTCGCGCAGAAGATCGCCGCGCTGATGCGTGGCGAGGCGGTGAGCGGCGTGGTCGATATCGAGCGCGGATACTGAATAGAATGGCCGCTACGGCGCCGCTTCGCGCGGCAGCTTTGCATGCGACCGGAGTGAGCGCTCAAGCGCCAGCTCGGGTCGATAGACAGGAGATTCATCATGGCCTTGCCCCAAGCCGTCAAGATTGTCGAAGTCGGTCCACGCGATGGACTGCAGAACGAAAAAGACTTTGTGCCGACCGCCGTCAAGATCGACCTGATCAACCGCCTGTCCGCGGCGGGTTTTCGTAACGTCGAGTCGGCTTCGTTCGTCTCGCCGAAGTGGGTGCCGCAGATGGCCGACGGCGCCGAGGTGCTGGCCGGCATCGAGCGCCGCGCCGGCACGATCTACTCGGTGCTGACGCCGAATCTGCGTGGCTTCGAAGGCGCGCTGGCGGCGCGGGCCGACGAGATCGTGATCTTCGGCGCCGCCAGCGAGGCGTTCTCGCAGCGCAACATCAATTGCAGCATCGCGGAAAGCATTGCGCGCTTCGAACCCGTTGCGCAGGCGGCGAGGGAACACGGCGTGCGGATTCGCGGCAGCGTCTCGTGCGCGCTCGGTTGTCCTTATCAAGGCGAGGTGCCGGTGGCGTCGGTGGTGGACGTGGTGGAGCGGTTCGCCGCGCTGGGCTGCGATGAGATCGATATCGCCGATACGATCGGCGTGGGCACGCCTAAGCGCACGCGCGAAATCTTCGCCGCCGTCACCCAGGTGTTTCCGCGCGAACAACTGTCGGGCCATTTCCACGACACCTACGGCCAGGCGCTCGCCAACATCTACGCCGCGCTGCAGGAAGGCATCGAGATTTTTCATGCGTCGGTGGCGGGCCTCGGCGGCTGCCCCTACGCGAAGGGCGCGACCGGCAACGTCGCGACCGAAGACGTGCTGTACCTGATGAACGGCCTCGGCATCGAGACCGGCGTCGATCTCGCGCAGGTCGTCGCGATCGGCGATTTCATTTCGAACCTGATCGGCAAGCCGAACGCTTCTCGCGCCGGCAAGGCGCTGCTCGCCAAGGCACGCAGCGAACAAGGCGCGTGTGTTTAACCATGCATTTAACCTGATTACTGGAATGCGCTTTATGACGGACCACCTCCCTTCCTCATCCTCTGGCGACCTCGACGCACTGCCGGATTCGGCGCGGCGCGTCGCTCTGCTGCTGCGCGAGCGCGGCCACGCCGGTCAGATTGTGATGCTGCCGGAAACCGGCAAGACGTCCGCTGAGGCGGCCGCGGGCCTCGGCTGCGAGGTCGCGCAGATCGCCAAGTCGATTCTGTTTCGCCGCCGCGAGGATGACGCGCCGGTGCTGGTGGTCGCAAGCGGCGCGAATCGCGTCGACGAGAAAAAGGTCGCGGCGCACGTCGGCGAGATCGCGCGCGCCGATGCCAAATTCGTGCGTGAGAAGACCGGTTACGCAATCGGCGGTGTGTGCCCGATCGGTCACGCCACGCCGCCCGTTACGCTGATCGATGCCGATCTGCTCGCGCTCGACAGCCTGTGGGCCGCGGCCGGCCATCCGCATGCGGTGTTCAACCTGTCGCCGCAGGAACTGGTCGCGCTGACCGGCGCGCCGGTTGCCGACGTCGCATTGCGAGAAAGCGCATGAGCGCGACGCCTCCTGTCGTGACGCAGCCGCAGGACGCGCAGGTGCGCGTGCCATCACCGTGCATCAACGTGTGCCGGATGGACAAGGCGAGCGGCTGGTGCGAAGGATGTCTGCGCACCATCGACGAAATCCGCGGCTGGTCTTCCTATGACGACACCACCAAACGTGCCGTCTGGGACACGCTCGACGCGCGTCACAAGCAATGGATGGCGCAGGACCGGCCGACCGTGAAATGAAACAGGCGCCGCGCGTCGTGACGATTGGGGAATGCTTCAGCGCCACGCTGGCGCTGTCCGCGGACTCGGTCAAATCGTTCGCGACGCTCGTCCACGATACGAACCCGCTGCATCACGACGACGCTTATGCCGCGCATAGCCGCTTCGGCGGCCTGATCGCTTCGGGGACGCAGCCCACCGCGCACTTCATGGCATTGCTGGCCGCGCATTATTCGCAGCACGCACAGCCGCTCGGACTCGAATTCGATATCAAGCTAAAGAAGGCGGTCTACGCGCAAGACACGCTGACCATGACGTGGCGCGTGCTCGATGCGTGGTGGAAACCGAGCCTCGGCGGCGACCTGACGCAGCTCGCGGGCGACGTGGTCAACCAGCGCGGCGAGACCGTACTGCTCGGCGTATCGACGATACTCGTGATGCCGAAGCCGGCTCACGATTCTGCTCAGGAATCCGAATCATCATGACATTGCCCGAATCGATCCAGGTCTTCGAACGCGGCTGGTTGTCGTCGAACAACGTGCTGTTGGTCGACGACGCCTGCGCCGCGCTGGTCGATACGGGTTATGCGAGCCACGCCCCGCAAACTTTCGCGCTGGTGCAGGCGGCGCTCGGCGAGCGGCCGCTCGATCTGATCGTCAACACGCATCTGCACTCGGACCATTGCGGCGGCAATGCCATGCTGCAGTCCGCGTGGCCGTGCCGCACGGCGATTCCCGCGCCCGAAGCCGACGCGGTACGCAACTGGGACGAGGCGCGCCTGCCCTATCGCGCCACCGGTCAGACCTGCGAGCGCTTCAGCTTCACGGAGACGCTCACGGCCGGCGCTCGCCTCACACTCGGCGCGCTCGACTGGGAGTTGCTCGGCGCACCCGGCCACGATCCACATTCGCTGATGCTGTATTGCGCGCGGGAGCGCGCCCTGATCAGTGCGGACGCGTTATGGGAAAACGGCTTCGGTGTGATCTTTCCAGAACTGGAAGGCGAAAGCGGTTTCGCGGAACAACAGGCCGTACTGGAGGTGATCGCGAAGCTCGACATACACACGGTCATCCCGGGTCACGGCGCGCCGTTCACAAACGTTGAACTGGCGCTGGAGCGGGCCTTTTCGCGCGTGGCCTAGTTGCGTGCCGATCCCGCCCGTAATGCGAAGAACGCGCTGAAGGTGCTGATCGTGTTCAAGCTGCTCGAAGTGCGCGCCATGAGTTTCGATGCGCTGCTGCGCATGCTCGACGACGCCAGTGTCATGCGTGCCGCCGCAGCGATGCTCAAGCCGCGTGAGCAATGGCCGGCACTGCTACGCGGACTCGTGGAAGAGTTGGCGTCGAACGGCGGGCCGTTGACGGCGGACGGCGAGAGAATCCACGCCCGTGGCGTCTGATCGGTCCGGTCGACGTCATCCTCAACATCGGCCCCCACCAAACCCGAGCGCAAAAAAGAAAGCCGCTCGCCATGAATGGCGAGCGGCGGAATTCGGTCGACGTGATCATCGTCTATTGAAATCATACCTGTGCGATATTTTTGATCGCATCGGTAATTTCCCTACAAATTCATGACACTTTATTGCTCGACCGCTTCGAAGAAGGCCAGCATCTCCGCGACCAGTTCCGTCGGCGCTTCCTCCGGAATGTAGTGCCCGCACGGCAGCGCCCGTCCGCTGACGTCGCGCGCCACCTGACGCCATTCGGCGAGCGGCTCGAAGCACTTCTCGATCACGCCCTCCGCGCCCCACAGCACACGCAGCGGGCAGCCAATCTTGTGGCCGCGTTCGATATCGGCGCGGTCGTGTTCCAGATCGATGGTCGCCGATGCCCGGTAGTCCTCGCACATTGCATGCACCGCGCCCGGCTGCCGCAGCGCGCTGCGGTAGGCGTCGAGCGCCGCCGGGGCGAACGGAGCCAGGCCGGCGTGACGGCTGCCCATCACGCGGTCCACGTAGACGTCCGGATTCGCGCCGATCAGCGTCTCCGGCAACGGCTCCGGCTGGATCAGGAAGAACCAGTGGAAATACAGCGTGGCGAAGGTGCGGTCGGTGGCCTCATACATGGCGAGCGTCGGCGCGATGTCGAGCAGCATCAGACGCTCGACGGCGCCCGGATGATCGAGCGCCATCCGATGCGCGACACGCGCGCCGCGGTCGTGGGCGCAGACGAGGAAGCGTTCGTAGCCGAAGTGACGCATCACGGCCACCTGGTCGGCCGCCATTGCGCGTTTCGAATAGGCTGCGTGGGTGGCGTCGCTCGCGGGCTTCGCCGAGGCGCCGTAGCCGCGCAGATCGGTGGCGATCACGGTGAAGTGCTTTGCGAGTTGCGCCGCGCAACGATCCCAGATCAGATGCGTCTGCGGATGGCCGTGCAATAGCAGCAGCGGTGGCCCGGCGCCACCCTTGACCCCGAAAATATCGACGTCGCCCGCGGCGACGCGAAAGGGCGTGAAATCCTCGAAGGCCATAGCGAGTCTCTTGTCGTTGTGTTCGTGAAGGCATTGTAGGAGCGCTATGTGTCGATGCGGGTGGGCCAGGTCACCTAAACGTAGAACCTGAACACTCCTTCCAACTGTGCATATGCTGCGTGAGGGCGGTCATTCGCCTATAATCGAACGATCGTTCTTAAATTTGAATGTCACTGACGGACGACCCAGACGAGACAGCCCGCGCGGCCCGACTGCCGCTTGGGTCCCGCATCAGGTCCCGCCATACTTACCTATGCCAGGCGCTCAACGCGCACCGGCCCGCCTTACAGGAGACTCGCACCATGGCATTGCCCGCCGTCCTGCAGCAGCTCGCGCTGCCCGTCGTTGCCTCGCCCATGTTCATTGTCAGCTATCCCGAACTGGTGCTGGCCCAGTGCAAGGCCGGGATCGTCGGCTCGTTCCCTGCGCTCAATGCCCGCCCGGCCGAGTTGCTCGACGAATGGCTCACGCAGATCCAGGCGTCGCTCGCCGAGCACAAGGCGGCCCATCCGGATGCGGTGATCGGGCCGATCGCGGTCAACCAGATCGTGCATCAGTCGAACGCGCGGCTCGAGCACGACGTGCGGGTGTGCGTCGAACACAAGGTGCCGATTTTCATCACCAGCCTGCGCGCGCCCGCGCGGGAGATCGTCGATGCGGTGCACAGCTACGGCGGCATCGTGCTGCACGACGTGATCAACCTCCGTCATGCACAGAAGGCGCTGGAAGCGGGCGTCGACGGCCTGATCCTGGTGGCGGCCGGCGCGGGCGGCCACGCCGGCACCATCTCGCCGTTCGCGCTGGTGGGCGAAGTGCGGCGCATGTTCGACGGCCCGCTGGTGCTGTCCGGAGCAATCGCCAACGGCGGCTCGATCCTCGCCGCGCAGGCCATGGGCGCGGATCTCGCCTACATGGGCACGCGTTTTATCGCGACCCAGGAAGCCCACGCGGTCGAAAGCTATAAACACGCCATCGTCAATTCGAGCGCCTCGGACATCATTTACACGAACCTGTTCACGGGCGTGCACGGCAACTACATCCGCGAGAGCATCGTCAATGCGGGGCTCGACCCGGACGCGCTGCCCGAATCCGACAAGAGCGCGATGAACTTCGGCAGCGACAAGGCCAAAGCGTGGAAAGACATCTGGGGCGCAGGCCAGGGCGTGGGCCTGATGGACGACGTGCCGAGCGTCGGCGAACTGGTCGGGCGTCTGAAGAAGGAATACGACGAGGCGAAGGCGCGGCTGGGAATCGCGCGCTAAGCGGATCGCGCAGGGTGTCCCGGCGCGGCGGCGCGCGTTCGCCTAGCTCACGGCCAGCGCCTTGATCTGTTCGAGCGAAGGCCACAGCGCCTCGTCTGCGAAACGGGCGGCGAGAAAATCAACGAACGAACGCACCTTCGCCGACAGATGGCGGCGGCTCGCATACACGACATGGATCGGCAACTCGCGCGGCGGCACCTGCTCGACCAGCAGCGGCACGAGCCGTCCGTTCGCGAGGTCGTCGCCGATCACTTCCGTGCCGAGCATGGCGATCCCCGCGCCTTGCAGCACGATGACCCGCAGCGCCTCCAGATGATTGACGATCAGATTGCCGGAGAGCCGCATGCGCTGCCCGCCTTCGGCGCCCGCGGGCCCGAATTCCGGCGCCGCGACGCCCGCGTAGCGCAGATAGTTGTGGCGCGACAGGTCGGCAAGGTTGCGCGGCGTACCGTGACGCTGCAAATAATCCGGCGACGCGCACAACACCAGATGCGCGGTGGCGATCTGCCGCGCAATCAGTGAGGACGACTTCAGACCCGAAGGCGAGGCGCGAATCGCCACGTCGAAGCCCTCGTCGATCAGTTCGACCACGCGGTCGGAGAGCGTCATCTCCACGGTGACCTGCGGATGCTGAGCCGCATAATCGGCCACCGCGCTCATCACCCGGCTCAAGCCGAACGCCGACAGCGACGACACCCGCAAGCGGCCCTGCGGCACCACGCTCGCCGCGCCGACCACCTGCTCGGCTTCGTCGAGCTCCGTCAGCACCTGACTCAGACGTTCGTAATACTCACGGCCGGCCTCGGTCGGCGCGACGCGCCGGGTGGTCCGGTTGAGGAGCCGCGCGCCGAGCTGCTGCTCCAGATGCATCACGTGCTTGCTCGCCATTGCCGCGGACATCTCCATGCGCTCGGCCGCACCGACGAAGCTGCCCACTTCGACGACGTGGCGAAACACTTTCATACTGACGAGGGTATCCATGGCAATCGCTCTCGGGAGGAATCAATCGGAGCCATTTTGCCGTCTTTATCAAAGACACGTAAGTAAAGCGGGTCTACCGGCCATGACTTCGACGATCAGGAAGCCAGATACGACAAACCCCGTCTTCCTGCGAAGGACGGGGTTTGCGAGCGAAACAGCGCAGCTTTATGGCAATCGCCGCGCGGCCAGGGATCAGAACTTCGTGCGGATACCCACGCCGTAAGTGTTGCCCGACGTCTGGCTGGTGTAGTGGTCGTACATGTATGCGGCGTAGAGATCGGTGCGCTTGGACAACGGATAGTCGTAACCGAGCGCCGCCGTCTCGCGCGTCTGGTCCAGACCGCTGCCGTCGCGCGAGTAGGCATACGAAGCCATGATCGTCCCCGGACCCGCCGGAACCGTGACGCCGCCCTGGGCGGTGTTCACGTGCCAGCTGCCCATGACCTGGTCGTTATACGTGTACATGTACTGGCCGTAGAACTTGATGTACTTCAGGTCAAAGGTTGCGCCGAACTGGGCGATGCTTTGGCTCTTCATGTTCGGCAGGCCGACGCTCTGCGCGAGACCGGTCAGGTCGCCCGGGTTGTTGTTGAAGTTCACGTACTGATACACGCCGGTCGCCGCGAACGGGCCGTGGAAGTACAGGAACTGAGCGCTCCATTTTTTCGCGCCGTTATCCCCGGCAGTATTGCCGAGCGCGTACATCACATTGGCGCTCAGGCCGTTGAAGTTCGGCGACGAATATTCCACCGCGTTGTTCCAGCCCGAATCGCCGACCGCGCCTTGATCCGTCGTGTAGGTCGGGAAGGTGCCGAGGCCGAGGTAGGTCTGCCATACGATCGGCGAGAATTCGTATGAATCGACGAACGGGTTGAACAGAATCGTCGACACGAACAGCGGGGTCGTCAGGCGCCCGGCCGTCACCGTGCCGTAGGGCGATTCGATACCCACATACGCGTTGCGCGAGAAGAACGAGTCGCCGGTGAAGCGGCCGTACTGGCCGTTCTGCGCAAGGAAGAAGCCTTCGAGCGTGAAGATCGCCTTGTAGCCGCCACCCAGATCTTCCGAACCCTTCATCCCCCAGTAGGACGTCGACATGCCGCCGCCGGACACTTCCGCCGCGCTTTTGCCGTCCGGGAATTTCTGCACGCCGACCCATTCGTCGACCTGGCCATACAGCTGCACGCTCGATTGTGCGAACGCCGTCGATGCGCCAGCCAAAAGACCGGCGATCACGCTGGCCTTGAGAGTCGTTTTGAGCGCACGGCGGGTATTTGTATTCATGGGTTCTCCTGTCTTTGTCAAAAGGGATGGCTGTGCGGCGGGGAGCTCGCGTCAACGGTTTCCTGGTCGTCCGTCAGATCACCGAGCTAATCTGGGCGAGACCATCTTTGCGGACCATTTTTGCGAACAAAAATATGGGTTGTTATTGCCGGTATATCGGTCTGATTAATTTTGTTGTTTATCGGACTGATAAAGCACACCGGCTTCGCCCCCATATCCATCGATCAGACCTCTCTCAATGGCCTGTGAAGCCCATCAGGACTGCCATGCAATGACGAATAACGGACGAGCCGCGAGGTGGATGACCCACTGCGCGCGATGACACACAATTTGACGAATAAGGCAGACGGGATGAGCAGAGTTGTCACAGAAGTGTGGCGTGCATACGTCACTTATCTGGATGGGACGAACGGACACGGGCGGCGCAAGTGCTGCCTGACAGACTGAAAGCGACGTAAGAGATCGTGCGAGAACCGCAGGGCGAACTGAAAAACCTGGAAAAAACCTAATTGCGATAAGGAGACGGCGGCGGCGGACGCTGCATATAGTCGTCCGGAGGACGCGGCGCCGAACGTGAGCCACCGCGCTCCTCGTTATAGCGTGCGATGTCGGCGCGGATCGAGCCCGCGCGCACCATCGACTCATCTTCCGGCGGACGCGGCACCGAACGCGTCTCGGCGCTCACAGGCGTGATGGAGCCGGCGTACTGGTAACCGCCGCGCGGCTCAGGGCGGCTTTCGCCCCGGTTGCCGCGATCGCCCCGATAGGCGCCAGCGCCGGCCATCCGCTGCGGCTGCGGCGCGTTGTAGCCGCCGCGCACACCTGCCGGTCCATGCGCGGCAATTCGCGCATTGCGATCTACCGATGCGCCACGCTCCATGCGCGCACCGGCATTGGGATTGAAACTGCGAACGTCGTGCTGAAAACCGGCATGACCGAAGCCAACGCCACCGCCGCCATGCGGCCCCTGCGGCACCCTTGCATAGGCGAACGAACAGAGCGCAGTCAGAACTGCGCCCAAGATCCACCGCCTCGTTTTCACCGACCCTGCGTCCACCATGATTCACCTGCCCGAAGACCCGCCTGAAGCCTGCCGTTCGAGCCGCGGCGAGACTTGTTCCGGGATTCGCGACAACCGTGTCGGACTTTCCGACGCGGGCGCATCCCAATGGCCTTTGGTCAGTAATTTATGGGTCGCCCAGAGGGGTGTCGAGCCAAAAAGTGTTAGGCCTGACACTGCCTTGTAACACCGTGTTACTGCGACGTTTTTTCGCGACATAGGCCTTGCGCGGAGGCTCCATTCTGGCTTCCTAAATACCTCTCGACCTGCCTCTTAAACGAGGCTCAAACCGCCTATTCCGCGGCCCGGATTCCGACATGCGGAATGGCCTAAAAAGGACTCGAACAGATGCGGCCGGTTCGTCCTCGCGGCACAATGCCGACTATCGTTGCACAGCGGCTCGTGCCGCCGGGTTGGACCTCGCCGTAACGACACCCGCAGCGTCACCGAGGGCCTTATGGGCGCATCGCTCATCAATCGATTCGGCAAATGAATTTGCATTTTCAATCACTTTCCATTACTAATGGCTCCTCCCCCTGTCAGCAAACGGCCGTGCCGACGCGCACGCGCCCCTGCATTTCCGCATTGCGCGTATTGAGATTCTGAAATGGCACGCCCGAAACTGCTTCCCGATAACTTCACGTTGAGCCTCGTCGGCACCGTGATTTTCGCCAGCCTGCTGCCCGTGCACGGCCAGGCGGCCGTCGGCTTCAACTGGCTGACGAATTTCGCCGTGGGCCTGCTGTTCTTCCTGCACGGCGCCAAGCTCTCACGCGAAGCGATCGTGGCGGGCGCGACGCACTGGCGGCTGCATCTGGTGGTCCTGCTGAGCACGTTTGTGCTGTTTCCAGTGCTCGGACTCGCGCTCAAACCGCTGCTTTCGCCCCTTGTCACGCCTGCGCTCTACGCCGGCGTCCTCTTCCTCTGTACGCTGCCATCGACGGTCCAGTCGTCCATCGCGTTCACTTCGATTGCCAAAGGCAACGTGCCGGCCGCCGTCTGCAGCGCCTCCGCTTCGAGCCTGCTCGGCATCTTCATCACGCCGGCGCTCGTCAGCCTGATCGTCACCAACCAGGCTGCCGGTGGCTCTTCCGCGTGGCATACCGTCTGGAATATCGTGCTGCAGCTGATGGTGCCGTTCGTGGCCGGCCAGTTGCTGCGGCCGGTGATCGGCCAGTGGATCGAGCGCAATCGCGGCGTGCTGAAATTCGTGGACCAGGGCTCGATTCTGCTGGTGGTGTACGGCGCGTTCAGCGAAGCCGTTACCGAAGGCCTGTGGCACCATACCTCGCTCGGCGCGCTGGGCGGGCTGGTGCTGATCAATGTGGTGCTGCTGGCGCTCATGCTGAGCATCACGATCTTCACCAGCAAGCGACTGGGTTTTAGCCGCGCGGACCAGATCACCATCATCTTCTGCGGCTCGAAAAAGAGCCTCGCCGCTGGCGTGCCGATGGCGAAGGTGATCTTCGCCTCGCACACGGTAGGGGCCGCCGTGCTGCCGCTGATGCTGTTTCACCAGGTGCAACTGATGGTGTGCGCCGCGCTCGCCCAACGCTGGGGCGCGCGCGACCTCAGCGGCGAAACCCACGCCGCCGCCGGGGAGCGCCCCGCGCCGGCCGTTGCGCGCCGCTAGAGCACTGCTGCACGAGTCGAACAAGAAATTCATAAAGCGGCCCTCCCTGAGCCTGTCTGATGAAAGCCGCCGTTGCGCGGCTTTTCGTTATTTCACGCCGAAACGCGCGCGCCGTCGCCCTGGCCTGATGGCATAGGCCAAATGCACGTCCCCGGCGTGCCGCCGCCATCTGAGATGTCACCAAAAATTCACTCAACTTATCGGTCACATGGCCGATAAGCCGTCGGTCCACCGCTTTGGCCTACTGCCATGCCCCCTAGCTCGCCCCCCCGATATGCCGCGCCTAGCATCGGGGATCTGATCGCCCGGCGAGATCTGTCCGCCGTCTTCCAACCCATCGTGGATTTCGACGACGGGGCGATCCTCGGCTACGAGGGACTGATTCGCGGACCCGCCGGCTCGTCGCTCGAAAGCCCGTTCGCCCTGTTCGCGCAGGCGAACGCCGAGGGCTGCGTCATCGCCCTCGAACACGCGGCCGCGCGCACCTGCGTCGAGGCGTTCGCGAAACTGGCGTGCGAAGGCAAGCTGTTTCTCAATTTCAGCGCGGGCGCGCTGCGCCAGCTGGCCGAGACTTCGGACGACACGCTCGCGCTGCTGCGTCACGCCGGCATCGCACCCGAGCGGATCGTGATCGAGCTGACCGAGCAAAGCGCGATTCCCGACGTCGGCAATTTCATGCCGGTGCTCGCGGCGCTGCGCACCGCCGGCGCCCAGTTCGCGCTCGACGACTACGGCACCGCCAACGCCAGCATGAACCTGTGGGTGCGTCTGCAACCGGACGTGGTAAAGATCGACCGCTTTTTCATTCACGACATCGCCAGCGACCCGCTGAAGTTCGAGGCGGTGCGCGCGATGCAGCATTTCGCCAACGCCAGCGGCGCGAAACTCGTCGCGGAAGGGATCGAAAACGAGGCGGACCTGATCGTCGTGCGCGACATGGGCATTGGCTGCGGACAGGGCTATTTCTTCGGCCGGCCGAACGCGCAGCCCGCGCGGGTGGTCGCGGACGACGCGCGCAAGGCGATCCGCGCGGGCCATATCGCGGTGTTCCCTGAAACGACGCGTTCGGGTACTGCGTCGCCCTCGGGCGGCGTGGCCTCGGCCAAGATGATGGTGCACGCGCCGGCCTTGCCGCGCCACGCCACCAACAACGACGTGCTCGAACTGTTCAACCGCCTGCCCGACCTGCACGCGGTGGCCGTGGTCGAAAACGACGAGCCGGTCGCGCTGATCAACCGGCGCAGCTTCATGGACCGTTACGCGCTGCCGTATCACCGCGAACTGTTCGGCAAGCGGCCATGCCTGCTGTTTGCGAACGCCTCGCCGATGGTGATCGAAAAGTCGATGAGCGTCGAACAGATGGCCAAGCTGCTCGCCAGCGACGACCAGCGCTACCTGGCCGACGGCTTCGTGATTACCGACGGCGGCAAATATGCGGGCCTCGGCACCGGCGAGAAACTGGTGCGCGCGGTGACCGAAGTGCGCATCGAAGCGGCGCGCTACGCGAATCCGTTGACCTTCCTGCCGGGCAACATCCCGATCAGTTCGCATATCTCGCGGCTGCTCGACAACCACGCCGGCTTCTACGCCTGCTACGTCGACCTGAACCACTTCAAGCCCTTCAACGACCAGTACGGCTACTGGCAAGGCGACGAAGTCCTCAAGTTCGCCGCGGCGGTGCTGGCCGACGTCTGCGACCCGACCCGCGACTTTCTCGGCCACGTCGGCGGCGACGACTTCCTGATCCTGTTCCAGAGCGAAGACTGGCAGGAGCGTGTGCTGCGCGCGATCCACGTGTTCAACGAAGGCGCGCAGCGCTATTACGCGCCGGAAGACCGCGTTGCCGGCGGCATCCACGGCGAGGACCGGCGCGGCAATCCGACCTTCTACGGCTTCGTCACCATGGCGATCGGCTGCGTGCACGTCGAGCCGGACGGCGGCCCGACGCTGTACAGCAGCGAGGAAATCGCCTCGGTGGCGGCGCTGGCCAAGCGGCGCGCGAAGCAGGATGCGTCAGGCTTCGTGCTGATCGAAGCACACGAAAGCGCGACTTTGCTGCGCGGGCATACCGAGGCGCAGCGCGGTGGCGCGGCTGAATAACGGCTGAATAACGGCTGCACAACGGCTGCATAACGGCCCCTCACGCCCTAACTCGCCAGGCGTTTAGTACATTTTACTAAACGCAACAGAACTGCATTAATCCTATACATACGGGTATTTACGCGTATCGAATCCAGCCGCGAGAGGGATTTTCCGGATCGTTTTACTATACAATCCCCGAAAATCAACTAACCCAGCGGCCAGCCGCCCACCCCGATGGCTACAACCATCCGCGATGTCGCCCGCGCCGCCAGCGTGTCGATCGGCACCGTCTCCCGCGCACTGAAGAACCAGCCCGGCCTCTCGGACGCCACCCGTCTGCGGGTCGTCGAGGCCGCGCGCCAGCTCGGCTACGACTCCGCGCAGTTGCGCCCGCGCATCCGCCGGCTCACCTTCCTGCTGCACCGCCAGCACAACAACTTCGCGGCGAGTCCGTTCTTCTCGCACGTCCTGCATGGCGTGGAAGACGTGTGCCGCGAACGCGGCATCGTGCCCTCCGTGCTGACGGCGGGCCCCACGGAAGACGTGATCCAGCAGATGCGCCTGCATGCGCCCGATGCGATCGCCATTGCCGGCTTCGTCGAACCCGAAACGCTCACCACGCTCGTCGCCATGCAGCGCCCGCTCGTGCTGATCGACCTGTGGGCGCCCGGCCTGCGCTCGGTGAATCTCGACAACGCCGCCGGCGCCGCGCTCGCCATGCAGCATCTGTTTGCTCACCAGCGCAAACGCATCGCCTTCATCGGCGGTTCGCTCGCCCATTTCAGCATTGCGCAGCGCGCGCTCGGCTATCGCCGGGCGTTCTTCGAAGCCGGCCTGCTGTTCGATCCGTCGCTCGAAGTGACGATCGACGCCGGGCTCGACCCCGACACCGGCGCGGCGCTCGCCATGCAACGGCTGCTCGACGCGCCCGCTTCCACGGGGCAGCGTCCCGACGCCGTGTTTGCCTATAACGACGCCGCCGCGCTCGCCGCGCTGCGCGTCTGCCTTGCGCGCGGCCTGCGCGTTCCGCAGGACATCGCCATCATCGGTTTCGACGACATCCCGGCCGCCGCCCACGCCACGCCGCCGCTCTCGACGATTTCCGTCGACAAGGAAGCGCTCGGCCGGCGCGGCGTCGAGCTGCTGCTCGAAGAGTCGCCGGCCGAACTCGAACTCCACCTGCCCGTTCATCTCATTGCCCGTGCCAGTACCTCGGTGAAACAGCCATGACGCAACCCGATAAAACCCAAACGTCCCAGACAAGCGCCGCGAGCGCGGCCCCCGCAGTCGCCAGCTTCCGCCAGCGCGACTTCCTGCGCTCGCATATCCAGGACACGTTGCGCTTCTACGCGCCCAACGTGTACGACCCGAGTGGCGGCTTCTACCATTTCTTCCGCGACGACGGTTCGATCTACAACCGCACCACGCGCCACCTCGTCAGCAGTTGCCGCTACGTGTTCAACTATGCGATGGCCTACCGCGAATTTGGCGATCCCAAGCATCTGGAATACGCGCGCCACGGCCTCGATTTCCTGCGCAACGTGCATTGGGACGACGAACTCAAAGGCTACGACTGGGAACTCGACTGGCGCGACGGCACGAGCCACGTGCTCGACGCGACCCGTCATTGCTATGGCCTCGCCTTCGTGCTGCTGGCGTATTCGCACGCCGCGATGGCCGGCATCGAAGAGGCCAGGCCGATGATCGCCGCTACCTTCGAACTGATGGAACACCGTTTCTGGGACGCCGCCGCCGGCCTCTACGCCGACGAAGCCAGCGCGGACTGGCGCGTGAGTTCCTACCGTGGCCAGAACGCCAACATGCACACCACCGAGGCACTGCTCGCCGCCTACGAGGCGACCGGCCATCTGGTGTATCTGGATCGCGCGGAACGGGTGGCGTCGAACATCACGCTGCGTCAGGCGAAGCTCTCGCAAGGACTCGTGTGGGAGCATTTCCACGCGGACTGGTCGGTGGACTGGCACTACAACGAGGAAGACAGTTCCAACATCTTCCGTCCGTGGGGCTTCCAGCCCGGTCACCAGACGGAGTGGGCGAAGCTGCTGCTGATCCTCGAACGCCACCGCCCGCTGCCGTGGCTTCTGCCGCGCGCCATCGAACTGTTCGATGCGGCCATGACGCACGCCTGGGACAACGACCACGGCGGCCTTTACTACGGCTTCGGACCGGACCGCACGGTCTGCGATCACGACAAGTATTTCTGGGTCCAGGCGGAAACCTTCGCGACCGCCGCGCTGCTCGGCAAGCGCACCGGCAACGAACGCTTCTGGGACTGGTACGACGAGATCTGGCGCTATAGCTGGGCGCATTTCGTCGATCATCAATACGGCGCGTGGTATCGCATCCTGACCTGCGACAACCGCAAGTACAGCGACGAAAAGAGCCCCGCTGGCAAGACCGACTATCACACGATGGGCGCCTGCTACGAAGTGCTGATGCATGCACTGCCGCACGCGCCGTCCGCAACAACCGAATCCGCAGAGTGACACCATGAGCGCGAGCACTGAATTTCCCTTCTTCGTTTCGCCCGGCGACATCCTCACCGACCTCGTGCGCACCGGCGATTCGCAATGGCTGTCGCGTCCTGGCGGCGCCGGCTGGAACGTCGCGCGCGCGGTGGCGCGCCTCGGTGTGCGCACGGCTTGCGTCGGCTCGCTCGGCACCGACAATTTCTCCGACGAACTGTGGAACGCCAGCGTCGCAGCAGACCTCGACATGCGCTTCATGCAACGCGTCGAGCGGCCGCCGCTGCTGGCGATCGTACATCAGACGCATCCGCCCGCGTACTTCTTCATGGGCGAGAACGGCGCCGATCTCGCCTTCAATCCCGCGAAGCTGCCGGAAGGCTGGATGAGCCACGTGAAGTGGGCGCACTTCGGCTGCATCAGCCTCGTGCGTCAGCCGCTGGGCGACACGCTCGCCGCGCTGGCCGCGCAGTTGCGCGCGCGCGGCGTCAAGATCAGCTTCGATCCGAATTACCGCAACCTGATGGCGCACGGCTACGAGCCGACGCTGCGCAAGATGGCCGCGCTCGCCGACCTGATCAAGGTCTCCGACGAAGACCTGCGCCAGCTCTTCAAAGGCAGCGAAGCCGAGGCGCTCGCCGAATTGCGCGCCATGAATCCGCAGGCCACCGTGCTCGTCACGCGCGGCCCGGACAAGGCCACGCTCTTCGTAGGCGACACGGTCATCGAAGCGCAACCGCCGCGCGTCGAAGTGGCGGATACGGTCGGCGCGGGGGACGCGTCGATTGGCGGCTTCCTGTTCAGCCAGATGACGGCGCCGCAACGCACGTGGCAGGAGCATCTCGCGTTCGCGCTGGCCGCGGGCGCGGCGGCCTGCCGGCATGCGGGCGCGCATTCGCCGTCGCTCGATGAAGTAGTGGCACTGCTGGAAGGCTGAGGTTTCGCGCGCCGGGGTGCGGGCTGCGGGCTTCGCGCTCCGGCTGCGGCGCGCGGGCAAAATCACCGGCCAATGGGTCGCGCAGAAGGCCGGTGAGTCCTGAAATAGCGTGCTAGGATGGACACTCCACGTTTGCTGGAGAAGCCTCATGGAGGACGTCACGTACACCAAGGGACTCTACACGGCCATCGCCACGGTGCGCCCGGTAGAAGGCGGAGCGTATCGCGGCGCGGTCACGCTTTCGCGCGACGAAGGCGGCGAGCTGGAAGACAAACTGTACGAAGTCGAGGCCACCTCGACCACCGAGGAAGAGGCCCTCGAAGAAGCCAAAGCGCTGGCCCACCGCATCCTCGGCGAAATCGAATTCTAGGCAGGGCCGGCGCGGCGCGTGCCGGCCTGTTTGGCCGCTTGTTCGTCCGCTTATGTGTCCGCTCGTTTGGCCACTTTTTTCCGCCCGCGCGCCCACCTGCTCGCCCGCTTGACGGCACGTTCGCTGCGCCCCTTTCGCAGCAGCCGTATCACCGAGAAAATCTGCCTGGGCGCTCCGTGCGGCGTGCTACGCTTTGCGCGTTTTCATGCTGAAGAACCGAGCAATGGCCACCGATATGTCAGACGGCATAACCGACCCCAGCCCCGATATCCGTGCGGGCGCCGAGTCGGACGCCCGCGCGTCGGCCGCGGACAGCGCCGCCAATTCCCGTAGACGCTTGCCGCGCGGCAGCCGCGAAATCCCCTTCGGCTCGCGCAAGATCATCGCGCACGGCATGCCGATCCGTTTCTGGCAAGACATCTACCACAGCGCCCTGACGATCACGTGGCCGGTATTTTTCGTGTCGCTGGCGCTGATGTTCCTGCTGCTCAACGCGACCTTCGCGTCGCTCTACATGCTTGGCACGGCGCCGATTGCCAACCAGTTCCCCAAAGGCTTCGGCGGGGCGTTTTTCTTCAGCGTCGAAACGCTCGCCACGGTCGGCTATGGCGACATGCATCCGCAGACGGTCTACGCCCACTGGATCGCCACGCTCGAAATCTTTGTCGGCATGTCGGGTATCGCGTTGGCGACCGGCCTGATCTTCGCGCGCTTCTCGCGGCCGCGCGCGCGAATCATGTTTTCGCGTTATGCGGTGGTGCGGCCCATCGATGGCCACATGACGCTGCTGGCGCGCGCCGCGAACGGCCGCCAGAATGTGATCGCCGAAGCGCGCGGCAAAGTGCGCATGATGCGCGTCGAAACCTCGCCCGAAGGCTATCGGCTACGCAAGCTCTACGACCTGACGCTGGTGCGCGAACAGCATCCCGCTTTCCTGTTTAGCTGGACCCTGATGCACGTCATCGACGAAAGCAGTCCGCTTTTCGGCGAAACCGCCGAGTCGATGAAAGCGCGCGAAGCATCCTTGCTGATCACCATCGAAGGCGCCGACGAACAGACCTCGCAGACCATGCAGGCGCGCCACACCTGGGAAGCCGATTCGATTCGCTGGCAATACAAATACGTCGACCTGCTGCGCGAAGAGGACGGCGTGAGCCACATCGACTACGTCCATTTCGACGAAGTCGAGCCGCTCGAACCTCTGGCGCCGCCGGTCCCGGCCGCGCAGATCGACCCGAACGCGGTGCCGGGCGCCTGACGATTCCGCCAGTTTCGCGCCCGGCGCACGAGCCCTGCGGCAAATCCATCTCAAAATCGGGCGAATTCGCGGAGTACTTCACTCGTTTGCGTCCACAAACCGTCAAACGAGGAAAAATTTTCTCCAATTGGCGCTAAAAAATAGAGTCTCTTTCGAAGCGAAGCCTTCGTGGTCCCCATCCACTTCGCGCGAACGCATAAAAACGGAGACTCACCATGACCGCCCGCCTGCCTGTCGACGGCACGCCCGCCCTCGCCGATTACAAGCTGTCCGATAACCTCACCGCCACGCGCGGCCGCATTTTCCTGACCGGCACGCAGGCGCTGGTGCGTCTCGCGCTCATGCAGCGCGCGCTCGACAAAGCCCACGGCATGAACACCGCCGGCTTCATCAGCGGCTATCGCGGCTCGCCGCTCGGCATGGTCGACCAGCAATTGTGGAAGGCGAAGAAACTGCTCGATGCGAGCGAAATCCGCTTCCTGCCCGCCATCAACGAGGAACTCGGCGGCACCGCCGTGCTCGGCACCCAGCGCGTCGAGTCGGACCCGGAGCGCACCGTCGAAGGCGTGTTTGCGATGTGGTATGGCAAGGGGCCTGGCGTCGATCGCGCGGGCGATGCGCTGAAGCACGGCAACGCCTACGGGTCGTCGAAGCATGGCGGCGTGCTGGTGGTGGCGGGCGACGATCACGGTTGCGTGTCGTCGTCGATGCCGCATCAGAGCGACTTCGCCATGATGGCCTGGCACATGCCGGTGGTGAATCCGTCGAATGTGGCCGACATGCTCGAGTTCGGCCTGTACGGCTGGGCGCTGTCGCGCTTCTCGGGCGCATGGGTCGGCTACAAGGCGATTTCGGAGACGGTGGAATCCGGCTCGACGGTCGACCTCGATGCCTTGCAGACGCAGTGGACGACGCCGCAGGATTTCGTCGAACCGACCGGCGGCCTGCACAACCGCTGGCCCGATCTGCCGAGCCTGACCATCGAGGCGCGGCTCGCCGCGAAGCTCGACGCCGTGCGCCATTTCGCGCGCCACAACAGCATCGACAAATGGATCGCGCCGAGTCCGCAGGCGAACGTGGGCATCGTCACTTGCGGCAAGGCGCATCTGGACCTGATGGAAACGCTGCGTCGGCTCGACCTCACCGTTGCCGATCTCGAAGCGGCCGGCGTGCGGATCTACAAGGTCGGGCTGTCGTTTCCGCTGGAGATGACACGTATCGACAAGTTCGTCGAAGGTCTCTCCGAAGTGCTGGTGATCGAGGAAAAAGGCCCGGTCATCGAACAGCAGATCAAAGACGCTCTCTACAACCGGCGCGACGGCGTGCGGCCGATCGTGGTGGGCAAATATGCGCAGGACGGTTCGCCGCTGCTCTCCGCGCTGGGCGAGCTGCGCCCCTCGCGCATCCTGCCGGTGTTCGCCAACTGGCTCGCGCGGCACAAGCCCGCGCTCGATCGCCGCGAACGCGTGGTGGATCTGGTCGCGCCGCAAATCCTCTCGAACGCCGCCGACGCAGTGAAGCGCACGCCCTATTTCTGTTCGGGCTGCCCGCACAACACCTCGACCAAGGTGCCCGAAGGCTCGATCGCGCATGCCGGCATCGGCTGTCACTTCATGGCCTCGTGGATGGAGCGTGACACGACGGGTCTTATCCAGATGGGTGGTGAAGGCGTCGACTGGGCTTCGCATTCGATGTTCACGAAAACGCGTCACGTGTTCCAGAACCTCGGCGACGGCACCTATTTCCACTCCGGCATTCTAGCGATCCGCCAGGCGGTGGCGGCGAAAACCACCATCACCTACAAGATCCTCTACAACGATGCGGTGGCGATGACGGGCGGCCAACCGGTCGACGGCAGCATCTCGGTGCCGCAGATCGCGCGCCAGGTGGAAGCGGAGGGCGTCTCGCGCTTCGTGGTGGTGAGCGACGAACCCGAGAAATACGACGGCCATCATGGGCTGTTTCCGCAGGGCACCACGTTCCATCACCGCAGCGAGCTCGATGCGGTGCAGCGCGAGCTGCGCGATACCGACGGCGTCACCGTCCTGATCTACGACCAGACCTGCGCCGCCGAGAAACGCCGTCGCCGGAAGAAAGGCGAATTCCCCGATCCGGACAAGCGTCTCTTCATCAACGAAGAGGTGTGCGAAGGATGCGGCGATTGCGGCGTGCAGTCGAACTGTCTGTCGGTCGAGCCTGTCGAGACGGCGCTGGGCCGCAAGCGCCGTCTCGATCAATCGTCGTGCAACAAGGACTTCTCCTGTGTGAACGGCTTTTGCCCGAGCTTCGTGACGATCGAAGGCGGCAAGCTGAAGAAGGCCGCCGGCGCCGCGTTCGACGCCGTGGCGCTGGCCGCGCGCGTGAATGCCTTGCCCGTACCGTCCACGCAACTCGATGCCGCGCCGTATGACATTCTGGTCACCGGCGTCGGCGGCACGGGCGTCGTGACGGTGGGCGCGCTGATCAGCATGGCCGCGCATCTGGAGGGCAAGAGCGCGTCGGTGCTCGACTTCATGGGCTTTGCACAGAAAGGCGGCTCGGTGCTGTCGTTCGTGCGCTTCGCCGCGCGCGACGAATGGCTCAACCAGGTGCGCATCGACACCCAGCAGGCCGACGTGCTGCTCGCCTGCGATATGGTGGTGGGCGCGAGTTCCGACGCGCTGCAGACGGTGCGCCACGGCCGCACGCGAATCGTCGTCAACACACATGCGATTCCAAACGCGACCTTCGTGCAGAACCCGGATGCCGACCTGCATGCCGACGCGCTCATCGACAAGATGCGTCACGCGGCCGGCGCCGAGCGCATGTCGGCTTGCGACGCGCAGGCACTGGCGACACGCTTCCTCGGCGACACGATCGGCGCCAATATCCTGATGCTGGGCTTTGCCTGGCAGCTGGGTCTGGTGCCGGTGTCGTTCGGCGCGATGATGCGGGCGATCGAATTGAACAACGTCGCGGTGCCGATGAATCAACTGGCGTTCTCGGTGGGCCGTCTCGCGGCTGCCGATCCGGCGGCGCTCGAGGCCTTGTGGCAGGAGCGGCACGCCGCCGCGCAAGCGTTGCGGGTCGACACGCTGGACGAACTGATTGCGCATCGTGAAGCGCGGCTTGCGGTGTACGGCGGCGAGGCTTATGTGAAGCGATATCGCGGGCTGGTGAATGCGGCGCGCGCGGCGGCAGCGCGCCTCGCCGGTGCTGCTGCAGATGCACCGGATGCATCAGGCGCTGCTGGCGAGCGCCTGACGCGTGCAGTGGCCACGACGTTCTACCGTCTGCTGGCCGTGAAGGACGAATACGAAGTCGCGCGGCTGCATACGGACAGCGCGTTCCGTGCTTCGCTCGAAGCGCAATTCGAAGGCGTCGCCGGTAAGGACTTCGGCGTGAAATTCAATCTCGCGCCACCGACCCTGATGCGTCCCAGGCACGGCGCGACGCCGTCGAAAAAAACCTTCGGACAATGGCTGTGGCCGCTGCTCGGCACAATGGCGAAATTCCGCGGACTGCGCGGCACGATGTTCGATCCGTTTGGCCGCACGCTCGAACGCCGGATGGAACGCGAACTGGCCGACGACTACGAAGTGACCCTAAAGCGTGCCTTCACCAAACTCGATGCCGGCAACGCCGAAGAAATCGCCAGGCTCGCGGATCTGCACGCCCGCGTGCGCGGCTACGGTCACGTGAAGCTGGCGAATCTGGCCGGCGTGAAGCGCAGCGAGCGTGAGCTGGCGGCGCGTCTGCAGATCGAAGCGGCCACCGGCGCGGCAGTCAGGCAGGCGCTCGACGAAGTGAAGGGCGCCGGCACGTTGCGGGGTATCCCCGTGGTGGTGGCTAAGTAAGTCTTTGACGGTGCGAGCGCGGTGCTCCGGCCGCCGCGCTCAGAACCGCTCTTCATCCACCCAGTCGATATCCCCACAGAGCACGCAGGTCTGCTCGCCCACCCGCGTCACCACCGACAACGTCACGCACGGCAGCGCCTCGTTGATCGACAGATACGGACGCGTCACGTGGACGCGCTCCGGCGCACTGATCGCCGCGCGGAAATACGGCCGACGCAGCCAGTTCGCGCCCTGCGCGTCCGCGAGCGGCAAAAAGCGTGTCTCGTGCGCCGCGCGGTCGGCGCGCAGCACCACGTTGCGGCCCGCCTGACGGCCCTTCGCATCCAGCAGGAAGCAGCGCGCCGCGTGATCGAGCGCGAGAAAATTCCAGCACACTTCGTCGAGCGGCTCACCGGCGGCGAGCCGTTCCGCCGCCCGTTCGAAGGCGCGGATATACGGTGCGAGCCGGCTGGCGTTGCGGCGCTCGCGCGCCTCGGCCTGGTCGCGGTAACGCTCGGTGACTTCGCTGATGCAGGTCACCGCGTGCGCGCTGTCGGCGGCGCCCGGATTCGGCCGGCCGAAGAAGAAGCCCTGGACGAAGTCGGCGTCGCAGGCGAGCGCCATCTGCGCCTCGTGCTCGGTCTCCACGCCTTCGATCAGCACCAGCTTGCCCGCTTCGTGCAGCAGCGCGACGAGGCCCGGCAGGATGGTCGCCATGTCGGCGCGATGCGCGGCATGCGAGAGCATGATGCGGTCGAGTTTCACGATGTCCGGATTCAGTTGCCAGATCCGTTCCACATTCGAATGGCCCGCGCCGAAGTCGTCGAGCGCGATCAGGAAGCCGAGTTCGCGGAACTTGCGCACGGCATCGGCGAGACGCTCCAGATCTTCCGCGCGCTGCTCCAGCACTTCGAGCACGATACGGCGCGGCGAAATGTCGAGCCGCCGCAGATTCGCAAGCAGCGCGGCGGCATGATAGGGATCGGTCAAGGCGCCCGGATGGACGTTCAGGAACAGCCACTCCTTCTCGACGCCAAGCACCTTGAAATTTTCCAGATGCAGGGCCTGCGCCAGCCGGTCCACCTGCAGCACGTCGCCAATGCGCGCGGCCTGGCCGAAGACGTCGAGCGGCGACACCGGCCGGTCAAGCGCGTCGTGCGCCCGCAGCAAACCCTCGTAGCCGACCGCACGCATATGCGACAGGCTGAAGATCGGCTGAAACACGCTCGTCAGCTCCAGCTCGCCATGCCGCACCGAATACCGTTCGAGCCCCGAAGTCACACTCACCTCGAAGCCGTGCGGTGCGGCGGTCGTCCTTTCCTGTTGCGCAATCGTCATGCATTCCTCTCACGCGGGATCCGGGCCGGTTCGCGTGGGGGCGAACAATCGCGGCGCCATTTCTCCAAATGTGCGTCATCGATAGTCCTTAAGCAAGCTCCGTGCGCACGCAGGCGCACATTCCAATGATGTTTGCCTGCGCCGCTGCACCGCCGGCAACTGCGTGCCTCTTCGGCGGGCGCGTGGCGCACCATGAAGGTGCAAGAGCCTCAGTCGTTAAAGGCTGATGAGGGCCGCGCGGCGGGCCACACCGCGCGCGTGCAATTTCGAAGCGCCCAGCTCAAACCGCCGGCTGCTGTGCCGGCTTGCGGCGCAGCAGCGCGTACAGAATGATCGAGCCGAATGTCGCCGTACCGATCCCGCCGAGCCCGAAGCCGCCCAGCTTCAGCGAGAAGTCGCCCGCGCCGAGCACGAGCGTGACGGCGGCGACGATCAGGTTGCGGTTGTCGGAGAAATCCACCTTGTTGACGACCCAGATGCGCGCGCCCGTCACCGCAATCAGCCCGAACACCACGATCGACACACCGCCCAGCACCGGCCCGGGAATCGTCTGGATCACCGCGCCGAACTTTGGCGAGAAGCCGAGCACCAGCGCGATCACCGCGGCGATCACGAACACCAGCGTCGAGTAGATTTTGGTGACGGCCATCACGCCGATGTTTTCCGCGTAAGTCGTGACGCCCGTGCCGCCCGAGAAACCGGAGACGATAGTCGCGAGGCCGTCGCCAATGAACGCGCGGCCGATATAGCGATCGAGGTTCTGGCCGGTCATCGCGCTCACCGCCTTGATGTGGCCGAGGTTTTCCGCGACGAGGATCGCGGCGATCGGCGCCAGCAGCGTCACGACCGGCGCGCTGAACACCGGCGCGGTGAAATGCGGCAGACCGAACCAGGCGGCATTCGCGACGATCGAAAAATCGATCGGCTTGCCCATGCCCAGGCCATTGGTGACGATCGCGTAAATCACGTAGGCGATGATCAGCCCCACCAGAATCAGCAACCGCTGCAGCATGCCGCGCGCAAACACTGCCACGCCGGCGACGCACAGCACGGTGACGAGCGCCATCCACGAATCGAAGTTGCTGCCGCTTACGCCTTTCACGGCGATCGGCGCGAGGTTCAGCCCGATCACGCAGACGATCGCGCCCGTCACGAGCGGCGGCATTAGCGTTTCGATCCACTTCGTGCCGACCGCCGTGACGATCAGCCCGATGATGGCGTACACCACGCCGCACGCGATGATCCCGCCGAGCGCCAGCGGGATGTTCGGATTGGGACCGTGGCCGCCGTAGCCGGTCACGGCAATCACGAGGCCGATGAACGCGAAGCTCGAACCGAGATAGCTCGGCACGCGTCCGCCCACCACCACGAAGAACAGCAGCGTGCCGATGCCCGACATGAAAATGCACAGGTTCGGATCGAAGCCCATCAGCAGCGGCGCGAGCACGGTCGAGCCGAACATCGCGACGACGTGCTGAATGCCCATTGCCAGCATCTGCGGTAAGGCGAGCCGCTCATCGGTGTTGACGACGCGGCCCTCGGCGACGGCTGGCTGCGCGCGCCAGCGGGGGAAATAGGAATCGGCCATGGCGGGGGTTCTCCTCTATCGGCATCGTTTTAAATTACGCGCGAGTGTACGGAGAGGCCCCGGCCCTGGCAAGCAGCGTCGTGGAAGCGCTGCGGCAAGTTCACGGCTGCGGCATCTACAGCGCAAACACCGCGACCGCCGTCTTCAGTTCGCGCGCCTGGTCCGCCATCGAGGCCGCCGCGGCCGCCGCCTGCTCCACTAGCGCCGCATTCTGCTGGGTGACTTCGTCCATCTGCGCGACGGCGCGGTTCACCTGCTCGATGCCGCTGCTCTGTTCGTGCGATGCAGCAGAGATTTCGCCCATGATGTCGGTGACGCGCTGCACCGCCTGGGTCACCTCGGCCATCGTCTGGCCGGCCCGCTCGGCGAGCGCGGCGCCGCTGCCGACACGGGCCGTCGAGTTTTCGATCAACTCCTTGATCTCTTTGGCCGACAGCGCGCTGCGCTGCGCAAGCGAGCGCACCTCGCCCGCCACCACCGCGAAGCCGCGCCCCTGCTCGCCCGCACGCGCCGCTTCGACGGCCGCGTTGAGCGCCAGAATATTGGTCTGGAAGGCGATGCCCTCGATCACGGCGATGATGTCGGTCATGCGCTTCGAGCCCGCGGCCAGTTCGCGCATGGTCTCGACCACGTCGCCAACCAGACCGCTGCCGCGCACCGCCACTTCCGATGCGCCATGCGCGACGCCGCTCGCCTGCTGCGCGTTGTCGGCGTTTTGCCGCACGGTCGCGGTGAGTTGCTCCATGCTCGAAGCGGTTTCTTCGAGCGACGCAGCCTGTTCTTCGGTGCGTTGCGAAAGATCGGTATTCCCTTGGGCAATTTCACCGGACGCGAGCAGGATCGACTCGCTCGATTCGCTGATGCCCGAGACGATCCCCGCCAGCCGTTCGCGCATATTACGGAGTGCGAACAGAAGACTTTGGGTGTCGCCGACGCGTGTGTCGACTCGCACGCTGAGGTCGCCATCCGCGATCCGGTTGGCGATCTGCGCGGCGTAGCCCGGTTCGCCGCCGAGCTGGCGCCTGAGCCGCCGCGCGATCAGCCACGCCAGCAGCATGCCGGCCACGAGCGCGCCCAGCACCAGCGACGACAACACCACGCGCATCCGCCGGTAACTGTCCGACGCCTGGGACTGCGCGTCGCTCGCCTGCTGGCGGCGGTAGTCGATGGCGCTCACGATGCTGTCGCGCAACGCCTCGCTCGAGGCGATCGCGCGCCGCACCAGTTCCTTGTTGTCGACGCCCGCCGGAATCGGCTCCGCGCCGATCTGTTGATGTACGATCTCTTCCCACACCGCCGACTTGCGCAACACGTCGTCGAACAACGTCTGGCCCTGGCGGGTGGAGAGCGTGGAACGATACTGGTCGTAGGCGTCATGCATGCTCTTGAGCGACGTGACGATGCCGGCATCGAGCCGCTGGCGGCCCGCTTCGTTTTCCGCGTAACCGAGATTCGCCGCCGCGAGGTCCGCGTCGATCTTGTGGCGGTTCGCTTCTTCCATCCAGTAGAGACCGTCCATGTGGCGGCTGCTGATCTCGTCGGTGAGATCGTGCATCGACGCCAGCGTCATCAGGCCGGTGCCGCCGACAACCGCGCAAAACGCGATGACCACCGCGAATGCCGACAGCAGGCTTTGCAACACCGTCATGCGCTCGAACCACTTCATATCAACATCCCTTTCAAAAGCGCCGGGCCGGCGACGAGGCGCGCGTTGGCGCGTTCACTCTTTTACGGCGGCGTGGCCCGCGACTTGACATGCTGATGCCAGAAATAAGCGGGCAAGGATGTTGCAAGGCGCCGCCCGCCGGGCCTTGCCCGGATTGGGATTTGTCTGATTTATGGGGGGCTGCCCGCTGGCTACACTGACTTTGCTGCGTGACCCCATGAATTACGCAAGCGAAGTTGTTGTAACTCTCCGATTTTGCCGCTCACGCTCCCCCGCGTGAGCGGTTTTTTTTCGTCTGATGGGGCCGTTGCCGATGTGACGGTTTGGCGATTACGTGTTGCCAAAAGCACGCGCCGCGAGCTTCGCCGCGTGTTCGCGCACATCGGCCGGCCACGGCGCAATGGATGCGGCGAAGCCAATTGGATCGACGGCATACAGCGCCCGGGTTGCTTCCTCATAGTCAGGCAGATTGCCGGCGAGCGCCGTCATGAAGCGATACGCCGCTTCCTGGGCGCGGCGCGTGCGGTCTTTGTCGTCGCTCGCGAGGCGCGCCGTTTCCACCAGTTTGCGCAAGGCAACCGAAGCCCCGCCCGGCTGGTTGTTCAGCCAGTCCCAATGCCGGGGCAGCAGCGTCACTTCGCGCGCCACCACGCCTAGCTTTGGCCGGCCGCGGCCGCGTGGCGTGCTGTCTTCTGCCGACTCCGCCGGGGCTTCTTCCGCTTCGTTTTGCTGACGTTGCAGTCGGGCGAGCACCTCGTCGGCGCTGCCGCGCAGGTCGAATTCGATGGGCTGGCTGGTCATGTCGTCGAACACCAGCACGGGCGCCTGTTCGCCCCGCCCGATTACCTGCCTGATCGCCACGGCGACCTCGGCGGGCGCGCCCGAGGCGATGCGTCGAGTGCCTTCAAAGGCGGTACATGTGTTTGTTTGCGTGGTCATCACGAAAATCCTTTCTGATCGATTTTCATGAATTATACCCGGGTGAAATTTGATTTCAATATCATCCGGGTAAAAATATGGCGGGCGCGCGACGGCAAGGCGCCGCTCGCGCTCAACGCCCTGGCTGAGTCACCATTCCCGGACTTTCCGCGCGCGCCGCAACCGGATAACTGAGGCTGCGGTTGCGCCCCGCGTCCTTGGCCTCGTAGAGCGCCGTATCGGCCGCGTTGACGAATTCCCGGTAACTGCCGAAGGCATGCGTGCCCGTGCACGCAATGCCGATGCTGACCGTCAGCACATGATGCGCGCTCGCCACATGGCGCAACTCCAGGGCCTGCACGGCCGAGCGGATCTGCTCCGCGATCTGCGCCGCGCCGCTGCCGTCGGTATCGGGCAGCAGCGTCACGAATTCCTCGCCGCCGTAGCGGGCGGCCACATCGCCGGGACGCCGTGCGTTGACGTCGATGCAGCGCGCCACCGCCACCAGCGCATCGTCGCCGGCCGAGTGGCCGTAGAGATCGTTGAAGCCCTTGAAGTTGTCGACGTCGATTAGCAGCATCGACAACGGCCTGCCGCTGCGCTGCATCAGCAGCCACGCTTCCTGCGCACGCTCCTCGAACGTGCGGCGGTTGTTCAGCCCCGTCAGGCCGTCCGTGCGGGCCAGCACGCGCAGCGCTTCCTCCACCTCCTGCCGGCGCCTGAGCTGCTGCGAAAACAGCACGGCAAGCGCGATGAGGGTGAGATCGAGCGCGCCGATCAGACTGCCGATAATCCACGCGCGATGCCGCCAGCTCGCGTAGATGTCGCGCGTGGAGATGGCGACGTCGGTCAGCAGCGGAAAGTGCTCGATATGGCGAAACGCGTACCAACGTTCCACGCCATCGATGGCGGCGGTGCCGAAGAACTCGCCGCTGTCCTGCAGCGTGAAGCGGGTGTAATTCGGTGTGCCGGTCAGATTGATGCCGATGATTTTCGCGTCATACGGGCGACGCATCAGCAGCGTGCCGTCGGTCAGCATCAGGGCCATCGAGCCGCCGTTGCCAAGGTTCATCCCGTCGAAGAGGCGCTGGAAATACTCGAGCCGCAGCGTGCCCACCACCACGCCGGCGAAACTGCCGTCCGGGTGCGAGATGCGCCGGCTTAGCGCGATGCGCACGCCTTCGCGGTTCAGCCTGGAGACGAACGGCCGGCTCACGTAGAGCCCGACATCGGGTGAATCGCGCTGCACCTTGAAGTAATCGCGATCCGCGCCGTTCAGGTGCCGTGGCACCACGGAGCGCGAATCGAAAATCGTGTTGCCGGCTTCGTCCAGCACCAGCACCGACCCCATGTCCCGCGCGGTGGCCGCGCCGTCGAACAGGACCAGTTGACGGATGGCGGGCGGCAAGGCCATCACGCCCGGTTGCTTCAGACCGGCGACGACCGCCTGCAACGACAGGTCGTACAGTTCGAGATTACGCGCGACGTCGCGCTGAACCAGCAGGGACACGTTCTGGGCCGCGTCCTGGGCGCGCCGTAAAGCGTCCTCGCGCATCTGCGCCAGCAACCAGATAGCGATGGCGAGGATCGCGCCGGCAAGCACGAGGCTGATCACAATTACAACGTTCGGTCGGCGCGTCACGATCTGTCTGGAGGGTGTCGAACATGCGCGTTGGCCGACGCGCGTTATCGGGGACTGCAATCACGGCCCAGCCGGCGCGGCACGCCTGAGACGGCCACACCGCTGGACGCGGACTGTTGGAAGCGCCAGGCGTAGCAGACGGCGGGACCGGGCTGTCGCTGCGATCCGGCCGGATTTTCGCTCCATGTCAGGGTTATCGGCCTGTTTCTTATTTTGCTTAATAGGCCGCCGCGCTACCTGTAGCGGATGTTACAGGTGAAGAGTGGTCGCATGGCGCGTGGCCACGGCTTAGGACTTGCCCAAAGTTACCCGGCGCGCGGCGTCAGCGGCGGCGTGGCCGCCGCATCCATCGGGCTACGGCCGATCGCGGCGATATCCGCCGGCTCCAGCACGGCGCGCGTCGAATCGTTGCGCCTCGCCAGCGACAGCATCGCGCGCCCCACCTCCTCGGTCGTCACGATCTGATTCGGCGCCAGCGCGTGCATGAGCGCCATCACCGGCCGCAGCAGCGGATAAAGCAGCCGGTACATGCGGGTTTTGGATTGAATGCCGTGCAACGGTTCGATCACTCCCGGACGGAACAGATACACCGCCCGAAACGGCAGCGCCTTCAATGCGTTTTCGGTCTTGCCCTTCACGCGCGCCCACATGCTGCGGCCTTGCTCCGTGCTATCCGTGCCGCTTCCCGAGACGTACACGAAGCTCATCTGCGGATTGAGGCGCGCCAGCGTGCGGGCGGCGTTCAGGGTCAGGTCATAGGTCAGGCGCGTGTACTCCGCTTCCTTCATGCCGAACGACGACACGCCGAGGCAGAAGAAACACGCGTCGAAACCCTGCAGCGAAGATTCGATGCTGCGCAAATCCTGCATGTCCGGATGGACGATTTCGGTGAGACGCGGATCCAGCTGACCGGTCGGCGAGCGGCCCACGGTCTGCACGAACTCGACGTCCTGGGCGCGCAGGCACTCGCGCAACACGCCTTGTCCCACCATGCCGGTGGCGCCCATTAACAAAATTCTCATGACACCTGCTCCGGTTCAGTACGTGGCCAACGAAGGTGAGTCAGCGTTTCCGATACATCCCATAAGCGCGCGGCGACCGCCTGGTCTCGCGCGTGCGCCGCGACGGCGGCCACGCCCGGATGGCCCTTCAGTTCAAACAGGCCATTGGGGCCGTAGTAGCCGCCGGGCATGGCTTCGGGCGCGGTGGCCGCCAGCAGGGTGGGCAACGCGCCCGCCGCGGCCGAGTGACTCATTAGCGGCTGCAGGGCCACGCGGCTGAAGGTGCCCATCAGGCCGCCTTCGCCCGGCCCGTTGGCGATCAGGTCCGTGCGCGCGAAACCGGGGTGCGCGGCATTGCTTAGGAGTCCCCAGCCATTGGCGTCGCTGCGGCGTTGCAGTTCCAGGGCGAACATCAGCATGGCGAGTTTCGATTGCGCGTAGGCTCCCCAGGCGTCATAGCGGCGCGCCCATTGCAGATCGTCGAAATGGATCGCGGCACGCAGCTTGTGCGCCACGCTGCTGAGATTGACGACGCGCGGACCGCGTCCCTTACGCAGCGCGGGCAGAAGCTGCGCCGTCAACGCGAAATGCCCCAGATAGTTGGTGCCGAACTGCATTTCGAAACCGTCGACGGTCGTCTGACGCGTGGGCAGCGCCATGACGCCCGCATTGTTGATCAGCAGATCGAGCGCTGCGTGCTCGCGCGCGAAGCGCCCGGCAAACTCGCGCACCGACGCGAGGCTCGCCAGATCGAGATGCTCGTAAGTGATCGACGCCGCGGGATGTTGCGCGTGAATCGCCGCGAGCGCAGCATTGCCCTTCGCCGCGCTGCGTCCGGTCAGCACGACCTGTGCGCCCGCCCCGGCCAGCGCGAGTGCGGTCTCGAAGCCGAGGCCGCCGGTCGCGCCGGTGATCACCGCGAGGCGCCCGGTTTGCGGCGGGATGTCGTCGGTGGTCCAGTTAGCCATGTTGCACTTCCTCAGGATTGGGGGAATTCAGGTAGTTCGTCCGGCGCGGTGAAGTCGGTGGCGAGGCTGACTTCGCGCCACGCGGCTTCGCTCGTCGAGCGGACCTGTTCGGCCATGCCGAAGTAATGAAGCGCATCGCTGCCGAGTATCAGGTGCACCGGCGGGTGCTCGTGATACGCGAGCTTCAGCACGACCTGCGCCACCTTCGCCGGATCACCGCTTTCTTTGCCCCTGAACTGGTCGAGCAACGAAACGATGGCGCCGACAGATGGAGCATAGTCCTCCAGCACATCCGGCACCGCGCTTCCTGCTTCGTGGGCCCACCCCGTTTTCATGCCGCCCGGTTCGAGCGCCGTCACCTTGACGCCGAACGGCGCCACTTCCTGGCTCAGCACTTCGGTAAAGCCGCCCACCGCCCACTTGGCCGACTGATAGGCGCTGAAACCCGGCATGCCCAGACGTCCGCCCACCGACGAAATCTGGATGATGTGGCCGCTGCGCTGCTGGCGCAAGGTGGGCAGCGCGGCGCGCGTCACGTTGACCACGCCGTAGAAATTGGTGTCGATCTGGGCGCGGAAATCGTCCTCGCTGGCCTGCTCGAACGGCGCGAGATGACCGAAGCCGGCATTGTTCACCAGCACGTCGAGACGGCCGAATGCGTCGAGCGTCGCCTGCACTGCGGCGCGCGCGGCGGCGGGGTCCGTCACGTCCAGCGCCACCGCGCGCACCTGCTCGCCGTACTTCTCGACGAGGTCCGCGAGGTGCTGCGGATTGCGCGCCGTCGCCACCACCTGCTCGCCGGCTTCCAATGCCGCTTCGGCGATGTTGCGCCCGAGTCCACGGGCGCTGCCCGTTACCAGCCATACCTTTGCCATGATGCACTCCTTCCATTTAGATGAGCATGTAATCACTCATTAACCACATAAAAAAACTTCAAGGCTTGGCGACCGCATTCCAGAACGCCTCGAAGCCCGCGTTACGATACCGCTCTGCCTGAGCGCGATCGCGCTCGATGAATTCCATGGTGGTGTCCGCGAGCGATCCCATGATGGCCGCCACGAAGGCGGGCGGCAGGTCGCGCAGCACACCGCTGGCTGTGCTCGCCTGCACCATCTCGTTGACGTCGGCGAAGGCCCGCATGCCGGCCGCGCGCGTTGATTCGCTCAGACGATCCGAAACCGCCAGTTGCGCCACGGCGCGACGCTTGTCCGGAAACGCGACGCCCCAGTCCACGTACATCTGCCACACGTGACGCGCGCGCGCCTGCATGCTCGCGGCCGTCGGATACGCGGCCATCATCACCTCGCGCATGTCGGCCTTGATGCTGAGATAGAGCTCGTTGAGCAAGACGTCCTTGCTTTCGAAGTAAGTGAAAAGCGTGCCTTCCGCCACGCCGGCGACCTTCGCGATCCGCGCGGTCGGCGCGCCCAAGCCCTGCTCCGCGATCACCTGGGTGGCGGCGGCGAGGATGGCGTTGCGTTTGTCTTCGCTTTTCGGACGGGCCATACGTGGTTCAGGCTGAGGCAATTAATGAGTGAATACTCAATCATAAACATATCGGAGGGACACTTCAAGCAAAACTTGCCGCGCCGTGTCTTCGCGCTTTTCCGCCATCGAGAAGCGGCGCTGTCTTTTAAAATCTACTGCGGAAAAATCGAAAGGCAGTTGAAATATGATGATTATCTGGCCATTTCCGTCATTTGATATTCAGGCATGCATCATAAAAAAGCGGTCTATCAGTTTCTCCTCAAAACCGCCTTTATCGCGCAGGTTCAATATCCAGTTTGTCCCCTGTTTCACGATGCCGGTGCATTCATCTAATGTTTAAAGACCATTTATTCATACGTAACAGATAGTTACGTCTTTTCTGCATACCTAAGAAAAATCGTCCGGTAGGATTCACTCCGCAAAAAACGAACCAACCACCTAAATCGGTAAGTTCTGGTCAGCGGCGTGCCTTGCATTAGGGTTGATACCAACCTTACTTTTGCGTTTCGGCGCCGGACTTTTAGCGCAATTCACCCGGCTGGGCCGGATCGGTCACTGCTGTTTCACGTTGCGACCCTCCGCCGTGTGTACATCTGCCATCGCGAAATGTACGACGCGTCCATTGTCCGACACTCCGCGCTTTGAACCCCGATATCCGCGGGCAGCGGCTGCTTGAGGCTCGGCCTCGGCAGCGCCGGCTTGACGTCAAAACCCGATATTGAATTCACGCGGCGACCCAGGGATGCATTCGTCGCGGGCTCAGTATTTTTACCTTGCGCCTTAGAAATGAAATTCCAACCGTTATTGCTTTCCTCCCTGGTACTGGCCCTCGCTGGCTGCGGCGGCGGTGGCGGCTCCGGCAGCGGAGCCACTAGCGCTACCACCAACAACGGCACGAGCAGCCCCAGCGGCGCTCCCGCCGGCACCAGCGTCACTCCCGCCGGCACCAGCGCCACGCTGACCGCCAACACCACCGCAGGCGAAGTCATGACCTGCCAGTCGCCCGCCACTTCCAGCGCCCCCGCCGGCAGCCCGCTGATTTCCGCGGATACGCCGAGCGCCGACGCCACCCGCATGTTCGCCTCGGGCAGCACGTTCCAGCTCTCGTTCGTCACCAACGCCCCCACCGCCGACAAGGTGAACTGGGCCGTGAGCGACCAGCTCGGCAACGTTGCGGCGAGCGGCAGCTTCCCGGTTGCGGATGGCCCGGTCACCACCACGCTTAGCTGTACCTCGACGCTGTCGGGCTATTTCGCGGCCTCCGCGACGCTCGCGCAGAATGGCGGCCAGTTGCCTTCGGACGGCACGCGTCCTACCGGCATTGCTTCGTTCGGTATCCTGCCTAATTTGTCGGGTGTCGTACCCGCGGTGACATATGCGCATCAGGAAGAGCATCGCTTCGGCATGCAGGGCGCCAACGACAACGGCCCGTTGCTGGCCGACCTCGGCATTTCGTCGACGATCGATAATCGCCAGATGTCGACCATGGAGCCGAACGGTCCGAACACCTTCAACCCCGCGGCCAACAACCTCGATCCGTTCTACGCCTCGGGCCAGGTGATGCGCCTGATCCGCCTCGACGGCATTCCCGCATGGGCGAGTCCGACCAACGCATTCGAGGACGACACCAATCCGCCGACCAGTCTCTCGTACTACCAGAACTACATGGCGCGGGTGGGCACGGAATCGAACACGATTCGCACTACATACTTTCCGACCCAGACGAACAACTACTACCAGGTGACGTGGGAACCGGATGAGTTCTGGGCCGACACGGACGCCAATTTCGTCGCGATGTATCAGTCGGTGTACCAGGGCATTCACTCGACCGACCCGCATGCCGTGGTGATGGGCACGACCGACGCCTTCCCGGCGCTGACGACGACCCGCCTGCAGCGCCTCGCGCCGCTCGGCTTCGCCAATTATGTCGACGGCATCTCGACGCACGGTTATTACGACGACGGCACCTCGCCCTCGCATCCGCCCGAGCGCCTCGAGACCGATCCGAATCCGGCCAATGTCGCCAATTCGCTGATGAGCCAGATTCGCGCGCTGCGCACGGAAATGGCCACCGACTACAAGCCGGGCATGAAGCTGTTCCAGACCGAAGTGGGCATCAGTTACGACCTCGGCAGCACCTACGGTCCGAATTATCCGAGCGCCAATGTGCTGTACGCGCAGGCTGCGGTGGTGGCGCGCACGCACATCATCATGCTGGGCGAAGGCGTGGATCAGACCTACGTGTTCTACGGCGCGGACTATCCGGGTCAAACTGGCTTCGGCACCTTCTTCGACCTCGCCGATGCACAAGGCGCGTTCGGCGCGACCGACATCAGCCCGAAGCCAGCCGCCATGGCGATCAGCGCGCTGACGCATGTTCTGGACGGCACCAACACGCTGGGTCCGGTGAACGGCACGCCGTCCGGCGTCTACGCCTATTCGTTCCAGCAACTCGGCAACGGCGCGGTGATCACGGCGCTGTGGACCCACAACAACAGCGTGTGGAGCGCGAGCACGGGCTTCAGTTCGTCGTATAGCGTGCCATACAACCTCACTGTGGATGCACCGGGCACGAGCGGCACCGTCAAGGTGGTCGACATGATGGGCAATCCGCTGACGATGAGCTACACCAACGGCACGCTCTCGTTGAACCTGACTGAAGCGCCGGTGTATGTGGTGTCGAATAACGCGACGGTCGCCAAGGCCAACGTGACCACGCCGACGGGCTACGTGGCGAACTAAGCCGCCGCGGTTTTGTTTGCTTAGTGTCGGGTTGTAGTGCTCGCGCCGGTCGCCCTGAGATGGTGGCCGGCGCGAGCACTTTTATAGTCATCAGGCAGAAAACCTGCCTGCCGTTCGCGATCAGGTCAACATGACTTGCAAGGATTACCACCCGGTAGTCCTGACTACAAAAGATCCTATTCGCAGTGCTGAGCGATATGAGGTTGCAAACACTTACGCTTCTGTCGCGGCTCCGTTTGGACCGGCGGGAACATATCCGCTCAAAGCACGTCTGGAGATATATCCCCTAAGAATAACGAGAGCGATCCATGGACGACCTGCTAACGCGAATCCTGCATTTCCAGCCGTCACTGATGGTGACGATGGCGTATGACGTGCTCCACATGGTTATCGCCGTCCTGATTCTGGCGGTGGGCTGGTGGCTGTCGAACAAGATTGGCACGCTGTTCGCCAGCGCGTTCGCGCATACGCATGCCGACCCTACCCTCGCGCCCATGCTGAAGGCAATGGGTACATGGGCCGTGCGCGTGGTGGCGTTTATCGCCGCGCTGAGCGAGGTGGGTATTGCGACCGCGAGCGTGCTAGCGGTGTTGGGCGCTGCCGGCCTCGCGATCGGGCTGGCCTTGCAAGGCACGCTGCAGAACATCGCGGCGGGCATCATGCTGCTGATGCTGCGACCGTTTCGCACCGGTGACGTGATCGAAGGCAGCGGTGCGGCGGCGGGCATCGTGCGTGAGGTGGGACTCTTCACCACGCGCATCGAACGCAGCGACGGTAACGCGGTATTCGTGCCGAATAGCCTGATCTGGAGCAATCCGGTCATCAACTACAGCAGCGGCGGCACGCAGCGGATTGAAGTCGACGTAGAGCTGGCGCAACGCAAAGATGTCGACGCGGCGATTGGCGAGTTGAAGAAGCTGGTGGCCGACGAGCCGCGCGTGTTGAGCGGAGCGACGCTTGCCCCGGTGGTGACGGTGGCGAGCTATCCGAAGTCAGGCGGCGCGCGACTGAGGATTGCGGCCTGGGTGCGGAGTCCGGATGCGCCGCTTGCTACTGATGACCTGAAGAGTCACGCGAAGGAGGCATTGGCGCAAGCGGGGTGTGCGGTGGCGGTGGGGTGAGGGGTTCGAGGCTTATTGGTTTTTTCATAACCTAGCGAAGGATGCTGATTCCTTTTCCCACTCTGCGGTTTGCCGCGATTCGTCTTCCGCTGTGTACCATCTGACCGCTTCGACTAACGTTTATTTGCCGGTTCATTACGTCACTGGAACCGGATACAAGTCAGCCCTGTCTGGCGAGGTTTCAGCTGGGTCAACCTGACGGGCGTCAGCGGATGACCTTCGTTATCGAGTTCCGCTACGCCGACATCACATTCCCGATCACGCACATGCATCAACGAACTTAAAAACGATGCGTCCGGGTCGAGCGGCTTGCGCCCCTCGGTCGCGATCAGCCAGTAGTGCGCATCTTTCTTCGGCGAAAAAGCCGCGGTTAACAAGCATGCATTCTTCTCGTAAGAAATCACGAGCGGCTTGGCCGGCACGATTTTCACCGGCGCGGCGCCCGGTCCGCCGTCGATCTCTGTTTTTCCTGTGTAACAGTCTTTTTCGTTTAGCGTGAGGAGGTAGCTATGCAGGACATGGATGAATAAGCCTCTCAGCGTTATGCATCCGCGCAGCTAAAACAGTGGAGCGATGGGTGCATGTCGGGCGCGCTAAAAACAAGGCCGGACGCTAGCACAATCACGCCGATAAAATTGGAGGCCGATTCTGATAACGCGTCCGGGCAGCATGATGCGCCACCGAGCCATGGCTCTGATATCGATACGTGCGCGTCAGTACCTGCGTTGCCGATTATCAGAATGGCCGCGATGCAAATGGGCTTAGCGACGCCGTCTCCGACGACCAGTTCAATGAGTGGCAGGAATGGTGCAGACAGGGCAAACGGTCCGGGTAAATCGCAAACAGCGAATCGGAGCATCCTCGGCGGTCGTAAATCAGCAGTATCACCGGCGTAACGTACACCGTGTCAGATTATGGTACGGTCCTCGAAATAGCCAGAATCTTTAGCCAACCTTATGGGTCGGCTTTTTTGTCGCGCGTTATGCGCCATGCATACCCTCGTCGATTGCTCGCCCAAACGAGTCATTCGAGGGCACCTCAGCAGTACCTCTCACCGCTGCATACGAATCGAAAAAGACGGGGAGAGCGGTCCTGCCTCTCTCCCCGCGAAGAAAGAACCAGCACGACGGTCAACGTCCTGATTCTCCGAGGGCATGCACTGCTGCGCCGACCGTATTCGGTATCGCGCGTTAGCTATGACACTATCGACTGGTCTCGTTCAGCCGACGATCTGAGTAAGTGACGAAGGAATAAAAGTGCTGGTCCAGCACGCGTCCTCGTTGGTCAGTCGGCCTGCCTGACGCCTCGTCTATTTCAGGGGTCACCCCGGACTTACTCAGCCACGGTATGTATGTTTTAGCGAGCCGAGGTGTCGCCCGACGTGACCGAAGCGCCTACAAAGAGCTCGCAAAAACCGACATCGCCCGATTGAACGACCGGGGACCGACGCATACAGCGCCTCGAAATAGAAAGTCGACAGGCCCGGTATGTCGGCAATGAAGGCTATCCTCTTCAAGGTCGATGGGTGCGATCCCATACTCCGCCAACTATTGCCCTATATTTGAAGATCCGCCGCAAGTCTTCCGATCAGAACCTGTAATTAAAACTTCCCGTAATCCCGTTGTCCTGGGTCTTGTTCCCAAGTTGTCCCGAATACGAAATTCCAAGGGTCGCATTCCTGGTAATCACCGCATTCAATCCAATCTCAACCACAGCGGAATCACGCACAATTGGCACGCCTGCAACCGAGAAGTCCTGGCCGCCCGAAAAGGCCACCGATGAAATCGGCGGGACCTGCCCATACGTGTGCTGCCAGCCAAACGTGCCCCGTGCGGTGAAATCTGCTGAGCCGATCGAAAAATCGGAAGATGCGCGAATGCCCAACGTGGAGAACGCAGTATTGACGTTGTTGGCCTGCAAATCTAACGCGGCGTCGCCCCCCGTTTCCGAAAAGCCCTGCGTATGCAGGTTCACATAGGCGGCGTTGACGAAAGGCTCAACGCCAACCCGGCCGAGATGGAGTTGATAGCCAAGTTCACCGAAGGCCTGAGTGGTGCCCGCGTCGTAGCTCGCATTGGTCATATCGGCGAACCCTGGGAAGGCCACCGATCGATTCGAGTCAATGTTGGACCACGTGTACGCGGCACCGGCTCGAAAGCCGAGGTTCCCCACCTGCGTGCCGCCATAGACCCCGAGATGGTAGTCGTCGCTTCTCGCAGCGAACGAACGCGAATCAACATCGAAGTTCGAATGGCTGTATCCACCCAACATCCCGACACGCCAGTTGTGCGCAAGAAGATCGTCCGCGCCGATAAGGAATCCGCCGGTGGAGTCCGTCATCATCCCGGCATTGGCTGTGCCGTCCGCATGCCCCCATGAGCCGAAGCCCTTGGTCCATACGTTCGCGCCGTAAGTCGTCACCGGCTGATTGGCGCCTGTCCCCCCAAACGAGGAGCGCAGGCGGTCATCCGCGGCATCGCGTACATAATGGCTGTCCTGGATCAGCGCTGTCGTAGTCGAGGCATATCCTTCGCCCGAGAGTTGATTCAGGGCATCGGCCCGATTGATATTGCTGGTAAAAAGCGTCGCCGCTGCAGCGTCGGTTCCGGCCACGGACATCGCGCCCGTCAGGACAGCGCTCTGGTTTTGCGTCAGACCGCTGCGCGCCGCCGCGATCTTCTGCGGATCGAGGGTGAACTGCACTTTGACGTCAGTTGCATCGTACTGGACCGGCGCAAGTTCGACCAGGGTATTGGCCATGGACGCATCGAGTGCCGCGCTGGCAAAGTGGTTAAGTACCGTGCCGCCGTCGTCAGTCGCGAGGATCGTATAAGGCGTATTGATCCGATAACCGCCGTTGCCATTTTCCTGCCCGACACTCAATGCGATTCCTGACAGATCCGCATTGCCGTGGACAATGACCTCGTCCGACTGGCCGGCAGCGTTCACCTGTGCCGCGTAGACGCCAGAAAAGCCCGAGATGCTTCCGAAAGTCTCGATACCCAGCGAGCTTCCGCCGCCTGCCTGACTCGATTGGACGGCGGCGTCCACTACTGCCCTATCCGCAGTAGCAACATTCGAAACCTGGACAGATCCTTGCGTTCCGCCCGGGTTTCCAGGGGCGAGGATGCCGTTTGTGCCACTCAGCGAGCCTTGGACGTTCACGTTGCCGCCAAAACTCGAATCATTGACCACCACGTTCCCCGCTACGCTGACCGGCGCGGTCACGCTACCACCGTGCGTGCCTGATCCATTGTCGAGCGTAAGGTTTCCGCCGATAACTGTCGGAGCCGTATTGCTGAATGTAAATACGGAACTGTTGGCGGACACATCTCCCGCGATGGTCGTTGCGCCCGCGAACGCCACCGTGCTGCCTGCTGTCGCCTGCACATTCCGTCCGATCGTCGCCGCCTGCGCAAACGCAAATGTTGCGCCATCACTCACTACGTCCTGTCCAATCGTCGCCGCCTGATTGAAGCTGACGACCGAGTTCGCGCCGGACTGCACGGTACCGCCAATCGCGGCCTGGCTGTTGAAGGTAACCTTGGCGTTGCTACCACTTTCCACATCGCCGGCAATCGGTGCTCCACCATTGTCGGTGAACGAGCCACCTTCGCCGATCGAGGTGTTGTTCAACCCTTCAGTGATGCCCGTCCAACTCGATCCGGCATCCATCACGAAGTTTGTCTCTCCGCCCTGCACGCGGGTACCCGTTCCGTTCGTCAACCCATCGGTGTCGACGACATTGCCACTAGCCACCGACCCCGCCTGCAAGGTCAGGTTCACGATGCCGTCCATGCCCGCAGACGTTCGACTCACCTGCAAAAGCGTGCCATTGTTCTGCGTGAGCACGGAACCCGCACCCACCGTGATGTTTTGCGTCTGGCCCGCGGTATCCAGCGTGGAGGCGATCGAAGCGCCTGCGGAGACGACCGCCGTACCGGTCAAGACCACGGTGGCATTGTCGGTCAGCGAAATCCCCGCGGATTGTTTCGACGTCAGCGTGCTGCCGTCAATATTCAAGGTGGCGCCGCTGGCAACAGATGCAGCAGAGGCGCTGGCCCCGCTGGCCGAAACCGACGTGTTATGCAGGCTGACCGTGCCACCTAGCTGGGCGAACACGCCATTGGCCGCATCGCCGGTGGTGGTGATGCTGCCACCGGTGAAGTCGACACTACCCATATAGCCGTCGGAGAAGCCTGCAGCGATGCCCGAAGACTGACTGCCGTGAGTGGTGACCATCACGTCCGATGCGACGATTTGTCCAACGACATTATTCGCATCGAATCCAGATGCCAGCATGCCTTCGGCATTAGCTCCGTTGGTCTCGATGCTGCCACCTGCCACCGTGACGACCCCGCCGCCGAATGCGTATACGCCTCGCCCGACACTCGCTTGTGTCGTCACCGCGACACCGTTGGCATCCACCTCGGAACCGGTGTTTTCTGCATAGAGCCCGTAGGAATTCGTTCCCGCCGTCGTCACGGTTCCCTCGTTGATCGTGATCTGCGACGGGCCGGCAGCCGGATCGTCCGTGTAGGCAAGCACCGCATGGGAATTTGCGCCTTCAGTGGAAATCGCCGTGCCAGTCGTGGTCGTAGTGCCGCCCGACATCGTGCGCACCCCGATAGTGCGGTCATTACCCGTCATCGTAACGCTGCCGCCCGTCAACGAAACGGTAGCACCCCGTTCGGCGTCAGTACCCAAGGGGGCATTCCCTCCGTTCGTTCCCGCGCCAGCGACCGTGATAGCCGTGTCAGAGGCGGTGATAGACGAACCGGCGCCCTTTGCCACCAGGCCGAAATTGTCTGGTCCGCTGTCCTCCACGTCGATCGACGTTCGTGCGAGAGTCACCTGGCCGCCCGCGTTCGCTGACGCGCCGGGCGCGCTCGCACCCGTGGTGGTGATTGTGGTGTCCTGCACCACTGCTGTCGAGGGCGCTCCGGTCATTGCGTCCACACCAGAGGCATCGACGCCGGATGCCTGTGCGCCGCTCGTCGTTAAAGAGCTTTGCGCACTCAGGTTCAGCGTACCACCGGTGTAGGCCTCAGCGGCGTCCGCGCCCTGACCGCTGGTCGTCACGGAAACACCTTCGGCAGTAAGGCGCGCCTGTACCGGCGAGCCGGCGCTTAACGAATCCTGCGAATACAGGCCGTAGGCCAACTGGCCCTTCGTGGAGACGGAGCCCCCGTCAAGATCCAGATGCGCGCCAGCGCTGCTGTTTGCCCAGGCAAACGCGGCATAGCCGACTTCGCCGGCCGTCGAGATGTTTGTGTCGGTCGCCTGGAGCGTGCCGCCTTCCGCGCGCACGCCAATCGTGCCGCCCGAAGTTCCCGACATACTGACCGAACCACCATTGAGCGTTACCACACCGCCGTTCTGTGCGTCGACACCGATCGGTGCATTTCCGCTCGCGAGATTGTTCGGATTGTCGGTCGGATCGGCCCCCAGGACCACTACATTGGTGTTAGTGGCGTGCACGCTCGTGCCGCTTCCATTTGCCTCAATGCCAAACGTCTTGGCACCGGCATAGGTCTCCCGGACTGTGTCACCACTCAAGGTGACTTGCGCGCCGTTTGTCGCCTCTACTGCATACCCAGGGCCCGAAGACGTGCCATTGCCTGCGCTGTTGGTGATCGTTTCATTGCTTGAGGTCGTCGTTCCAGTGGGACCGCTGACAGCGATGGGGTTATCCGCCGGCGTTGCATTGGCCGACGAGAAGACCGCCAACAGCGCAAGCGACAGAGCCGAAACTGCGAAACAGTTCGCGGAGGCATGGCTCCTTAACTTTGTTCCCCATTCAGGCGCGCAGGATTTGCACGACCGCCCTTCCCTGGTCTGTTGTGTTTGCATATTGGTCCTTCCTGGTCTTCTCGTTATAAAGGCACGCGTTGCGTTTCGCACGCCCATTCCGGGTGCGCGCCACATCGCGCGACCCAATGGTCAGTTCTGCTTGTCGAATGTCGGGGTCCGTGTCAGTCCCCGTTCCCGTATTGGTTGTGATCTCTCCTTTCTGCGGCCGGGTTTCTTAAATTCGAAGGAGCCGCCTTCGAAAACAGATATCCTTGCAGCCAGTCGGCGCCGCTCGAGCGCGCTACTTCGGCGTCGTCCACGCTTTCGACCCCCTCGATCACCACGCTGGACGTGCACGCTTTAGCTAAGCCCACCAATTGTCGGAGACGCTCCGCGCCGCGGGAATCCTGCTTAGCCTGTCGCAAATAAACTGCATCGATTTTGGCGATGTCGACACCGAGTTCTACCAAAGCGCTCAGGTTGCTATGACCTGCACCGACATCATCGAGCGCCACCCGACAGCCCAATGACTGAAGCGCTTTCACGAACGCCCGTACCCCCGGGGTTACTGTCAACGGTGTGGTCTCTGTGATCTCGACGACTAGCCTGGACGCGATCTCCCACTCTTCGTTGAGCGTTATTACGATAAATGACCACCAGGTATCGAGCGTCGCGCTTTGCGCTGACACGTTGCAGCCCAGAGAGATAGTCGGATTGAGCCGCAAGGTGTCAATCACCGATCCGACTACCCATTGATCCAGCCTTCTCACGAGCCCCAGTCGCTCGAGCGCGAGGACCATGGCACCCACTCGGGTGACAACGCCCCCGTCTGTCTGGCAAAGCAACGCTTCGGAGTAGTGGACTGGTGCCTTGGGATCGGCATCGTGAACGGGTTCCCATTCGAAACCAAGCCGGCCCTCGTCCATTGCGTTGAAGAGCCTTTCCGCAATGTTCATATCGGCGACATAGCGCTCTCGCCATTCCCGCCCACTGCGGCCTTCCGAAATCGCACTCGCGCCTACTGCTGCGATGTCAAAAGGCGCGTCGGTCCAAGGCGCCACAGTCGCAGCGATAACAGGGAAAACGGCTCTGTCGTTGGTCTCAATCGGTCGATCGCCCAAGGTGCAGAAAATGCACTCAAGGAGAATCGATGCTCGAGGCGCATATGTTTCATCCAATGGGTGAGATCCAGAGGAAGGATCGAAGATAAACAGGATGTGTTCGCCGCTCATCGTCATGATCCCCCCGTGCGTCTCGCACACGTGCCGAGCCCGCTCATGAACGATGCAACGCATCAGGGAGGCGAGCGTCGAGCCATAGACGCGTTCTACCTGGGCGAGATTGGTGATTGAAGCGACGACGCATATTGCGTCGGAATGAGCAGGCGCTGCAGGCGAAACCACGCCCAGACGAGACAATAGTGACGTCAGATGCGGCCAAACATCGAGACCCTCGCTCATGCCAGTTCTACCGCGTCACGACTCCCTGCGCGGACGGCAACGCAGACTTGCAGCCGCATCGCATCATCAAGGGTGAATGCAAAAAGGTCCGGTTTTGTGATACTCCAATCTAGGCCTATACGAACGCAACAACTGTCTGATACATAACGAAACTCGACCGGGGCGTAAGCAGATGACAAAAGGGGACCCTTTTGTCAAACGCTTTACGCAACTGGCCGAAGGCTTTCCGAGTTGGCAACGCCAGGGCCGTTGTGTCGATGAGGAAAACACCGTGAAAATTGGGTACGCAAGGGTCTCGACCGAAGATCAAAGTCTGGATTTGCAAACGACGGCGCTAGTTAGCGCGGGGTGCGCACGTCTGTTTAGTGACCACGGTATTTCGGGGTCGGAATTCTCACGACCAGGATTGAAGTGCGCGCTAGATACCCTTTCGTCGGGCGATACACTGGTTGTGTGGAGGCTTGACCGGCTTGGTCGGTCATTGCGCAAGCTCGTTGAATTGATCGAGGAACTCGGCAAACGAAACATCGAATTTGTTTCATTGACGGAATGTATTAACACCACTTCTTCGGGAGGTGTACTGGTATTTCACGTAATGGCAGCGTTAGCGCAGTTTGAACGTTCGTTAATCAGTGAACGTACCCGCGCGGGAATGGCTGCAGCCAGGAATCGAGGGCAACATCTTGGTCGGCGTCGCTCGCTTTCACCGGAGCAGCGCGAGGAAGCGTTGCGCCTTCTGGTCACCATTCCGCTGAAACTGGTGGCAGAAAAATTCGCCGTTCATCCCCGCACGTTAAAGCGAATGCTGTGTGATACATCACTCGCCGATCCCCCGACCAGAGATGCCACAATTCCACAGGGGCACCGATAGATGCTTTAGCGAGCGGTAATTTGCTCGGACCGCAGAGACAAGTCTGTGCCACTATCCACCGTGACCGGCGACTATAACCCTGACATTTGCAGTCGTCGCCTATTTCACCAAGTCGCGCGCGACTTGAACACACGAAGCCCTTCCAAGACTCCTGCGAAGCGTAACCGGATGAACATTCAGCTTCGCAGCCACCACATTCAGCCGCTCCCCTTCGAGCAGGATCCGAGCTTCACAACACTGTTCCGGAGAAAGCGCTCGACGACGTCCCATGGGCTTGCCACGCTTCCGGGCCGCGGCCATACCCGCCCGAGTACGTTCGCTGATCAATGAGCGTTCGAATTGAGCAAGGGCGGCCATGATGTGGAAAAGCAGCGTTCCGCCCGAAGACGTCGTGTCAATGCACTCGGTGAGCGATACGAATTGAATGCCTCTTTCTCCAAGCTGCTCGACGAGCTCAACCAGCTTATGCAGAGATCGTCCCAAACGATCCAGGCGCCACACAACCAGCGTGTCGCCTTTCGATAAAATAGTTAGCGCATTCTCAAGACCCGGCCTTGAGAACCGCGCTCCGGATATCCCCTGGTCAGTGAAGATGTCGTCGCAATGCGTCGCCTCCAGCGCAGCAACTTGCAAGTCGAGATTTTGATCATCCGTCGAGACCCTCGCATACCCAATTCGCATTCTCTTGATCGTTCGTTTTGTCAAAACTGGCTTATCGAACTCGCGTGGGCTTGACCAACGAACAACTGTTGTTAGTCCCGTCGCGACACAATTCGATTGTGCCAAGGCTTATAGACAATCCATGTCCCGATCGCGGAATGTTTCAGTGACTCTCGCGCGACCCGCGCGTTGCCCTGTAGCGGGTGCGTTTGGTTCGAACTCACCTGGAGCTGCGAGCCGAACCCACGCATTCAGTTCAAACTCTATCCGGGACACGATTTGTCCCAATCAATCGGCAAGATGCTTTCCATTACTTAGTCGAGATATCCACAATCACATGCAAGAACAGTCGCGCCCCCTCCGCATCGGCAACACGCCAATCCATTGGGTTGCACCAGCCAACCAGCACACCTTGCGGATTGCTCTGCGGCTTTGGGGGTTAAACGAACCCACGGTGAAATCGTGGATAAACGAGTTGCCCACACTGAATGGTTTGCTCTCGTGGGAAGTCGCTCATAGCCGGATCGTCGACGACGCCGACATTGTGGTGCATATGGTCAAGCCCTCGCGAAAGGGACCGGAAGCCTTCTGCTGGAACTGTGTAGGCGCAAATCGCGCGATGGTGCGCTCATTGGACGTGTCGCACACTGAAATGGTGTTGTTCGCCGGCGGCGCGGATCAGTTGCCGTCCGACCGGTCCGGGCACTGGGCGGCAGCCGGCCAGCTAACTCCGCGCGAGGCACTGCACACTTTGGCCCTCATGATTGGCGCATCGTCCACGCGTCTTCCGCAAGGCCACGCCGCCGTGCGGCGTGAGTTACTTGCGCTTGTCACCGGGTACCTTGACGCTGCACATTCGTAGGTCAGCGATGGCCGGATTGCACAAGGTCGGAAGCACTCGTGCCATGAGAAGGTGGTTATTTAGCATACGTCCGCGCCAGCGCCTGCGCTTCCTCAGCAAACTCAGCGCGGAGAGTCGCGGGTCCCAGCACCTCGACATTTGGTCCAAACGAGCGTAGCCACCATCGAAGCCGCTGACTCAGGATGACCGTCCCCTGCACATAGAGCGCATCGGTGTCGCGCGAACTCTTTTGATTCTCGGCGAGCGGAGCCTCGAGAAGATGGTCTCCCGCGCCCCCTACGAACTTCAGCCTGAGCAGCACCGCGCTTTCAACCATGAAGTCGAAACTGCGCTGCTGCTTGACGTAAGCATCGAGAGAGAACGAAGGAGGATAGTTGAACGCATCAAGCATCACTTCTGCACTCGAAAGACGATCCATACGATACATCGTCGGATTGGACCGCCCTTCGGTTCCGCCGACCAGATAGACAAGTCCCCCGACTTCGACAAGGCCTAGGGGCAAGATGACTTTCGATTGGTCGTTATCCGCATTGTGACGCGGACGATAGACGATTTCCAGCTTGCGCTCATGGAAAAGCGCTTTCGACACTGCTGCGAACAAGCCTCGATCGACGACCGGATAGTGCAGCGCAAAGCCGCCGCTTTCGACCGCCACCTTGCTTGCCCAGCGCGAATACTTCCGTTCGGACTCGCTATTGGTCCTCTGAAGGCGCGCCTCCGCCACGTCGAACATCGCTGATAGCGAGGTGGCCACCAGCTCGGGAATCTGGCGCGACGAGAAGCGTCGCAGCGTCTGCAAGGCAAGCGCCTCGTCAAACGTCATCATGGCACCGGCTTTCGCCGCCATACCGCTCGCCCCGGCCTTCTTGCGCCAAACCGATGCAGTGCCGCGCTGGTCCATCTCGACTAAACCGTCTTCTTCCAGCTTGACCAGACGACGATAAATCGTTTTCTGTGAAGGCGTTGCAGGCTCTGTCTGCAGCAGGCGCCTAAAGATATCGGGGGTACTGACGTAATCGTTATACGAACCTGCTTCCGGAAGCAGACGCATGATTTCGCGGTCGATGTTGGACATTGTACGTATGCGATAGAAATGGGCGGGTCACCTCGGAATTAACGGCGGCGCTGAAAATTTCTTGAACTGTGAACAGCCAGGATGTACATATCCCGTACGGCGGTCCTATCATGCAGGTCTCAAAACCGCTCTTTCTCACCACCCTTTTGATTCGAGCAGACCTAAAGTCAAGTTCCGTGCTGTTACGGGACGACAGCGCCGAAAGTACGGCATCGGGCCCGGTCGCGCAGGTGCATACGGACAAGCTCGATAAAGCCCGGCTACTCATTCAGCCGGGGAGATCAAAGAATGACAAGTGTGGTGAATGACAGGATTGGTACAGACAGTGTGGGAGGCCTTGCTAAGCCCAGCCGGCTATGCTGACGCGCACTCGCTTGCCACGCGGGTCAGCGACGTCAGAATACATAATTTAGCCTTGATTCTGGCGCGGCCCTCGGAATAGCCAGACCTTTAGCCGACCTTATCCCGGTCGGCTTTCTTCTCATAATTGTGTGAAATGCCCACCCGTGACCGGCAAAGTTCCGCCGGCCCATTGACGACCAGATGCGTCCGCACTGCGTACTACAACTGCCAGGACGGTAGTCTCGATGCATCGTTCGAGAAGAAGTCGGCGCCGCAAGCCAGGCACTTTACGCCAGTTCGACTTCGTCGACGATTTTTCCAGTGATAAAGATGTCGCGAGCGGTGTTTCCAATCATATTGGTGACAGTTGCGTCAAACGCCCCTCCGATTACGCCACCAAGAAAAGGGACCATCTTGGTCAGATTGATGACACCGGTGCTGCCGGCCTTCGTGACAAGCCGAAACCCCACCGCCTGGTTGATCTTCAGAATCACGGCCCCGCTGATTTTGTTGATGGCGATCTGTGCAGCCTTCGTACCAACCTGAACCCCCACATCCCGGAGAATCTCCATGGTCGCATCGCCCGCAAGGCAGGCAAGCACTAAGGTCCGTACCTTGTCGCTTCTCAGCTCGTGTCCGCCCATTTTAGCGATGGCCGCGATCATCCGAATCTGTAAATAGAGAACCGAGGCAAGGTTTGCCGGAATTGCTACAGGCAAGGTCGCAATACCTCCCAACCCGGTGACGAACCCTGCCGCCCCCGCCTTCGTGTTTTGCCAGCGAATCAAGGAATTGACCTTATCCGTAAGCGCCCCCTCGTGGCCAAGGTATTCGGCCGCCATCTCTTCCGCCGAATCGGTACCGACAGCGCCGTCCAAGGCTTTGTCATAAGCCCAATGCAGCACTTCAATGATTTTCTCTTTGGTAATCAGGTCGCCCATAGCAATCTCAAACGTATCCAAAAGGTCTCGGAAATTAGCCCAACTCACGCTGGCAGCTCTGGGTCATACTAACGGCAATTGGATTCACAACTTTAGACACCGCGTTTTTACATTTACCGCAAGGAACCTGTCCGCCCGGAACGCTGTCGGGCTTCCGCGACCGTTGTTCGTATGTTCGGCGCATGCTGGCCGGCTTCTGCGTGGCCCCCGGCGACCAGGGTGCCGCCAAGCCACGATCGCCAAGTTCAAACCGCTTCAATTTCGAAATAGGCCACGACCAAAGCAGCTTTGTCCAATGTCGATGGCAATTCCTCGCCGGATTCTTGACCCGGCACCCCGTTTGACCCGCAAGTGTGGGCATTGGAAATGCGCGTTACCGCCAAGTCCAACGCAACGCTCGGTGCACAAGTCCAAGCAGCGCAATTGCGGCCTGAGCATCTGCGTCAGTCTCCCTACCCAGATAGGCCTTCTAGAGTCGAGTGGGACCGAGTCCGAGCCATCCTCCCGACCCCATGCCCTTCTTCGACATGTGCGAAAACACTACCGCGTCAAACACCGCAAGATTTTCGATATCTAACCGCTGCGCATGAACGCGGATGAGTGCAGACCGAAGTACATTCTCCACCGCTAGGTAACGATCAATATTCTGAAACGTGGCGGAGTTCGTCGCCAGAATATCGCCGAAGAAATTCGGCCACCGCGAGCCCACGCGGACCACGTTGCGGGCTAGCCCGAAGTTCACAAGAATATTTCGTATCTGCTTGTTGCCAATGTGCAGAGAGGCGGAATGATCGAGCGACTGACTAAACGTGGCAGACATGGCGACATCGTGGTCATCAGTGTCGCCACGCGCGAGGTCACAGAACACGTTCAATGCGTCCGTCTCCCGGCACAGGTCGGCGAGCACATCGTGCGGCGCGCCACCCTCCACGAAGTGCGGATATGCGCCCAACACAAGGTCGACCTTGTTGCGTAACTGCCTGCTTAAGTGAGTCCGGATTTCGCGTGTCGGCCAAGCACCGTCGCATCGGTTGTCCAGAAAACCATCGTTTGTTGGACGCGAGCGGGCGCGCAGCTCGCCGAGGCCCCACTCTCATCGGTCTCGCTCTGATCGGTGACCTTGGACGCCGCACCGTTGCACGGCTAAGCGATAACATTCCCTCGCGGCGTTGCCGCGCGATTTGATCTGCTTTCGTCGGACGTCCGGGCCTCCGAGCGACAATCTTCTCCACAGGCTCGGCTCCCACGACCAGCAAGCTAACGTGTGCACCGAGCCAATTCTTGACGTCTTCGACGCGCCATAGAAGGCGCTTCGTCCCCGGCAGGCGACAGACGGGAGGTAAGGACTGAGGGTTCGAGTTGCGTCGCTACGAATGCTCGCAATCGATTTGCGTGGGCATTGCGCCAGTTGATCGACCGTGAGTAATGCTTGCATGGACAATAGCACTTTTGCGCCATGTCACATTCGTGCACACAGCGGTGTTGGTTAGCTGATGCATGCAAGATTGCATTTTACGGTCGGTCAAATCTCGGTAGAGTTGCGAAGCGTTTTCTACCAATGTCCCACGCTTGACGTGGAAGACACGTGTGGCGCCACAAATTTGCCACACCTTGTGTGCAAAAACCTGCGCCAGAATGCAAAACAACGCACTACATCGCAAGACGTAGTGCATTGTTTCTAAAGAAAAACTTGGTGGAGAGGAGGAGGATCGAACTCCCGACCTTCGCATTGCGAATACGAACAAGTCGATGTTTCTTGAGATGGATTGGCATTGATAGAATCCTGCAAATATTTGAATTTAAACGATTAAACAGCCACGACTCGCCCAGTCGATATTGATCGACATATCCTCTCTGCCGCATAATCTGGTTACACAGCAGTTACACGGGATTGTCGGCCAAGATAAGGAGGTCAGGTGGCGAAGGTAAATTTCACCGCGGCTCGCGTCGATGCGCATCGCTGCGGCGAGGGTAAATCGCAGTCGTTCCTCTGGGACAGCAAGACGCCAGGGCTGGGTTTGCGTGCCACTCCGGGAGGTACCAAGGCCTACATCTTCCAAGGAAGGATTTATGGCTCGACGGTGCGGATCAGAATCGGCGATCCGAAGAGTTGGACGATCGATCAGGCGCAGGAGCGAGCACGAAGCCTCCAAACGCTTATCGACAGCGGCATCGATCCGCGAGAGCACCAGGCCGAGCAGAAGGCAGCGCATGAAGCTCGGCAGGCTGCCAAGCATCGCCAGGATGTAACGGTCGGCGATGCTTGGGAACACTACCTCGAGCATCTTCGCACGAAGATTTCGCCGAAAACGAAAAAGCCGCGGTCGGAGCGATACATCATCGACCATATCAACCTTTCGTCACTTGGCGGCGGCATCGCCAAAAGAGGCGGTAGAGAAAAAGTACGCGGCCCACTAGCACCGCTAATGACGCGCAGGTTGACCGAGATCACTGCAACGACAATGGCCGAATGGCTTGAGGCCGAAATACCCCGGGGACCAACGAATGCCGGCCACGCCTTCGGTCTGTTCAAGGCGTTCATCCGGTGGTGCGACACTCACGAGACGTACGCGGGGATCATCCCCCAAGACGCGTATGCTTCGCCAAAGGTCAAGGGCATTCTCCCTCGCAGCGCCGCAAAGGACGACTGCCTGCAGCGCGAGCAACTGCCCGTTTGGTTTAGCGCGGTACGTGGTATCGCGAATCCAGTCATCAGCGCATACCTACAAGGCCTTCTGATCACTGGAGCCCGTCGGGAGGAGCTAGCCGCATTGCGGTGGGAAGACGTGGACTTCCGGTGGCGGAGCCTGACGATGAACGACAAAGTGGAAGGTACCGGCGGTCGGACTATTCCGCTCACTCCGTACTTAGCAAGCCTATTGTTGCACCTTCAACGACTGAACGAGATCCCTCCCAACAAACGCCAGATCGTGCGTCTCGCACAGAGGGGCGAGCAGTGGGAACCGTCCGAGTGGGTGTTCGCCAGCAAGACCTCGTCGGATGGGAAAATTGCTGAGCCGCGTCATGCGCATAATCGCGCGTTGGTGCCGACAGGTTTGCCGCACCTTTCGCTGCATGGCCTGCGCCGATCATTCGGCACACTGTCGGAGTGGGTGGAGGTTCCGGTCGGCGTTGTCGCCCAAATCCAAGGGCATAGGCCGTCCGCAATTGCTGAGAAACACTACCGCCGTCGCCCTCTCGACCTGCTACGCATGTGGCATGACAAGATTGAGGTGTGGATGCTCGAGCAGGCGAAGATCAAGTTTCAGCCCTGAAGCACTGCACGGTTCGCCTTTCCAGCCAATGTTTCCGAGGTGAAGAGGCACACCTCGGATACGCTACGCCCCAAGGTTGCCATAATGTTCTTCGGGGCTGCAATAAAAGCGGAGGATCGAACTCCGGACCGCAATACTGGTGACCATCCCCGAATAGAGGAGCCGAAGATGCCCCCCAAACTGCCCCCAACTATGCCTCGCTGCCCCAACTTATCCACCACGTCCGGGGCACATCGAACATGCACATACGCGCGCCCGATCCCCCTGACGTGTGCGGGGAACACTGACTCACTGACCAACAGGTGTGGTCGAAGGCACGTCGTATTGGTTGTCAGATAGCTCCGATCTCAGGCGATGATCGAGCAGAACGTGCAAGATGTCGCGCATTTTTTCCTGGGTCGCGACGATTCGCCCCTGAGTGTCAAACTGGATACCCCAATCCCGGAGTCCGTTGATCTCGCGAAGACGGGCCATGTAATCAGGATTCTGATAGTAGCCACGAGCCTTGATCACCGCCATGCGGCGCAAGTGCGTAGCGTTTTGGCCGATGAAGGCGTCAAAAACGGCGAAATCAGCTATAGCGGCTGAAAAGCCTTGCTCTTGCTTCAGTTCTGCATATGCCTCTTCGTAGGTATCTTTGTGATTCAGCAAAGATTCAAACGCAGGTTTGCTGCTCATGAGAACGCTTTCTCTCACAACGAAGAAGTCAAAACTTCGGGAAATGCTAAATGACGGGTTATCCATGATATCGAGGCCCGCCTCGGTGAAGAAGATATTCATCATGCCCTTCTTCTTTCGGGTTCCCCAGTCTGCATTTGCCTTCTTGACACAATAGATCATCGCGTCACCGTGGCGCAGACGAAGAACGTACCCAGCAGCGTTATTAAGCTGCTTCACGTTCTTTACCAAACACTCCTCCAAAGGCTGATCAATCAGATTTTGGAGGTTAGGAAACAGAGTCTCCTCACGCGAAACGGCAAGGAAGCTTCCTTCGCCCGGCTGATTGAGCAAGTTGTACGCTTCTGCGATGGTGTGACTGGTTTGGTAGCTCGAAGCCAGTCCTTTGAGTTGATCTTTCAAGGCGCCGCTCATCACTACTGAAACGGCTGTAAAGGGATTCATTTGCCCCGCCGCCGGGCGCTTCTTAAACACCCAAAGTGACGCGGTTGCCTGCGCAACGTCAAAGGCCCCAAAGGCTTGCAGATCTTGCGCTACCGTCATTTCTCTCCCCGATGCAAAACGTAGATTCCGTGTACCAAGCAGGACTCAAGGTGATCGCCTGACTTAATCGGCTCCTTCGATAGCGCCTTCACACAGCGCTTGTGCCCCTCAGTCACGATGTTGAGTTCATAGAGCTGCCAGCCGGCGACCAGCAAAAAAGGATTCATCAGAATCTGCCCCGATCGATAAGTGATGACGAACATCAGCACTATGAAGAGCAAAAAGCCGAAAAATTTCCCGTCACTTCCCAAATCGAGTCCCATGAAGGAAACGACATAGGGAAATACATAGTTAATAAGATCATTCGGGATCGACTTTGAGTCAACGACCTCGAGTCTTGAATAGCCCAATAGATTCTGCATCAGGACCATGAAGATGACTAGGCTCACAGTGCAAATTCCGAGCAGGCCGAGAGCCCGCTCCGGATTCGCAAGCTCGGGAAGATAGCAGGAGGACATCTCCGTGATCTTGCACAGAGGAGCCTTCCAAGAAGTCTCTTTGACATCTTGGATCAGCAGAATCAGGCTCAACGGAAAGTAAGAGCCGAGGAACAAAATCAGCGCGGGGAAAAGTCGCATTTCCATCTTAAATCCCACTCAGGCGTATGGTCGATCTAGATAGTGAATCGAGCCGTCTGGGTTGCCCTGCTCTTCGGCGCCTTCTGCGCAAGTGTTCGCAGTTGCGCGAGGCCGAACGGATGGTGAGATCGCGCAATTCGGATAGGACCGCGACTGCCCACGGTTGTCGAAGGGTAAGCCCTGCTTGCGTGTGTAGGCTACGAGGACAAGCACTTCGAAGTGATCCGGTAGAGGTTGATCCCATCAGTAATACTGCCGGATGTAGTTGTACGCCTTCTCGAACAGCTCTTCATCCGCGTGCAGCTTGTACTTGAAGAGGGCTTTGCGCAGTGCCTTCTTAACCTCGCGCTCACCAGCCTGCGTACCTTGCCAGCCGGGGAAGCGGACCAAGCGTACGATCTCGTCGATATCCGCGACCACACGTTCGACCATGATTGGCGTCTCGACCGTCTTGACCTCGTTGAACAGCTCAGTCAGGGCCGCCTTCCCGCGATCCTCGTCCTCTTCGGGCGGAACTTTCTTCTCGGCCTGCAGGGTTTCGTTGGCGATCTCAAGCAACTGCTTCAGGAACTCCACGCTGTTGATTTGCCCGGACTCGAAACGATCCTTCAACGCATCCAGACGTTCGGAAAGCTGTTTGAACTTCGGGTTGCCCGCGTGCTTGCGCAGGCGCCGGTTCAGCTTGATTTCGATCTCTTTGGCCTTTTTCGGGTCGGGGTTGGAGAGCACCGCCTCCAGCAGGTCCGCATCTAGCACCAGTGTGTCGAGATCGTCGCGCACGGCATCGACGTGCACGTTTTGATGGATCAGCTCGATGGTCTTGGCGCCCAGTGAATGCCAGATCAGCTTGCCGTGGCCGCTGGAGGGTTGTACCGACTGGTACACCTGCGACAACCACTTGTAGTCCTTCTCAAACGGGCCCAACACCGTGTCGGGTGACAGTGCCTCCCAGATCTTGTTGAGCACGCTGTATTCGGCAGCAAAGTTGTCCCGGACCTCGTTGTTCGGCAGGCATTCCTGCGCAGTCATCAGCCCCTCATAACCTTGCTGATCACGGTCAATGCCGGGGAAGAACGCGAGGCACTTCTGCATCGCCTCGGGTAGCTTGTCCCTAAGCTCCTGGATGTTGCTGACCACCTGCTTGACGCTCTGGTCGTCAAACTCCAGTGCGGCCGCCACGTCATCGAAGATACCCAAGTAATCCACGATCAGGCCGTGGGTCTTCTGCTCGGAGTAGGTCCGGTTCACCCGGCAGATCGCCTGTAGCAGCGTGTGGTCACGCAGCGGCTTGTCCAGGTACATGGCCTGCAGGATCGGCGCGTCGAAGCCGGTGAGCAGCTTGGCGGTGACGATGATTAGCTTCAACGGGTCAGCCGGGTCGCGGAAGCGGTCGAGCAGCCGTTCCTCTTCATCGCGCGAACGGTCGTGGGGAGCGTACTCCGGGTGCTCCTTTTTGTCGGACGCCTGCACCGACATGACAATGTCCGTGGCCTCCGGTGGCAGCAGCTTGTCCAGCTCCGCTTTGAACAGCAGGCACGACTCACGATCGAAGGTGACGATCTGGCCTTTGAACCCGTTGGGTTCAACCTTGGTCTGGAAGTGCTCGACGATGTCTTCGCACACCTTGCGGATGCGCTCGGGCGTCTTGACCAGCACGGCCATCTTGGCAGCGGTCTTGGCGAGGTTGTCCTTGTCCAGGTCCGACAGGCCGCCGGTCAAATCCTTGTAGGCGGCATCGAGGGCGGATTTGTCGATGTGCAGATCGATGAGGCGCGGCTCGAAGTGCAATTTCAGTGTGGCGCCATCGCGGATCGACTCCTCGAAGCCGTAGCGGCTCATGTAACCCTTTTGGTCTTCGTCGGCACCGAAGGCGTAGAAGGTGTTGCGGTCGGCGCGGTTGATGGGCGTACCTGTCAAACCGAACAGAAAGGCATTGGGCAGCGCCTGACGCATCTTGCGCCCCAGGTCACCTTCCTGCGTGCGGTGGGCTTCGTCCACGAGCGCAATGATGTTGCTGCGATCGTTCAGGCTGCCTGCGGCCTCGCCGAACTTGAAAATTGTCGTGATGATGATCTTCCGCACATCCTGCGCCAGCAATTGCTGAAGCTTCTCGCGCGTATCAGCCTTTTCCAGATTAGGAATGTCTGCCCCGGTGAAGGTGCCGGTGATCTGCGTATCGAGATCGATCCGGTCCACCACAATCAGCACCGTCGGGTTCTTCAGGCCGGAATGCATGCGCAACTTCTGCGCGGCAAAAACCATCAGCAGCGACTTGCCGGACCCCTGGAAGTGCCAGATCAGGCCCTTCTTGGGATAGCCCGCCAGCACGCGCTCGACTAGCTTGTTGGCCGCCTCATACTGCTGGTAGCGGCAGATGATCTTGATGCGGCGCTTCTTCTTGTCCGTGGCAAACAGGGTGAAGCTGCCCAGAATGTCCAGCACCACATGCGGCCGCAGCATGCTCTCGGCCGACAGCTTGAGCGACTTCAGCGAATGGTGCTGTGCGTCGCCGCCATCCAGGTGCCACGGCCCCCAGTCCTTAACCGGCAGTCCAATGGACCCATAGTGGTAGGCCTTGCCCTCGGTAGCCACCGAGAGCACGTTGCAGACGAACAGCTCGGGCACGAACTTCTCGTAGTCGTCATGCACCTGCACCGCGCCATCCACCCAACTGACGCATTTCTTGACCGGTGTCTTGGCCTCGACTAGTACCAGCGGCAGACCGTTGACTAACAACACCAGATCGGCACGCCGTTCAGTGGGGCCGCCACGATAGGTGTACTGCTGGGTCACGATGTACTGGTTCTGCTTCAGGTCGTCCAGGTCAATCAGCCGTACCGGCACATGCTCGTTGTTCTGGCCGAAGGGCATGGAGCGCTCGCCGCGCATCCAGGCGGTCATCTCCTCGTTGGCACGGATCAGGCCATCCGAGCGAACAGCTAGCACAATGGCGCGCAGCTTGTAGAGCACTTCGTCGGCGCGGTCGGGCTGGGCGGCGATCTCCGGGTTCAGGCGGATCAAAGCATCACGCAGCCACGACTCGACCAGCACTTCCTGAATCTGGCGTGGCACTTCAGCAGGTGCCGCGTAGCGCCAGCCGACGCCTTTGGGGCTCGGCCCATAGCTGGCAATGGATTCCTGGACGGTGTTTGCTGGCGTCGCCTTGATCGGGCCAGCGAGCAGATCGCGGACGTAGGCTTCGACCGTATTTGATTCGTTAAATGACATTTACGCCCCCATTCTCAATCGACCCAAGCGCGTGCAGTTTCAGGTTCTGAATCGCCGCCTTGCGAGTAGCTATGTCTTTCCGAGCCGACCGAATTGCTCTCATCTCTTCCAGCAAAGCATCCTGTTCTTCTACTTCCGGCACCTTGAGAACGTGTTGGCGAATGTCGGCACCGTTAATCTTCCAGATTCCGTTTGTGGATTTAGCGCGCGAGATCAGACGGTTATGTGTGCTCTGGCTGTTCCACTGCAAAACCGCAAACTCTGGCCTGATGATCTTTTCGTCAAACTTGAGCCGAATAAGCAGGTCTGGATAAAAACAACCCTTCGGCACGACATCGACAAGGCCGCATTTTCCTGTGAGTAGCTTGTTGCCATTTCCACGAACAACAAGTACGTCGTTTGCCTTCAGTTCAAACGCAGCAGCTTCAGCTTCGGATATCTCGGCATACTTGGTATTGCCCCCCGCCACAATGCGACCGTCCCTTACGGCGCCGATGCTGAGAGTTGGATATCCGCGTTCGTCGGCGTTCGCTTTCGGAGATACTCCGTTCTTTGGGCCATGCGGCACGAGTTTTTCGACCGCAAGGACACGGTCAGCCGGCACCAATGCCAGCGCGTCTTCAAGACGTGAGTTTTCTAGTGCTGTTGTCACTACATCAGCTTCCGCGAGTGAAGCCAAGCATTCTTCAATAGAGCTGAGAAGCTTGACGAGGCGATGCTGCTCATCCATCGGCGGGAGAGTGAACTCAAAATCCGCCAAACTCGTCCAGTTAGTGCGCGGGCTCAACGATCCCGCCGATGTGCCCACTGCGTGATCGAAGAAGGCGTCGGTCTGGCAAATGAATGGCAGCAACTCCGGCAGCAAGGTCTGCGCGTCCTTGGTCTCCAGTACGTAAATGTCACCGGAGCACACGCCCGAGAAATCCGCCACGGCCACCTTACGCTGGTACGCGCGGCGCTTGCCGAAAAGCACCTGTCCGGGCTGAAACACGCTGGTGAAGGTCACGCCGTCAGCGACGTTGCCCCAGCTGCGAATGCGCAAATCTCGTGGCTCTAGATGCTCCAGGCCAACGTAGCGATCAAAGCCATCGGTCAGCGGATCTTGGCTGCGGGCTTTCGAGAGGCGCACCACGTCGCCAAACTTCACCCGACCCCAGCCGGGCTTCAGAGCTTTGTTGTTTTTGTCAGACACGCTCGCTGCCCTCAGAAATCAATCCATCCAGCGTTTCCACCAGCGCATCCATCTGTTGCCAGAAGGTGCGGCCGTCGGTTTGCCATTGATCCCACGCGGAGCGGAGCGATACCGCGTCGCCATTGCTGTCAGTTGTGATGGCGGCTGCAATGCGCTTCACGTACAGCGGGATAGACAGGTTACCCGCGTTGGCACCGATTTCGACCAAGGTAGCGACCTTGGCGAAACCGGGCACATCCGCGAAAGCCTTGTAAGCGGTCAGGATGCGCTGCTGGTGTTCGGGTTTTAGAAAACTCTGCGCGCGTTCCCGTGTGACCTCGTTCACGGCGTCAATGAAGATCACCTTGCCCTTGCGCGCTGCGGCTTTCTTGCGGTTACAGACAACGATGCACGACTCCATCGGGGAGTTGTAGAACAGGTTGGGGCCCAAGCCGATCACGGCCTCCACCCAGTCCTGTTCGATCATCTTGGCGCGCATGGACTGTTCTTCGTTGCGGAACAGCACACCGTGAGGCCAGAGCACTGCACTACGCCCCTTGGCCGTGAGGCTGGTCAGGATGTGCTGCTGGAAGGCGTAATCGGCGCGACCCTGCGGCGGGGTGCCGAGAGAGTTGCGACCCCACTTGTCGCTGCTCCAGGCCTCGCGGTTCCACTGCTTGATGGAGTATGGGGGGTTGGCAAGAATCACGTCGAACTGGCGCAGGCGGTCGCCCTCGATGTGCCTGGGGTCGGCCAGGGTGTCGCCCCGGATGATCTCGAAGTCCTCCACGCCGTGCAGGAACAGGTTCATGCGGGCGATGCTTGATGTGATGAGGTTGCGCTCCTGCCCGTAGAGCTTAAGCGTGCGGTACTCGCCGCCGGAGCGCTTCACTTCGTCCAGCGCCGAGATCAGCATGCCGCCGGTGCCGCAGGTGGGGTCGTAGATTGACTCGCTAGCCCGGGGGCTGAGCAGTTGCGTCATCAGGTGGACGACGGTGCGGTTGGTGTAAAACTCGGCGGCCGTATGGCCGGAGTCGTCCGCGAACTTCTTGATCAGGTATTCGTAGGCGTTGCCGAGCTCGTCCTCGGGCACATTGGCCACCGACAGCGTCTGGGTGGAGAAGTGCTCGATGAGGTTTTTCAGCGTTTCGTCCGGCAGACGCTCGCGGTTGGTCCACGGCGCGTCGCCGAAGATTCCATCGAGCAGATCCGGGTTTGAGGTTTCGATGGCGCGCATGGCCTTCTGGATGGCCACGCCGACGTTCTTGGGCGCCTGGCGCACATCGTTCCAATGCGCGCCTTGGGGAATCTGGAAGCGGTGGTTCTCTGCGAACTGGGCATAGGAGAGGTCGCCATTGGAGTTGGCCAGCGCCGCCTGGTATTCCTCTTCCCACACATCCGACACGCGCTTGTAGAACAGCAGCGGGAAGATGAACTGTTTGTAGTCACCCGCGTCAATGAGGCCGCGCAGCAGCACGGCGGCGCCCCACAGATAGCTTTCCAACTCTTGCTGGCTGATGCGTTTGCTTGGGTGGCTCATTGCAGCCATCCCCCTTCGGTCATGACCTGCGCAAGCCGCTCTTCGGCTTCACCGCAGCGGCTAAGCGCATCCTTGAACGCCGCAATGGCGTCAGGCAGTGGCGGGATGTCTTCTTGCAATGGCGGCAGGACGTAGCGCGAGATGTTCAGCGTCCAGTCTTCGGCTTTGATCTCGTCCAGGCTGACCAACCGGACTGCGTCCTGCACATCGGTGTAGCCGCGATACCAGCCGAGAACGTCGGCGGTGTGCTCGGGCTCCAGATAGTTTTGCGCGCGGCCTCGTCGGAACAGGCGTGACGCATCAGCGATCAGGACCTTCTTCTTGTGCTTGGCTGGCTTACGCTTGCGCAGGACCAGGATGCACGCGGCGAGACCGGTGCCGTAGAATAAATTGGGCGCGAGCCCGATCACGGCCTCAATCAGATCCATCTCCAGCAGTTTCTGGCGAATGCTGCCCTCCACACCCTTGCGGAACAGTGCGCCTTGGGGCAGCACCACAGCCATCCGGCCGGTCACGTCAGCCATGGACTTGACCATGTGTTGTACCCAGGCGAAGTCACCGCTCGATGAGGGCGGCAGACCGGCAAAGTTGCGGCCGAAGGGATCGTTCAGCCACAAGTCCTCGCCCCACTTTTCCAGCGAGAACGGCGGATTGGCGATCACGCAGTCGAAGCTGGCCAGCCGGTCGCCTTCGAAAAACGCCGGGTTGCGCAGCGTGTCGCCGCGCACCACCTGAAAGTCCTCGATGCCGTGGAGGAACAGGTTCATCCGCGCGATGGATGAGGTGGTGAGGTTCTTTTCCTGCCCATACAGCTTGCCCCACAGACGCTTGACGTCGCCGTGCATCTCTTTGACGTGCTGCACGGCAGCCAGCAACATGCCGCCGGTACCGCAGGCCGGGTCGTAGATGGTCTCGGCTTCCTTCGGGTCGAGCATGTCGATCATCATCCGCACCACACTGCGCGGAGTGTAGAATTCGCCGGCTTTCTTGTTTGTGGCATCGGCGAACTTCTTGATCAGATATTCGTAGGCGTCGCCGAGCAGGTCCGAATTGACATTGTTGTTGCCAAACGGCAGTTTGGAGAAATGCTCGATCAGGTCCTTGAGCAGGGCATCCGAGAGACGCTCCTTGTTCGACCACTGCGCGTCGCCGAACACGCCATACAGCGTTTCCGGGTTGGCCTTTTCGATCTCGCGCATCGCACGCTGCAGCGCGGCACCGACATTGCTCGTCTTGGTGCGGACGTCGTTCCAGTGGCAGTCTTCCGGGATCTGGAAACGGTGCGACTCGGGAAACCAGGCCAGTTGCTCATCGCCGGTCTCGTCGACGATCTCCTGGTATTCCTCGTCCCAGACGTCGCAGAGGCGCTTGAAGAACAGCAGCGGGAAGATGTAGGTCTTGAAGTCAGCCGCATCCACGGGGCCGCGCAGGATATTGGCGGATTCCCAGAGATGGCCTTCGACTTGGCTCAGGGTGATTTGTTGGTCGCTCAAACGCATGGTCCTTCTAAATCGATGCCGTCGCACTGCGGCTTGTGTTCTTGTTTGGCCTTCATCGGTTACTTGAACAGCCGTTTTTGCTTGACGACGTAGCCCGCTGGCTTCTTCTGCTTTTCCACTGCATCTTCATCGACTAGGCGCTGCAACCATGCCTTGGCCTGCGCGTTTGACACGTCCAGCGCGGCGGCCACTTCGGCGTCTTTCATCGGCGCACTCAAGAGCCGCTGAATCACTGTGCGTACTGCTGCGAAGAGCACTTCGGCCGGGGTCGATTCCTGCTGCGGAGATTCCTTGGCCTCGCCTATCGGTGCTACGGCCTCCGGTCTGACTGACGGCCGCTCTTCAGATGCCGCAACTGGTGGTTGCGCATCTGAAACAACGCCGACAGGTGCCGATTGCTCGCTGCCGATCTGGGGCACTGGAACGGTGTCGAGTGGCAAGGGCGACGTGGGCATGGCGTCGGCTGGCGATGGCCCGTCGTTCGAAAACAGAGAAAAGCCAACCTGTGGGGAGGCCGTCGGCGTCGGCATCGCCATGTTGAAGACGGCCTCGAACGAATCCACGTCTTGCGGGTTCGGCCAGGGAAGCGCACCTTTCTTTCGCAAACCATCCAGTCCGGCGGAAGATTCGCCGGTCGTTCGAACGAAGACGGGGACGAACTTGAGTTTGTCGAGCTGCTCGACGGCGCCGGCCCAAGTACCACCCTTGTTGAGGTCGGAACTCACCACGAGTGAGGTGTCCGCCAATGCGTAAATCAGCTTGTTCCGCTGCATGGCATTGCCGACGTTGAACCCAGCGCTCGGGTCATAGGGCGAAATCAGCACCAGTTGGTTATCGAGCAGCAGGTTGCGGTGCTCGCGGTTCATGGTGGTCTTTTCCAGACTGTCCGCCAGAACGCCACAGACATTACCACCCGTCTCCAAGGCGCCACGCATGGCGGCCTGATCGATACCTTTGGCGCCGCCTGAGACAAGCGTTCTCCCTGCCCGAGCGGCGAGCCGGCCAACTACCATCGCGTAGTCGATGAGGGAGTCGTCCACGTGACGCGACCCGACTACGGCAAGTCCACCAGAATCCAGCAGACTCATGTCGCCACAGCCATAAATAACGGCAGGTGCGTCTTCGCGTAGTCGCACCTTCAGGCGCCGGGGGTAATCGGCATCCGCCCGGCTGACCACCCATATGGCACGCGCTTGCCATCGCTCGATGACTTGGCTCAGCAGGAACCCGCGCCCTAGCAATCTCCGCAACCGGCTCTCCTCAATCAGCGGCTCGCACGCACGCAGGACGTCAGCCGCGTCCGGCGAGACAAGATCGGCTGGCTGACGCTGGATCTCGCGCAAATGACGGGCAAGGCGTTTGTATTCGCCGGGCGAAAGCAGATCAGGCGATGAAGAGCCACGTCCAGCAATGAGCGGCGCCGTCAGCAGCAGGATTGCCTGGGTGTTGGGTGACAAGACTGGCGTCATTCGTCTTGCCCCGTCTGTGACAGGGCCATCGGCCAAACTGCGCCACTACCGTTCATGCGAAGAAGCCACGCCGACACCGTCAGCGTCCAGCGCGAGTCGACCATGTCATCAACCAGGAGTACCGGGCCCGGTGGAATGGGCTGACCATTAAGCGCGAGCGAGCCATCAATGTTGCGCGCCTGTTGTGTACTGTTTGCCATCGTTTTCTGTTCGGGCCTGGCGTCTGTTTTCGTGATGACCATATGAAACGGCAGACCCAGCGCAGCAGCCAAGCGTTGCGCGAAATTGGGCACCAAGTTGGGATGCCGGAGAGAAGGAACGCAGGTCACCCAGGTTGGGCCCGGCTGCGGACTCCACTCCTGAATCATCTTCACACATGCAGCAACAAGGTCGTCAGAAAAATGGCCATCGTGGTATTTGCCTTGTCGAACCAGGCCGCCCCAACCGGCATCTCCCCAGACGCATAGCGCTCTACCGGGCTGCGCTTGAAAATCAATGTTTGTATTGCTGGGTATGCCGAACTGAGGCATACCTCCAATTGGCCATTTCTTGCGCGGCTCGATGGGCAAGCTGGTTCTGCGAAGAAATGCTATGGCCGCTTTGACCAGCTCGGCATCCACGGTGGTGGGTAGCGCCGGCAAGGCAGGCTCCGTTACAACACTAGGATCGCCGTCGAGCGCGTCGATCAGAAAGCCCATGTGCTTACCAAACGGCAGATCTACGTAGTCCCGCATCTGCTGGTGTTCGTCTCGCCGTAGCGCAGTGAGGCGTTCTGCTCGATCCCAAAAGCCTTCGCTCAGCGTTGCCGCCGTAAGCTGCCACTTGCTACTCTGCTTGGCGATGGGCGCCGGCGCTTCGAGGGAGAGCAGCGCGATCGTCTTGTCGACACGCCCCTTACTCAGGTTAACTCGACTCAGCAAATCAGGGACGGACAATCCGTTGGGCGCATCTTCAAGCGCCCCCAGGACATCGGCGACTTCCTGTCGGGTTGGGAAAGCACTTCGGATGAACCATTCAGTAATGTCCGACTCTTCTTGGCCGCTGAGGAGTACGCCGTAGGCGGAGTCCAGCGCACGTCCCGCGCGGCCAACCTGCTGGTAGTAGGCGACCACCGAACCCGGCATCTGGTAGTGAATGACAAACGCCAGATCCGGCTTGTCGTAGCCCATGCCTAAGGCCGTCGTGGCAACCAACGCCTTGACCTCGTTATTGAGCAGTGCCTGTTCCAGTTGCTCTCGACGATCACCGGTTTCACCGGTGTAGGCCTCTATGTCAAAACCTTGGGTCTTCAGCCATTCAGCCACTTGATTGGCGTCACGCACCGTAAGCGTGTAGATGATGCCGTGGCCTTGCATTGTGGCAAGTTTCTCCGCCAGCCACGCAAGGCGCTCGGCTTGGCTGGGTAGGCGGATGGTCTGCAAAGAAAGTGAGGTGCGGTTGAGATCGCCCCGAAACACATCAAGCTTGGGTCCGAGTACCTCCGCGAGGTCTTCCATCACCCTGTTGTTCGCCGTCGCCGTGGTGGCAAGGAGTCGAAGATTGGGCGGTAGCGTCTTGACAATGCGTTCCAGCAGTCTGTAATGAGGGCGGAAGTCGTGCCCCCAATCGGAAATGCAGTGCGCTTCGTCGATGACCAGTAGGGAAATCTGCGCGGCTATCTCTGCCAGCACCTGCGTGCGAAAGCGCTCGTTTGCCAGTCGCTCCGGCGAGATCAACAGAATGTCGATTTCCCCCTTGGCCAGCTTGCTTTCGATTACCGTCCAGTCGTCCACGTTGTCGGAGTTGATTGTGGCAGCTCGAACCCCCATGCGCTTTGCCGCAGCGATCTGATTTCGCATCAGGGCCAGCAGCGGCGAAATCAACAACGCAGGGCCGGCACCAGCTTCCCGCAGTAACTTGGTCGCGATGAAGTACACGAAGCTCTTGCCCCACCCGGTCTTCTGCACGACCAACAAGCGGCCTTTGCCTTCGACGATGTGGCGAATGGCCTCTTCTTGGCCATCACGGAAAGCTGCGTTAGCACGCCCCGAGCCGATACGGAGAAGTTCCAGCGCGCGTTTTGGATCGTAGGCCACGTTATTGCTCTCCCTTGTTCTTGTCAGGCGCGCGATAATCCGGCGCCAAAGCAGCGTTCTTGACGCCGTACAGCGCCAAGAGATCTTTCAGCCAAAGTTGGCAGCGCAGACTGTTGTGGTCGGGCGAACAGTCCAGCCTTGGACGATGGGGCACTTATACCAACCGGAGTTTAGGCGCCCGCCTTGAGATAATCTCGGTGGGTGCATCGCCCGAAACCACTGACAGCCGAGTCAGCTTGAAGGTCAGGGCATTGATCTCATCCACGCTAATGCACAGATTCTTGGCGATTTCACCTCGCCCCACCTTGTGGCTCTGCAGAAAGTCCAACACTTTGGTTAGCAACTGGGAGCTTTCACGCTCCATCGGCTCTGGTTCGTTTGTACGATAACCGTTTTTGGCAATTTCAATGCACAGATTACGATACGTCCACTCGGTTAGTTGGCCTAACGTGTTGTAACGGTAAGCCAATGCGGCCAGTGATACGCCCCAGTAGTGTTTAAGCTTCATCAGATACTTGATGGTGAATGCTGGCGGCTTGTTGGCAACCACGCTTTCCTTTGGCATAAGGAAGGCAGCGGCAAATGCATCTGCCTGCCGTTCCATCTCTATGCCTTGGGCCTCGCCGTGCTGCATGCTGTAGACATCGCGTACCAAATGGCCTAGCTCATGGGCTGCGTCAAAGCGGCTGCGTTCGGCCGACTTCATCGTGTTGAGGAAGACGAAGGGCTTGTTCCCATACCACGTGCAGAAAGCATCTACCTCACGGGCTTCTTCCGCCAAAGAGAAGACGCGAATGCCTTTGGACTCCAGCAGATGAATCATGTTGGGAATGGGGGCATTGCCCAAGCCCCACATTCTGCGCAACGTGGCGGCGGCCTCGTCGGGAGAGAGGTCGCTAAGGTCAGGCAGATCGGCTTGCGGCAGGTTAAACCTGTTTTCAATCCAGTCGTTGATGTTGACGGCAATGGCACCTGCGCTGAGGGCACAGTTTTTCATGCCTTCTGTCATCTTGGAGAGTGAGCGAAAACTTGCCGCGTGCTCTCCGATGGTAGGCATCTTTTCTTCAATGCAAAAAAACTGCTGAGGGAAGTTCAGCAGTTTTGCCATTTTTGCCAGGGTTTCCGAGTCAGGCGCAGAGGTCCCGGTCTCGTAGTTTTGGATGCTACGGCTGGTGACGTCCAGTTCCTTGGCCAATTGCGCTTTTGTGAGGCGCCGTCTAACCCGGGCAAATGTAATTTGCGAAGGGTTGATTTCTGACATGATGACTGATCAAAAAGTGCCTGTCTTTGGCTCGACGTCCACCGTTGCCGGAGCATTGGGGGAGTCCTTGCGAACAGTGAAATCCGTGGGATTGTTGGGGATGCTACCTAAGATCAGGCGCTCTCCCCATTCGATGATCTTCTTCTTGCCGAACCCTGTCGGGTAGGAGAGTTCGTACCGAACTTCATTCAATGCTTTGTCGTAGTGGTAGAGAAAGGCCCAGACTTGGGTTTCCTTTTGCTTTGCCTTCGCCAACTTGAACGAGTCTTGGTTGAACAGCTCCAATTGGCGATTGGATTGGACAAAACCTTCGACGACCACGCCTTTTTCTGCTTGATTGGTGGGATCTTCAAATCCCTGCTTGCCCGTTTCGTTGTTGCCCGTCATCACCACAATGGAAACAGAGTGATCTGGCGAACTGATGAAGGGGCAGTTCTTTTCGTTGTGAATGCGCCACTGCTTTTCGCTCAGTTGGGTGCGAAGTTCTTCTACTGTCTTCAACCATTGCTGCACACCCGCTGCGGTGACAGCAGAGGCGCGAGTAGTTTCGTTTCGGGCACCAAGCCCGCTCAAAACAGCGTTGTACAGGAGCTTTATGGCCAAGTCTCGTGATAGCTCCAGCAGCCGTGCTTCAACAAGCGCAGCCTCGGTGACAGTCTTGGCGCGCGGGGCGAAGGCGTTGGAATGGGCAAGCTTGAACTTGGACACGGCAACTCCGTTTTGATTTTCCGTAAATTGTACCTCAAGTCGAGGAACGGAAAGCGGAAATTTACTGCGATCGAAGAAGAGGGACTTGTGATATCCAATGGGACGTGCCACTTCCGCAGGACGCATGCCTCTACGAGCATTCGTGGATTGAAGAATATTTCAACCACATATGACCTCCCCGAGCACGGCAGCATCCTGCCGCTCCGCCCGCACAGTCCTGTGCAGACGAACCTCTCCGGGAGCCGTGATGCCCACCTACCCTTCCCCTTTTGAATTTCTGCTCGCGTTCGGACTCGTCTTCGGCGCCGGTGTACTCACGTCGATCGGCCTGCGTCAATATGTCGACAGGATACGGCGGGGGGCGACTGCCCATGCATGATTCTCAACCCTTCCGCCCTCACGGGCCGCATGATCCGGACGAGATGCACCTGCACCGGCACGACGATGACGAACCGTTCGAGCAAGATTTCATCCCGCCGCCTGCGCAGCAGAACCACGCCCGAGCCGGCGCCCAACCAAGCTTGATCCCGCCGTGCCCGAAGTGCCAGTCCAATCGCGTCGATGCCCGCAATCGCGCACGCAAGGCAGGCGGAGCCGTTGGCGCAATCGCCGGCACGGCCAGCGGTATCGCGTTCGCCTTGTCCGGTGCTGAAGCCGGCGCAGCGGTTGGCGTGCTGGCCGGACCTGCCGGTGCCGTGTGCGGTGCCATCGCGGGTGCAGTGATCGCCGGCCTCATTGGCGGCACGGCAGGCTGCGCGACCGGCTCCGTATTCGGAGAGGTGATCGACGACAAGGTGCTCGACAACTTCCGCTGTCACGCATGCCAGCATGCGTTCAGCCGCCACAAAGCATCTACCTGATCCGTAGTTTTCCCCATTCGGCAGTACCCCTTTCATTTTTCTAGCATCTGCTCGGCCACGCGCCGGGCTTTATGCCGTTTACAAGGAGCAATTCATGCATCTCGTTCAATCAATCGCCTATGTCGGTGAACAACAACCGTGGCATGGACTAGGCAATCAACTCTCTCCGCGCCAGCCGATCGACGTCTGGGCGCGCGAGGCCGGGATGAACTGGACAATCGAATCCGCCGAGGTTCGATTCGTCGCCGGTGGTTCCAACAATCTCGGATCGATTCATGCGTTCCCAGAACAGCGCGTGCTGTATCGCTCGGATACGAAGGAACCGTTGTCGGTCGTGTCATCGCGCTATCAAGTCGTTCAGCCAATGGACATCCTGAATTTCTACAAGGATCTGACCGAGGTTGGCGGCTTTGAGCTTGAGACTGCGGGTGTCCTCAAGGACGGCAAAAAGTTGTGGGCCTTGGCACGCACGGGTCAGTCCGTCGCACTCAAGGGCAAGGACACGGTCAACGGCTACCTGTTGCTCGCCACCGCATGCGACGGCACGCTCGCGACGACCGCACAATTTACGTCGGTGCGGGTCGTCTGCAACAACACGCTGCAGATCGCGCTGGGCGACTCGGTAGGGGCCGTCAAGGTGCCGCACCGCTCCCAGTTCGACGCGCAGGCTGTGAAGCGTCAGCTCGGTATCGCGATCTCGTCGTGGGACGGTTTCATGGCGCGGATGAAGGCGTTATCGGAGCGCAAGGTGTCCGACGGGATCGCGGAGAAGTTTCTGCGGCGCGTGCTCACCTACTCCCCGACCAACACGTCCGATCGCGATGCCATCACCGTCAACGAACGTGCCATCAAGGCTGTCGACCAGCTCTATGCCGGACGCGGCAAGGGTGCGGACCTGGTCTCAGCGTCAGGCACCGCATGGGGACTGCTCAATGCGGTCACCGAATACACCGACCATCACCGCCGCGCACGCAGCGACGATCACCGGCGCGATGCCGCGTGGTTCGGCGCAGGCGCCACCATCAAGCAGCGCGCATGGGACGAAGCCATGAAGCTCGTCGCGTGATGGATTCACGCTTGCAGCATAGACGCCCGGCCGGGGTTTTCCCCACCGGGCATTTTCTTTTCTGGAGGTTTATTCATGTCTCAACCCGAAACGGCTGGACGTGACAGGAAGCGTCCGGCACTGCGCCTCGTGGAAACCAGGGACCTGTCCCGCGATGACTGGCTGGAGGTTAGGAAAGGCGGGATCGGCGGCTCCGATGCCGCTGCTGCGGTCGGACTCAATCCGTATCAGAGCGCTCTTGAACTCTGGCTTATCAAGACCGGCAGAGATGCCAATTTGCCGAAGATCGATCCGAACGATACGGCGGAGCCTGTGTACTGGGGGACGCTGCTCGAACCCATCGTTGCAGCGTCGTATACGAAGCAGACCGGCAATCGCGTTCGCCGGGTCAATGCCGTCCTTCAGCATCCGACGATTCCGTTCATGTTGGCAAACGTGGATAGGGAAGTCGTTGGTTGCCGTAATGTACAGCTTTTGGAGTGCAAGACGGCCGGTGAATCCGGTTCGAGACTCTGGCGGGATGGCGTGCCGGAGTATGTGCAGGTCCAGGTACAGCACCAGCTCGCGGTAACAGGCAAGCAGGCTGCCGACGTGGCTGTGCTGCTGTGTGGCCAGAAGCTCGATGTTCACCGCTTCGAGCGTGACGATGTATTAATCGCCCGTTTGATCGAATTGGAGGCAGCGTTCTGGCGGTACGTCGAGACAGATACGCCGCCACCTGCTGACGGTTCGGATTCTGCAGACCGCGCGTTACGCTGCCTGTATCCGGGTACAGGCGGTACGGCCGATTTCACGGACGACCGGAAGCTGTCGTCCCTGTTCTCCGATCTCGTCGCCGCGCGTGCCGACATCGAGACTCGTGAACAGGTCGAGTCACAACTCAGGCAGACCATCGTGCAGGCAATGGGCGAGGCCGACCGGGCGGAATTCGAGACCGGATCGGTGTCATTCAAACGTAGCAAGG
>NZ_CAAJGM010000220.1 GCF_900996235.1 Paraburkholderia sp. BCC1885
TTCAAACATCGAGATCAATTTCTGGTCGGTATTCATTCGGTTCCCAACAAGAAAACGACTTTCGAGACCCGCCAATTTCGAATGTGGCGAACAGTCAGGCTGAAAATGATTTGTTCAGACCTTCCTTAGCAAAGGTTCAGTTGAATGGTGGCCGAAAGGAAACAAAGTCAACGCGCACAAATATTCATGGGCGCAATTCGCTAAAGTGTTGGAGGCGGCCTCCGATGTCAAGCGCGTAGTTCCGCTGCCTGAACCTCTTCCCAAGAAAGCTGTCACGCGCAGGGCCACGCCAGTCGCAAAAAAGAAGGCCGACAAACCTGCGACAACTCGTAAGCGCGCCGCCTGAACATTGGTTGTCCCTGGCTGGCTCGGCGAGCATTTCGGGTGCTCGCCCTTTCTACCGATAGCGGATAACGTCCGTGAGTCAATCAGCGCCAATCCTTGCGATATTCGCCAAAGTTATTTGCATCATCGCTATCAAACGACTATTGATAAAATACGTTATCGATAGTGCCGTGCGCCACCATTAATGCTTTCAACTTTGACAATCGCATCAAAATAATAAAACTGATTACAATCCATTCAATTGCACACGGCACGGAGAAAAAGGAAAATCCGTGTCAAACAGAATAATCCCCACGTTTCAGCACTCCCCTCGATCTCTCACCGCCGCCGAATTCCACCGGCTCTCTGACGTACCGCCCGAGGTCGAGTGGTTCGCTAATCTGAATAACGCCCGCACCCGTCGCGCCTATCAGATCGATCTACGCGACTTTATGGGTTTCATCGGGATCACACAGCCGGAGCAGTTTCGCACCATCGCTCGTGCGCATGTGTTGGCGTGGCGAAAGCATCTTGAAGGTCGTCAATTGTCGGGAGCAACGGTCCGACGCAAACTCGCCGCGCTATCTTCATTGTTCGACTATCTCGGCGAGAAAAACGCTGTTTTACTGAACCCCGTCGCAGGCGTCAAACGACCCAAGGGCAATAGCAACGAAGGCAAGACACCTGCAATCGGCGACCACGAGGCCCGAGCACTTCTCGACGCGCCTGAACCCGATACATTAAAAGGCAAGCGCGACCGCGCCATGCTCTCGGTGCTGCTGTATCACGGCCTGCGTCGCGAAGAACTGTGTTTGCTCAAAGTTCGCGATATCCACAACCGGCGCGGCGTGCCTCATCTGCGCATTCACGGAAAGGGAGACAAGATCCGCTATGTTCCTTTGCATCCGGCCAGCGCCGAACGCATTCATGCGTATCTCGAAGTTGCTGGGCACGGCATGGCGCCCGACACTCCACTATTCCAGCCAGTACGCAAGATCGGCACGTCAATCACCGCTGATGGAGTCTACAAATGCGTGCTTGCCTACGCAGCGCAGGCCAAGATATCAGCAGATGGATTCGGCGTACATAGCCTTCGCGCGACTGCCGCGACGAACGCGCTCGAACACGAGGCAGACATCGCCAAGGTGCAGGAATGGCTTGGTCACGCCAACATCGCAACGACACGCCTGTACGACCGCCGCAAGAGCCGGCCGGAACAATCACCCACTTTCAAAATCGCCTACGAGTAGGCGCGTCAACTGCTGTCCGTCTCAACGTGTTTGCGCTTTCGGTCGTCTCAGTTCGACCCGTTCCGGCCTGTCGAGCCAACTCAACCTTTAGGGCCGCCTTCGAGGGACAACGGCCATTCGTCGACTCACGTTCGAGACCTATGCATCGGCCGAATCCGACGCTCGTCTGCCGTAGAACGCATTAAAGATGTCAACGTTGCGACTATAAAGTCGTCAACTCGGGACTTCTTGCGCTCTGAAAGCGTGACGAGCCATACTCAGTAAAAGTTTGCCGCGCGCGAAATAAATTTGTCACTCCGCTGCTGATATAAGACCTTCGACGCACGACCGCCGAAGGTCGTCAAAAAATATTGCGGCCGATGACCGGCCTGGGACTAAAACCCCGCCTCGCGCTGCACGATCGCCACCAGTGCGCGAATCCAGCGCCCCGCGTAACTCTCGCGTCCCACGCCCAGCGTCGCCATGCCCGTCAGTTCGCGACTCAATGCACGGCCGTTGTCGCAGTCGCCGATCCGCACCCGCCAGATCGCCTGTAACGGCACCGCCTGATGCGTCTTCGCGTCCAGCTCGGCGGGAATCGTGCCGCCGTAGACGCTCGCCACCGACGGTTCGTCGAGCGTACTCAGGTTGACCTTGTCGACCGCCAGCACCTTGCATTGCACCGGCCGCATCTCCGCAAGCGACGCGACGAAAGTCGCACGGTCACCGGCCGCGACACGCGTCACGTCGTTCTCGTCGACGAAGGCATCGCCCTTGATGCCGGCCGGCCCGATCACGTCGAACAGATGCTCGCCGCGCGGCACCCAGGTGCCAGCCGCCAGCGCGTCGCCGGGGATGTCGAGCGTGCCGGCGAACGGCGCGCGAATCGTCAACTGGTCGATCTCCGCCTGCAAACCGGCAATCGTCTGACGCGCCGCGTCCCAGCGTCTGGTCAGCGCGACGCCCTGCTCGCGCAAACGGTCGTCGAAGGCCTGCTGTTCGACCTGCCAGCGCAATACCGCTTCATCCGCTTGCGCACCCTTCAACTTGTAGACCAGATCCGGCGACACCACCACGCCGAGCACCGTGCCCGCCTGCACCTGCTGACCGGCATGCGCCGGCGGCGGCGACGCGGCCAGATAGCCGGCCTCGACCGCGTACAGGCCTTGCGCCTGCTGCGGCCCGAACACCGCGGGCGCGCTCACGCCGGCATGCCACGGCAACACGAGCAGGCCGAACAGCAGCGCGCCAAGCAACGCGGTACGTTTCGTCTCCTTGCACCAGTGCAGTTCGACGCGCCGTTTCCAGCTCACCGACATCTCGCGCACCAGCGGCCGCATGATGAACCAGCCAAACTCGACGCAAAACAGCGCCATCCCCAGCACCTTGAAAAATGCGTGATAGACGACCAGCGCGATCGAGAAGAACACGACGAGCCGGTACAGCCACGTCGCGAACGCAAAGCCGATGAGAAAGCGCCGCCGCGACGGCGCGCACGGTTCCGGCTGCGGATCGCCAAAACCGAACAGCCACTCGCGCAGCCACCAGCGGCCGAGCGCGAACGCGCGGTCGTGCAGGTTCGGCATGTCGAGCCAGTCGGACAGCAGGAAGTAGCCGTCAAAGCGCATGAACGGGCTCGCGTTGATCGCGAGCGTGCCGATCCACGTGGTGGTCGCGAGCAGGAACGCGCCGGCTTTCAGCGGTCCGTCGGGCAGCAGGCTCCACGCGAGCGTCGCGAAAGCGGCGAGCGCGATTTCACTCAGCATGCCGGCCGCGCCGATCCGCAGACGCCGTGCGCGGCTTGGCACCTTCCACGCTTCGGTGGTGTCGGTGTAGAGCACCGGCAGCATCACGAGAAACGCGACACCCATGGTCGGCACGCGGCAACCATAGCGCTGCGCGGTGAACGCATGGGCGAATTCGTGCAGCACCTTCGCGCAGCCGAGCGCGATGCCGACCGCGACGATACCCTGCAAATCCGCGTAACCATGGAACGTATGCACGAATTCGTCCCAGTGACGCGACACCAGAAACAGCCCGATCACCGCGCAACTCGCGACCACGCCCCAGAACGCCGGCAGATACGCGAACGACGCAAAACGCGCGGCACGCCGCAGAAACGGCATCGGATGCCACAGCGGAATGCGGATCATCAGATAATGCTTGAGCAGCCACATCGCCTGACCGAGACGGCTCGCATCGGCGTGCGCCTGCAGCCGGGCGGTGTCGGCCGCGCTTTTCGACACCAGCAGATTCTGGTGGTTCAGCGTCCGCAGCAAGGCCTCGAGATCGGCGAGCGTGACGTTCAGCGTGGTGTCGTGATTCACGCTCGCGACAATCGCCACAGGGTCGTCGAGCGACCAGCGCGACAGCAGTTCGAACGCGGGCCAGCCGATCTGAAAAAACCGGTTCGACGCCGGGTCGTGCAGCATCCACGTCGGCGCGCCTTCGGGCGACGCCGTACCGGCGGTCAGCGTCAGTTCCTGGCGAAGTTGCGGGAGTCGGGGTATGGAGTTCATAAGCCTGTGAAGCTAGTGAAGCGCACCGCGTTACCAGCCGAGCCATTGACGCGCGAGCGTCAATGGGCGGCGCAGCACGTAATATACGAGCGGCACCCAGCGGCCGTGAACCCGCGCGCTGCCCATCGCGCCGAGCGGCGGCTGCGCGCTCGCGTCGGTGTCATTGAAGCTGGCTTTCACGCGATACGCGAGCACGCCGTCGGGCGTCGGCTCGGCGCGATAGGCGACCGTGTCGATACGCGCTTCGTAGGTGGCGAGCGGCGAACTCTTCGGATACAGCGTGATGGTCTGCCCCGGCGTCACGTCGACGTTGTCGGCCACCGGCACATACGCGGTCAGCTCGACGTGCGCGGGATCGGCCAGCAGCAGAATCCGTTCGCCGACGGCGACCGCCTTGCCGGTCCACTCGTTCGGATCGGCGAACACGGCGACCCCCGCACGCGACGCGCTCACGCGCACGCGTGCGAGTTGCGCGGCGGTGTAGTCGAGCTGCACCGCGCTCTGGTCGAGCTTGCCCTTGCGATCGGCCATGTCGAGCCGGTTGCGGTCGTCGGTGACGGCGAGCTGCGCGGTCTGCCGGTACTCTTCCTGCGCAGTGTCAAAGTCTTTACGGGCGAGCGCATAGCGCGACTGCAAGGTGGTCGGATCGAGCCCGAGCAGCGGCGTGCCGCGCTGCACCGGCTGATTCGGCTGCACGTACAGGCGGTCGATCACGCCGTCCAGCGGCGCACGCACCACGAACGGATCTTTCGGCGTGACTTCGGCGGGGGCCAGCACGCTCAGGCGCATCGGGATCACGCACAGGATCGCGAGGCCGATCAGCACGCGGCGCTGTTGACGGCCAGGCCGCAGCACTGCACGCGCCTGTTCGAGCCACGACGGACGCGGGCCGAACGCTTCGAATGCATGCGCCCACACCTGGCCGAGTTCGGCGAGCAGCGCGTAATCGGTCTGCGTCCACGACGTATCGCGTGCGAACACGAGACCGCCAAGCGGATGCCCCTGGCGGTCGAGCAGCGGCAGCCATAAGCCGTGCTCCGGCCACCACGCGTCCCATTCGTCGGCGATGGCCGGCGCGTCGGTTTTCAGATCCGCAGCGGTGAACGACTTCGGTTGCGATACCGGCGGCACGTCGACGCCCGCAGCAGTGCCGCGCGCCAACGCACGGCACAGACCGCCGAGCCATTGCACGTACGGCGCATTCGGGTCGCTTTGCGGCAAACCGGACACGGCGGCGACGCTGCCGGGCGCGGTGCCCCGCCACCAGGCCGACTGGCGGTACGGAACCAGCGCCAGCGTTTCATTGATGATCGTGAAGCCCAAGGTCGCCTCGCTCGCGGCGCTGCGCGCGCGCGACGCGAGCTGCCACATCAGCGCGAGCTGCTGCGCGTCGATGCGCACGTTCTGCGACGAGGCGGCGTCATCCGGGGTGGGCGCGGAAGGTTGCATGCCGCCAAGACCGTTCATGCCGCTCACCGCGTCGCGAAGGTGGCCCAACCGCTCATGCCGGGCAGCAGCTCGGACACGCTGCCGGTCAGCGCGGCCGTCACGTCGACGGTCTGCGTGACCGGGTCCACGCGCGCACCGATCCGCGCGACTTTGGCCGGATAGGTCTTGCCGACTTCATCCACCTGCACGCTCAACGCGTGACCTGGCTTCAGCCAGACAAGCCATTTCGACGGCACGATCATTTTCAGTTCGAGGTGACTGGTGTCGACGATCGTCAGCAGCGGCTTGCCGGCTTCGGCGAACTGCTGCGGCGCGGCCGAGCGTTTCGATACGCGGCCGTCGAACGGCGCGGTGATCACGCATTTGCGCACCGTCGCCTGCATGTAGGCCATTTCGGCGTTGCTGGCCTTCAGCTTGGCGGCGGCCTGCTGAACTTCGAGTTCGCCGACCGAATGCAGTTGCGCGAGGCGCTGGTCGACCTGCAACAGATCGCTCGCGGCGCCCGCTTCGGCTTGCGCCTTGTGCAATTGCGCCGCGTACAGCGAGCAATCGAGCGACACCAGCGTCTGGCCGGCGCGGAACGCGTCGCCGTCGCGAAACGGCAGTGTGGCGATTTTCGCGGCGACTTCGCTCGACAGATCGACCTGATCGCGCGCCACCAGTTGAATGCGGATGCGGCTGCCGTCGCCGGACAGATCGGACTGCGCCGCTTGCGCCGACTGTGCAGACTGTGCCGCTTGCGGCCCTTGTGGGGAGGCCGGCGTCGCATTGACGGCCGCCTTTGCAGCCGTTGCGGGCGCCGGCGCCGCCGCGACTACCGCAGCCGGCGCAGCGCTCCATGCCGGCTGCGCCGATAACGCGGCGAACAACACCGCGGACACCATCGTCAGCGCCGGCGCAAACGCTCGCGCCGACGACAGCATTGCTACGGGTCTTGCTACAGCACTGCACCCTGCCAACTGCGACCACTTCATTGCGTCTTGACTCCGGTTACTGCGTTCGCGCCGCCCACACCCGTCGAGCCGCCGCCATTCGCGCGACCCAGCGCGGCCCAGCGCTGCTGCTCGCTATCGATCGATTGCTGCAGCGACGCCAGATCGTGACCGCTCACGCTATCCGGCACCGGATCGAGACCGAGTGTCGCGAGCAACTGGCCGTACGCGTTTTCGAGTTCGCCGTAGCTCTGATAGAGCCGCAGCTCCGACATCATCGCGCCAGAGGCGGCGCGAATTTCTTCGAGCTTACCCTGAGCGTTCGCCTGCGTCGCGTTGTGCGTGTGTTCGAGGATCTGCTGGTCGACGTCGTTCAACTGCTTGAGCAGATCGAACTGGCGTTGCTTCGCGCTCAACTCGGTACGCGCGACGTGAACCTGCGTGAGCACCGCCATGCTCAACGCAAGGCGCTGGGTCTTGGCGACTTCGAGTTGCGCATTCGCCATGCCGCGAATGTTCTTCACGTTCAGCAGATTCAGCAGGTTCCAGCTCACGCTGATGCCGGCCGCGCGCCATGCGTTGTAGACGAGGAAGCTATTGCTGTCGTAATGGGTGCCGAGGCTGAACTCGATCCCCGGCAGCATCTTCGCCATTGCCTTATGGGTTTCGTTGACGCTGATCCGCTCGTTATAGCTCGCTTCGACCAGTTCCGGACGACGTTCGAGCGCAGTCTCTTCCATCTGCTCCATCGGCATGTCGAAGTTCGGCGCGGCGAAATCCTTCGGCGGCGCCAGCGTGTAATCCTTGCCCGGCTCCAGATTCATCAGCGACGCCAGACGCGGTTTCGCTTCTTCGAGCTGATCGCGAATCTCTTCGAGCTGACGCAGTTGATCGAGCAGCGCGTGCTGATAGTTCAGCGTGTCGAGCGGCGAGCGCAGGTTTTCGTGCTGCGCCTGGCGCGAGTCGTTCAGCGCGCTGCGCACCTGATCGAGCAGCGGCGCGATCCGGTCACGCAGACGCTGTGCGCCGGTCGCCTGCCAGTACGCTTCGCGCACCTGCTGCATCATCAGTTGCACGACCTTGCGGCGGCGCTGTTCGAGCACCAGCACATGGTCGGCCTGCTCTTTCGCTTCGTAATAGCTGACGCCGAAGTCGAGCAGATTCCACGAGAACGACAGATCCGCGGTGCGGTCGTTCTTATCGGTCGAATACGACGGCGCCAACGATTGTTCGTTGGTAAATACGTTGGTCGACGACGACGCCAGTTCGTGATTGCGCGTCGTATAGCCGGCCTGCGCGGTCAGCTTCGGCAGCAGGTCGAAGTTGGACAGATCGAGCTGCTTCTGCGCGAGCGCTTCTTCCATCATCTTCAGCCGATGATCGAGGTTGTAGCGGATCGCGCGCGCCATCGCTTCGTCGAGCGTGATCGGTCCGCTCACCGGCTGCTGCTGCGCGAACATCGAGGTACGGTCGGTCTGCGCGGTCTGGGTGCGTTCGGCGTCGGTAAACGGCGCGGGTTTGACCGCGCAGCCCGACAGCCAGATCAGGGCGAGCGACAGCGCCAGCAGCGCAGGACGCGGTGTACGTACCGCTACGGTGGAGGAGTTCACTTCGTCTCTCTTTTGCAAAGTTATTGAATTGGGAAAATGGCGTGACGTCATGCGTGGCTTTACTCCGCGGTCTCGGCGACAGGCACGCCGCTGAGCGCCGCGACTTGGGACACAACCGAGGGCCGCGCGACGTGCAGCACGGCATGCGCGCGAGCGAACTGTTCGGCGAGCGACGGTTTGGCAAGCGGTGCATCGGGCAACGCGGCGTGCGGTGCTTTCAATACGTTCGGCGCCTTGATCGCGCCCGACGACGGCGTACGCGTCGCCCCATGCGCGGGCACACGCTCGACATGCGACTGGCGGCCGTTGAACTCGACCGTCACGTCGCGGCGCGTCTGCTGACCGGCCGCATCGCGTTCGATGATCGCGATCCTCAGATCGCGCTGGTTGGCCGGCGCCCTGCCGCTCAGCGTGCCGTGTACCGGATCGAAATGCACCCAGCCCGGCAGCGGACGGCCGTCGGCGAGACGCAGTTCGACGTGCGTATCGGCGCTCGCCGGCAGACCGTCGGCGCGCAGCGTCGGCTGCAGCGAAATCATGAAACTCTGGTCCGCTGCGGTACGTCCCCGCACCGTCTGATTCGCCAGATCGGGCGATGTCCGGGCCACGTCCGGTGTCGACACTGGCTGCGACAGCTCGACCGAAGTCTGGCTCAGCGAGCCGTGCCAATGCGTGCCCGCACCCGTGCCGGAACCGTTGCTCGCCCCCAGTTCGCCGAAGTCGCCGGTCGAGAAAGTCGCGGTGTGCGGAACCGGAATCGCGCCGAGATCCGGCGCGTTGGCGAATGCGTCGAGCACGATCAGCGGATTCGAAATGCTGTCGCCGAGGTCCAGCGGGAAGGTGGTAATTGTGTCCGACGCAGACGCGGCGAGCGACGTGGCGGCCGGGGCCGTCGCCGTGTAGCCACCAACAAACGGCGAGCGCGGCGGCAGCGTGAGCGGCGTCGGCGGGTGCGGCTGACCGGAGTCGGTCACGGACGGCGATGGAGATGAAGGCGGGGGCGATGAGGGCGGCGTAACGACTGCGCCCGCCGCGACATTCACAGTGCGCGTCGCGCTCGCGCTCTTGTCCCCGATGTCGAGAGTGATGTTGATCGTGCGGCTGCTGCTGACGGTTTCGGCAGCCGTGTCCGCGTAGGTGACCGCGGCCAGCGCGGCCTGCCATTGCGCGATCGTCGCGGTGCCGCTCGCCGAATGCAGCGTCAGCACACCCGTGTTCGCATCGTAGCTCGCGCCGATGTCGCCGGTTGCAGCGCTGCTGGTGAACGCCAGCACGTCCTTGCCCGGCGCGAAACCGTCGCCGATCGACACCTGCGCCGAAGTAGGCAGCGCGTTGGTGTCGACATCGTGGATCGTGAAACCGGAGTCGACAACCGGAGCCGGCGTCGCGCCCGCGCCGCTGGCAGTGAACGTCGCGCTCGCGCCTCCGCCATCGACGAGGCTCGGCGTCTGCGTGGTCGCCGTCAGGTCGATCGTGCGCGTGGCCGTGATGCTGTCTTTAGTGCCGTCGTTGACGGTGAAGCTGATCGTGCGCGTCGCGCCGGCCGGGGCCACCGCCGTGTCGACGTAAGTGATCGAGTCGAGCGCGGCCTGCCATTGCGCGACTGTCGCCGTGTGGTCCGCCGAGGTCAGCGTCATCACGCCGGTCGACGCGTTATACGAACCGGTGATGTTGCCGAACGTCGCCGGGTCGCTGTGGAACGCCAGTTGATCTTCACCCGCATGGAAGCCGCCGGTGATCGCGACCGTGCCCGAGTAGAGCGTGCTGCTATCGCTGTCGGTGACCGCGAGGCCGCTGTCGATCGCGACTGGCGTCGACGTCGCATTGTCGCCGGACACGAAACTCTGATCGCCCGACGACGCCGTCACCACCGGCGACTGTTCGGTTCCCGTCAGGTCGATCGCCTTGGTGCCGATCGCGCTGTTGTTGGTCCCGTCGTTGACGGTGAAGCTGATCGTGCGCTGCGTGGTGTCGGGCGTGACCGCTGTGTCGGAGTAGGTGATCGCGCGCAACGCGGCCTGCCACTGCGCGAGCGTCGCCGAGTTGCCCGACGAGGTCAGCGTCATCACCCCGTTCGATGCATCGTACGAGCCGACGATGTTGCCGAACGTCGCGGTGTCGTTATGGCTGTCGAACGCCAGTTGATCTTCGCCTGCGTGGAAGCCGGCGGTGATCGCGACCGTGGCCGACGCGAGCGTGGTGTTGTCGGCGTCCGTCACGGTGATCACGCTATCGACCGCCACCGTCGTCACCACGTTGTCGCCCTCGACGTATGTCGCATCGCCACTCGAGGTCGCCACGACCGGGCTCTGGTCGACCGCACCCACCGTGATGTCGCGGGTCAACGCGGTGCTGATCTGCATGCCGTCGGTGATCGAGAAACTGACCGTGCGCGTCGCCGTATTCGGCGTCGTGGCGGTGTCGGTATACATCACGGCGCGCAGCGCGGCGTCCCATTGCCCATCGGTCGCGGTGCCGCTGGCCGAGAATAGCGTCAACGTGCCGGTCAACGCGTTGTAGCTACCGGTGATGTCGCCCATCGTCAGGCCGTCGTTGGCAAACAGCAGCACGTCCTCGCCGGAATGGAGGTTCGTGGTGATGGACACCGTCGCCTGGACAAGCGTATTGCCGAGCGGATCGGACACGCTGATGCCGCCGTCCACCGCGACCGGCGTGCCGGGGGTGTTGTCGCCGGCGATGAACGCGGCGTCGCCGGTGCTGGTGGTCGACACCTGCGGCGCGGAACTGATCACGTCGATTTCATACGACAGCGCGTTGCTGTCCTTCACGCCGTCCGATGTCACGACCGATATCGTGCGCGCGCCGAGCGCCACACCCGCAGCCGTCGAAAACTGCACGTTGTCGACGATCGCCTGCCAGTTCGCCAGGGTCATCGTACCGGTGCGGGTAATCGTCAGGATGCCTGCCGTCGAGTCGTACGTGACGTTGAAGTTGTTGCTCATCGTCGCCGCGTTGAAGTTCAGGCTCAACTGGTCGCCGCTCTGGAAACCGGTCGTGAACTGGACCGTCAACGACGCCATGGTCGTGCTGTCGGTGTCAGTCAGCGTAGCGCCGCCGTCGATCGTGTGCGCGGCGCTGCCCGGCAGATAGGTCGTATCGCCAACCGAGGGGGTCAGCACCGGGCTCTGGTCGGTGCCCGCGACCGATACGGCCTTGGTGCTGGCGAGGCTGTCCCGCGTGCCGTCGTTGACGGTGAAACTGATTATGCGCTGCGTCGTGTCCGGGATGATCGCCGTGTCCGTGTACGTCACCGTGCGCAGCGCCGCCTGCCATTGCGCGACCGTTGCGTTGCCGGTCAGCGTCAGCCTGCCGGTGGTCGCATCGAACGACGCGCTGATATTGCCGAACGCACTCGAATCGGTATTGTTGAAGGCCAGCACATCCTCGCCGGGCTGGTAGTTGCCGCTGATGGACACCACCGCGGACGTCAGCGTCGTGCTGTCGAGATCGCTCACCGTCACGCCGGCGTCGACCACGACCGGCGGCGACGTCGCGTTGTCGCTTTCGACGAACGGGGTCGTGCCGCTCGACGTGCCGACCACCGGTGTCTGGTCGGTATCCTGCACGGTCACCGTGCGGCTCGCGGTCGGACCGCTGTTGGCGCCGTCGTTGAGGATGAACGAGATCGTGCGGGTCGCGTCGACCGGCGTAATCGCGGTGTCTTCATACTGGATCGACCTCAACGCGGCCTGCCATTGCGCGAGGCTGGCATGCGACGCCGAGCTCAGCGTCAGGGTGCCGCTCGACGCGTCGTACGAGCCGACGATGTCGCCCATGGTCGCGGGATTGGACGTGAACAGCAGCACGTCTTCGCCCCCATTGAAGTTGCTGCTGATCTTCACCGTCGCCGACGCAAGTGTCGTGCTGCTGCTGTCGGCCAGCGTGATCGTGCTGTCGACCGCGACCGGCGTCGACGCCGTGTTGTCGCCCGCGACGAACGAGGCAGAACCGGAGTCGACCGTCACGACCGGCACGCCGGTCACGGTCACCGTACGCGACTCCGGCGCGCTGTTGTCCGTGCCGTCGTTCACTACGTACGAAATCGTGCGCGCGCCGGTCGGCGCACTGGCGCCGCTGGAGAACTGGACCTTGTCGAGTTCGGTCATCCATTGCGAGACGCTGACGCTGCCGATCGCGTTGAGGGTCAGTTGGCCGGTGGTCACATTGTACGAACTGGTCACGATGCCGTCGTTGGCGATCGACAGCGTGTCGCCCGCATGGAAGCCGGTGCCGATCGAGACGGTCGCCGACGCGAGCGTCGTGTTGTCGAGGTCGGTGATCGTGATGCCGTTGTCGATCGTGGTCGCGGCGGTGCCCGCCGTGTACCCACCATTGCTGCCCGACAGCGTGACAATCGGCGTCTGGTCGGTATCCTGCAAGGTCACGGTACGGGTCGCGGTCGGGCTGCTGTTGGCGCCGTCGTTCACGGTGAACGCGATCGTGCGGCTCGTGCCGCTCGGCGTGACCGCGAGGTCGTCGTACTGGATCGCCCTCAACGCGGCCTGCCATTGCGCGAGCGTCGCGTGCGACGCCGAGGTCAGCGTCAGAATGCCGGTCGACGCGTTGTACGAGCCGACGATGTCGCCGGTCGCCCCGCTGGCCGTATAGATCAGCAGGTCTTCGCCCGCATTGAAGTTGGTGGTGATCTGCACCGTTGCGGAGACGAGCGTCGTGCTGCTGCCGTCGGCCACCGTTATCCCGCTGTCGACCGTAAGCGGTGTCGACGCGACGTTGTCGCCGCTAATGAAGATGGCGGGCGTGGAATCGGTCGTCACGAGCGGCGCGACGACCACGTTGACGTTACGCGTCGCCGTGTTGCTGGTTGCCCCGCCGACGTCTTTCACCGAGTACGAGAGCGTGCGCGCGCCGGCCGTCGCATTGGCGGCGCTGGAGAACTGGACCTTGTCGAGTTCGGTCATCCATTGCGCGTCGCTGACGCTGCCGGTCGCGGTCAGCGTCAGCGTGCCGGCGCCGCTGTCATAGACGCCGGTCACGAAGCCGTCGTTGACGAACGTCAGCGTGTCGCCGGTCTGCAGACCGCCGGTGATCTTTACCGTCGCCGACAGCAGCGGGCTGGAATCGCGGTCGGTCACCGTGACGCCGTTGTCGACGATGGCCGCCGGCGCGCCCGCCACGTAGGTGGCGCTGCCGCCGGAGAGCGTGAGGACCGGTGACTGGTCGGTGTCCTGCACGGTCACCGTGCGATTCACCGACGTGCTGCTGCTGATACCGTCGTTGACGACAAACGAGATCGTACGGTTGGCATTGTTCGGCGTGATCGCCGAGTCCGTGTAGGTAATCGAACGCAGTGCGGCCTGCCATTGCGCGAGCGTCGCGGTGCCGCCGGCCGAGCTCAGCGAGAGCACGCCGGCCGTCGCGTTATAGCTGCCGGAAATGTTGCCCATCGTCGACGGGTTGTTCGTGAACGACAAGCTGTCTTCAGATGCCACGACGTTGGCAATCGTCACGGTGGCCGAGTTCAACGTGCCCTTCTGCGAATCGCTCACGGTCAGGCCCGGATCGACCAGCACCGGGGTCGACGCGGTGTTGTCGCCGGCCACAAACGCCGTCGACCCTGTGTCCGTCACCACGACCGGCAACACCGTCACATTGACGGTCTTGGTCGCCGCCGCGCTGGTTTTCGTGCCGTCGGAAGTCTGGAAGGTGATGGTGCGCGAGCCAGCGGTTGTGCCGGCGCCGGCCGAGAACGTGACGGCTTCGAGCGCGTTCTGATATTGCGCGTCGGTGGCCGTGCCGGTCAGCGTCAGCACACCGCCGGAGTACGACGCTTCGGAGATATTACCGTAGAGCGCCGAATTGGTATTGCTGAAGCTCAGCGTGTCGCCGGTGGCGACGTTGCTGATCTTCACCGTCGCACCGGTCTGGCTCGTGGAGTCGCTGTCGGTGACGGTCACGCCGGTGTCGATCGCCTTCGCGGCGGCGCCGGCGGTGTACGCGGTAGCGCCACCGGAGGTGGTGACGATCGGCGACTGATCGACATCGACGACCGCGATGCTGCTCGTTGCGGTGGCGGTCGACCCGGCACTGTCGGTGATCGAAAAGTTGATCGTGCGGGTGGTGGCGTCCGGCGTGATCTGCGTGTTGGTGAACGTGATCGATTCGAGCACGCTCTGCCATTGCGCAATCGTCGCACTGCCGGTCAGCGTCAGCACGCCGTTGCTGTAGACCCCTGAGATACCGGAGACCGGTGTGTACAGAAGTTCGTCGCCGGTCTTGAAGTTGGCGATGCTGATGGTGGCGGACTGGGCGGTGGTGGCGCTGGTGTCGGCGAAGGCGATGCTGCTGTTCACCGCGACCGGCGTGGAGGCCGTGTTGTCGCCGGAGGTGAAGGTGGTGCTGGGGGACGATACGGTGAGCGTCGGTCCGGAAAGGCTGTAAGCCAGGTTGTCGAGCGACGTCGTCAGATTACCGCTGTCGTTCAGGTCGACGAACGTCACCGAGGTGACGTTCCTGAAGTTTGCATTGGTCGAGAGGTCGACGGTCCCGGTGAAAAACCCTTCGGTCGCAGTCGCGATCTGAACACGCGTGGACGGATCGCCGTTTGCTTCGATATACAGATCGCCGTTAACCGAATCCAGATCGAAGCTGCTAAGGGTAAACTTCTGACCGCTCGCCATCGTGATGGTCATCGTGCTCATCGCGCTGCCGTCGAAGTTGATCTGCAGCACGCCGTCCGTCGACGAGTCGGTGATGTTGGTCGGTCCGAACGGCGCATTCGAGTCGTTGAAGGCGCCGGAATTGACCGCCTGGTCCGTCGTGTACGTGACGCCGTCGAGCGTGAAGCTGGTGGCGTTATTCGCGACGAAATTACCGTTGGCGGCCTGGTCGTAGGTCTCGACCGTGACGCCGAGCAAGGCATTGAACTGCTGCTCCACCGCGGCGGATTCGATCACCGCCGTATGCACGGTGCCGACCTGGTATTCGAGTGTCCAGTTGCCACCAAGCGCGGTCGCGCCGGTTGCATCGGTCGATGCCGCGACGTTCAGGTGCGTCAGCGCCGCGACCTCCTGCACCAGCAACTGACCGTCCGCGTTTTGCGCGACGTCGCAACCGTAGATCAGGAAGTCGCCGCCCGGCTTCATCGCCGCGCCGATCTGCGTGAGTTCGGCGCTGTACGCGGACAGGTCGCTCGAATTGAGCCAGGTGGAGCCCGCCTGGATTTCGCCGTCCGCACCGTGCGAGATCAGCTGGATCGAGTCGACGCCCTTGTGCGTTTGCAGATAGCCCGCGATCTGCGCGAAGCCATCGGTGGTCGCGTTGAGCACCACATATTCCGTGCCGGCCGGCAACCCGGCAATCAGCATCTGATAATTCGGCACGCTGGGGTCGATGAAAACGACCGTATGCGGCGCGACGTCAGCAGCCGCCACCGTGGCGCCGGACTGCGTGGCTTTCTGCGTGTCGGTGTTCGTCGTGTTCGTGTTCGGTGTGGCGGTGGCGGTGTTCGGCGCCGCGCTGCTTTGCGCTGCCGTGTCGTTGACTGGCTTGACGGGGCGCCCGTGGTGCGGCAAATCGTGCTCGGCAATCGTCTTCGGCGCCGCATGCACGGTCACACTGGTCGCCGTGGCGGCGCCCGCGTGCGTGTCGGCTTCAGCGCCGTGCCCATGCGGATGCGCGGCGATCGCGCCCACCGATGCGTCATACACCACTCGCGGTTCGAGCGCCATCAGCAACGGCGCCGGCGTCACGGCGATCCGTGTGGATCTGCCGCGCGTGTCGACCCGGGTGTCGCCGGCATCGCGCATGCCGGCGAAACGTTTGAGAAGTTGCGGGATGATCTTCATGACGCGTGCTCCACCGGGCTGCTGTTGTGCCCTGCTGTTAACCGACTGCTGTCGCGACCGCTGCGCCGGCTTCCATCAGGAACCCGGCGGCGGCCGCTATGCCATGCTACGACTGCTGCTTTGCGATGCCAGGTGCTGCCTGTTCGCTGTTACTGGCGGGTCGGGAAAATGCCCTGCAGCGCGATGCAGAAGTTCAAACCGAGGTACGGATTGCGCAACGGCACCGGCAAGCCACTGCCGGCCGGAGCGATTGGAACCAAAGTCTTCGGAAACGGTACACTGGCGTTGAACGGCGCCATCGTGGTGGTCGGCGTGCCAGTGTTGTACAACGGAATCGGGTGCCCCGAGTACACGCCCTGTCCGAAAATCGCCGTGGGGGATGGCACATCCGCGCTATTGGTCGTCGCCGAGGTGCCCGGAACGGCGACCGACGCCGTCAGCGTCATCGGCGGAATAACGGACGGGTGCGTATGCGCCGGCAACTGCTCAGAGGTCATCGTGAACTGTTCCAGCCCGGACACCTGGCCAGTCAAAATCGCCGTCAGCCCCGCGCCCTGGCCGGTGCCCACCGGCGAGCGGCTGGCCAGATTCGGCAGACCGAACGTCGTGCTGCCGTTGCCGCCGTACAGGGTGCCGAGCAACGTGAACAACGCCTGATTCTGCTGCACCGGCAAGATCTGGCCCTGACACAACGCCCAGCCATACGGCGCAAAGTCGAAAGCCACGATGCGGATTTCGCCCATATACGGATCGCTCATTTACCTCTCCTGAAGGGACAGCAGTTATGTAGAAAAAGCAACTCACGACTGCACACCATCGGCCTCATGCCGGGCCTGGGGTCGGGGTGTCGGGGGAAGCGCCGCCCTGGGGCTGCTGGGCTGCCTGTTGATCTTTCGCGCGATGGATCACGACGCACATCGTGCCGGCGCCCTGCGCCGTTGGGCGTGTCGGGGTGGCGAACAGGTCCCACCCGGTGCCGTCGGCGTCGCTCACGCGGTAGGTGTCCTGCGGAAGACGAACGCCAACGGGCAGCTCGAAGTGGGCTGAATAGCAGAGGAACTCGTCGTCCATCGGCGTGCCCGCCGGCGCGGCTATGAGCCGTACTTCGACGGCGCCGGCCTGCTCGCTCGCGAAGGTATATGTGCGACCGATCGCATCGGTCAACTCGGCATGACACGGTATCGCTGACACTCCGCCCCCCGCGGTAAGCCCAACGCGCAGTGCTGCGCCGACGCGATCCGTGCCCGCCGACCAGCTACTACGCTCGATTGCCTCAGTTAACGGCATGCACCGCACCGGACTGAACTGTTCTTTTATCGACTGACGGAGATATTTCCCGCCGGGTCTCTTCTATAAAGTTTTTTATTGCTGTACCAATCCACACCCGAACTGTTCACCCAGGCATCCTGCTTCACAGGCCTGCCAGCGTTGCCGCCGCGCCGTAGAACGGCCCCGCCTCCCGGTGCCATTGCTCGTAAATGCCGTTTTCGCCCCGCTTTCTGAAACCCAGCCGCTGATAAAGCGATTTCACCGGATTCGCCGCTTCGACATATAGCGTGGTCGGCAACCCACGCGCCGCCGTCTGCGTGATCAATGCATGCATGATCCGCGTGCCGATCTTCGCGCCGCGCTGCACAGGCATTAATGCAATGTCGATAATGCGCAATTCGACTTCGCCCCAGTGATGATAAAGCCGCCCAACCGGTTCGCCGCCATTCATCACGACATCGAACCGGGCGCCGGGATAATGCCGGCGATAATAGGTGTCCTGCACGTCGAACTGCTCGACGAGCAACGCGGTGATTTGCGGCGCACTCAGGCCCGAACTCGCAAATTCCTGCGCCCGCGTGCTGACGAATACCGTGCGCAGGAACCCGCGATCTGCCGGCGTCGCGGCGCGCAGAAACAGCGTTTCATGTACGTTGGCATCGTCCGCCAGATAGGCAACTTCGCTTGGGACAACCGATGTAATGCTCATGAAAGCTAACGCCCGGGTAATTAGACGAATATGCAACCGGAGCGTAACTGGATGTGTTTAGTGATGCAATCGATAATTCTCACGGCAATGGTAAGGGATTATCCGGATCGCGGGAAGCCGATCCCGTCCAACTACCGGGCGCAGCGGCTGGTTAGCGGAGCAGATCATTTATATTTAGCCGCCGACAATGAACGCGACTTATCCATTCGGCATACATACGGGGACCGGGGACGCTCTACCTCGAATCCCCGATCCCTCGCTGGACCGTCTATAAGATATACACCGCCGCCAGTCCCAGCGTCGAAGCCAACGCCGTGACCGAGATAATCGTCTCGCTACTGTCCGAAAATATTGCACAGTAAGCGGGCGACGCCCGTGTGGCTTTTGCTTCTGGCTATCTTGCGGCGAAGGCTTCAGCCATCTGGCGCGCACGCTTGACCTCGTCACTTTGCAGGTAGATCGAGGTGCCAAGCAATTTGCGTATTTTCAACCGCTTCGCCCCGAAAAGTGGAAGATCTTCTCTGAGGCGACTAGCGAGCCGGCTCCGTCAGACAACTCTGAAGGGACGGAAAAGAGTGAGTCGGAGGAAAGTTAGGAGTGTTAGGGACTTTTTGTCCGACTTGTTATCTAGCAGGGATGAAAAACCGCAGGCGATAAACAACGGATGTGTCGGACGAAGAGTGGTACTTTGAACCGCCCCGGGGCGGTTCATTCTGGGCATCCGCTCCACGTACCGATCAAATCTATACTCGGCGAACCGGCATCTTCGCGTCGCGCTGGAGAGCTATGATCGGGCACACTCGATATGCCTGATCCAGGGGAGTCTTTAGACCGAGCGCCATATTCTTCAGGGAGCCTCACGTTTGCGTCATCCATGCGGTGACTGCGGCGGAGTCATCAGTTCGCATTTCAGGCCTTCAGTTGTCGCGTGACTTGCCGATAAATACCTATGGCAGGTTTAAAAATCGGGGTGCGTACACCCACTTTACGAGCGACGATGGTGAATGCAGCGTTGATAGCCGGGGGGGAAATCATAGGCGACACGAGTCGGCGGTCGGGGCGGCCGATGCGCGCGGTCAACCGTCGGCGCATGTCGGGTTTGCTTGCCTGGATGTTCCGCATCGCCGCGGTGACCATGATTGCAGTGCCATCGCGGACCGCGCTGGCACAGGTGGCCACCATCGGCAGCGGGGTGACCGCAACCGGACTGGTCGCGAACAGCGGAGGCGCCTCCATCGACGTACTCGGCACCGCCGACCATACGACGCTCGGTAACGGTGGCACGCAATGGGTGGAGACGGGTGGCATAGCGAGCGGCACCGTCGTCAACGCCGGTGGCCTAGAAGTCGTGTCGTCCGGCGGCCTGGCCTCGGCGACGCGGGTGAACTCAGAGGGCATGCAAAGTGTGTTTTCCGGCGGCACCGCAGTCGGCACGACGGTGACCGGCAACGGCTCCCTGAGGGTCTCGTCAGGCGGTATCGCCAACAGCGCGACGGTCAACAGTTCAGGCCGACTTGTTATCGACGCCGGTGGCGTCGCGATAGGCGTTAATCAGACAAGCGGTGCAGTGTTGCAGGCCGATACGCTCGCCAGCGCGGTGTCCGGTGTGAATGCGGCCGGCACATTTTCCATCTCCGGCGGCGTGGCCTCAAGCGTTCTGGTGGAGAACGGCGGCACGATGAATGTGTCGTCGGGCGGCACGGCCAGCGCGACGGTGATCCGCAACGGCGGGGTCCAGGCCGTTCTGTCCGGTGGGGTCGCGCGCAATACTGTCGACGGCAGCCAGCAATTTATTTCGGCCGGCGGGATCGCGTACGGCACGGTGCTGTCGAACGGCAACGACACGGTGTTGTCCGGCGGCGCGGCGACGGCGTCGATCATCGGTCAGTCGTCGCTCGAACTGGTGTCCTCGGGCGGTAGCGCGACGAACGCGGTGGTCATGAACGGCGGCAGTCAGACCGTGCTTTCCGGTGCGGTGACTACCGGCACGACGATCAGCAGCGGCGGCATCGAGTCCATCTCGTCGGGTGGCGTCGCCAGCGGGACGGTTCTCGATAGCTCAGGCAAGATCATGATCGGCTCGGGGGGCATTGCGTCCGGCATCGTACAATCGAGCGGCGGCGCGCTCGTCGTGGACACCAACGCCGGCCTGGTCGGCGGGACCAACGATAACAGCACTTTCTACATCTCAGGCGGCATCGCCTCCGGGGTACTGCTGGAAGACGGTGGCCTGCTGACCGTATCTTCGGGCGGCGTGGCGTCGGCGACGACGGTCGGCAACGGCGGCACCCAGTCCATCATGTCCGGCGGGATCGCTTACGGCACATACATCTCGAACGGCCTCGAGGTCGTGTTGGCGGGCGGCGCCGCGTCCGGCTCGGTCATCGGTTCGTCCGGGCTCGAAGTGGTGTCGTCGGGCGGTTTCGCCAGCGGCACGGTGATTAGCAGCGGCGGTATGCAAAACGTCGCGTCGGGCGGGATCACGAACGCCGTGCTGGTGAGCAGTGGCGGTACGCAGAATGTGTCGGCGGGCGGCTTCGCGAGCGGCACCCAAGTGCTCAGCGGGGGCACCGAGCTGCTGTCCGGCAACGGCTTTGCGCAGACCATCAGAGCGGGCGGCACGGAAGTCGTCTATTCGGGCGGCGTCGACAGCAGCGCGGAATTGATCAGCGGCACGCAAATCGTGTCGTCCGGTGGCATCGCGTCCGCCACGTCGATTGAGGCGGGCGGCTCGCAGACGATTAGCGCGCATGGCGTGTCCGACAGCGCTGTGGTCGACAGCGGCGGCGTCCAGACAGTGTCATCCAGCGGACTCGCGAGCGGTACGGTGGTGCTGGGCGGCGGCACGCAGAACGTGCTCGCGGGGGCTCTTGACGTCGGCACGACTGTCAGCAGCGGCGGCACGCAGAACATGACCGGCAGCGGGCAGAGCGAGATGGTCGTCGCGGGTGGCACGCAAATCGTGAACGCAGGCGGCGTGACTAGCGCGGTGCTCGTCGCCGGTGGGAACCAGATTGTCTCGTCCGGCGGCCTAACGAGCGCCACTGCGATTTTTGCCGGTGGCACGCAAGGCATCGAAGCGGGCGGCACAGCGGACGCTACGATCGTTAGCAGCGGCGGTTTGCAGATGGTGTCCTCCGGCGGTTTAGTAAGCGGCACGACGGTGAACAGCGGCGGCAGTGCTCAGGTGCTGGCGGGCGGGGTTGCATCGGCGGTGGTCGTGGCGGCAGGTGGCACGCAATCGGTGCTAGCCGGCGCTCTGGCAGTCGGCACGACAGTCGACGGTGGGGTGCAGACGGTTGCATCGGGCGGCATCTCCAGCGCCACGATGGTGAACAATGGCGGCCTGCAGGAAGTGCAAGCCGCCGCCAGCACCATTGGCACCATCGTCAACACCGGCGGCACGCAGATCGTCGACGCAGGTGCGGTCAGCAACGACGTGCAGTTGTCCGGCGGCAGCCAGATCGTTTCGTCTGGCGGCCTGGCGCGAGGCGCGTCAGTCGTTGGCGGTACGCAGACGGTGCAGGCCGGTGCGACGGCGAGCGCCAGCCTGCTCGGCGCCGGGGCCGCCCAGATGGTGTACGGCAGCGACATCGGCACCACGGTCGGCAGCGGCGCGACGCAATTTATCCAGTCGGGGGGCGTCGCGACCCACACGACCGTCGCTAACGCCGGTACCCAGATTGTCTCGTCTGGCGGCACGGCCAACAGTGCAACGGTTGGTGCTGGGGGTGGGCAGGTGGTCCAGGCGGGTGCGTCGGCCAGCGGCACGGTCATCGATTTCGGTGGTACGCAGAGCGTGTCCTCCGGTGGTATCGCCTCCGACACTACCGTGAGCAGCGGCGGTATCCAGATCGTCGACGACGGCGGCGTGGTCAACGGCTCGACGGTCACCGCGGGCGGCATCGTCAAGGCGCTTGGGACTGTGACCGAAGCGAGCATCAGCAGCAGTAGCGAGGTGCTGATCGGCAGTGGGGGCACCACTGGCGCCCTCGCGGGTGATGTGGTCAATGACGGCCAGTTGACGTTCAACCGGTCAGACGGCCTGACCTACGCGAACATCATGACGGGCAGCGGCACGCTGACGCAGGCAGGCACGGGCACGTTGACGCTGACCGGCGACAGTCGTGGCTTCTCGGGCACGACCATCGTGAGCGCCGGCACGCTGCAGATCGGCAACCAGGCGACGCCCACCGCGTCGCTCGGCGGCAACGTGCAGATCGCGCCGGCGGGCACGCTTGCTGGGACCGGTACCGTGTTCGGGATGGTCGTCAACGGCGGCAACGTGCAGCCGGGCGTGAGCGGATCCGGCGCCGTCGCACAGGCGGCGGTCGCGATACTACACGCGGCAGGGCCGCTCGCCGGAAGCGACGCGACCGGCGCCATTGGCACGCTAACCATCAACGGAAACTACGCGCAGACGTCAAATGCCGTACTTACGATCGAGGTCTCGCCGACCGCTGCATCGCAGTTGGTGGTAACCGGCAGCGCGGTGCTTAACGGCGGCCTGAAACTCCTGTACGATCCGGGCACCTACGCCAGCAGCAAGACGTATGTCATCGTATCGGCCGGGTCGGCGAGCGGGCGGTTCAGCAGCGTGACATCGGGGGGGCAGGCCGCCGCTCAAGTTCAGCAGAACGTGCAGTACCAACCGGATGCGGTCGATCTGGTCGTCAACAAGGCCGTCGGCACGTCGTCGAGCGTCGTGGCGCCGAGCGACGCGAGCGTGTTCAGCGCGCTGGGCACAAGCCTCGTGCTTACATCGCAGATGGTCGAAGAGCAGCTTCTCGGCCGGGCGTTGCCGCCCTGCAGCGACGCCGATAGCGGCGCAACGTCGGCGTGTGCGCCGACCCGTCACGAAGCTTGGGCGTTTGCTCAAAGCGACGTGATGCGAGTCGGCGGAAACCCATCGAGCCCAGGCTTCGACGCGAATCAGTATCTGTTCATGGCAGGCCAGGACTGGCAGGCCGGCAAGTCAACGACGCTTGGCGTCGGGTTCAGCTACGGCCACAGCGATATTGCCGAGACAGGCACCGGCGACAGCAGCCGGGCGGACACGCTGCGTCTGTCGCTATATGGCGCGCGCAGCGTCGGACCGGTATCGCTGTCGGGGGCGCTGTCGTACGCGTACGACGACCTGCATACGAAGCGCCCATTCGGCGCTCTCGGCACGGCCGTCGGCAGCACCGGGGCGAACGAAGTCGAAGGCGGCGTGCAGGCGAGCCTGCCGCTGCGGGTGGCAGGTGTGATGGTTGCGCCGCACGTCGGGGTGCAGTTCGGCTATTGGCGCGCCAATGCCTACGACGAAAGCGGTGCCGGTGGCCAGGATCTGGCAGTCGCCTCGAACATCGCGCGTAGTCTGCAGCCGTACGTGGGACTGACGCTGGACAAGCAGTTTGGCGGCACCGAGAGACCCGTCGACGTGCAGTTCAACATCAACTACGCTCATGAGACGCTGGCTACGGCTCGAGCCGCCGTGCTCGGCGCACAGGACGGTACCCGGTTCGACATGCCTGGTGCGTCGCTGCCGCATGCGCAATTGAGCGCTGGCGTGCATATTGAGGGGACAGTCGCGAGGAACCTGCGGGTGGGGCTCGGCTATTCAGCCTGGCTGAATACCGGTGCGGGTTCCGAGCAGAGCGCGCAGGTCACGCTGCGGTATGCTTTCTGAGTGCGCTAGCGCGTGCTCAGGCGGCTGCCTGAGACTGATTCACGACGAGGCGGCGTACCATTAAATTTCTCGAACCCCCGGCGCGGTTTGATGCTGGAACGCTCGCTGCAATGTCGGGGCTCACATTCTCTGGATATTCGATCATGGCGGAATCGCAGCCACTCAACCCGTCTCCGGCGCCCTCAACGACTGCCACCGATCAGCCCGTGGCACCGGCCGCGGCACTCGACGAAACAGCCGTCAACGCTGCCGGACAACCGCCCTTCGAGGCATTGGAGATGCCGGGCGCTCCGCTGTCCGCCCAGGCACCCGCGGGCATTACGGCAAAACCGGCGTACCCTCCGCCAGCGACGATTCCGACTCAGAGCGGTCCACACGGCATCCGCTACGACTTCAACGATGGCTGCCGTATCGTGCTGCCCGACGGCGAGTGGCGCGTCTGCCTACGCGATATCGACACCGGCAACATCCTGTTTCAAACCGACATCAACGCCGGAGTCGTGGCCAGCACGAAGAAGTACTACATCCGGTTTTCGATCGAGGTGTGGGATCTGCGCACACCCGCTAACGCGACACCGGTGGTGCACCACCTTCACGCCCTGAACGGGCGCGATGTGCTGATCCAGTTCCCGGTCGGGACGCTCGGCGACCTCATCGGCTGGCTGCCGTACGCGATTAAATTCCGCCGCAAGCATGGTTGCCGGCTTACTTGCGCGATGTCGGAGAAACTCATTCCACTGTTTGCCGGCGCGTATCCCGACATCGAATTTCTCACTCATGAACAGGTGCAGGCCGAGCGCTACTACGCGACCTACAGCATCGGCCTTTTTTTCGACGACCACGACAACGTGCGGCAACCGTGTGACTTCCGGCACGTCGGTTTGCATCGCACGGCAGGCTACATTCTTGGTGTCGATCCGACCGAAGAGCCACCGCTGCTCGCACTCGACGACGACAGCCGGCCGATCGAGGAGCCGTACGTCGTGATCGCGGTGCAAAGCTCGACCCAGTGCAAATACTGGAACCACCCGACAGGCTGGCGCGAGATCGTCGCGTTTCTGAAGGAGCATCGCTATCGGGTCATCTGCATCGACCAGAAGTCCACGCATGGCACTGGGCTCGTCTGGACCCACCTTCCATACGGCTGCGAAGACGAAACCGGCGACCGGCCGCTGCAGGAACGCGCCCGCTGGCTGCGACACGCAGCATTTTTCGTGGGCTTGTCGAGCGGTCTTGCGTGGCTGGCGTGGGCTGTTGGTACACCGACTGTGATGATCAGCGGCTTCACTCACGAGACCAACGAATTCGCCACGCCGTATCGCATCATCAACTATCACACCTGTAACAGTTGCTGGAACGACGTCAGGCATCGTTTCGATCATCACGACTTCCTGTGGTGCCCGCGACACAAGGATACCCCGCGTCAGTTCGAATGCACGCGTCTGATCACGCCGGACCAGATCAAGGCGACGCTGCGTCGTATTCCGAATTTCGGCGCCCAGACGTACTCCACTGGTTAGAAAACACCCACTCCGAAAACGCAAGAAGCCAGGGCGCGATGCCCTGGCTTCGGTACGACAGATCCGGTAGCGGGAAAACTGGCGTGGCATGCGCCGGAAGGTTAGATCAAAATTCGGCAGTCCGCGATTGCGAGGCTGGTGAAGCCCTGTCTCGTCTAATCAGATGTTCTTTTCCGCAAGCACCGTCAGATGCGGCCGGTTCGAAATGCAGTGAGCGAAGATGACGCGAAAACCTCGATCCACCATGAATTTCTTCATGGCGGGCACCGAGAAGTGCCACAGATGACCGGGCGGCCCGAACATCTTCCATTTCGGTCCGGCCCTGACCGCCGAGAAATGCGTCACGCATGGCACGACGAAATACACCCGACCGCGCTCTGCGAGCACCCGACGCACCTCGCTCATGAACGCATCGAGATTCTGCACGTGTTCGAGCACGTGAAAGCCGACGACGAAATCCCAACGTCCATCCGGGTAGTGTTGATCGAACAGGCTACCGCTGGCTACGTTGATTCCCTTCGCCCGCAGATACGGAATCGGCGCCGTTGCATAATCGATGCCTTCGAGTTCAAATTTGTGCGTACGCTTCAGGGCGGTCAACAGGTGGCCCTCGCCATAACCGATTTCAAGCAGTCGACGGCGTCCCTGCGCATGCCGCACGATATTCTGCGCATGCCACCAGTTCTCAATGCCCTTGCTGAACCACTTGCTAAGGCGCTTCTGCGTGACCGGGACAAACTCGTCCGTTTCCCCATAGTAGGTGCCGTAGAAACCGGCCAGCAACTGCTCTGACGGGACATTGCGCACAAAGACGAAATGGCAGTTCGGACACTGGTCGAGGTAGTAACCGTCCCGCTCGAAATACAGCGAGGACGCGGTTCCGCAGACCGGACAGACATGATTCAGATAGGCTTCCCCGTTCCGATGCCTATCTTCGATTGGTTGCAACATGGCTTCCCTCATAAAGCTTCATATTCATTTCGGATTCCTCTTTAAATGGTTCGAGGCACTACCTTGCTATGGTTGTCGCTCGTGAGAATCAGTCGGGCGACGGCTGATATCGCGCCTTGAGCGCTTTCAGACATGCCCGGAAGACCGGCTTGCCGATCAGGCCGTTGCGTCGCAATGCGATCAGGCGCCTGCGCCTGACATGAACTGGATACGATCCGTCACCAACCACCCGCCAGACTGAATCGATCAGAGTTCGCCAGACGGCCCGCCTGCAAACCAGGTAAGCCGCTATGGCGAAAGGTCCCGTACCAATGCAGACGAACAGCCAGCCCGCCGGTGACAGGCCGACGCGATGCACGACCAGCCGGCGCATGTCGGCTCTCACAGCCACCGCTATCCCCGTGGCTGCGAGCAGCCAGATCACTGTTACTGTCAACATGGTTAAATATATCACATCCTCATATGGGATATTGTGTATGCGAATGTAGAATCCGGCAATGGCCCACCCCATTCACGATCCCCGTAACCAGCGTATCGCGGCGCTGCTCGCCGATATCCGCAAACAGCGCGGCCTGCTTCAGGAAGAGGTGGCGCTGCGGTTGAAGCGGCCACAGTCGTTCGTATCGAAGTACGAAAGCGGGATGCGCCGGGTCGACCTCGCTGAGCTGCTCGACATACTCGGCGCGCTCGACGCGGACCCGCACGCGTTTATCGACCAGATTCTGGCCGAACCACCCCGCTCCCTCCCTCGCTAGCCTCCCCCGCCTTCGCCACACGAACCTCAAGGAACCAGTGAACGGGCGGCAGGTCGGTCTGCACATACTCCTGCGCCTCGATCCAGTACGCCGGATCGATGATGTACTCGACCTTGATGCCCGGGTCGTGGCTGGCGCGGGCGCGGTGGAACAGCACGTGCCGGCCGAGGTTAGTGCAGTCGTCATAGTCCACAAGGGCAATCGCCAGATCGGGTATGTCGCTGACCGACGAAGGCTCTTCGTACATGCCCGTGTCGTATCCGTAGTGCGCGAGGACCTGGGCGATGAACTCGCCGGTTATCCAGTAAGGTCCCCGTGCCGGATGACGAAACCGCTCGATGGCGACGTTGCGAACGGCTTCAAGGGTCGTGCCGCAGATCATGGCGATGACTGCAAGCGAGCTGTCGAAATCGCCGCTCTGCTGCACGCGACGAAAAGCCGGTACGAAGCCGGCTCCAATCATGGTGACTACCGTTGGTATGGTTGGCATTCAATACTCCGACGGGAACAGCAGGGTTGTCGCGCTGCGGTCGGCTTCGGTGATGAGCCATACCCGCTGACCGGCGATTTCGAACGACGACAGGATGCGCGAGCCGTGCTGTACGGCCAGCTGGTTCGACTTTGCATCTTCCGCTGGCACGTCGCCCCAGTCGCCGGTCGCGTGCCGCCTGAGAAACGGGTCGGCCGCAATGCCGTGGTGTTCGAGATGCGCCAGCACCCTTCTGGTCGCTACGATTCGTCCCAATCGGAACAACGGCGGCGGCTTCTGCAAGGTGCGGCATGGTGCGACGCCAGGCTCGGAACTCCGGTTGTCGATACTCATCTGATTCTCCTTGAACGCTGACCGGCGGCGACGAGGTGCGCCGCCAGAAATGCAAAAGGCCAGTGCGTTCAACACTGGCCCCCTGATGCGATGGGTAACTTCGGCTCTGACAGCGCGACTACTTGCCGTTGCCTTTGGTGTTCATTGCGTGGATGCCGATCGCCCAGTGGCCAGCGATATTCCTGAAGCTGGTGCGCACGCGGTCGGCGGGCTTGCACCACGGCGCCGGATCAAGCGCGTATTCGATCGCGCCGGGCGCATGACTTCCCTTCGCGCGGTGAAAGAGGATGTGTCGACCCATCTCCATCTCGTCGTTGTAGTCGACCAGCAGGAAAGCGACGTCGGGAATATCGGCTACACGGCCGATCTCCTTGTACACGGTCGCCACGAGACCTAACTGGGCCAGCAACGCTGCAATCTGGCTCTCGCCAAAATAGTACGGGCCGCGTGCAGGATGCTTTGTCTTCGCGATGGCGATGTCCCTGACTTCTTCGATTTTCTTGCCCGATAGCATCGCGGCGCAGGCGAAAACGTCGTCAAAATCGTTAGTCTGTGGAACAAACGTGAATGCCGGGGTAAAGGTTGTCGGGGTGCTTTCGACACCGGTCGGGAGGACAGGCATAGAGGACTCCTGAAAATACAAAAAGGAAGCGCGCAGCAACGCCTGCCTGACGGCATCGGACATTTTGGGTGAATCAGGGAGAGAAAACTCGAAGCGAAATCCGGCTAAATTCCGGCGGATTTGCCCAGGCGTGCGCTGCGGCGCGAGCGGCGAGCCGAAAACCCGGTTTTCGGCCGGTTTTTCAGTCGTATCACCATGTTACCAGGGGCAAATCACCCCTTCAACGCACAAATAACTTTGTCAGGCACCATGAAAAACCCCGAATTTTCGCCATTTCCAGAGCGGCAAGAGCTTTCTGATCGCGGCCGGATTCGGTGATCCAGCGGGCTAAATCTTGGCGGTCGAGGCGCAATTATTGTTTTATAATTAGATCTATTGCAAATCAATATTCTAGGTGTCCAGTGGTAACAGAAACTCGAACCCTGACCGCCCAGGTGCCCGTCGAACTGGCGCAGGAAGTGGACGCATTATCGGAGCAGATCGAGCGTCCGCGACAGTGGATCATCAAGAAAGCACTCGTCCAGTACCTCGCGCGCGAGGCAGAAAAGCGGCGGCTGATTCAGGAGGGGCTGGACGATGTGACCGCAGGCCGCCTCATTCCGATGGAGCAGGCGCGTGCGTGGGCGAACAGCCTCGGTACGGAAAACGAGCTGCCGGCGCCCAAAGCGTGAGCATCGAGGTCATCCCCACCAGCAAAGCGATGTCGGACCTCGGGGTTATCGCCGAACACATCAAAAAGTACAACGACGCCGCCATCGCCCGCAGGGTCGTCAGCGCATTGCTGGACGAAGCCGAACGCCTCGGCCAGAACCACTTTCACCGGCTCGGCGAGGAGCTTGACGGATACGACGGGCCACCCGCCCGCGAAGTGCACCGCTGGGTGTGTCTTGAGGGCCGATACGAGCTGCACTATGAAGTCCTGCCCCCGTATGCTGAAGAGCCGACGACCATTGCCGTGCTTCGCGTGTGGGACACCCGCCAGGATCGGTAAGCCAATTCGAGATTGGCGCCATCCGAAGTGCGCTTAGGTCGGCGATTCACCTTTGGACATGTCAAAAATAAAGCGATCACCAATCCCCATTTCCTGCAGCGCGCGGTCTATGAAGTTTTGGACCACCTGAAACTGAACTCCGGACTGGTTGACCGGCCTTCCTTCGTCGAATTCATAGTAAGTCGCACTCTGGATAAGCTCGATCAAACCTTGACGCGCATACAGAACGGCGTTGATCGAATCGATCTCCGCAAGCTTGTCGAGCGTGAGTGCCCAGAGAATATCGTAGATCTCCTGAGCCGGACGATGGTCGCGACATAGATGTCTCTTCTCGTCTCTACAGCGCTCTTCGCCATTAACGATCGATACAGCTCCCGCTCTCGATCCGTTTCAAGAAAAAGCGGGTGGTTACGTGTTGCTCATCGTACCAATCAGCTTTTCTGAGGAGTTCCGATCCAACCGCACCTCGCACAACAAACGTTCCGTTGAATCAGCATCTGAGATATCACAACATCGGAGAGAATTTCTCCTACAAACCAATGCATTCAATCATCGATAGGCTTAAACTTGCTGCCGGATAGAAATAGATCAGCTAGAGCCAAAGCTTCGCTTAGTGCCAGAATGCTGCGACGATAGATGACGCCAGCAATCAGAAGCATGCAGCAACCCAAACATCTTCAATACATCACGCGCCCGCACCGGTTGCCACAACTCCCAACAGGAAAGTCATGGAACGCACACCCTACCTGCTGCCTTTCACGCGGGACCGTATACCGACTTGGCTTTGCCCAGTTTGCCAATCAGGGCATCTACGTCTTCTGAAAGACACCCTTGTTGAGCGTGAATCGCAAGCTAGCCAGAAAGATCATGACCACGTTGATTGGGAGCCTGACTGGATTCGTGGTGTCTTCTCATGTGTCTTTGAATGCAACAACGAACGTTGTAAGGAATACGTGAGTTGCGCCGGAGACAGTAGAGTTGAGACCACTGAATTTCTGGATGACGAATACGGTTGGTCGCAGCAGCAGGAAGAGAATTTCTATCCCGGATACTTTGTACCAGCACTGGTTCTAATGGATATCCCGAAGGTCTGCCCAGAGACGGTTCGGAAGCATCTACGCGAATCTTTTGCGCTTGCTTATGCCGACGCTGGAGCTGCACTGAACTGCGCGCGTGCAGCGGTCGAAGCAGTGCTAACAAATCTAAACATCACAAGGTTCAGGAATCAGAATGGCAAACGCCGCATCATCAGCTTGCATCAACGAATCGAGGGGCTTCCAAACAAGTATGACGAGCAGAAACAGTTGCTCCTGGCAGTGAAGTGGCTGGGGAATGCTGGCAGCCACAGTGGTCCAGAACCCACCGTAAACGATTTGCGCAATGCATATGACCTACTCGAAAGCGTGCTTGCGGAGATATACGACAAGAAGACGGAAAAATTGAAAGCCGTAGCAAAAAAGGTTAACAAGAAGAAGGGCACTTCAAAATAGAGTTACCTTGATAAAAGAAGGACCAGCGCAAGCGTTCGCAAAAACGCTGTAACGCTTGACCGGACACGATATCGACTTCGATATTTCATGGGTGACCGCGTAAGCTTTGCTGCAGTGCCGATGATATCGGTCAAGTAATAAGTTGCGCACAAGATCAATGACGAGGGCTAAATGCTCGAGAAAATCATTCGGATAGACAACGTAGGTGTATTCAAGACTGGCGTACCATCGGCTGTATCGCTGAAGAAAGTCACGGTTATCTACGCTGATAACGGACGGGGGAAGTCGACACTCTCAGCTTTGCTTCGTGCTTGCGGAGCGGCGGATGCTCAAGCCATTCAGAAGCGCAAGACCATCGGCGCGACCGGCGACCAGGCCGTCAAGCTACTTGTTCGGACTTCTGTTGGCGGATCGACCGTTTCATTCAACGGCAACACATGGTCGTCTGCCGTCGCCAACGTTCACGTCTTCAATCAAGAGTTTGTCGAACGCAACGTTTATGCTGGCACAGATGTGACACCCGACCAACGTGCGTCTATGCTCGAGCTTGCGCTGGGAGCCGACTCCGTCGCTCAACGCGAAGAGTTCCAAAAACAATCTGAAGCACAGCGCAGCGCGACCCAAAAAATCACCGCCTCCGAAGCAGCACTGCGAGGCTTCCACCAGAGCGAAACGCTGGCAACCTTCGTTGGGTTGGAGCCAATTGACGACGGCCCACAGCAGATTGCACATATAGACAAACAGCTTAGCGAGGCAGGTAGCATAAAGCAAATCCTGGGCCGTCAGGGTTTTCGAAAGATGACCGGGACGATCTACGAATTCGATAGCATCCGGGCGATCGTTGAATCGTCCTTTGAAAGGCTTCAGGAAGACGCTGAAGCTGTGGTGCGCCGACAATTCGATGCACATCTCGGTCGGGAAACCGAGCGATGGGTCAACGAAGGTCTTCGCCACAAGCCAGAGGAACACTGTCCTTTCTGCGGCCAGGAGACGGCTGGATTGCCTCTGCTAAAGGCTTATAAAGATTACTTCAATCAGGCATACAAGGATCACCTGCAACGCGTAGCGTCTCTAGGCAGGCTGTCCGGGCAGCAAATGGGCACGGATCTTCTCCCTGAGTGGCGGGCCGCCATCGACTTCAACGCCGGAGTCAAAGACTGGTGGTCTGGCCTACTGCAGATTGACGTACCCGCCTTTGGGATGGACGCCGCCCGTGATGCAATAAATGAGGCCCGCAAGCTAATCAACATCGTCATCGAGGAAAAAACTGCGAAGCCCCTTGAAGCAATCGACGCCACTCCGATAGCACGAGCCGAGACTATCCTGAACGCGGTCCTAAACGACGTTGCAAAATTCAACGGCAAAATACAGGTGGCGAACGATGCGATATCAGATTTCAAGGATGGACTCGCTCGTATAGATATCCCTGCGCTACAAAAAGAACGCCGCATCATTGAGCTTCGTATGATCCGCTACACCCCAGAGGTCGTGCAGCACCTCGCCGACCGGACGAAGGCAGAGGACGATAAGAAGGACGCTGAGGGAAAGAAAGATTTAGCGCGAACGAAGTTGGACCAACTCATGGCTACATCGCTTGCGACTTTTCAAAAAGCGATTAACGATCGCCTGCGGGACTTCGGCGCACCGTTCTCGATTTGCGAACTGAAGCCAAGCTATATGGGTGGGGGCGTGCCGCGCAGCGAATATGGCCTCACAGTACGCGGTGCATTAGTGCCCGTCGGTCGGACCAGCGGCGATGCCTTGACCTTCCATACTGTTCTAAGCGAAGGCGACAAGCGTACCCTCGCGTTTGCCTTTTTCTTGGCGAAGCTGTTTGCAGACCCCGACCGGGCACAATCTATCGTTGTTCTTGATGACGTCTTTACTAGCCTGGATCTGCATCGTCGCGCGAAAACAGTAGAAGCGGCTCTGGAAATGAGTCGAGAATGCGAACAGGTAATTGCTTTGGGCCACGACGCCTATTTCCTGCGCGACATTCGAAAACGCGCGGTTAAAGCAAATAATGAGGTCACCGAGTTAGAGCTGCGTCGCGGACCGGAGAACTACTCGGTCATCGGGCAGTTCAATCTCGACGAGTTCTGTGCGTCGCCATACTATAAAAACTATCGGCTCGTAGAGACATACACCACGGGGGCCGGATCAACTAGCATGTTAGAAGTAGCGCAAGCACTTAGACTCCTCGTTGAGGGCCATCTTCACCGTTGTTTCGTGGGCCGATTCCCTGATGGCCTGACGTTCGGGAAGATGATCCAGCTCATCAAGGAGGCTAGCTCAGACAATCCAATCAGCCAGTTGCGGGGGCTTGCGCCGGATCTGCAAAAATTCAACGAATATGCAGCGATGTTCCATCACGATACCTCTGGCGGCCACGCGCGAGTGGATGTCAATGATGGTGAATTGCTTCCGTTCGCCTCCGCAGCAATTCGTTTTATTCAGATAGGTAAGCTTTTCTGAGAGACTCACTCCGCGCAGCGATACCATTCCCGGGTAGGCGGAGTACCAGCTTAGTGTCAATTATCTGCGAGAGTTGGATGATGGCACTGAGTTGGTTCCAGTCCGTTTCAAAGTGCTTGACGGGGAATCTGGCACGATTTGCTCCCGCACCGTCTCCGGACGTCTCGTGGCAACTCGCCACATTTGACGGTATTTCTGACGGTATACTGGCACCAAATCTCAACCCCACCTACGTGGGACAATGGGTTGCGGCCAGACTCAACATAATTGCACGGTATGTGGAGCGGATGCTCAGTGCGTCTCAGGACGGCTATAACTCGTTGAAGTAATTCATCTTTTGACTAAACGACTGTCTACCGTCGTCTCGTCAAATCCAGCCAGAGCTACAGCATTGTGACGGTATACCGTCGTTTTCTGCGCCAAGTATACCGTCACGCCTCCGGAAAAGCGCTTCCACGAGGCACCCAAACCGGCTGTCCGCCGCGCCGGTATTGGGATCGGCGGCAATCGCCGGAGAGGCAGCAGAGCAAAGAATTCGCGGTTTTTCACCGGTTTTCTTCGTATGCCGCTCGACATTGAAAAACTGCATGTTGAACGCCACATCGGCGACCTGCCACGTCACCGGCCCCTGCATAGACATGGATTATCGAGTCAGTTACGAACACAGTCTCAAGAGCGATCCGGGCGCGTTCATCGTTCTGGTTCCATCGCAGCTGGTCGATGGGATTCCTCGCAACATCCCGCGCGCACCCCTGCCCGAGTACATCACAGAACTCATCCTCAGCCGGTCGCCGACCATCGGAAAAATCCGAAACCTTCGGGTTCTCTGAACGCCGCGAGCCTCCACCGAACAAGTGGAATCGCAACGCTCATCTGACTCAAGCCGGCCAGGATCGGACATTGGCCGATGGCCTGCGAACGGCGGATTCAGGCTGGTTGGAGTCCTTCGCATGCTGATCGCGACCAGGTACTATCGGCCAAAACCGGCCGTCCGCCACCGCTGCTCAGTTCGGCCGAAGTCCGACATTTCCGCCAGGCATCGTCACCACAGACTGCTCATAATAGTTTTGAGTAGAAGAACAATGCGAAGGAGTAGAGGATTGGATTCACATGATGAAGTCAGTGAGCCTGTTGCCCCTATTTGCAAGCGGCAGGAGGAGTTGAAGTCTCGAGAAACTGACGTTACCGCGATGATTCTGGCCGAGCATAAGAAGCTCCCAGCGGAGGCGCTCAAGCGCAGGCCACCGGATCTTCCAACTGATCTGCATCCCCAGGCGGCTGAGATGTTTGTTTGGATGGCGGCTCATGCAGTCGACAAGATTGGCGATCACGCCGAAAACTACCTCGACTACAGCGTGCCAGTCACGGGGCTCGCGCTTACTTACTGTTTGGTCGCGGTCGAACAGTCAACGACAAAGCCCAATTTCTCGAGGCCATCGCGCCCTGATCCGGCGGTCCATGCGGCATTCGGCAGGCAGCTCATGGAAGAATTGAACCGGGAGCAACACGCACGGTTACAACAGGGCATCTGGCAATCTTTCTTCGACTTGGAGGCAGATATCGCTCAGCTCAGGCTCACTCGGCGCCGCCGTGGTTCCGCATTGATGCTGCTGGACGCTGAGGCGAAAGCGGCGCTGCTTGAGATGCTTATCGGAAGGCGACTCTCCGAACTCTCGCTGGACGAGTTAAATCACTCGCTCGCGTCCAGCCCGGAGATGCTGCACTTCCTCACGCAATCTGATCCGCTTGGTTGGCTTAAATTTGAGCAGGCGATGGGCGTGGACGCGGTACGGCTTGCCGCTTTGTCGGGCTTCCTCGTATTCCTGGAGTTCGCCGCCGTGCAGGTAAAGCACTCCTACTGGTACGACGAGGCGAAGCTGATTGAGCTGTGGGCAGTGTATGTCCATGCCTATCCTCAGTATGGCTCGATTACGGGTCAATCTATCGTGGATGCACTCACCCGCTTCAGCATGGCACCGTCAGAAGCAGCGACAACCCTGATTCACCCGCCGTTTTACCTGTTGCATGGAAAATTTCTGCGCAACCCGTGCTTCATCAATGCGCAAGGCATAACGGCCAGCCTGTTGACCATCGCAATACGACGTCATGAGCGCGACTGGAATAACACTCTCGGATCGACGCTCGCGCGTGCCGCAGACACGCTCAAATCGCTCCTGCCTGTGTTGAGCCGTTTGAAGGTCGCCGTCAGACGCAAGTTTCCCGGCGGCGATGTCGATCTAGCGCTGTATGACACACAGACCACCGAGTTGTTGGTTTGTGAGGTTAAGACCGTCTACGACAAGCACAACGTGGACAGCCTGATGCATCGCTTCGAGGAAGCCAAAGTGAACGTGGACAAAGCCGCGTCACAGCTTGAGGAGACAGCGCTCGCCATTTCAAGTGGCAAGCTGTCGATGATGATCATCTTTGGCGAAAAACTTTCGGCTCCCAAGGCGGTGCACAAGGTGTTGTTGACGTGGCTTGATCCGGTGGACCTCACGATGGGCACTGAGTACGAGGAGGTCATGTGCATGAACTTCTCAATCTTCATCAGCCTCATTCATGCCAGCCAGGGCAACGTGCAGGCAGCGGCCACTGCCGTGCGTGAGCTTCGCAATGTTTGGCCGGTCGCACTAAGCAGACCACTGGATCTCGACCAGCCTGAACTAGCAGCCGAACTGGAAGTTCAGACGAATCTGCTTGACCGGCGCAGCGATCTGGAGCGTCTTGATCTTTCGCCGCTGAGCAGAAATATCATCGCCCAAATTGGCAGCATCGATGAAGTCGCTGCTTCAGCACGACCCGCATCATGGATCTCGTACTTGGAGGACTCTATGCGTGTGCTCTGTCCGTTCGCTCCTTGACTCTTTCCAATTGGACGATGGCACACCTCAAGATGCTACCTGAAGTTCAGGAAACTGGACTCGGAGTTCGCGTTCACCGTCACCGGTGCCTTCTCAACTTCTGCGGACTTCGCTAAAAACAGTTTCCGATTCAAACAGCCGCCACCCAATGCGCAATTTACGACCGACCGCAATCGCTGGCGAAGCAGCCATCGGGCTTTCCACACCGAACTTCCGCTTTGGGTCGACTTGGGCCGAATGCGGCCTGATCGACGACGGCCCGTTGCGGCGGTCCGTGTCGGACCGGGGTCGGCCATGAGCGGTCTTCGGGAGTCGCTCAAGGAACGGCTGCTTGCAACCAGACAGCAGTCGAATTGAGATTACCAACCCAAATCAGCCATCAAATCGAACGTCTCGCAAACGAGCGGCATTGACGCTACGGGCTGTCGCCCTATCCGCTGGCACTCTCTGTCAAAGAACTTCCAGTGCTCCGCGCGCCAGAATTCGAGTGAGAGGTCACCTTCTCCTTCGGCGGCCGCAAACTCGCTAGAAATATTCTCAAAAGAAACTATCTCGACTCTCGTCGTCCGAAGCAGCAGAACGGGGTTATCGAAAAAATCCAGAACAATTTCGATGTCCCCTTCCTGCGGCAGGCGTTCGTCGTCAAATTTCCATGACCACAGCAAGCTACATGTGGCGCGCTTTATGTTGGCCGCTATCAAGGAAATGAGCATTGCAGAAGATTGCTCCGAGTCGCCATAGCTGCCAAATCGAACATTGGCCCCGGCGAGATCGATTCCTCGTTTGCTTAGCGCTGTAATCAAGTCGGGCAGCGTCGGGGTATTGGACATAGACTAGGGCGAGCCACGGTAAGGGGTCAGGAATCGAATTCTATTGCATGACGAGGTGTGCACTGGACGTCCGGCATCGAACTGTAAGACGACGTTCGGTACCGGGACCTTAAGAGGCAGGCTCACCCGCCTTCATCCCGCTGCCAGACAGCGGTCGATGCGCCGTATCCAAAGCTGCCCGGCGTGATATACGTGAGGCGGTCCCCTTCAATGACGAATGGTCTCGCCTGTATTTCGCCATCCCAGTTCGGGAACGTTCCCTTCCGAATGTGTGCGTATTTCGGACGAACGTGACCGGCCGTTTCGGGATGGTGACCGGCGATTTCGGGAACGTGACCGGGCATTTCGGGCACGTGACCGAGCGGACCGGAAGGCAGGATTGGCGTTGCGCATGAGA
>NZ_CAAJGM010000221.1 GCF_900996235.1 Paraburkholderia sp. BCC1885
TCATGTCGTGCATCTGAATCCCGATCACGCTGAACAAAACAGCGCCATCGCGCAACCCCGGCACCAAGAGCGAAAAGCAGCGTAAATCTTATGCGGCGAGGCGACAACTACCTTGAAAACTTCCGCTGTCTGGCCCGTTACCTGCTGAACTTGACGGGCGAGCTCGGCCACCTGCGCTCGCTCCTGCTCGTTGGCCGGCGTAATGTGCACAGCCAGCAGATTGCCCAGCGTATCGACGGCCATGTGAACCTTGCTGCCACGCTTGCGCTTATAACCGTCGTAACCCGCACGCGGGCCGCTTTCGCACGTGGACTGCAACGTGCGTCCATCCAGGATAACCGCGCTCGGTTGCCCCTGACGCTCTTGAGCCACACGCAGCACCGAACGCAAGTCGTTGACCATCGCCTCGAAACAACCCGCGTTCAGCCACCGTTGTGTTTGCTGATAGACCAGTTCCCACGGCGGAAAGTTGGTCGGCAGCATACGCCACGAGGCACCGGCTCGCGCCATCCAGCGCAGCGCGTTGAACATTTCGCGAAGTTCGTATCGGCGTTGCGGTGCGTCTTCGTTCATCAAGGTCAGGTACGCAACGGCGAAGCTCCATTCTTCGTCCGTCACGTCCGTTGGGTATGGCTTGCGTGGTGTCATCACACCAGGATACCAGGTCCGACTGAAAGTGCCTAACACCCTCTAACGCCTTCACATAGATCGTCCCAACTGACTCGGCTCACCTTCCAGGCGAGGTAGGCATCATGCGACTGCTTGAGAATCGGCAGGACCAGCCATTTGAAAGAGTGCTGCAGCAGATATATGAATAAGGAAATAAATGCTTTCAGCAATTTATCCAGTATCGCCTTGCCGAATACTCCGAAGTGCATAAGATTCTCCCTGCCCGTTGTCAGGCATCGGCGCTGTCAATTCCGTGCTTGTCGCGATTTGCTAGCGTTTTAGCAAGCAGCGACACAAAGTTTCAAGAGCAGAGTACTGAAATACGGAAGATTTTGCGAGAGAGACGTGCGTGACAGCCCCCCCATTGAGCCGTGACCGAACGCTGAACGCTCGAACCGGACACCATCGTGTTGGGTGCACAGCAAGATCGGACGCCGGTGTGCCGTGGCACAGAAAAAATACCTCGTGTCGCAGAAAACGACAACGCCCGCATATGCGGGCGCTGTAAGTGCTTGATTCTGTTGGTGCCGGAAAGAGGAATCGAACCCCCGACCTTCGCATTACGAATGCGCTGCTCTACCGTCTGAGCTATTCCGGCACGCTACTGACCATGCCACCAAGCCCGACAAAATCGTTCGAAGCGCTGATCAGAAAGAAGCGAGATTATAGCGGCGTTTTTGCGCCCTGGGAAGGGGCCGATCGAATTTTCCCTAACTCGATGTCGTCTCGGTGTGCCATGGTTGTGCCGCGCCCTTTCACCCGTCCGGAAACGGTCCCACCCGTGTTGGAGCCCTCGACCGAATACGGCGCGTAGATATTGCTGGCGGCACCGAAAAACCTATGCGCGGACCAAGATCATTGGGGGCCGCCCAGATACCAGCGCCCAGCTGAATTCGACTATGCTGCGCGTGTCCGCAGATATCGAACAAGCCTACCCGGCTCTACACTTGATCTGCGAATTTCACCTCTTTTCGCGTGCCTGACCAAAGTCATATGGCCGTTGCTGATGTGATTTGACCCTGATAAAATGGCGATACGACTGTAAAACCGACCAAAAACCGGTTTTCGGCTCGCCGCTCGCGCCGCAGCGCATGCCTGAGCGAATCCGCTGGATGTTTACCGGATTTCGCTTCGAATTTTCTCTCTCCGAACCACCCAAAATGTCCGATGCCGTCAGGCAGGCGTTGCTGCGCGCTTCCTTTTTGTATTTTCAGGAGTCCTCTATGCCTGTCCTCCCAACCGGTGTCGAAAGCACCCCGACAACCTTTACCCCAGCATTCACGTTTGTTCCACAGACTAACGATTTTGACGACGTTTTCGCCTGCGCCGCGATGCTATCGGTCAAGAAAATCGAAGAAGTCAGGGACATCGCCATCGCGAAGACAAAGCATCCTGCACGCGGCCCGTACTATTTTGGCGAGAGCCAGATTGCAGCGTTGCTGGCCCAGTTAGGTCTCGTGGCGACCGTGTACAAGGAGATCGGCCGTGTAGCCGATATTCCCGACGTCGCTTTCCTGCTGGTCGACTACAACGACGAGATGGAGATGGGTCGACACATCCTGTTTCATCGCGCGAAGGGAAGTCATGCGCCTGGCACGATCGAATACGCGCTTGATCCGGCGCCGTGGTGCAAGCCCGCCGACCGCGTGCGCACCAGCTTCAGGAATATCGCCGGCCACTGGGCGATCGGCATCCACGCAATGAACACCAAAGGCAACGGCAAGTAGTCACGCTGTCAGAGCCGAAGTTACCCATCGCATCAGGGGCCAGTGTTGAGCGCACTGGCCTTTTGCATTTCTGGCGGCGCGCATCGTGGTCGCCAGTCAGCGTTCAAGGAGAGTCAGATGAGTATCGACAACCAGAGTCCCGAGCCTGGCGCCGCATCGTGCCGCACCTTGCAAAAGCCGCCGCCGTTGTTCCGGCTGGGGCGAATCGTAGCGACCAGAGGAGTGCTGGCGCATCTTGAACACCACGGCATTGCGGCCGACCCGTTTCTCAGGCGGCACGCGACCGGCGACTGGGGTGACGTGCCCGCCGAAGATGCAAAGTCGAACCAGCTGGCCGTACAGCACGGCGCGCGTATCCTTTCAGCGTATGAAATCGCCGGCGAGCGGGTATGGCTCATCACCGAAGCCGACCGTAGCGCGACAACCCTGCTGTTCCCGTTGGAGTATTGATGCCAATCATACCAACGACCGTCACCATGATTGGAGCCGGCTTCATACCGGCATACCGGCGCGTGCAGCAAAGCGGCGACTTCGACTGCTCGCTCGCGGTCATCGCCATGATCTGTGGCACGACCCTTGAAGCCGTGCGCAACGTCGCCATCGAGCGGTTTCGGCATCCGGCACGGGGACCTTACTGGATAACCGGCGAGTTCATCGCCCAGGTGCTCGCGCACTACGGATACGACACGGGCATGTATGAAGAGCCCAGGGCGGTCAGCGACATACCCGATCTGGCGATTGCCCTTGTGGATTATGACGACTGCACCAACCTCGGTCGGCACGTGCTGTTCCACCGCGCCCGCGCCAGCCATGACCCGGGCATCAAGGTTGAGTACATCGTCGATCCGGCGTACTGGATCGAGGCGCAGGAGTATGTGCAAACCGACCTGCCGCCCGTTCACTGGTTCCTTGAGGTTCGTGCAATGAAAGCGGGGTTGGGCTAGCGCTGCTCAATCCGATGCCTTCTCCGCTGCGCTGGCGTCGTGTACCGGCGCAGCGACAAGCTCCGCCATCGTCACCCCGAGTGCCTTCGCGATCCGCTCGATGTTGCAGATCGAAATGTTGCGTTCGCCGCGCTCGGCAGAGCTGATGTAGTTCGGGTGCAGGTCCGCTGCCTCGGCCACTCTTTCCTGTGTCAGCTCTTTGGCCTTGCGGATACGGCGCATGTTGGCCGCGAAGAGGCGCTGGGCATCACACTTTTGAGTTGGGTTGGGCATGCCGGAAGTGTTCCGGCGTGTCGCCACGAAAACCACACACTTTAAGTTTGGTTTGAGGTAAAGTGCAAACATACCAAACTCAAAGTGTTAATTTTGCGAGGATCTTAATGAATCGAACCTTCCTCGCGGCTGTTCCGGCCGCGTCAGCATCGATTGCCAGTGCGCAGAGTCTTTCCGAGCAGGACATTAACCTGATGGCTACCGCGCAGAAAGCGGTCAAGACGTACACCAATGACGCCATGCAGCTTGGACGAGGGACGCAAAAAATGAAACTGATTGAGCGGGCAACCCAATGGCTGCGCCAGCGGACAGACTCCCTTGGCCGGTTGCGGGTGTCTTCGCCGACAGTACCTTATGCACAGTAGCAGATCACGTTCAATGGGGAAGTGCCTTGCTCGGCTCGGCCTGAATCCGGTCGATGAATTCTTGTGGATCCGCGTCCAGCACTCGAAGAAGGTCGAATAGTTCCACAAGAGTAGCGCGCCGCACGGCTTCTGGACGTCCGAAGCTTTTCGGGTGGTGAAAATTTTAAGGTGATTGTCAGATATATAAAAAGGAGTACGAATCAGTGCTCCTGAAAGGAAAATCATGTTGCAATCAATCGAAGATAGGCATCGAAACGGGAACGCCTATCTGAATCATGTCTGTCCGGTCTGCGGAACCGTGTCCTCGCTGTATTTCGAGCGGGACGGTTACTACCTCGACCGGTGCCCGACCTGCCATTTCGTCTTTGTTCGCAACGTCCCGTCAGAGCAGTCACTGGCCGATTTCTACGGTACCTACTATGGGGAAACGGAAGTGTTTGTTCCGGTTACGCAGAAACGGCTGAGCAAGTGGTTCAGCAAGGGCATTGAGAACTGGTGGCATGCGCAGAATATCGTGCGACATGCGCAGGGACGCCGCCGGCTGCTCGAAATCGGTTACGGCGAGGGCCATCTGCTGACCGCCCTCAAGCGCACACGCAAATTCGAGCTCGAAGGCATCGATTATGCAACGGCGCCGATTCCGTATCTGCGGGCGAAAGGGATCAACGTAGCCAGCGGCAGCCTGTTCGATCAACACTACCCGGATGGACGTTGGGATTTCGTCGTCGGTTTTCACGTGCTTGAACACGTGCAGCACCTGGATGCGTTCATGAGCGAGGTGCGCCGGGTGCTCGCAGAGCGCGGCCGGGTGTATTTCGTCGTGCCATGCGTGACGCATTTCTCGGCGGTCAGGGCCGGACCGAAATGGAAGATGTTCGGGCCGCCCGGTCATCTGTGGCACTTCTCGGTGCCCGCCATGAAGAAATTCATGGTGGATCGAGGTTTTCGCGTCATCTTCGCTCACTGCATTTCGAACCGGCCGCATCTGACGGTGCTTGCAGAAAAGAACATCTGATTAGACGAGACAGGTCTTCACCAGCCTCGCAATCGCGGCCTGCCGAATTTTGATCTAACCTTCCGGCGCATGCCACGCCAGTTTTCCCGCTACCGGATCTGTCGTACCGAAGCCAAGGCGCGATGCCCTGGCTTCTTGCGTTTTTGGAGTGGGTGTTTTTCCAACCAGTGGAGCATTTCATGTCCTGCAACTGTTTAGCTGCGCACCTTGGACCGGCGCTATCGGTCGGCTGTCGGCGCCGCGCCAGAAATAGAGGAGGAGTTGATGACCGATAGCACGACCGATGACGCGCTGGCGTGTGCGGTTCAATGGCTGCGCGAAGCCGACGGTCTGCTGGTTACCGCCGGAGCCGGCATGGGGGTCGATTCGGGGCTGCCGGATTTCCGCGGCACGGAGGGTTTCTGGCGCGCATACCCTGCGCTACAGGCAGAAGGCGTGTACTTCGCAGATATCGCCAACCCGGCGGCGTTCCTCCACGATCCGGCACGCGCATGGGGCTTCTATGGGCACCGTCTCAATCTCTACCGACGTACGGTTCCACACCATGGCTACCGCATCCTCGGGCAGTGGGCTGAGCGGATGCAGCACGGCGCGTTCGTGTTCACCAGCAATGTGGACGGCCATTTCCAGAAGGCGGGGTTTGCTGACGGGCGGATTGCCGAATGTCACGGTTCGATCCACTGGCTTCAGTGTGTCGACAGGTGCGGTGAAGACGCGTGGTCAGCTGATGGCCTGGGCGTAGAGGTCAACGACGCAAACTGTCGGCTGTTGTCGCCATTGCCCCGGTGTGTGACATGCGGTGCTGTTGCGCGACCCAATATCCTGATGTTCGGCGACTGGAACTGGATCGGCGCACGGACTGCCCGGCAGATGGCCCGGCTCGACCGCTGGCTGTCGTCCGTACAGAAACTGGTCGTAGTCGAAGTCGGCGCGGGTAAGACGATACCAACGGTGCGGCACTTCAGCGAGCGGCATGGCCCGCGCGTGATCCGCATCAACCCACGCGATTACGCCATTCACCTGCAGCGTGGCGTTGGCGTCGCCGGCAATGCGCTGGACATGCTTCACCGTCTCGACCATATGCTCGACTGCTGATATTGGTCCGGGCTGTTGTCGGCGGTTACGAGGACGACCTCGTCATGTCGGAGTATGCGGCGGTGTATGCAGATTAGCACTCGCTATGGGCGCGAGGTCTTCGCGCTACTTCAGACGCTGGTATGCGAAGAAGTTCGCCGCCGTGACAGAGAGTTGTGGCTGCATTCCGGGTCTGTGCCGATTGTCTCCCCATAGCCGTATCGGCGAACTGTCGAACCGGAAGCTGGTGGTGACGGGACGAGCAGAGTCGGCCGCGATTCGTCACCGGCCAACTTGCGCCGCTGGCAACAGATAGCGCTCGGCCAGTTCGAGACATTCGATACGCAGGGGCAGATCGCTTCAATCGGCATCGACAACTGCGCTGTCTCGGTGAACGGATAATTGGCCGTGTCAATGTAGCGTACGGCCCGGATCATCCGCGTCGCGCAGGGCGATGCGCTGCAGGAGGCTGTCGCGGCATTCAATCTTGATCTGCCGCGCGACTTCTTCAATGAACGCGATGCCGCGAAACGGCGTGATCGCCGCATCAATCTGCGCATTGAACTTGCAGATCGCAGCCTCGATGCTGGCCGGATTGTCGCGATCAAAGCTGAGCGTAATCGTGACCTGCCACAGCGCGTCGAGCGCATCGGCGGCGCGGGCGTCAAGCTCGCGGCAGCTATCCGGGCCAATGGAATCCCCGATCATCGCAATTCCTCCTCGAATACGTGATACAGGACATTATCAGGCATGTCCTGTATCGGTGAAAGGTGGTGGGGTGTCCATTCCATCTCGGCCAGGAGCGGCTATCGGTCCGCAGCTACGTCCAGACACCCTAACGTCGGCTCTGCTCAGCGATCCGGCCGTTCAAGCGGCGTTCATATTTATGGCCTCGCCACCCGCAGAGATCATGGCGCACGACCGAATCTCACGACAACGCGCTGACGCAAGACGTAACCAACATTGCAAGCGTGTACGATTGAGTTAGCATTCTTACCATGCCAGATAACGACATATGCTGCGACTAGAGGGCCCAAATGCACGCACCGTTTGAGATGACCGAAGGTCAAAAGAGACTCGCGGCAATAATAGAGGCGTTGCCACCTGATAGCTCCCACTGGAACGAGGCCCAGAATAGATATCAGTTTGTTGACCGTTTACTGGAAGAATGTCTGGGATGGGAGAAGCCAAACATTGAAGTGGAGCGGTTTGATGAGCTTGGTGGCCGTGCTGACTATATTCTCGGAAAACCCACCAAGGCTGTTCTTGAGGCTAAAAGGGAGTCGATAACATTTGATATTCCCCCAGCACCGGCAGGGACAATTTTGCGAAAAATTCAGCCGTTAATGCAAGCGTCGAAGGAGTTGTCTGCTGCTGTCCGGCAAGTCATCCCTTATTGCGCAATTCACGGTGCACAAATAGCGATAGTCTGCAATGGCCCGCAGCTTATTATATTTCAAGCACTGACGCCCGGAGAGTCACCACTTGACGGCGAATGCTATTTTTTTAATAGTCTTCAAGCTTATTTGTCCGATTTTCCTATGTTGTGGAAGTTGTTGTCACCGGAGGGGATTTCCGAAAATCGGGCATATCGGGATTTAGCTCTGCACCGTCACCCGAGGATGCCGCCGAAAGCATCCACGTCGATTCCGGAACCTATGAAGTACCGTTACCGGAACAATTTTCAGGAAAATTTACGGTCACTATCATTTTTGCTGCTTGAGGAAATTGAAGAGAATCAAGGCTTGAAAAGCGATTTCTATAGAGAATGCTATGTACCAATCGAGGCGAATAATCGCCATCTACTGCTCAGCAAGAGCATAATAGAGTCGCGGTATCGTCGCTCTGGCATCGATGGGATTACCCCTTCTGCATTCGATTCTGTGGCTGTGTTAGACCATGAAGGGGAATTGCGAATTGATGATCCATCTGTTAGTGGCGGAGTTGGTTCTCGTCCGATAGTAGTCATCGGAGATGTAGGCGTTGGGAAAACCTCTTTCTTCGAAAATCTGTTTGAGAGCTTGAATAGCACCGAGAAAGCTAATACATATTTTATTCACATCAACCTCGGGATCAAGGCGAGCCTGGCAAATGGTATAAAGGATTTTGTGTTGTCGGAAATTCCATCCACACTGAAATTAAAGTATGGGGTTGATATATTTACCGCAGATTTTGCAAATGCAATTTATCATCAAGATTTGAAGGATTTTGACCTGAGTGTGGAAGGACAGCTCAAGGACATTGATCCGCCAGGCTATGCGAAAGCTCGGATCGCATTTCTCACGAAAAAGATCGAACAACGAGATATGCATTTGCAAGCATCCCTTGGCCACATCGCTCGGGGTCGCAAGAAACAGATTATTCTAGTGTTGGATAATGCAGATCAGAGAACATTTAGCATTCAACAAGAAACATTCCTGATTGCACAGGAGCTGGCGGCATCTCGAAATTTGATCGTTTTTGTTGCCCTGCGTCCGAGCACTTTCTATCTTTCAAAGACTACCGGCACCCTTTCGGCGTATCAAAACAAGGTATTGACAATATCGCCTCCACCTGCCGATGAAGTAATCCAAAGAAGGTTAATATTTGCCGCTCGAGTTGCGGAAGGAAAAGTTGCTCCGGCCACCTTATCGGGAATTCGATTAAATCTTGGAAATATCGTCTTATTTTTAAAAGCAACACTACGATCAGTTAGAACAAGTGACTCCATCAAGCAATTTCTCAGCAATATCACCGGCGGTAACACCCGCGCGGTAATCGAGCTTATCACGGGTTTCTTCGGCAGCCCAAACGTAGATTCTCAAAAAATTGTGAGAATAGAGGAGTCGGGTGGCGATTACAAAATTCCACTACACGAATTCACCAAGCACGCTTTGTTGGGTGAATATGCATATTTCAATGCTCAATCCTCCCTCGTTGCTTGCAACATATTCGATATCGGCTCGGCTGATCCCCGTGAGCACTTCCTACCTAGCTTAATTGTTGCATTTTTGAGTTCAAACACAGGGGTGCTAGATAACGACGGATTTGTTCATGGAATTAATGTAATAGACGAAATGGCACGACATGGATTTCTAGTGGAGCAAGTCCGTTTTGGCCTTCGGCGTCTTGCTGCGAAGCGTTTGATCGAAACACCTCACGCGCATTATCGCGAAGTTCCGGTCGACGATCACGTGCATCCCGAGCAATTCCACTTTCGCGCAACGTCCATCGGTATTTATCATGTTAGATTTTGGACGGGATCATTCGCGTTTCTTGACGCTGTGTCAACGGATACGCCGATTCTAGATCAGGATGCACGCGCTCTAGTTTCGAAATTTGCATCCTCTTTTTCAATTGAAGATAGACTTAAAAAAACTGAGTTCTTCTTAAAATACCTTGAGACTCAATGGCATTTCTCGAATTTTGTTTCAAATTACTATGATTTCATATCACTGATTCAAGCGCAAAGCGATAGTTTCGCCTCCGTAAGGACTGTCGTGCAACGAGCCGCGAATAGGCAAGCTGACGATCGTTAGCGAGGAGCTTTCGTCCATACAAAATATATTAAGACTACTTTCCGACTATTATTTTCGATCCAGCAAATCGGGACGGTTGTCCGTTTAACCTCAGGAGCCGCCGTTGGATTACCGGGGGCTCGAACGGAGGGATTGAGTCGATGCATGAGCGTCTGCATACCGATCCGAAGCGCCTTGAGATAGCCAAAGAACGACGGCTGGCACGGCATAAGGATGCCGGGTAGATTCGCGTTATTTCATTTGCGAACGGCAACTTCAGAGGCACACGTCTCTTCAGGGTCGCGTCCAGCCGGTCGGGAGATCGCGAGGTTCGAGCCAAGTATGCACTTCGCATGAGGCGGCACCGGCCATGAAGCGTCGTTCGCCTGAACCGTTGCTCGGACATTCAATCGTCGGTTGCACTCAGCAAACCGCCATTCGATCCTCGATGACGTACATCGCTTCTCGGCGTTTGCCGACGTTCATCGATCGGCGGTGAGACGGCCGCTCAACGATCCGGATGGGCCGTTTGTCAAGCAGACACGTCGACGGTAGCTAACCGCCCCTTATCAAAGTGCGAATTGATGCATCCCAGTCTTCCAGCCTTAGACTGCATCGTGGGCAGCCTCACGCGCCCTTCCGACCGTTCCTACAGCCGGCCAAACCGAACATGAAATAGGCGCTGAGCAAAGGGGGGAAGTCCGATTTCATAGTCATCGATGCGCCGTTCGACGCCCGGATCAAATGTTAGACTCACAAACGCGTGCGTCGATATATCGCTTCCCCGAGACTCAAGACGATGAAATCCACAGAAAATCAAGAGCGCGTTTACAACATCCTTGTGTATGGCTTTGAACAGAAGGGGCTCCCCGTTCCCGCCGAACCTCTTCGAATGAAAAACTATTCCGTGTTCTTCGAACGTTATGGCACTGCTAGGCGATTTCAAGAATACGATGGCGTTGTCTTATTTCAGGGGCTATTCGAGACGTTTGAGCGACGCGGTAATTACGGGAGATCATATCTCCTGCATAAATATGACCCAGATGAACTGGACAAGCGAAAGAAAGAGACCACGCTTTTGCTGGAGAAAGAGGGCTTTCTCTGTTATCTGCTGACTGAACTTTTCGTCGACCACGCGGATGGACGAGACTATTCACGCACCGATCTCGTCAAATACCAGTTGTCCCACAGTCAATTCTATCGCGAGAACTTCGCCTCGCGCCATGCTCATCTTGCGCCTGTGCTCAGCGAATTCAAACGATTCCTAGACATGTTCGGGGCGGCTAACAGCTATTTCACGTCTTATAATGATTCGCTCGATTTCTGTCCATTAGCGACTTCTAGTGGAAAGACTGTCGGATTCGTGCTCAACCGAGGCGAGTATGTGGTCCCCTCTTTGGTTCCTGATAGTCGCGAAGACATCATCAAGGAGTATCTTGAATTATTAATCGATGCCGTAACTGCAGTGCAAAACAAGATGCATCAAACTTTGCCTGAATGGATCGTCTCATACAAGTTTGAAGAGGAGGATTCATTATCTGAGAAAAGAGATGATCTACGTTCTGCAATAGCCGAAGTCGATGATCGATTTCAGAAGTTGGCCATGTTCAAAGCGGCTCTCTTTCATAGTGGCCCCGATCTGGTCGCCGACGTGGGTGCGATACTGCATGCGGCGCTAGGCACACCAATTGATGCGATCGATGACTTGCGAGAAGACATCAAGCTATTAGACGATGATGGAAAAGTAATCGCGATATGCGAGGTAAAAGGTATCAATCGCGGAGTCGGGCGGGAGAACATAAACCAGACCGATTCGCATCGCGCTAGGTCGGGATTTGATGATCAGTTCCCTGCATTACTTATCGCAAATACGAACATAAAGAATGCGCGATCGATAGCAGAGAAAGATCAAGAGATCGATGGGCAACAGATCAGGCATGCAGTAAATATGCGTATTCTTGTCATGCGAACTATTGACTTGCTCGGCGTGCTTCGGCTAGTGCTCGCAGGAAAGGTAGCCCAAGAAGATGCTCGCGCCCTTATCCTAGGGAATGTTGGTTGGCTGCGTGTGGAGGGGGACAGAATCAACGTCCTTAACGGACAGTAGAAATCCCGACGCGATTGATCAACTCTCAGCGTACCCCACGTAACCGCCTACCTGACCGGCATATCGAGGCTGCGCGCCGAAGACATTGCATGTACGGCTGCTTTGGCTTGAGAACGGCCGCTGTCGTCGAGGGTACTTAAATGACGGCAACGGGTCGATTTCGGCCGGCGCAACCCCGGCACGTTCAGAGTACCCACCAAAGAACGCCCGGACATCCCGGACGTTTGTCTTCAACAACTGCGGGATTTTTCACTCTCTTCGGCAACGCTTTTTCAACTTGCTTGGCACAGCTTTCACTTTCTGTGGCGCCGAAGAAGACCGGCCACCTGCTAGTGTCCGCTCGTCGCCGTCAAGGATTCGACGTTCGTGTGTTGCGATGGCAGTCACCAATGCAGTCCGGCGGTTGTTCCGTTCGCAATTCACGGCGAGGTATCGGCCTAACCGGTCCTGGCCGGTTTCAGTTTTGCGATGATTCGAGTCCAGCAACTAGAGGGATTTGGGTCTATCCGTTTAATTAGATCTGAATCCTCTTTCATGAACACGTTGTAGTAATGTATATATCTGACTTTAGTGGTCTTCCACACTGGCGCGCGGAAACACCTTCGCTGGATGACAACACCGAGGTTCGCTTCATGCTCAATGTAAGCACGCATTCTAATATAGAACTCCTTCATTATGGGCCAAATGGTCTCGCGAAGAAATGGTTCGTCGATATCTCCGACTTCCACCCCGGCACACAGATATTCGTAAAAACTCAGGATATGCTGGACCGATTCCACAATAGGAAATTTAGCACGTCCCTCAGAGAATTTCCATTCGGATGCTGTTGCTCTGGCAACGAGTAATTTATCCGCGTCATCCGGCGTCATTATCGAGCCTTCTGGCCACTGGGACATGACGTTGATTCGGTGATTGTTGAACACTTCGCTGAGTCGAAAATGAAAAAGAACGTTCAGCGTATGTTGTTTGCGCGCGTTGCGCGAATTTTGATTCCGCTGACCGAGCCAGCCAATCGTTGCCATGATAGCTGCCAGCGATGTTACGCCGTCGCTCGTTTTACCGACATAAAATAACCACAGCGGAAATGCCAGAAAGAGTACAGTAACCCACGTCAACAGCCCTCCGGCATCCCGGCGAGAAAATATATATCGTCGAACGAACCGAATAAGAATTGCCACGACGGCGACCAGCACTCCAAACCCGTCGAGAATCAATTCTTTCACCTCAGGGGGAAGGCCGAGAGCGGCGTCAAGCGAGGCCTTCGAATAGGTGCCCCTGAACAAGCCGGCAGCCAGTATCGCCGCCACGATAAGAAGCCCTATCGTGAGGTCAAAATGTGGTCTGCTTCGATGTTTCGACATCATCGCCTCCATCGCCAAACGTATTTTCGTCGCCAAAGAATTTTTTAGCACTTCTCGTTGGCGGGGACTTCATATCAAAGACCACACGCGCACGTTACTCAAACGCCCTTGAGCGATTTGGGTGGGGTAACGAACACAACGGCGAAATTCGCCGGACATGAAGCGTAGTTCAACAGAGACTCTGTGTCGGTAGCGTCGCGCGCTACCGTCGGAAATGCCCCGCCGCCACGCGCCTATCGCACCACCAGACCAGCACGTCTATCGCGGGAACTTCCCCAAAAAAGCGCCACCTGTTAGGTCTGCTTGTGGCGGCTTCGAACGTCTCTTACGGGTCGTCTGCCCGTCGGTGCCGCGCAGTACCTATGTACTGTTACACGGTCGATGCCGAAGGTCCGCGCGAGCGCAGTACGGTTTTCACCAGCGTCAAAACGTCGCTTCAACTCGATCTGCTGTTCAGTCGTGAGCTTCGGCTTACGACCTTGATATTTCCCGCCATCCAGACGCGCACGCGCGATGCCTTCGCGCTGCCGTTCTCTCCTGATCCCGTGCTCGAATTCCGCAAATGCGGCGAACATGGTCAGCGCCAGTTTGCCGCCCGGCGTGTCGGTATCAAATCCCTGCATGAGAATGACTAGGCGCACACCTCTCGCGCTGAGCGTGTTGATTTGCGTCAGCACGTCAACGGTGCTACGGCCAAGCCGGTCGAGCGCGTAGACGACGAGCGTGTCTCCTTCGCGGAGATAGGCTGAGCACTTCGCCCAACCATCGCGGCTGTCGGCGGCGGTGGTGCCGCTCGCTGCTTCGTCTGCAAACTCCTTCCCCACTTTGTAGCCAGCGGAGTTAATGGCCTGCCGTTGGTTTTCGACCGTCTGCCCAGCGGTCGAAACGCGCAGATACGAAATGATGCTCATCGTGATGTTTGTCGTTGTTGCAATAGGGTATATTTATTATTTTGCATCGGACCCTATATATTTGCAACATAATACGCAACGGTTTAACTTTGCTCAGGCGCGTGGCGTTGGTGTTTAGCCAAATGCAACAACATGTCGCCTCGCTCCGTCAGCGTGATGTCGGGCGCAGGTCTATTTCCGGCAGTTTGCGTTCGCGAAACGGTGTCCGCACTAAGTCGCACGACGGACGTCGTGGACGAAGTAGTATGAGTGTTCAGCGGGGCGTCGCGAGGTGTGGCTAACGATCAAGGGGATCGCAGCGTGTACGAAACTATTGAAGATATTCAGTCTCTTCGAGACGTCGTGGCCGAGTCAGTCAGCCTCGAGTTCAAAGCCGGAGCCAAACTCGACAACTTGAATGAGCGGGCGCGGTTGGATCTGATCGCGGACGTTACAGCGTTCGCCAACGCGGGCGGTGGTACGCTGATATACGGTGTCGGCGAAATTCAACGCGACGGCAAGTCCTATGCTGGCGACATCTCGCCAGTGCAAGACGCTCGAATGACTCAAGATCGGCTGAGGGAGATCATCGTCTCCAATACAGACCCGGTGCTGCGCGGTTTTACGATCACGCACATCCCGGCTGATGGCGGATCGATCTTCGTTGTCAAAGTCGAAGAAGGCGATACCGCGTATCAGAATACCTGCGACCGCAGGTATTACGGTCGCATCGACGCATCAGCTCAACAGATGCACGGATTCGCCATTCGCGACGTGATGAACCGGCGCACGCGACCTCACGTAACGGCCTCATTCAAAGCAGTTACTCGCGGCGAAATACGAGGTGACCAACGCGAGTACGTACTGCTTGGAGAACTCAAGAACGAAGGTAACCTCACAGCGCACCACTGGGCGCTGCGAGTCGCAATCCCCGATGTCATCGGAACGCACGACGGTCAGATGCTGCAGCACATGCGCAGGCACGGTGAGGACCGCATAGAGGGCCTCGGCTACACATGGTACCGGTACTTGTCTGAGCGAATCGATGGCCGGACACTCCGGATATTGCCCGGCGAGACATTGGATCTGCGCGAGAACTTCCATGAAACTGCACAGCTGGTCTTACGCGTCGGAAGCCACGACCAACAGCGGATCATGGAGCACGCGCCTGCAGTGTATTGGGAACTGTTCGTAGACGATGCGCCCAAGCAGAAAGGCGAGCTACCCTACGCCGACTGGTGCGATTTCTGATCGAACTAAGCAACTTGGAACGCGAGTCCCACGAGCAAGGTCCATCCCTTGTGTTTGTTCGCAGCCGGATACACGATGCGCCGACGGGCGTAACCGATGTGCGAGCATGAGCGGTCGCTCAGCGCAGTGGCAACCAATGTCGGAGATGGATCGACCTGTGCCCGACGCAGGCCGACTTACGTCGCACCGTGTTATTTAATCCGCACTGGATCGAGTGCAGCCAGGAAGCGGCATTAGCTCGTCCCGTCAATCGGACGTTCAGACGTCGGCCCCACTTTGCTTCCGGTCATCCGATTAGCGAAGACGAACGTTCCTTCATCGGCCCTTGCAGGCGTTCGCCGGTAGTATCGTTATCATTATTCGTTAGCATGGAATTAGCCATGGGCAAAATTGACTCTTCGTCACGAACGAAGCAATGACTACAGCACTTCCCGAGACACCTAATTGGGACAAAACGAAAGGATCTCTAGTGACCCCTTGAATCATCCCAACGGGGTTGACCGTTTTGTTGACGACAGCGCAACCGCTCATACCCTTCACTGGTGGGTCATCGGTAGATATCAGCAGGTAACCCTGTGGACTGTGAAGGATTTTGGGCCACCGATTTCCCGTTAATTGAAATGTGCCAAGTACACGTCCTTGACCGTCGCCTTGTGGGCAACCCCAATATACCTCCATTCCTCGAGGCAATTGGTCGGCGACATGCACCACCTCATATCCACGGTTCGACCGGTCGGAGACATAGACACTTAGTGCTATTACGCCAGTACTGAAAAGAACAAGCGTCACGAGGAGAAACCATCGTAAACGCTTAATTTTCTGGGCCGTCAATTTGGAGCGTCCTCGCAATACGCGCTATCTTCAGCGCGAGTTCATCAGTAGTAAACCCCAATGTAAACGCAATGGCAAGGTTACTGATATATCCCGCTGTTAAAACTGCGCCACAAGAGATAGCGTCAGAAAAATGATTGAAAAATATAGCGGCCACGATTCCCGAAAACACCAGTCGCTTAAACGCTTTCCTGACTCGATGCTCAGTTTGACCAAGAACGTTGAGCCACGCTGAAACTAAAATGCCGATCAGTATGCCTGCGTACTCCGTGTTCAAGTTTGGCACACTCCCCGCAGTTGACGTGGTGAAAGCCTGCCGAGCATCAAGATCAAAAAAACGAACAAAGTTCACTGGAAGGTTCGAAATTCCGCCGTAGGTCATAGTAACGGCCACGACTGAGAGAAATGCGCCCAGTAATATTATTCCGGCGATGGTCTTGTCGAGCGAAAAATTGCTTTTCATGTCCCGTCTACCATGTTAAGGACGGCCAAAGAACGGATCAATGCTGTCGTTAGGTGAGTGCCTCGCGCTGACGGTAGACTAAGAAGCTAGTGCCAGAGAAGTCAGTGAATTGTGGTACGTCGGACCTTCACGACAGTATCACCGCAGAACCCGCTTGTGTGTGGGCTAGACCACGAAGACCGCGAGTCCCTACACATACCGGACTTAATATTTGCTGGTGTTGGCAGAGGGCCATCACGGCCAAGCCGATCAAAAATCGCATCGTCTAGATCTACTGCTCGCCGGTTCTGATAACCAGATGAAGGAACTGGCTACGCAATTACGGGCATGACTAAATATCCGTCAATGAATCAGATAAAAACACGACTCCCGATTGCGAGACCGATATTTTCCGTTGACCATCGCGCTATGGTGCGTTGCTCCTGAACAACCTGATCAGTAAATTTTGGCTTTGTGCATTGTTGACGACGCCTTGAACTTGACCTGCCGTGATCGTTGAACAACCTGGAATAGATTCCCAGTAATTCGCTGTGCTTGGATCAAGCTCGAAGGCCTTGTGAATGTCGGTTGATATTGTTGCAGTCCATTTGAAGTGCGTAGGATCTATCTGCTCTCCGACAAGGGAGATCGCCGAATTTCCAGATGATGGAAAGATTCCTGTAATGCTGCCTTGTAGCGCGACCAATGGAGTAGCTGTATCGAAATAGCCGTAGCTCCAAGTGACAATACCGCTTGAGGGTCCCTTTGGAAATTGTTTGCCCCCAAACCCGAAGACTATCGGGGATTTTGTGTTGTCACTAAACGAGATCGGCCCTTGCCACTTCTTTCGGGCAGGGACAATGCTAGTGAGATCGATCGATTTGATACTTATGCCAGCGTTGCTTGCCTGCTCAGAGGTAAGGGTGGGATCCAGCTTCGCGCCATTACCAAGATTCTGACCATAAGTGGGGCCAACAATTTCGTCTTGAAGCTGCAGCGAGTCGTTCCGACAGGTGGGGGTAAACGTTACTGATAGGCTGTCCATGGTTGACCGCGACCAATTGATGAGCGATCCACTGCCGCCGCCACCACTCGAACCACCATTCGAACCACCGCTGCCGGAACCACCACCACCGCCACTCGGGCCTTTAAAGTGAACTAATGTCCAGTTATATCCAGCATTTAGTCCCCAGACAAGGTCAAAATCGATGATTGATGAGAACGACACTGTCGTTGAGCCTAGTCCGCCCGCACTCGCTGCACCGAATCCTGCACTTTTCGCGGCTTTGGCAGGTGCGGCCGGTTTTGCAGCCGGTTGCAGCTCGCCGAAGGCGCCTAGCAATTGGCTTTCAATGTGCGGCGTAAGTGATGACGCAGCTGTACCGGCTGGTGGTTGACTTGCACCGATGGGCGGGTGCTCAGTAAGCGACCCATCTACCGTGTCGGCCGCATACTTGGGCCCTGACGATCCGTAGAGATTAAAGCGCTGTGTGGCTTCAGCCGTAACGAGTCCATTTGCGAGTATTTCCTCGAATCCTAGGTCACCCTCAAGGCCTAGAGTTAATCCGCCCTCTGTTCGGACACCGCCATCTGCGCGGGCACCATCGCAACGATACTGAACACCTTTATCACCGAGAAGTTTGCCAATATCGATGACGTAGTTGATATCGATGTCCCGGTCCTGAGTCAACGTAAGTTGCCCTCCGGCCGACAGAGTTCGATTAAATGTTGATGAAGTGAGACTATATAGAGGAGTGATGTGAGCGAGTGACGGGTTTAGGCCTTCGTTGTGAGTAACAGTAAGTGTCATATCAAAGGCTGCTACAAAATTATCTTCCCCAATATGTTTCCAAAGTGCAATTGATTCGGGCGTGCCTCCTGGCAAGGGCTTTCCGTTTTGGTCGACGGGTACCAGATGGTCGCGTACTGCGCGGTATAGCTCGCATGAAATATGGTCAACTAACATCTGCACAGTGGGAGACTGGTTGGCGGGTTGGCTATCAGTTCTCGAATAGGCGTCAATTTTTTTATCAACCCAGCGGTCCACTTTCTTGTCTTCAGCGACAGGGTCAGAGGCAGGGGCAGGGTCATCCCTCTTGAGCGCAGCTCGAACATCACTTGTCTTGAGCGTCTCCTCGTTAGCGGGCGGCAGAGCTTCAAATGGGGGCGAGGGAATCTGGCATCCCTCCAAGCTGGCAAAAATCGCTGAGTAAGCTAGCACCAACGAAGCCCATGCTCTCATTGTCAGCACTTGCCGATACCGAAGTCCGTTTTTTGAATTCATACTGAGGTACCTGTCGGGGATCTCGTGCCGCATCAAACTGCTACCGTCGGGAGGACCGCGCTCGCGTCAACCGACATCTAGTTGATACGCTTGACTATTAAGTCGGACATCGGCGGCGGCCACTACTTTGACGGGGGATTATTTGGCACATAGCCTGGAAGCGGATAGGCGGTTCCTGTGACATATAGGTTCACGCTAATCGCGCTGTTAGGTAGTGCGCCAACGACCTGGATGCCTGCGGCCCCCGCGGCCAAACGCATGTTGACAAGCGCGCTACCGCCAAATATCTTGCCAGCCGACGCCTGAACCGGGAGAACCGTGTCAGTTCCAAGCGAGAGAATGACCATCGGCGCCACGTCACCGGTAACGTATATCCAATACGACACGAAAGTCGCATCTAGCCCGTAACCGTCGCCATACAGATCATTCATCAGCGGAACCGGCCCCTCGAATGCCCCAGAGGGATCGGTCGTAGCGGAAAACCCGATCACGGAACACTGAGTGAATCCGCCAACTCCCTGAGCGAACGCGGGTAACGCCGAAGCGAGCGGCACCGGTGTCACGCCGGCCACCTGTGCCGGCGCATGTACGGGGATATTCGAATAAGATCCCGTACAGGTGGCCTGAACCACCGGCGTGACGGTTAGCAGCGCAAGCAAAACTGGAATCGCACAGACGAGATGTCGGGTTTGAAAGCTGAAAGGCTGTGTCACCGACGTCCTCCCATATTTTTTACTTCGACGGGAACGTACTGCGCGGTATCGCTGTTCGCCTCAACTTGCGTTCGTACTTGGCTATCGCTCCACGACGTCGTTCATCCGCCCAAAGCAAGAACCAACAAACCACTAAGCATGAACTGTTTCAAGACATGCATGCTCGTCTCCGCTTCACAGACAAATCACTCCCACCATGCCGACGGCGTATAAGCAGTGAGACAGAGCGGTACGGCGAGCCGGGGGTTACGACGAAGGATGGTGCATAACGGGGCCCCCGACATATGAATGATTTCGCGAGCAACGTGTCGTGCGTTTTCTCGAATAAGGGTAGTCAAGGCTTCGCAATAGTCAAGAAATGGGGTGCGAAACTAGACTAGGTTATATCAGCCCACAAAAATGTGGCGCACTCGGGACCTCCCCAACATCATCGACTAGATAGGCATTGCTTCGCCGTTGCAGCGCTGGCACACTGATGGCACAGCGACAATGAAAGCACGGGATAGCCAGCGATTGGAAATTTCGTCAAACGTCACGTAAGTTGCTGAACTTATTGATCTTCAGTTATCGCAGACTCTCCTTACCTACCATGAAAAACGCATTCGTAATGCGAAGGTCGGGGGTTCGATTCCTCTTTCCGGCACCAACAGATTCAAGCAAAAAGCCCAGTCCTCGTGACTGGGCTTTTTGCTTTGGGGGCTCGGTTAGTCTGCAGCGACTGGCCAGATGCAACGTGCATTTGTCCTTTCGTGGTTATAGGTAAAAACAACGTCAAACGCGTCAACGGAAATCGTGAAAGCGTCGTTAACCTAAAAACAGGCATGCCGTTGCGAATTTCGAATTAAGCAAAGATGCGGAGCAACGGTACCGCAATGCAGCAAAGAAAATTGCTTAAGGCTCCTGATGATTAATCGCCGCGATAATGCACGTACACGTCCCGTTGCGGCGCAGCAATTCCGCGCCGCAGGCGAGTGTTAAACGCGCAGCGCGCCGGCAGGCGGACCAAAGCACCACGGCACAACGACCGGACAACTGGCCAGAAACAGCACGAGCGTTAAATTCTATTCAATCGAATTCAAGCCAAGTGATGATGTGCCGTTAAAGCAACAAACCGCGAATGAAAAGCTGTGTTGCGCGATTGCAGCACTGGCGCAAAACGGGGACCGAGGCAGATAATCGGTTCGTACAGGAGAAATGTCATGGATGCCAAACCGCCCAAGATTCCGACCCCGGATAAAGTTTTCAGTCCGGATCCGGAACCCGCTGGTGTTGAGTTCCTCGGCGCCGAACTGCCTGAGCATGTTCGCGCGTTCTTCGACGAACAACGCAAGTCGTGCGAGCAGAAATAGCCCTCGGCTGGCGCGCTGCAACATCGGGGCGGCGCTTTTTGCACGTCGCCGCTGAGGATGCGCGCGCCTCCTACGTCGGTGGCGGCCGCCGGCATTAGCCGGCCGTCGTGCACGCTGGGCTAGCCCTGCGTGGATGGTTACGCGTCTCAAGCCACGCCGCCTCCCGTCCGCATCGTTTATTCTCTGGCTTTTCCGCTTCGACCGTCCGGTCGTCCATGCTCATGAACCGTTTGTACCGTAGTGGCGTGCTGGGTGCGCTCGCGCTGTCAGCCGCACTGGCTCTTGCGCCCGCACCGGCGCATGCTGACAGCGATGACACCGCCTTGACCAATCTCATCTCACTCGTCTCGCAGCGGCTCACGCTGGCCGAACCGGTGGCGCGCTGGAAATGGGCCCATCATCAGGACATCACCGATCCGCCGCGTGAAGCCGCCTTGCTCGCCGACGTCACCCGGCGCGCCGCCGCCGCGCAAGTCGACCCGGCGTTCGCGCGAGCATTCTTTCAAGACCAGATCGACGCCAGCAAGGAAGTGCAAAACGCGCTTTTCGCCACATGGCGCAGCACCCGACCGCCCGAAGGGGCGCCGCCCGACCTCGCCACCAGCACCCGTCCGCAACTCGATCAGCTCACCAAGTCGCTGATCGCCGGGCTCGCGCGCGTGCAGACGCTGCGCGTGGCGGACGACTGTCCGTCACGCGTCGCACAAGGCATTGCTAACTGGAAGACACTCACGCGCTATGACTCCGCGCGCTCGGGCGCCCTCACCCATGCACTCGGTCACGTGTGCGAATCGGGCGGGGTCGGCGCAACCGGCTAAGCGGCCTAGGCGACGCTGGCAGTGCTTACGGCGGTGGAAACGCCAAGCGGCATCACCCGCAGACCACGTGCAAGATGCGTCTGCAGAATGCGGTAGGTAGAGAGTTCGAACCCACCGGTGACGCCCACCGCGCTCGAGCGCGATGCGTGCAGACTCGCCGCCTCGGCGAGCGTCGGCGCATGGCCGACGTAGCGCCAGCGGTCGATTACATGAAAGGCGCGCGCTTGCACCTCTGCATCGCGTTCTTCAAACACAATTGGACCGTCGAATGGCCAAGGGGCATCGACAGGATCGCTTTTCGCAATGCGCGGCAGACGGTTTTGCCCCGGCCGCAGCGTCGCGATCCATTGAGCCTCCGCGAGCATGGCACCCAGTTCGCCGCCCGTCGCCAGCCATTCCACCCGCCGTACTTGCTGGGCCAGCCGCATATCCTTCGAAGATCGACGCTCGCCCGTCAGATGCGAGCGCAGGCGCTGTCGGACCCGCACACTGCGTCCGACATAGAGCGGCACATCCCCTTCGCCAAAGAAAGCATAGATGCCACAGCCGGCTGGCGCCGTGTCCAGCAGATCTTCCGTGATCTCGCCCGCCAGCCGATAGCGGCGGAGCGTGCGCTCGATCTGCATCTGCAATGTCTCGACCGGGACCAACCCATGCAGACGCTGCCAAAACTGCCACAGCAGATCGGCGTCAGCCAAGGCGCGGTGGCGGTCAGAGGGGACCAGCGCGTGACGTTCGACGAGGGCGTCGAGGCCGTGCCGCTTTTCCGCCGGAAAAAGCGCGCGCGACAGGCGCACCGTACACAGCACATCCGGATTGAAAGCCAGACCCGCGCGTCGGAACTCGCTGCGCAGGAAACCGCGGTCGAAACTTGCGTTATGCGCAACAAACAGCTTGCCATCGAGCCGCTCGAAAAGCCCAGGAGCGATGGAGTCGAAGGTGGGCGCGCCGCGCACCATGGCGTCGGTAATGCCGGTCAGTTGCTGGATAAATGGCGGAATCGGCTGCTGCGGATCCACCAGCGTACTCCAGCGCGAGACACCCTCCGCCCCCACTTCGACGACACCGACTTCGGTGATGCGATGCTCGCCGGTTGAACCGCCGGTGGTCTCGAGATCGACAAACACGATCGGCGTATCGATCGCGGGGTTCTGCAGAAGCTGTTCAGGCATGAGGAAAGGTAGATTTCGGTGCGAAGTTTGCGGCAAGTATGCACCAGTTGGCACGCGAAGATGCGGGTGGCAGGGGCGTTTTAACGCTAGCGGGGGCAAACGGCGGCGCTTCGGACGCCTCTTTCAGGTTCTTGATTGTGAGGGGCGCGATTATGTTTCATGGCGCTACTCCGCAAAACTTTGTTGCTTTTATACTCGAAAACCCTGGGTGAATCGCGATTACTGGATGTCGCCAAGTTGCGATGATTGAATGCAACTTCAAACTGAGGTCTCTTATACCCGATTCCAGCATGCCGGATGCGCGGGATGCCACTGTCAGCGTGTAAACGAAAAAATGCGCAAACACATTCCGTTCACGCATAAAAAAGCCCTCGTCATCGCGAGGGCTTTTTCTTCGCTCCGACATTCAGTACATGGACTGAGCGCGAAACGGCCAACTTACAGGGGCTGAATGTTTGCTGCCTGCTTGCCCTTGGGGCCCGTCTTCACTTCGAAGGAGACGCGCTGGTTTTCCTTGAGCGACTTGAAACCTTCGCTACGAATTTCTGAGAAGTGCGCAAACAGGTCGTCACCGCCGGAGTCCGATGTGATGAAGCCAAAGCCCTTAGCATCGTTGAACCATTTTACGATACCGGTTTCCATATTCCAGTTTCCCTCGAGATTTTTGATTAAAACGGGCAATGCCCTCATGCCGATTACGATATGCCTGAGATAGGGGCGTAGAGGTGATAACTCATCACAACTGCCAATCGAGAATCCAGCTTTGCCGTTATACGGGGAAGAAAGATAGATCGTCAAGAGAATTTTTAATTGACGCTTATCAGGTTAAACCATAAGGAAACGGCGCCTGATGCGGCTCAATAAATGGGCCCTTCTTAAGTAAGAACAGAATAATCCGATGTCATTCTTACTCTGCAATGCTCCATTTTGCATAATCAGGAAAATTCTCCCGCCAACTGTAACAAAACATGACATTCGTAAGTGTTTGTCCGGGTTGTTCCAGTAAACGGCGCCCAGCATGATGGTTAAGCGCAGTACGTATCAGGAGATTGCCATGCTACTGAATGAACTCCACCGCCTCACCGCCTGGCTCAGTCACTCGATTCACAAGTCCCCCGCTAACGGAACGACACCCGCAGCCCCCAACTCCGTATTCGACTTCGATCCAATGTGGCACGGCGATCACTGGCAAAACCTGCTGTCTTCCCCGATGGACGCTCGGCACTATGTAATGGAAGACTGGAGCGTGGCAGGAGGGGCGGATTTCGCGACAGCAGAACTGGCCAGCGAAATTCGCTAAAAAATCCCAGCAACGGGACAAAAAAAGCGCGACTGGGAAGTCGCGCCGACAAAGGTTTGGAGATCTTTTTCGTCAACGAAAAAGTCCGCTTCGAAAAGCAGAAAGTCCAGTATACCGCCGCGCCATCCAGAAATTGGCGGTGCAATCGGCAATCATCTATTGCACTTCCACCAACAATGACGATTTTTCATTGTTTTTCCGTTGTTTTTTTGCGTCGTTTCATGTAGCAATTGAGCAACGCACCACGGTTGACACAATCACCCCCTACCCTTCCAGCTGGCGCAAAGCCTTCTCCAGCAAGGCTCGGACGAACATCGCCAATAATTGCGCGTCAAGGAATACTTTATTGCGCAAATCGGAATGCCCGCTGGCCGACCACGTCCCTACACTCTGCCTGTCCGGAAACAAGCGCGCTTGATGTACCGCGCGTTTTCACGCAGTTCATCGCCTCTCGCAGCGCAAGCGTGACGTTTCCTTGAAGCCTGGGTTTCCAAAGCCCATCCTGTTCTCGGAGTTACAAAGATGAAAAAGACACTCATGGTCGCGGCCCTCACGGGCGTTTTTGCAACTGCAGCTCATGCACAAAGCAGCGTTACGCTGTACGGCCTGATCGATGCAGGCATCACCTACACGAACAACCAGCGCGTTTCCGGCACGACCGGCCATTCGAACTGGCAAGCAACGGATGGCGCCATCAACACGAGCCGTTGGGGCCTGCGCGGCTCTGAAGACCTCGGCGGCGGCCTGAAGGCAATCTTCACGTTGGAAAACGGCTTCAACGTCGACACCGGCGGTCTGCGTCAGAACAGCCGTCTGTTCGGCCGTCAGGCATTCGTTGGTCTGGCAAGCAGCCAATTCGGCGCCGTGACCCTCGGCCGTCAATATGACAGCGTGGTGGACTATCTGGGACCGTTGGCACTGACGGGCAACCAGTATGGCGGCACGTTCACGGCTCACCCGTTCGACAACGACAACCTGGACAACTCGTTCCGCGTTGACAACTCGATCAAGTTCCAAAGCGCAAACTACAGCGGCTTCAAGTTCGGCGGCCTGTATGGCTTCTCGAACGCAGCTGGCGAGTTCTCGAACAACCGTGCATACAGCCTGGGTGGTTCGTACAACTACGGCGGCCTGAATGTTTCGGCTGCGTACCTACAACTGAACAACAACATCGGCGCAATCGGCGCGGCTGCAAACCCGGTCACGGCAGTGAGCAACTCCGGCGGTGCAATCGGCAGCGACAACTCGCTGGTCGCAGGCCGTCAACGCACGTTCGGCGCTGGCATCAGCTACGCGTTTGGCCCGGCAACGGCTGCTTTCGTGTACACGCAGAGCAACCTGAACAACTTCGTCGGCGTGAGCCCGTCGAATTCCGGCCTGAGCAACGGCATCAACTTCGGCGACGTGACGAGCGGCCACTTCCAGAACTTCGAAGTGAACGGCCGTTACCAACTGACGCCGGCTCTGAGCCTGGCTGCTGGTTACACGTACACGCAATCGAGCATCGAAGGCGCGAACCCGAAGTGGAACCAGGTTAACGCCCAGGCTTCGTACGCTCTGTCGAAGCGCACGGACGTGTACCTGCAAGGCGAATATCAGCACGTGAGCCAGGACGGCACGAACCTGAACGCCGACATCAATGGTCTGAACGCTTCGGCGAACAACAACCAGGTGGCTGTGACGGCAGGTCTGCGTACCCGCTTCTAAGCATCAGGTTGTAGCAGTATTGAAAGGCGCCGCTTGCGGCGCCTTTTTTTCGTTCTGGAGAAAGTGCTTAGGGACGAGACATACGCGCTGATATGCCCCGAAATGCGCTGTAGCGAGGCCTGTAGACGTCCTGGGCGATAGAGCCTCCCCAGAGGAGCGCCCTACGCCCCACGACTACCCCACCTAGCCACCCAGATCCGGCGGCGGATAGCGGACATCGATCACATCGATCGGCTCCGGCCCCGCAGGCGTATGCAGCGTAACCTGGTCACCGATCTTCGCTTTCACCAGCGCGCGCGCAACCGGCGAGATCCAGCTCACCCGCCCATGATCGAGGTCGACCTCATCGACGCCGACGATCGTAATCGTGTGAATCTCACCGTCCTGCGTCCCATAGTCGACGGTCGCGCCGAAAAACACCTGGTCGACGTTCTCCTGCTTGCTGCTGTCCACCACTTCCGCCAGATCGAGACGCTTGGTCAGAAAACGAATGCGCCGATCGATTTCGCGCAGACGCCGCTTCCCATAGATGTAGTCACCGTTTTCCGAGCGATCACCGTTCGACGCCGCCCACGACACCAGCTTCACCACCTCCGGACGCGCTTCGTCGATCAGATGCAGCAGTTCATCGCGTAGCCGGCGATAACCGGCGGGCGTAATGTAGTTTTTCGCACCGGCGGGAATCGCGGGTTGTGCGGCGTCGAGATCGTCGTCATTCTCTTCGCTCGACTCTTTAACAAAGGCCTTATTCATGATCTTCCATAGACTGCAGCAAACCCTGCCCATCAAGGTTACACGATCAGGACAATGAGACAAATCGCAGTTTGCGTCTTCCCTTTTTCTTGGGCTTTGCTATAATCCCGTTTCTGCGTGCGGCTGTAGCTCAGTTGGATAGAGTACTTGGCTACGAACCAAGGGGTCGTGGGTTCGAATCCTGCCAGCCGCACCACTTATTTCGAGGGCCTCCCTCCGGGGAGGCCCTTCTGTTTCACCGGGGTATGTTTGATCTACCCGCGTTGTACCCGTTTAGCGTGCGGCTGTAGCTCAGTTGGATAGAGTACTTGGCTACGAACCAAGGGGTCGTGGGTTCGAATCCTGCCAGCCGCACCACCTGTAAGGGGCCTTCCATCTGGAAGGCCCTTTGTTTTTTGGTTCGACGATTCCGAACATTATGCGGCGAGCGCCGCTAACCCGTCCGAGCGCAATGGCAGACTCCGCACGCCGGAAGTATCACCGGGGCGCCGACTGAATATCACCGATCTGCCCGTCCGGCGTGGGTATGTCTTCTACAGGGAGATCGCGCGTCTCTTCCCCAATTAGCTCCGCTTTTAAGCCACTGAGCGCCTGAGACTGCTGCAGTACGTCATCCACCGTATCGCCGAAGCGGCTCGCCACGAACGCACGCAACAGCGCGACCCGCAGCGTGTCGCCGCGCCCCTCCGTGGTCTTGTGGCTCCCTTCGAAGTCGGCGACACAAACCGCCGACTGACGGTTCACATGCTCCCGCACTTCCAGCCGCTGGGCGCGTTCCAGCACGACAGCGGCTGCCTCCCACGAAGTAGACGGCGTAAAGCGCCCATCCCACGGATGTCCGCGATCCTCGCCCCGGATCGAGACGGTCTCGCCGCTGTCAGTAAAGTGAATTTCGCGCACGAAGTCGTGCAGGCTGCGCGCGACCCAATAGTCGAGCGCCATGCCGGTCAAGTCCGCTACGTTCATCGCATTCCCCCTGAAGGAAAGGGTGAGACTCGAATCCGGCGTAAGTGTTCAGTGTGGCGTGTGCTGTGCTGACATGGGCAAGCCAAGGCGACCCAGCGGCCCTGGCCTTAGCCCAGCCCGTCAATAATCGGCCCTTTCGCGATCAATACGCATGCCGCCGTCGTGACGGTGATGCCCCTCTTCGCTTGGCCGTTCGCGCGCGATGCGCATCACGTCCGGATTGGTCCGCACCCGGCGCATGACGTTGGCGAGATGCACCCGGTCGCTCACCTGGATCACGAAGCGCAAGACCGTGGATTCCTGCGACAGGTCTTCGTCCATTGCAATATGGACGATGTTCGCGTCGGCCGAGGTGATATCAGCCGCCACGCGGGCAAAAACGCCCTTGGTGTTCTTGACCAGCACCTTCACCGCCACGTCGAACAGACGTCCCGGCTGCGGCGCCCACGCCACGTCGATCCAGCGGCCCGGATCGCGCTTGTGGATACGCTGGGCGACCCGGCAGTCGGTGGTGTGGATAGCCATGCCGAGGCCAATACCGATATAGCCCATGATGTCGTCGCCCGGAATCGGCCGGCAGCAGGCCGAGAGCTGGACGGACATACCTTCGGTGCCGGTGATCACCACCGGCGGCGCGTGCGACGTATGGCCGGATTCGGAGCGCGGACTGTCGTCGTCGGCGTCGCGCCCACTCATGAGCACCTCGATGCGCTTGGCCATCACCGCCGCCACCCGCCGGCCGAGGCCGATATCCGCAAAAATTTCCTGGCGGCTCTTGTTGCCGGTCCACTGCACCAGCTTTTCCCACGCTTCCGGCGTCACTTCGGAAAGCGCGAGGTCGTAGCCCTTCAGCGCCTGGTCGACCAGCCGTTCGCCCAGTTGCACCGATTCGTTCAGCCGCATCGTCTTCAGATAGTGACGAATGGCCGAGCGCGCCTTGCCGCTGCGCACAAACCCGAGCCACGCCGGATTCGGCTTCGAATACGGCGCCGTGATCACTTCGACGATGTCGCCGCTCTTCAGCTCGGTACGCAACGGCAGCAATTCATTGTTGATCTTCACCGCGACGCACTGGTTGCCGAGGTCGCTGTGGATCGAATACGCAAAGTCGAGGGCGGTGGCGCCGCGCGGCAGCGCCATGATCTTCGACTTTGGCGTGAACACGTAGACCGCATCCGGGAACAGATCGATCTTCACGTGCTCGAGGAATTCGCTCGAATCGCCCGCTTCGCTCTGGATGTCGAGCAGCGACTTGAGCCATTGATGCGCGCGTTTCTGCACGTCGTTCAGATCCGCACCGCCGTTCTTGTACAGCCAGTGCGCGGCGACGCCCGCTTCGGCGATTTCGTGCATCTTGCGGGTGCGCACCTGAAACTCGATCGGCGCACCGAACGGCCCCACCAGCGTGGTATGCAGCGACTGGTAGCCGTTCACCTTCGGAATGGCGATGTAGTCCTTGAACTTGCCCGGCACCGGCTTGTAGAGCGCATGCAGCGCGCCGATGCAGGTGTAGCACTCCAGCGCGCTGTCGACCACCACGCGGAACCCATACACGTCCAGCACTTGCGAGAACGACAACTGCTTGTCGCGCATCTTCTTGTAGATGCTGAAGATGGTCTTTTCGCGGCCGGTCACTTCGGCGTCGAGCTTCGCGTCCGCAATGGCGCGCTGCACCGACTCCAGAATCTTGCCGACCACTTCCCGCCGGTTGCCGCGCGCCGCCTTGACGGCTTTCTCGAGCGTGGCGTAACGATGCGGGTTGAAGTTCGCGAAGCTCAGGTCCTGCAGTTCGCGATAGGTATTGTTCAGGCCGAGCCGGTGAGCGATCGGCGCGTAGATATCCAGCGTTTCGCGCGCCACGCGGCGGCGTTTTTCCGGCGGCACCGCGCCGAGGGTGCGCATGTTGTGCAGCCGGTCGGCCAGCTTCACCAGAATCACGCGCACGTCGCGCGCCATCGCGAGCAGCATCTTGCGGAAATTCTCCGCTTGCGCTTCCTCGCGATTGCGAAACTCCATCTTGTCGAGTTTCGACAAACCGTCGACCAGTTCCGCGACCTTCGCTCCGAAGCGCTCGGCGAGTTCGGCCTTGGTCACGCCCTGATCTTCCATCACGTCATGCAGCAATGCCGCCATGATCGACTGGGCGTCGAGCTTCCAGCTGGCGCAGATTTCCGCGACGGCAACCGGGTGCGTGATATAGGGTTCGCCGCTCTGGCGATACTGCCCGAGATGGGCTTCGTCGCTGAAGTGGAACGCCGCCTTGACTTCCTTGATCTCTTCCGGCGACAGATAGCCGGACAGGGCAGTGGTCAGCTTGGCGATCGAAACGACGTCGTGCCGGCGCGGCTGCTCCGGCGTAGCGGTCGGCCCGAACAGATGGCGAAACGACTGTTCGAGGACCGCGTCGATGTACTTGCGTGCCGAGGCCGGTGAGTCGCCTTCGTGGGCTTCGTGTTCCACTTCCGAAACGGGAGACGAGGGATTGGTGCTCATGTTCGCCTCCGTATCAGGTTGGACGCCGGTCTGCACGCGTGTGTTCAATTACATGGCAATCAGATGCGGATGAAGCGTGCCTTAGACCGGCACCTTCTTCAGCATTTCGACGCCGACCTGGCCAGCCGCGATTTCGCGCAGCGCGACGACGGTAGGCTTGTCGCGGCTTTCGATCTTCGGCGTGTGGCCTTGTGCGAGCTGGCGTGCGCGATACGTTGCGGCAAGCGCCAGTTCGAAGCGATTCGGGATCATTTTCAGACAGTCTTCGACGGTAATGCGGGCCATGTTGGATTCCTTCTCAGTATGTTGCTTATTCTACCTTATGTGCTCGGTACCCCGCCGCGATCACGTATGCGGGAGGTGGATGCCAAGCTGCACAAAAAGGTCCGTGTGGCGTGCGTATTGCGAGGCGAAGCGCAGGCGCGTCGAAGCAACCAGACACTGCAGTTCGGCCAGCGCACGGTCGAAGTTCTCGTTGATCACCACGAACTCCGCTTCAGCCGAATGCGCGATCTCGCTACCGGCCGCCAGCAGGCGCCGCGTGATCACGTTCGGCTCATCCTGACCGCGCTTCTTCAGACGCTCTTCGAGCGCTTCGAGCGAAGGCGGCAGAATGAAAATTTCGACGGCATTGCGAAACTGTTTCTTGACCTGTTGCGCGCCCTGCCAGTCGATTTCCAGCAGCACGTCATGGCCGCTTTTCATCTGCTCTTCGATCCACAGACGCGAAGTGGCGTAGTAGTTGCCGTGCACTTCCGCGCTTTCGAGGAACTCGCCTTCCGCGTGGCGCTTCAGAAAATCGTCGACCGTCGTGAAGTGGTAATGCTCGCCGTCTTTCTCCTTGGGACGCGGCGGGCGCGTCGTGTAGGAGATCGACAGGCGGATCGCCGCGTCGCGCGCGAGCAGCGCGTTGACGAGCGTCGACTTGCCCGCGCCCGACGGCGCGACCACCATGAACAGGTTGCCGGGATAAGCGCCGGCATAAGGATTGTGGCGTGCGCTGGTTTCGCTTGTGTGGTCGGTCATTGCAATCGTTATCCGAGAGTGGCTCGAAATTTACTCCAGATTCTGTACCTGCTCGCGCATCTGTTCGATGAGCAGCTTCAGGGTCATCGAGGCATCCGCCAGTTCCTTCGCGGCGGCCTTCGAGCCGAGCGTGTTGGCTTCGCGGTTGAGCTCCTGCATCATGAAGTCGAGCCGCTTGCCTACCTTGCCGCCCTTCTCGATCACATGACGCGTTTCGTTCAGATGAGCCGTGAGGCGCGACAGCTCCTCGGTGATGTCGATGCGGATGCCGTACATCGTCACTTCCTGGCGGATCCGCTCGGCGATTTCCTCACGCGAGATGCTGGTCGTCACCGTATCGGGCGCGGCGATGCCCAGCGCTTCCTGCAGCCGCTCGACGATCTTCTGCTGATGCTTCGTGATCAACTCCGGCACAAGCGGCGTGATCTTCGCGACGATCGCTTCCATCTCCGTGACGTTGGCGAGCAGCATCGTCGCCAGTTGGGCGCCTTCGCGGGCGCGCACGTCGATCAGATCGACGATCGCCTGTTTGCCGCACGCCAGCACCGCGTCGCGCAGCGTTTCGGCGGCCACGCCGCTTTCGGTCAGCACACCCGGCCAGCGCAGGATTTCGCCGGTCCGCAGACGGCCGGCCTCCGGAAACGCGTTGACCACCGCGCGCTCCAGCAGCGCGAGCTGAGTCAGCGCCTCATGATTGATCGCGCCGGCGTTGGCCGACTGTTCGCTGCGTTGCAGATTGATACGAATATCCACCTTGCCGCGCAAGAGCTTGTTCATCAGCATTTCGCGCAGAGTCGGCTCGCAGACCCGCACGTCTTCGGGCATGCGAAAGTTCAGATCGAGGAAGCGCGAATTCACCGTGCGCAGTTCAACCGAGACGCTCACGCCGCCGTTGCCTGAGGCCGCTGCGAGTTCGCGCGTGGCGCTCGCATAGCCAGTCATGCTGTAGATCATCATTTGTCTCGCGATGGAGGCCGTGCCGTGGATGGGCTAGCCAGGGAGTCGAAGCGCCCGGCGTGTACGAGACGCGGGGCGGGGAAGCCGCATTATCCCATTTTTGGCGGCAAGGCCATCTCATAGAGACTTCCGGCGCGCGCGGGGAGCCGGGCCAACCGATCGGCGGTAAAATCGCGGTTTCCCTCCGCCCTCTCTCCATCCCGATCCCTAATGGATGAACGACACCCGATGAACGACACCACCGCCTTTGCCAAAGACCGCCCCAGCGGCCGCCGCGCCGACCAACTGCGCGATGTGCGCATCACGCGTCACTATACGAAGCATGCGGAGGGCTCGGTGCTGGTCGAATTCGGCGACACCAAGGTGATCTGCACGGCGAGCGTCAGCGAAAGCGTGCCGGGCTTCCTGCGCGACCGCGGCCAGGGCTGGCTCACCGCCGAATACGGCATGCTGCCGCGCGCCACCAACACCCGTAACGACCGCGAAGCCGCGCGCGGCAAGCAGACCGGCCGCACCCAGGAAATCCAGCGGCTGATCGGCCGGGCGCTGCGCTCGGTGTTCGATCTCGAGAAGCTCGGCCAACGGACCATGAATCTCGATTGCGACGTGATCCAGGCCGACGGCGGCACGCGCACGGCCAGCATCACCGGCGCATTTGTCGCTGCGCACGACGCGGTGACGAAGCTGCTCGCCAGCGGCAAGATCGAACAATCGCCGATTACGGACTTCGTCGCGGCGATTTCGGTGGGCGTCTACAACGGCCTGCCGGTGCTGGATCTCGACTACGACGAAGATTCGCAGTGCGACACAGACATGAACGTGGTGATGACGGGCGCGGGCGGCTTCGTCGAAGTTCAGGGCACCGCAGAAGGCACGCCGTTCTCGCGCGATGAAATGAATGCACTGCTCGACCTCGCCAGCGACGGCATCCGCACGCTGGTTGCGAAACAGAAAGCAGCGCTTGGAGTGGCAGGGTGAGTGATCGTCAACATGCCGGCGGCGCGGCGGCGCAAGGACACGAGCCGCGGCCTGCGCCACTCGGCAAAGTGGTGCTGGCTTCGAATAACCCAGGCAAACTGCGCGAGTTCGCGGCGTTGCTCGGCGCGGCCGGCGTCGAACTGATTCCGCAAGGCACGCTCAATGTGCCGGAAGCGGAAGAGCCCTATCCGACCTTCGTCGAGAACGCGCTGACGAAGGCGCGTCATGCGGCCAAGCTCACGGGGCTGCCCGCACTCGCCGACGATTCCGGTCTGTGCGTGCGTGCGCTGCGAGGCGCCCCGGGCGTGTATTCGGCGCGCTATGCGCAACTGGCCGGCGGCCCGAAAAGCGATGCGGCCAATAACGCGCGTCTCGTCGAACAACTGCAGGGCGCAGCCGATCGCCGCGCCTACTATTTCTGCGCCCTGGTTCTCGTGCGCCACGCCGACGACCCCGAGCCGTTGATCGCCGAAGGCCGCTGGCCAGGGCAGATCATCGATACCCCGCGCGGCGCGCACGGCTTCGGTTACGACCCGCACTTCTTTCTGCCCGATCTGAATGCGACCGCGGCCGAGCTCGATCCGGCCGTGAAAAACACCAGCAGCCATCGTGCGATCGCGCTGCGGCAACTGCTCGCGCGCCTGACGGAGGAAGCGTGATTCCCATTCAGCCCGCCGGCCAGCGCGGCGCCGGCGTGATCAAAGCGTTCACTGCGCCGGGCCGCATCCACCTCACGTCCTTGCCGCCGCTCGCGCTATACGTGCATTTTCCGTGGTGCGTGCGCAAGTGTCCTTATTGCGATTTCAATTCGCACGAGTGGAAGGGCGACGCGTTTCCCGAAACCGAATATCTCGACGCGCTGCGCACGGATCTCGAACTGGCATTGCCGCTCGTGTGGGGGCGTCAGGTGCATACGGTGTTCATCGGCGGCGGCACGCCCAGTTTGCTGTCGGCGGCGGGACTCGACCGGCTGCTCTCGGACGTGCGCGCCCTGCTGCCGCTCGACGCCGACGCCGAGATCACGCTCGAAGCCAACCCCGGCACGTTCGAAGCGGACAAGTTCGCGCAGTTTCGTGCGAGCGGCGTGAACCGCCTGTCGGTGGGAATCCAGAGTTTCAACGAGGCGCATCTGAAGGCGCTGGGACGAATCCACGATTCGAAGCAGGCGCATCACGCGGTGGAAGTTGCGGCCAACACCTTCGACAACTTCAATCTCGACCTGATGTTCGCGCTGCCGCAGCAGACGCTCGCGGAGTGTCAGACGGATATCGAAACGGCGCTGTCGTTCACGCCGCCGCATCTCTCGCTGTATCACCTGACGCTCGAACCGAACACGCTGTTTGCGAAATTTCCGCCCGCATTGCCGGACGACGATTCGTCCGCCGATATGCAGGACTGGATCCACGAACGCACCGCGGCGGCGGGCTACGGGCGCTATGAGGTGTCGGCGTATGCGCAGCCGCATCGGCAGAGCCAGCACAATCTGAACTACTGGCGCTTTGGCGACTATCTGGGGATTGGCGCGGGCGCGCATACCAAGCTGTCGTTTCCCAACCGCATCCTGCGGCAGATGCGTTACAAGCATCCGACCACCTTCATCGAGCAGGCCAAGGCGGGCATGCCGGTGCATGAAGAGAATGAGGTCGGGACGCGCGATCTGCCGTTCGAATTCATGTTGAACGCGCTGCGGCTAGTGGAGGGATTTCCGGTGCACCGGTTCATCGAGCGAACGGGTATGTCGATGACATCCATCGAGCCGGCGTTGCAGGAAGCGGAACGGCGCGGACTGATCGTGCGCGATCATGAAAAGATTGCGCCGACGCCGCTTGGACAGGCTTTTCTGAACGATCTACAGGGCCTGTTTTTGAAGGATCCGGAGCCGTAAACGCGTGATGATTGCGCCTGGGGTTGCCGTAGCGGGCAGATTTCAGGTTACAATTTCGGGCTTGGAGGTGTGGCCGAGCGGTTTAAGGCACCGGTCTTGAAAACCGGCGAAGGAGTGATCCTTCCGTGAGTTCGAATCTCACCGCCTCCGCCACGATTCAAAAAGCCCCGGAGAAGAAATTCTGCGGGGCTTTTTTGATTCACGCATGCCGAAAGAGCAATCCTCCGCCCCCTCAAGTTCCCCCTCCTCCCCGCCGATATCACAGTTACGAGTCCCTCCAAAACTCGTCCGGGAGTCCCCCATGAAACTTCGCCCCCTCGTTACCCTGCTCGTGTCGGTCGGCATCGGCGCCTCGCCCGCTCTCGTCAACGCGCTGGCGTCTACCGATCCGGATGTCGCCTCGCTGTTCGGCACCACGAAGCTAACCACCGTCCAGCAGACGAACGGCAGCGCGACCCTACCGTCATCGCTGGCCTCCGTCGGCACGGATGTATTGCGCGGGGCGACCGGCAGCGCCGGCATCAATGTCGCCGCCGGCGCGCTGAATGCGCAGTCCAACCAGATCGCCCTCGTCGGTTCGCCCGCCGCCGACGTCAACACGCTGCAGGACGCCCACGCCGCGGCATCGCTCACCGGCAGCACGAGCGCCACACTCGGCGCCGGAGCGTTGTCCCATGTCAGCGGCAATGTCGGCGCAAATATCGTCTCGGGTGCGGGCAACGTGCAATCGAACGCGCTCGTGATTCACTAGCTTCGGTCTGCATCGTTCGACACGGATCGAAACATTCCGTCGGGGCGAGTTCTAGACTCGAAGTCCTACCACGACGACGGAAACTGATCATGACCGAGGCCACGCAAGCCGAGATTCGCCACATCTACGACCAATGGCACGAGTCGGTCCAGAAGCGCGATCTCGACGCGCTCATGGCGCTGTATGCCGACGCCGCCATCTTCGAAAGCCCACTCGTCCTTGCCACATCGCGGGACCGCCAGAGCGGCATCCTGACCGGCAAGCCGGATATCCGCGCATTCTTCGATGCCGGTCTGCGCGCGCCTTCCAACGGCCTGGGTCGCTGGTATCGCACCGGCACGTTCTTTTGCAACGGCAGACAGCTCACGTGGGAGTATCCGCGACACACGCCGGACGGCGATCAGGTCGACCTGGTGGAAATGATGGATCTGGCCGACGGGTTGATTGTCCATCATCGCGTCTACTGGGGATGGGTGGGATTCAAATCGCTGCAGGCCGTGTCGCCCGGGCAAATCCATACTCGCGCTTAAGCAAAATTACCCGCGCTCCAAAGTAAAAACGCTCCGTAACCCGGCCCACACGGGGCCTCGTCACGGAGCGTAATAGCTGTAAGAGCTTATGAAACCCAATCTGCCTCATACGAAGCTACACTGGATTCACCTCATCCCCCGTGAGGTTTGTTGTGTGAATCTCCTCAGCTTAGCCCGCCCCGACCGGCGGGCTTTTTTATGGCGCCGTCCGAACGGTCCCCGATCCGCTCACACGACCACCAATGTCTGTGGAAGGTCTGCATAAATCATGCAGGAATTGAGTTGCCAAATATGCCGTCGACTGCGACGATTTGGGCATGAGACAAGCTAATCTGGGATTGGATTTGACGACCAAACGAACGCGCAAGCGGGAGT